>NZ_MBEJ01000128.1 GCF_001953975.1 Mycobacterium sp. NS-7484
CCACCGCACCGGCCAGCAGCGCTCCGCTCACCAGCATCCCGCCCAGCAGTGTTCGCCCAGGTAAATGTCGTGCCATAGCGTGCGCCCTTCGATCGTCGCGTCATCCCCGATTTCGAAAGACTATCTAATTAGACAAGCTAGGCGGAACCTGTGAACCAGCTTGCACAGCCGATACTTAAGTAGGACACAGGGATTCACAGGACCTGCCGGTCAGGCTCCCACCGGAGCGGTCGGGGTGAACACGACCGGCATCGATTCCGGACCGCTGACGAAGTTGGCCGGCCGCAACGGCAACGGCGCGTCGTCGGCCAGACGCAGGTCGGGCAGACGGGTGAGTAGCCGCTCGATCATCAGCCGCAGTTCCAGCCGGGCCAACTGATTGCCCAGGCAGAAGTGCGTCCCGAACCCGAAGGCCATGTGGCTGTTCGGATTCCGGTCGATTCGGAACTCGTCGGGATTCTCGAAGACCGTCTCGTCGAAGTTGGCCGATTCGAACATCAGCATGATCTTCTCGCCGGCTTTGAGCTCGGTGCCGTGGAATGTGGTGTCAGCAGTGAGGGTGCGGCACATGTTCTTGACCGGTGAGGTCCAGCGCAGCATCTCCTCGATCGCCCCGGGGAGCGCGTCGCGGTTCGCCACCAAGGTCTCCCACTGGTCACGATGGCGCAGCAGTTGCTCGGTGCCGCCGGAGAGGGTGTGGCGGGTGGTCTCGTCACCGCCGATGAGGATCAGCAGTGTCTCCATGACGATTTCGTCGTCGGACATCCGTTGCCCCTCGACCTCGGCGTTGACCAGGATCGAGAACAGATCGTCGTTGGGCTCTGCGCGCCGTTTGGCGATCACCTCCATGGTGAAGGCGGTATAGGCGGCGAAGGTTTCCATGATCTTGGTGATCGCCGTCTCGTCCAGGTGCGACGACAGCCCGCACACCAGCTCATCGGACCACCGCAGCAACAGGTCCCGTTCGGTGGGCAGCACTCCGAGCATGTCGCCGATCACCGCCATCGGCAGGGGCGCGGCGATGTCGCGGACGAAGTCGCACTCCCCCTTCTCACACACCGCGTCGATCAGGGTGTCGCACAGGCTCGTGATCGACGGCACCTTGTCCATGACGCGTTTGCGGGTGAATCCGGAGTTGACGAGCTTGCGCCGCAACACATGTGCCGGATCGTCCATGTCGATCATGTACGGCATGCCCGGCTGGTCCGGGCGGATCCCGCCGGTGCTGGAGAACAGCTCGGGGTTACGTTCGGCATCGATCACCGCGGCGTACGTCGTGGCCGCGGCCAGGCCGTTGCGGTCGCGGAACACCGGCTCATTCGCCCGCATCCAGCGGTAGGCCTCGCGGGCGCCGCCGTCGGCATAGAACGTGCCGTTGGTCAGATCGACATCGGGCTTGAGCAGAACCTGGGTCACGGAATCTCCTTGGCGTCAGCGAAAGTCATCTGCACATTGCGGGCCGAGCCGGACAGCAACGCCCGCTTGGGCAGGCCCAGCGCGGCGAGTTCCTCGGCGTAGGGGTGATCCCCCAGCCGGATTCGCACCCCACCCGGGCGGTAGCGCACACCGGAAAGCCGCATCGTCCCCTCGGTTTCGCGCAACACCCCGTCGAGATGTGAGTAGGTGGACTGCACCTGCGGTTTGGCGGTGAACGCCGACGGCACCGGCAGGCCGGGCTTGAACTCCATACCGACCGCGAGCCGGCCGTCGATGCTCACCTCGAAGCCGAACGGCTTGCCCTCACGAAGGGCGAAGTCCGCCAAGACCTTTGGATAACCCCAGATCTGCCGGCCGGCCTGCAGGGTGAACTCACCGTCGACGGGCAGATGGTGCACGAAGGCGCCGGCCGAACCGAAGCCGCGCAAGCCGGTTTCGCGCGAGCCGGGCCGGTTGACCATCACATTGGTGCCGTACTCCAGGTACGGCCCCAGGTCGCCGTCGATGTAGCGCATCAGCATCAGCACGGCGATCGCGCGGTGCGGCCGGTACCGGTAGACCTGCAGCCCGCTGTAGTCGATCATCCGCTGCGCGGCCGCGGCGTCCACCGAGAACATCGCCATGTGTTGCTCGGCGGTGCGGATCTGCACCGGCATGGTCAGCACCGTGCCGGCAACAGTGTGTTGCGAGGGCCCGGAGGCAGGAGCGCTGTGACTCACGCCATAAATCTAGAACCTCGAGTAGACAGCTTGCAAGGAAGTGTCTACTCGTCAGACCGAGGCCAATGCGACCGAGTGTGAGGTCGGCCCGGTGAGGTAAGTTCGGGTCGGTGATCGAGAACTCGTCACCGGCTCCCCGTGCCACGGTTGATCTGAGCGACGTCGCCGAGACGGCCCTGTTGACGCTGCAGATGCGCGCGCACGAGGCAAGGCGTCCTGACCGCATCATCGATGATCCCGTGGCGGTGCAGTTGTTCGACTCGATCGATTGCGATTTCGCCAAGTTCGGGTCGCCTCGGCGCCAAGACGTGGCGCTGCGCGCCTTGCTCTTCGACATGACCACGAGCGCCTACCTACGCGACCATCCGAAAGCCACGGTGGTGGCGTTGGCAGAGGGGTTCCAGACCAGCTTCCATCGGCTCGACACGGCCGGTGTCGGACATGATTTCCGCTGGCTGACAGTCGATTTACCGCCGATGATCGAGCTACGCCGCAAACTCCTGCCGCCTTCGGACCGCGTGGCCGTCTGCGCACAGTCGGCACTGGACTTCAGCTGGATGGACGAGGTGGACCCAGGCGACGGCGTGTTCGTCACGGCCGAGGGGCTCCTGATGTATCTGGAGCCCGAAGAAGCGATGGGGCTGATTCGTGCATGCGCGAAACGATTCGCCGGCGGTCAGATGATGTTCGACCTGCCGCCGGCTTGGCTTGCCGCGTGGGCGCGCAAGGGGATACGCACCTCGCGGCAATACCGGATGCCACCCATGCCCTTCAACATGTCCCCGTCCGAGGCAGCGGGCCTGGTCGACACCGTGCCCGGCGTCCGGGCAGTGCAGAACCTGCCGCTCCCCCGCGGTCGGGGGCGCATCTTCAACGGAGTTTTGCAGGCGGCGCAACAGCTTCCGTTGTTGAGGTCGGCACAGCCGACGATCGTCCGGTTGGATTTCGGCTAGACCGGTCGCCAGGAAGGGTCGGCGTGGCCTATACCAACGCGGCCAGGTCCTTGATCTGCTCGACGGAGCGGGCGCCGACCACCATCATCGTGACGCCGGAGGCCTCCCACGCCTTGATCTGCTCCTTGACGTAATCGAGGTTGCCCACGATCGCGGAGTCGTCGACCAGCTCGTCCGGGATGATCTTGGCCGCTTCATCCTTGCGGTCACTGCGGAACAGCTTGGTGACGTCGTCCACGACCTCGGCGTAACCCATGCGGCGATAGACCTCGGCGTGGAAATTCGTGTCCTCCGAACCCATTCCGCCCATGTACAGCGCCAGGTGCGGCTTCATCAGCTCCATGATCGCGGGCCGGTCGTCGGTGACCACGACCTGCGCGGTCGCGCAGATCTCGAAGGTCTCCCGGGTGCGCCGGGCGCCGGGCCGGGCGAACCCCTCGTCCAGCCATTCGTTGTACATCCCGGCGATGCGCGGCGAGTAGAAGATCGGCAGCCAGCCGTCGGCGATCTCGGCGGCCAGCGCAACGTTCTTGGGACCTTCGGCGCCCAGCATCACCGGGATGTCCGCGCGCAGCGGGTGGGTGATCGGCTTGAGGTTCTTGCCCAACCCGGTGGTTCCCTCACCGGTCAGCGGCAGCGGATAGTGCGGGCCGTCGCTGCGCACCGGCGCCTCGCGCGCCCAGACCTGGCGCAGGATGTCGATGTACTCGCGGGTGCGGGCCAGCGGCTTGGGGAATTTCGCGCCGTACCAGCCCTCCACCACCTGCGGGCCCGAGACGCCGAGACCGAGGATGTGGCGGCCGCCGGAGAGGTGATCCAACGTCAAGGCGGCCATCGCGCAGGCCGTCGGCGTGCGGGCCGACATCTGGATGACCGAGGTGCCCAGCCGCATGCGGGTGGTCTCGCGTCCCCACCAGGCCAGCGGGGTGTAGGCATCCGATCCCCAGGCCTCCGCGGTGAAGACGGTGTCGAAGTCCGCTTCCTCGGCCGCGGCGACGAGTTCGGCGTGGTTGGTCGGCGGCTGAGCGCCCCAGTAACCGAGTTGCAAACCGAGCTTCATTTAGATGACCTTCCCACACGTCCTTGCGACGATTCTTAGAACCTGTTCTACTCGATGTGTGACAGCCAGCCAAAGCCGCCCGGCCTCGACAGATCACCGTGAGCCGCCACTTTCCGCGCCACTGAAACTGTCGTTTGACTACACCCGTTCAGTTGGGCCTCTGCTCAGTCAGTTCTTCACTGCCCTGCGTGAGCGCCGGATCGTCGGCGTGCGCGGGTCGGACGGACGCGTGCACGTGCCACCTGCTGAGTATGACCCGGTCACCTACGAGGCATTGACCGAGGTCGTCCCGGTCGCCAGCGTCGGCACCGTGCTGTCGTGGACGTGGCAGCCCGAGCCCCTGGAAGGCCAGCCGCTCGACCGGCCGTTCGCCTGGGCGTTGATCAAGCTCGACGGCGCTGATACGCCGTTGCTGCATGCGGTCGACGCAGCAGAAGGCGAGCTGGCCACCGGTGCCCGCGTGCATGCGCACTGGGTCGACGAGCCGGTCGGCGCGATCACCGACATCGCGTACTTCTCCCTCGGTGACACCCCCGAAGACGTACCGGAAAGCTCGGATGACCGCGATCCGGTGACCATGCTCGTGGTGCCGTCGGCCATCGAGATCCAGCACACCGCCTCCCGGCCCGAGAGCACGTACCTGCGCGGGTTGCGTGAGGGCAAGCTGCTGGGCGCCCGCTCCGGCGATTCGGGCAAGGTGTACTTCCCGCCTAAAGAGGCCGATCCGGCCACCGGCAAGGAGCTCGACCAGTTCGTCGAGTTGGTCGACAAGGGCACCGTCACCACCTTCGCGATCATCAACATCCCGTTCGCCGGTCAGCGGATCAAGCCGCCCTATGTCGCGGCGTATGTGCTGCTCGACGGCGCCGACATTCCGTTCCTGCACCTGGTCACCGACATCGACGCGTCCGAGGTGCGGATGGGCATGCGGGTGGAGGCGGTGTGGAAACCCCAGGAGGAGTGGGGCCTCGGCATCGACAACATCTCGCACTTCCGGCCGACGGGTGAGCCCGACGCCGACTACGACAGCTACAAGCACCACCTGTAAAGGGAACTCATGACATTTCGTGACGTAGCCGTCGTCGGTTTCGCGCATGCTCCGCATGTGCGCCGCACGGATGGCACCACCAACGGCGTCGAGATGCTGATGCCGTGTTTTGCCAGCCTCTACGAGGAGCTCGGCCTGCAGCAGACCGACATCGGTTTCTGGTGCTCGGGCTCATCCGATTACCTTGCCGGCCGGGCCTTCTCGTTCATCTCCGCGATCGACTCGATCGGCGCCGTGCCGCCGATCAACGAGTCCCATGTCGAGATGGACGCAGCGTGGGCGCTGTACGAGGCCTACATCAAGATCCTCACCGGCGAGGTGGACACCGCGCTGGTCTACGGTTTCGGCAAGTCCTCGGCGGGTGTGCTGCGCCGCGTGCTCGCCTTGCAGACCGACCCGTACACCGTCGCGCCGTTGTGGCCGGATGCCGTCTCGATGGCCGGACTTCAGGCCCGGTTCGGGCTGGACGCCGGCAAGTGGACGGCCGAGCAGATGGCCCAGGTGGCACTGGATTCCTACGCCGCCGGTGGCCGCACCGACAAGGAAGAAGTCACCGGAACCGTCTCGGACCTGCTGGACCGTCCGTTCTTCGCCGACCCGCTGCGTCGCCACGACATCGCCCCCATCACCGACGGCGCGTCGGCCATCGTGCTGGCTGCCGGTGACCGGGCCCGCGAGCTTCGCGAAAACCCGGCCTGGATCACCGGTTTCGAGCATCGCATCGAAACCCCGATGCTGGGCGCGCGCGATCTGACCGTCTCGACCTCGACGACTGCCTCGGCCCAGGCCGCCGCCGGCGGTGACGTCAGCTCGATCGAGGTGGCCGAGATCTACGCTCCGTTCACCCATCAGCACCTGATCCTCACCGAGGCGATCGGTCTGGGCGCGAACACCAAGGTGAATCCGTCCGGTGGCGCTCTGGCGGCGAATCCGATGTTCTCGGCCGGCCTGGAACGTATCGGCTTCGCCGCACAGCACATCTTCAACGGCTCGGCCGGGCGCGTGCTGGCCCACGCCACCAGTGGCGCTGCGCTGCAACAGAATCTGGTCGCGGTCTTGGAGGGTAAATAGTCATGGCACAACTCGCTGCGGTACTGGGCACCGGGCAGACCAAGTACGTCGCCAAACGCCAGGACGTGTCGATGAACGGCCTGGTCCGTGAGGCCATCGACCGGGCGCTGGCCGACTCCGGCTCGACGATGGACGACATCGACGCCGTGGTGGTCGGCAAGGCACCCGACTTCTTCGAGGGCGTCATGATGCCCGAGCTGTTCATGGCCGACGCCACCGGCGCCACCAACAAGCCGCTGATCCGCGTGCACACCGCCGGCTCGGTGGGCGGGTCGACCGCGATCGTGGCCGCCAGCCTGGTCAAGTCGGGTAAGTACAACCGGGTGCTGACCATGGCCTGGGAGAAGCAGTCGGAATCGAATGCCATGTGGGCGTTGAGCATTCCGGTGCCGTTCACCAAGCCTGTCGGTGCGGGCGCCGGTGGATACTTTGCCCCGCACGTGCGGGCCTACATCCGCCGCTCCGGCGCTCCCGAGCACATCGGCGCGATGGTGGCGGTCAAGGACCGGCTCAACGGTGCCAAGAACCCCCTGGCGCACCTGCATCAGCCCGACATCACCCTGGAGAAGGTGATGGCCTCGCAGATGCTGTGGGATCCGATCCGTTTCGACGAGACCTGCCCGTCCTCCGACGGTGCCGCCGCGCTGGTGATCGGCAACGAAGATGCGGCCGACGCTCGGATCGCCGACGGTCATCCCGTCGCCTGGATCCACGCCACCGCGCTGCGCACCGAACCGCTGGCCTACTCCGGCCGCGATCAGGTGAACCCGCAGGCCGGTCGCGACGCGGCCGCCGCGTTGTGGCGCGACGCCGGGATCACCAGCCCCATCGACGAGATCGACGTGGCCGAGGTCTATGTGCCGTTCTCGTGGTACGAGCCCATGTGGCTGGAGAACCTCGGTTTCACCGCCGAGGGCGAGGGCTGGAAGCTCACCGAGGCCGGCGAGACGGCCATCGGCGGCAAGATCCCGTTCAACCCCTCCGGTGGCGTGTTGAGCTCGAATCCGATCGGCGCGTCGGGCATGATCCGCTTCGCCGAATCGGCGATCCAGGTGATGGGCAAGGGTGGCGATCACCAGGTCGAGGGTGCACGCAAGGCACTCGGCCACGCCTACGGCGGTGGCGCACAGTACTACTCCATGTGGGTGGTTTCTTCCGACAAACCCGACAAGCCTTCGGCCAAGCCGGGTGCCTGATCCGGTGAAGATGAAGTACACGCTCAGCGTGGCCATGGGGCCACTGGAGCACCTGACCGGGTTGGCCCGCACCGCCGAGGAAGTCGGGTTCGATTCGATCGCCCTGCCCGACTCACTGTTCTACATGGAGAAGCAGGCCGCGGACTATCCGTACACCCCGGATGGTTCGCGGATGTGGAATGCCGAAACCCCCTGGGTGGACCCGCTGATCGCGGCGGCGTCCATGGGGGCGGTGACCTCGACGTTGCGGTTCTACACCAACGTGATGAAGCTTGGGTCGCGTAATCCGCTGCTGCTGGCCCGCCAGGTCGGCTCGGTGGCGAACCTGACGAACAACCGGTTCGGTTTCGGCGTCGGGATCGGTTGGGCTCCCGAGGAATTCGAGTGGTGCGGGGTGCCGTTCGCCAAGCGCGGCGCGCGTGTCGACGAGATGATCGAGGTCCTCAAACTCGTGCTCGGCGGCGGCATGGTCGAGTTCCACGGCGACTTCTACGATTTCGAGCGCCTGCAGATGAGCCCTGCGCCGTCGGCGCCGGTGCCGTTCTACGTCGGTGGGCACACGCCGGTGGCGCTCAAACGGGCGGCCCGCGTCGGTGACGGCTGGACGTCCGCGATGATGACCTGCGCCCAATTGGCCGAGACGGTCACGGCGATCAACACGCTGCGGGCCGAATACGGCCGGGCTGACGAGCCGTTCGAATTCCAGGCGGTGTGCATCGACAAGTTCGACCTCGACGGGCACCGTGAGCTGGCCGCGGCCGGCATCACCGACAACATCGTCATTCCGTGGATGTTGGAAGGCCTGGGCTTCGATGCCCCGCTGGAGAAGAAACAGGATTCACTCAAGCGGTTCGCCGACACCTACATCCACTCCGGCTGGCAGGACTGAGCTGACGGGCCGCAACCAAGCTAGAGCTCGGTGAGGCCCGTCAGGTAGCGCTGCGCCAACTCGCGGTACGCCGCTGGATTCGTCTGCACCCACGTCTGCGCACCGGTACCGGCGATCGGTCCGCGGATCTTCGCGGGTGCGCCGGTCACGAGCACCTCGTCGGGGATCTTGGTGCCGCCGATCACCAGTGAATGTGCGGCGATCAGGCTGCGCCGGCCGATCACCGCGCCGTCCAGCACCGTGCAGTGGTTGGCGATCAACGCCTCCTCACCGACATGCACGCCGTGCACCACGCACATGTGGGCCACGGTGGCGCCGGGTCCGATATCGACCGGGATGCCCGGTGGCGCATGGAGCACCGAACCGTCCTGAACGTTGGCTCCCTGCCGGATCACAATCGGCGCGAAATCGGCTCGCAGCACGGCGTTGAACCACACCGAGGCACCGGCCTCGACCGTCACATCACCGATCAAGGTCGCCGTCGGGGCCACGAATGCGGTGGGGTCGACCACGGGCGCGCGGCCCTCGAAGGAAAACAGCGGCATCGTCCAGATATACCGCAGGAAATCGGCGTCGGCGCGGCGACGAGTACCCTTGAACAGTAACTATGCCGCCCACGACAACCGTTCGCCTCAGATCACTGCTCACCATCGGTTTCGCCGCAGCCGTCGTCGGCACGGCCGGCGCCTGCACCCCGTCCGCCGATTCGCCGACCTCCCCGTGGGTGGCCACGCCACCCCCGTCGTCGAGCACGACGGCGACCAAGTCGCCGAAATCACAGGCGTTCGACTACAGCTACCTGCTCCTGCAGGCCGAGGACGTGAGCATCCCGCCGGAAGTCTTCAGCGCGCGGTCCACCAAGAACAACCCGGACGGTCAGGACGGGGCCAGCGCCCTGTTCGTCAATGCCGATGACACCCGGGCCATCGCGGACACCGTCCTGATCTACCCGGATGCGGAGACCGCCTCGGCCACGCTCAAGCAGGCGTCCGCGGCCGTAAGCACCATGGTGACCGGGGGCCCGCCGCAGCCGGTACCGATCGGCTCGGGCGGCACCGTGATCTCGGGGATGGCACCCGACAACTCGAAGGCGGTGACATTGCTGATGTACACCCAGGGCCGCGCGGTGGTGCGCCTGGAATTCGACAGCAACCCCGACGATCCGGTGTCTCCGCAGACAGTGGCCGCCGTCGGCCGCATGCAACAGATTGCTCTGCGCAACGGTCTTCCGGAGCGGGAGTAGCCCACGCTCACTAAGGGTATGCCGCAGGTCACGCCCTGGTGATTGCCAGAAGGGACCGAAAAACTGTAACGTGTTCTAGTTAGAGAGCACAGATACGGGAGGCCCACCGTGACTACCGAACATGCCGGCATCAGAGAGATCGACACCGGCGCCCTGCCAGACCGCTACGCGCGGGGTTGGCACTGCCTGGGACCGGTCAAGGATTACCAGGACGGTCAGCCGCACGCCATCGAGGCATTCGGCACCAAGCTGGTCGTGTTCGCCGACTCCAAGGGCGATCTGAAGATCCTCGACGGTTACTGCCGCCACATGGGCGGTGACCTGTCGCAAGGCACGATCAAGGGCGACGAGGTGGCCTGCCCGTTCCACGACTGGCGCTGGGGCGGCGACGGCAAGTGCAAGCTCGTCCCCTACGCCAAGCGCACCCCCCGGCTGGCCCGCACCCGGGCCTGGCACACCGACGTGCGTGGTGGCCTGCTGTTCGTCTGGCACGACCACGAAGGCAACCCACCGGCCGAAGAAGTCCGGATCCCCGAGATCCCGGAGTGGTCCAGCGGCGAGTGGACGGACTGGAAGTGGAACACGATGCTCATCGAAGGCAGCAACTGCCGCGAGATCATCGACAACGTCACCGACATGGCGCACTTCTTCTACATCCACTACGGCCTGCCGACGTACTTCAAGAACGTCTTCGAGGGCCACATCGCCTCGCAGTACCTGCACAATGTCGGCCGGCCCGACATCAGCGACATGGGCACCACCTACGGTGAGGCCCACCTCGACTCCGAGGCGTCGTACTTCGGCCCGTCCTTCATGATCAACTGGCTGCACAACAACTACGGCGGCTTCAAGGCCGAGTCGATCCTGATCAACTGCCACTACCCGGTCACCCAGGATTCGTTCGTGCTGCAGTGGGGCGTGATCGTCGAGAAGCCCAAGGGACTCGACGACAAGACCACCGAGAAGCTCGCGGTGGCGTTCACCGACGGCGTTTCCAAGGGCTTCCTCCAGGATGTCGAGATCTGGAAGCACAAGACCCGCATCGACAATCCGTTGCTGGTCGAAGAGGACGGCGCGGTCTACCAGATGCGCCGCTGGTATCAGCAGTTTTATGTAGATGTGGCGGACGTGACATCTGATATGACCGACCGGTTCGAGATGGAGATCGACACCACCGCGGCCAACGAGAAGTGGCATGTGGAGGTCGAGGAGAACCTCAAGATCCAAGCCGCGCAGAAGGAATCGGCGGAGCAGTCGAGCTGATGGCAGCACGCAACGAGCGGGTCGAGACCCCCGATGTGGACCAGATGGCCCGCTCGATGCTGCTGCTCCACGGTGGCCACGACGACGACGAGCACCACTCACACGGCGGTGGGCCGTCCTCTGGAACGTGGTCCAAGGCACCGGATTTCGCATCCGACCCGGCCCGCGCCGCCGCCGTGCGGGAGGCCAGTGCCCGCGATCGCGAGCGCTATCTGACGTCCGGCCTGGTGTCGGTGGACTGCCGGTTCTGTCACGTGTCGGTGCAGGTGAAAAAGCTCAGCGCCGAACACACCTCGGTGCAGTGGAATTCCGAAGCAGTGCAGCGCTGCGCAACATTCGAAGAGATCCGGGCCTCCGGTGGCGATCCGGCCCGGGCTCGGTCCTGCCCTCGGCTGACCGACAGCATCAAACATGCCGTCGCCGAGGGGTGTCTGGAGGAGATCTCCAGCGCCCCCTCCCCGGGCGACGGCTGACTTTCCTCCGCGAGCAGACATAAACCCGTAGCTTTCTGCGTGAAAAGCTACGGGTTTATGTCTGTTCGCGGGAGGACTAGAGGCCCTTGAACCGCTCCTTGACCGTCTCGGCGGTCAATCCGTAATCGGCCAGTGAGTACGTGTGTTTCGGTGCACGCGGCCCCTGTTGGCTGGCCGTGTGACTGTCGACGATCGCCTGTCGCGCGGCGTCGGTGAAATCCAGGCCGAACGTGCGGTAGATACCCTCGACCGCGCCGACCGGATCTTTGATGAACTCGAAATAGTCCACGTCGCAGAACTGGGCCGAATCATGCTTGGCCCGTTCGGCGTTGAACAACTCCAGCCCGCGCGACCAGGTCTCCATGGCGTCTTCGCCGATCACGTTTCCGGTGAACGTATTGGACCAGCCCTCGGTGGTGTGCTGAGACAGTGAGCACATCGAGGCCATGATCGTCTCCGCCGGGCGGTGGCATTGGACCACCAAGGCGTCCGGATACGTCGCGAACAGCGCATCGAGGGCGAACAGATGGCTGGGATTCTTGAGCACCCAGCGCTTTTCGGGCTCGTTGAGACCGATCAACTGCAGGTTGCGGCGGTGCCGTTGATACGGTTTGGTCCAGTCCTGCCGCGCCAGCCACTGCGAGTAGGTCGGCACATGGGCCAGCGTCTCGTAGGACACCGAGTGCAACGACTGGCGCAGCAACTGCCAGCACTCCTCGACCTCATCGGCGGTCATGTAGTGCAGACCCGTGTAATCCGGGTTCTCTTCGTGAGCCTTCTTGAACTGGGCATCGAGTGCGCTGAATACCGGGTTGTCCGGCCAGGTTTCGCGCGGCGGCCGCGGCTGTGGGAACTCCGCCAGCCACATCTCAAGGCCCTGGTGCATCGGGTCTGCCGCCAGCAACCGGTGGATCACCGTAGTCCCGGTGCGCGGCAGACCGGTGACGAAGATCGGCCGCTCGATCGGTACGTCGACATGCTGCGGGTACTGCTTGAACGCGGCCTCCGAGACAAGCCGGGCCACCAGCGCGTTACGGGTGAAGAAGCGCTGCATCTTGCTGCCGAGCTCGGTCAGATCGGCGTCGCGCTGATAAGACTCCAGCAACACCCCGAGCGCTTCGAGGTAGTTGTCGTCGTCGGAGCCGAAATCCTCCAGGCCGCAGGCCTTTGTGGCCGAGGCGTGCAGATCCTCGATGGTGCCCACGTTCGTCCGGGCGCTACTCATGGCTCGACTCCTTCTCGCTCCGGTCCTCGCTCGTACCTCGCTGCGATCCTCACTCGTCGTCGCCTTCGCGGGTCGCGCTCATGCCTTGAACTCCCCACAGTTCACATCCAGAGCCTGGCCGGTGATACCACTGGACAGATCACTGGCCATGAACAGGATGGCCGAGGCCACCTCGTCTTCGGTCGGCAGCCGCTTGAGGTCGGACGACGCCGCCGTCGCCTTGTAGATCTCCTCGACGGTGGTGCCGTACTTGCCGGCCTGGTGGGTGAAGTAGCTCTCCAACGTGCCGCCCCAGATATAGCCGGGCAGAACAGAATTCACCCGGATTCCCTGGTCACCCAACTCGGTGGCCAGGGTCTGCGACATGGCCAGCAGGGCCGACTTGGCCATCTTGTACGCCCCGTATTTGGCCTGTGAGTGGCGGACCACCATGGAGTTCACGTTGACGACAGAGCCCTTGCTCTGGGCCAGGGCCGGCGTGAAGGCCTGCACCATCCGCAGCGCGCCGAACACCGTCAGCTCGATGGCATCGCGCATGTGCTCGAAGGTGGTGTTGGCGAACGGTTTCATCGACGGCACTCGGAACGCGTTGTTGATCAGGACGTCGACCTTGCCGTAAGCCTCCAGCGACGCGTCGACGAGGTGGCCAAGCAGGTCACCGATCTGGGCCGTCGGGCAGTCTCCGTGGGCACCGACATCACCGACGAAGCA
>NZ_MBEJ01000129.1 GCF_001953975.1 Mycobacterium sp. NS-7484
CCCTCTCAGGCCGGCTACCCGTCGTCGCCTTGGTAGGCCATTACCCCACCAACAAGCTGATAGGCCGCGGGCCCATCCCACACCGCAAAAGCTTTCCACCACACACCATGAAGCGCGTGGTCCTATCCGGTATTAGACCCAGTTTCCCAGGCTTATCCCAAAGTGCAGGGCAGATCACCCACGTGTTACTCACCCGTTCGCCACTCGAGTACCCCGAAGGGCCTTTCCGTTCGACTTGCATGTGTTAAGCACGCCGCCAGCGTTCGTCCTGAGCCAGGATCAAACTCTCCAAACAAAAACTTCCCATCCAACGACAGGCAGAATTCGAATCAGAAAAATCCGATCACAAACAAAAGACACCAAAAACTGGCATCAAAAAACAAGCCACACCCTAAACGGGAAAAAGAGCGCGGCCAAAACAACAAACAAAAACCACCAAACACACTATTGAGTTCTCAAACAACAGACCTGATTTTTGGTTGACCCCGATTTGGGGCAACCCCGCCAGCCTAATCTCGCTCCGGCTGCCTTGTCAAGTCGCTCTGGTCCGGCTTGTTTCATCCGCTCCGCGGCGACTTCAAAAGATTAGCCTTAGCGCCGTCGCGACGTCAAATCGCCTGGTCAAAGCCGTTTCCGGCTGCAGACCACGCTGTCGCGATCCGCCTACGCGCCTACTCTTTCGATCTCCGCACCCAGACTCACGAGGTTTTCCACGAACAACGGGTAGCCCCGATCGATGTGAAAAACGTCGTGAACTTCAGTCTCCCCGTCCGCGACCAAGCCCGCAAGGACCAATCCGGCGCCGGCCCGGATGTCCGATGACCACACCGGGGCGCTCGACAGCTGCGGGATTCCGCGCACCACTGCGTGATGACCATCGGTACGCGCGTCGGCGCCGAGCCGGATCATCTCCTCGACGAACCGGAACCTGGCTTCGAACACGTTCTCGGTGATCATCGAGGTGCCGTCGGCGATCGCCGCCAACCCGATCGCCATCGGCTGCAAATCCGTCGGGAAGCCCGGAAACGGCAGCGTCGCCACGTTGACCGCTTTCGGCCGCTCGTACTGGACCACCCGGAATCCGTTGTCGTTCTGCGTCACCGTGGCACCGGCGTCGTGCAGCTTGTGCAGGACCAACTGCAGATGTTGCGGGTCCACCCCCGTCACCGAGATGTCACCTCGGGTCATCGCTGCCGCGATCCCCCAGGTGGCCGCCACGATCCGGTCGCCGATCACCCGATGCTCCGTGGGATACAGCCGGTCGACGCCGGTGATGGTCAGCGTCGAGGTTCCGGCGCCGGTCACCTTGGCGCCCATCTGGTTGAGCATGGCGCAGATGTCGACAATGTCGGGTTCGCGCGCAGCGTTGTGGATCGTCGTGACGCCCTCGGCCAGCACCGCCGCCATCAGGATGTTCTCGGTCGCCCCCACCGAGGGGAACTCGAGCTGAATCTCCGCGCCCCGCAGATGATCGGCCTCGGCCACCACACAGCCGTGCTCGATATTGCAGGTCGCGCCCAATTGCCGCAGCCCAGCCTGGTGCATGTCCAGCGGCCGCGATCCGATCGCGTCACCGCCGGGAAGGGCAACTCTGGCCTTCTTGCACCGGCCGACCAGTGGGCCCAGCACACACACCGATGCGCGGAACTGGCGAACCGCGGCGAAATCGGCGTCGTATTTGGGCTCGTCCGGAGATGTGATCCGCACGGTGTCGCCGTCGAGCTCCACCGTGGCGCCCAACCCCCGCAACACCTCTGCCATCAGGGGCACGTCGAGGATGTCGGGACAGTTGGTGATCGTGCTCGTTCCCTCGGCCAGCAATGAGGCAGCCATCAGTTTCAGCACACTGTTCTTCGCGCCACCGACAGCAACTTCACCTGATAACCGATTGCCGCCGGTCACCAAGAATCGCTCGCTCACGCCGGTTAGTGTAAACAGCCCGCCGTCGAGTTTCCGACTGCTCGCACAGATCCGGTGAGCCCAAGCCGGATGCCTTCAAGCCCGGTACGGTTCAGATATGGCAGTGCATCTCACGCGTATTTACACCCGCACCGGCGACGACGGCACGACCGGGCTCAGTGACTTCAGCCGGGTGTCGAAGAACGACTCGAGGTTGACGGCCTACGCCGACTGTGATGAAGCCAACGCCGCCATCGGCGTCGCGGTGGCCCTCGGCGAACCGAGCCAGCAAATTATGGCGGTATTGCGCCAGATTCAGAACGACCTGTTCGATGCCGGCGCCGACCTGTCCACGCCGGTGGTCGAAAACCCGGAGTACCCGCCGCTGCGGATCTCCCAGGCGTACATCGACCGGCTTGAGAAGTGGTGCGACGAGTTCAACGAAGCGCTGCCGGCGCTGAACTCGTTCATCTTGCCCGGCGGCACTGCACTGTCCGCGCTTTTGCATGTCGCCCGGACCGTGGCGCGGCGGGCCGAACGAGCAGCCTGGATTGCTGTGCAGGAACATGGCGACTCGGTGAGCGTCCTGCCGGCCAAGTACCTCAACCGGCTCTCGGATCTGTTGTTCATCTTGTCGCGGGTCGCGAACCCGGACGGCGACGTGCTCTGGCAGCCCGGTAAGGATCAGTAAGTCCGGCGGCGCGCCCGCGGTGACGGCCGCGATTCCAGCCACGAGGTGAACGCGGTCAGGGCACCGCGGTCCAGGGCGATCTCATAACCCTGCCGGCGTTCGGGACTCGTGTCGCGCAGTTCGAGGATCACGATCTGATCGGACATGATGTCGAACTCGTCGCCACGCGGGGCACGGCGCGAGACCACTTCCAGCCCGCGCCGGCTCAGTCGTCGGTCCGGCCACCACCGAAAGCTGGACAGCCGGTAGAAGCCGGCCTCGCCGCCGCGGTAGCGCATCACGCCGTGACGCCAGCCGTGGCCGCCCACCGCGGGAAAGTCGCGCAGGATGGCCGCCGTTCCGCCGACCTGCCGTAGCTTCCACAGCCGGTAGCTCAGCGCTCCGACCATCAGTAGCAAAACGCAGATGAGCGCGACCATGCCGATCATGGGCGCGCTCATCTGTCGTCTCTAGTCGTCAGTCGATCTGGCCGAGAGCACGCAGGCGTGCCCGACCCCATGCCGCTGTCTGCTCGTCGTCGGACTCGGCGTCACGCTTGGCCGAGTCGGCATCGATCTCGGATTCGAACTGAGCGTTCTCCACCAGAATCCGGACCGTCTCCTCCGTCACGGAGAGGAAACCGCCGTCGACGGCGATACGCAGATCGTCCTCGCCCTCACGCTCGACTCGAACCATCGCGTCGTCGACGAGCTGCGCCACCAACGGAATGTGGCGCGGCAGGATGCCGATCTCACCGGCGGTGGTCCGGGTGAAGACGAACGTAGCGGTGCCGGACCAGAGCTCACGCTCGACGGCAACGATCTCGACGTTCAAATCAGCCATGTCACACCACCTCTCGCAGTCGCACGTCTACCGAGTTCATCACAGCTTCGCGCCGAGGCTTTCGGCCTTCTTCGCCAGGTCGTCCAGACCACCGATGAGGAAGAACGCCTGCTCGGGCAGGTGATCGAACTCGCCCTTGGCCAGCTTGTCGAAGGCCTCGATGGTCTCCTTGAGCGGCACGGTCGAACCAGGCTGACCGGTGAACTGCTCGGCCGCCATCATGTTCTGGCTCAGGAAACGCTCGATCTTGCGGGCGCGGTACACCAGCACCTTGTCCTCTTCCGACAGCTCGTCGATACCGAGGATGGCGATGATGTCCTGAAGGTCCTTGTAGCGCTGCAGGATTCGGATGACTTCCTGGGCGACGCGGTAGTGCTCGTCGCCGACGATGCTCGGGTGCAGGATCGTCGAGGACGACGCCAGCGGGTCCACCGCCGGGAAGATGCCCTTGGAGAACACCGCACGCGAAAGCTCGGTGGTGGCGTCCAGGTGGGCGAACGTGGTGGCCGGCGCCGGGTCGGTGTAGTCATCGGCGGGCACGTACACGGCCTGCATCGAGGTGATGGAGCGGCCACGCGTCGAGGTGATGCGCTCCTGCAGCTCACCCATCTCGTCGGCCAGCGTCGGCTGGTAACCCACGGCCGAAGGCATACGACCCAGCAGGGTCGACACCTCGGAACCGGCCTGGGTGAACCGGAAGATGTTGTCGATGAACAGCAGCACGTCCTGGTTCGCCTCGTCGCGGAACCACTCGGCCATGGTCAGCGCCGACAGGGCCACACGCATACGAGTGCCTGGCGGCTCGTCCATCTGGCCGAACACCAGCGCGGTGTCCTTGAGCACGTTGGCGTCGGCGAGCTCGACCCACAGGTCGTTGCCCTCGCGGGTGCGCTCACCCACGCCGGCGAACACCGAGGTACCACCGAAGTTACGGGCGATACGGTTGATCATCTCCTGGATCAGAACCGTCTTACCCACACCGGCGCCACCGAACAGGGCGATCTTGCCACCACGCACGTACGGGGTGAGCAGGTCGACGACCTTCAGACCGGTCTCCAGCATCTCGGTGCGGGGCTCCAGGTCGGCGAAGGCCGGCGGCTTGCGGTGAATCGACCAGTGCTCGAAGTCCTTGCCGTAGCCGGGCTCGTCCAGGCAGTCGCCGAGGGCGTTGAACACGTGGCCCTTGACGTCGTGGCCGACGGGCACCGAGATCGAGGCACCGGTGTCGCTGACGTCGGCGCCACGCACCAGGCCGTCGGTGGGCTGCATCGAGATGCAACGCACCAGGTTGTCGCCGAGGTGCTGGGCGACCTCAAGCGTCAGGGTCTTGGCCAGCGCGCCGTAGCTGATGTCGGCGTGCAGGGCGTTGAACAGTTCGGGCACCGAGCCGCGCGGGAACTCCACGTCCACCACCGGGCCGGTGATGCGGACTACGCGGCCCGCCGTCTTTTCTGCAGTAGCAGTCATTCTCTCTTCGCTTTCCTACGAGGCTTTCGTCTTTGTCCGGCTATCGCGCATCGGCCAGCGCGTTGGCGCCGCCCACGATCTCGCTGATTTCCTGAGTGATCTGTGCCTGACGTTCGCGGTTGGCCGCGAGCGTGAGGCCCTTGATCAGTTCGTCGGCGTTGTCGGTGGCCGACTTCATGGCGCGCCGGCGCGATGCCGACTCCGAGGCCGCGGCCTCCAGCAGCGCGGCGTACACCCGCGTCGCGATGTAGCGCGGCAACAGCGCGTCGAACAGGGTCTCGGCGCTCGGCTCGAACGAGTACAGCGTGTGCGGACCGGTCTCCACCTCGCCGACGTACTCGACGACCATCGGCGCGATACGTAGCGCATTGGCGGTCTGCGACAGCATGGACCGGAACTCGGTGGACACGATGTGCAGTTCGTCGACGCCCAAGATGCCGTCGGCGCCCGCGTCGTCGCCCTCGTCGTCAGCACCGGACATGAACGCCGTCACCAAGGTGTCGGCGATCGCCTTGGCGTCCTCGTAGGTGGGCCGCTCGGAGAAGCCGGTCCACGACTCGGTCACCGTCCGCTGCCGGAAGCTGTAGTAGCCCAGCGCTTTCCGGCCGACGACGTAGAGCACCGGGTTCTTGCCCTCTTCTCGCAGCAGCGAGAACAGTTCTTCGGCCCGGCGCAGCACGTTGGCGTTGTAACCGCCGCAGAGACCGCGGTCCGAGGACACCACCAGCACACCGGCCCGCTTGGGGTTCGCCCGCTCCACGAGCAGCGGGTGATCCAGCGCGCTCGCACCGGCGAGCTCGGTGAGCATGTTGGTGATTTCGGTGGCGTAGGGCCGAGCCGCGTCGACTCGGGCCTGTGCCTTGGCGATCCGCGACGTGGCGATCAGCTCCTGCGCCTTCGTGATCTTCTTGATCGACGAAGCCGAGCGGATACGCCCGCGTAGCTCGCGAAGTGTGGCTGCCATTGGTTACCTAGGCCTTCTTGGGAGCCGGCTTGCGGACCTTGACCGATTCCTTCTCAAGGTCCTCGGGGTCCAGGGCCTCGGCTTCGGCGTCCTTGGCGACAACGGAGCTGCCGTCGGAGGCCGCGAAGCCCTTCTTGAACTCGTTGATGACCGAGACCAGCTTCTCCTCGTTCTCTTCGGAGAGCTTCTTGGACTCCTTGATGCCCTTGAGGATGTCGCCGTGGCTGGCCTTCACATGCTCCAGCAGCTCGTCGGTGAAGCGCGAGACGTCCTCGGCGGGGACCGAATCCAGGTGGCCCTGGGTGCCGAGGAAGATCGAGACAACCTGGTCCTCGACGGCCAGCGGGCTGTACTGCGCCTGCTTGAGCAGCTCGACCAGACGCACACCGCGGTCCAGCTGGGCCTTGGAGGCGGCGTCCAGGTCCGAGGCGAAGGCCGCGAAGGCTTCGAGCTCGCGGTACTGCGACAGATCCAGACGCAGCGAGCCCGCGACCTCTTTCATCGCCTTGATCTGAGCGGCGCCACCGACGCGGGACACCGACACACCGACGTTGACGGCCGGGCGGACACCCTGGTTGAACAGGTCGGACTCCAGGAAGCACTGACCGTCGGTGATCGAGATGACGTTGGTCGGGATGTAGGCCGAGATGTCGTTGGCCTTGGTCTCGATGATCGGCAGGCCGGTCATCGAGCCGCCGCCGAGCTCGTCGGAGAGCTTCGCGCAACGCTCCAGCAGACGCGAGTGCAGGTAGAACACGTCACCCGGGTACGCCTCACGGCCCGGCGGGCGGCGCAGCAGCAGCGAGATGGCGCGGTAGGCCTCGGCCTGCTTGGTCAGGTCGTCGAAGACGATCAGGACGTGCTTGCCGTTGTACATCCAGTGCTGGCCGATGGCCGAACCGGTGTAGGGGGCCAGCCACTTGAAGCCGGCGGCGTCCGAGGCGGGGGCCGCGACGATGGTGGTGTACTCCATGGCGCCGCCCTCTTCCAGCGCACGCTTCACGCTGGCGATGGTGGAACCCTTCTGGCCGACGGCGACGTACACGCAGCGCACCTGCTGCTTCGGGTCGCCGGTCTCCCAGGCCTCACGCTGGTTGAGGATGGTGTCGACGCAGACGGCGGTCTTACCGGTCTTGCGGTCACCGATGATCAGCTGACGCTGGCCGCGGCCGATCGGGGTCATGGCGTCGATGGCCTTGATACCGGTCTGCAGCGGCTCGGAGACGCTCTGGCGCTGCACCACCGAGGGGGCCTGCAGCTCAAGGGCACGACGCTCTTCGGCCTCGATGTCGCCCTGGCCGTCGATCGGCTGACCGAGCGGGTTGACGACGCGGCCGAGGAACGCGTCACCGACCGGCACCGAGAGCACCTCGCCGGTGCGCTTGACCTGCTGGCCCTCTTCGATCTTCTCGAACTCACCCAGAATCACGGCGCCGACGCTGTGCTCGTCGAGGTTCAGCGCCACGCCCAGCACACCGCCCGGGAACTCGAGGAGCTCCTGGGTCATGACCGAGGGCAGGCCCTCGACGTGAGCGATGCCGTCACCGGCGTCGACGACGGTGCCGATCTCTTCGCGCTCGGTGTCGGCGGAAAACGAGGATACGTAATCCTCGATGGCACCTTCGATATCAGCAGCCGAGATTGTCAACTCTGCCATGGTTTTTCGTCTTCCTACCTAGATCTTTGGGGTGGTCCTGGGGTATCGGGGGTTATCAGTCCGGGAGCTGGGTCGCGGCGGCGGCCAGTCGGGACGAGATGGAGCCGTCGATCACCTCGTCACCGACGGTGATCGACAGACCACCGAGCAGTTCCGGGTCGACGTGCAGCTGGACCGACACCGGGTGGCCGTAGATGCGGGTCAGCACCTGCGACAACCGGGTCCGCTGGGCATCGTTGAGGTCGGCCGCGGCGGTCACGTGGGCGACCACCTCTCCGCGGCGGGCCACTGCGAGCTCGGCGAGGTCGATGACGGCTTCGTCGGCGCGCTCACCGCGCAGCAGCCCCACCGTCTGGGCCAGCAGCGCCGCTGCCGTCCCGTTCACGCCGGCGCTGCCGCTGATCACCTTGTCCAGCAAAGCGATACGGCCGTCGGCCGGGTTCGTGTAGTCACTCAGCAGAGCCGAGAGTTTGGGTTCGGCGTCGAGCAGGCGGCCGAACCGGAACAGCTGGTCCTCCACCTCGTCGACCTCACCGGCGGTCTCGGCGCGCTTGAGCAGCGCCAGACGTGCGGTGTGTTCGATGGCGTCGACCAGGTTCGACTCGACAGACCAGCGCTGCGAGACGGCCGTCCGCAGCAGGTCCAGTGCGGTGTTGCCGACCTTGCCGGACAGCACGCGCTCGAGCAGCCGCACCTTGCCGGCGGCGTCGTCGGTCGGCTCGGCCAGATGCTTGGCCAGCGCCGTTTCCGCGAGCAGCACCTTGGCCACCGACGACAGCTCGTCGGCGAGCTTGGTCAGCGCATCGGCATCCAGACCGCCGGCCACCGAATCGAACTTGTCGACGACGATCGCCAGCGACTCACGGCTGGCCGCGCGAAGCGTGGCCGTCGCGGCGGTGTCGATGACGAAGGGCGACGGCGCCATCTGGTCGAGCTCGTCCAGGAACCGGTCGACGGTGGCCGCCTGCGCGGCCGGGTCGGCGACGTGCGCCCGAACCAGAGCGTCGGCCTTGGCCACCGACTCCGATCCCAGACCTGTCCGCAGCTGGCGGATGAGCTGCTGGCGCATCAGCTGAATCTGCTGTGTGCCCTGCGCCTTGATCCGCTCGGCCTCGGTGCCGGCCTGCTCGGCCAGCTGAGCGGCGATCCGCTCAGAGTCCTGCGAGGCTTCATCCGTCACCTTGGCCGATTCGGCCTTGGCGTCGGCCAGTGCCTTGGCATGCATCTCATCGGCATCGGCGAGCTTCTTCGCCGCGTCGGCGCTCTCGGCGAGCGCGACCCGCACGGCTTCCTGTTGCTTCTGCATCAGGCTCCGCACCGGCGGCACCACCCACTTGATGATGATGAATGCGATGACGGCAAAGCCGATCAGCTGCCCGATAAATATCGACATCTACTGCGTCCCACCTGATTTCACGTCGACGCCCAAAATTCGGCTGGCCAGGGTCTGCGAGAGCCCGTCGACGGACGACTCCAGCCCGGACCGCACCTCGGCACTCTGGGCAGCGAGCTGCTCGTCGGCCCGGCGCACATTCTCGGCCACTTCGGAGTTGGCCTCGGCACGCTTGGCGTCGACCACCTCGCGACCGGCGGCCCGCGCCTGGTCACGGATTGCCGATGCCTCGGTACGCGCCCCGGCCATCGCCTCGTCGTAGTCGGCCTGCGCCGCGGCCACCTGCTCGGCTGACTTCCGATTGTCGGCGGCGGTCTTGGCCAGCATCGCTTCCCGCTCTGCCAGCACCTTGCCCACCGGAGGCACAACCCATTTCGCGATCACGCCGAGCACGATCAGGAAGATGATCAGCACGGCGAAGAAGGTGCCGTTGGGGACCAGGAAGTTGCTCTGGCCCCCACCGCCTTCCTCCGCGGCGAGGAGTGTCAATTCACCCATGCTGATGGACTACTGCAGGCCCGGGGTGGCGAAGACGAACAGCGCCATGAAGGCCAGGTTGATGAAGTACGCGGCCTCCACCAGACCGACGGTGATGAAGAACGGGGTGAACAGGCGGCCCTGGGCCTCGGGCTGCCGGGCGATGCCGGAGATCAGCGCGTTACCCGCGATACCGTCACCGATACCGGCGCCGATGGCGCCGCCACCCATGATCAGACCGCCACCGATCAGCGCGCCGGCGGTGATGAGGGCGTTGGGGTCGAGTTCCATTCCTTTTATCCTCCTTGATAACTGGTGGCTGTGCCGCCAGAGGTTCGTGTCGTGCAGTTACAGATGTCAGATATTCGGATCAGTGCGCTTAATGGTCTTCGTGGTCCAACTCCATCGACTGGCTGAAGTACAGGATCGTCAGCAGCGAGAAGATGAAGGCCTGGATCAGGCCGACGAACAGGTCGAAGGTCTTCCAGATCGCATTGGGTGCCCACTGGATGTACCAGGGGAACATCGCGATCAGCGCGACCAGGATGCCGCCGGCGAAGATGTTGCCGAAAAGACGGAGGGCCAGCGAGATCGGCTTGGCGAGTTCCTCGACGATGTTGATCGGCGCCAGCAGGGCGACGTGCCCCTTGACCACCTTGACCGGGTGGCCGATGATGCCGCGCCGCCAGATGCCGGCCGCGTGGTAGCAGACGAACACGAACAGGGCGAGCGCCAACACGAAGTTGATGTCGGAGGCCGGCGGCTTGTACCACTCGGCCGCGGCGCCGTCCGGTCCGCCGTATTGCAGCGGCAGCACCGCCAGCCAGTTGGAGATCAGGATGAAGACGAAGATCGTCACCGCCAGCGGCAGCACGAACGGCGCCACCTTCATTCCGATCGCGCTCTCGATCTGCCCGCGCATCTGGATGGTGAGGGCCTCCCAGAACAGCTGCACACCGCCGGGCACGCCGGTCGAGGTGACCTTGGCCCGCAGCACGAACGCCAGGGCGATCACGATCACCGCGGTGATCGCGGTGGCCAGGATGGTGTCGCCGTTGAACGTCATCCCGAACAGCTCGAACACCATGGTGTGGTGGCCGACGTGGATGGCGGCGCCACCCTCTTCGGCGGCGAGCACGGTCGTCGTCTGAGTCATTTAGGTCAGCTCAACCCTTCGATTCCGTATCCAAGACATCCAGGCCGTTCGCGCGGATCTTGCGCAGCACGGGAACGCTGGTGCTCATCACCAGCAGTGCCTGGAAAATCGCCAGCCCGAACAGCACCGCGATGCCGCCGGAGGTTTTGAAGACAAACGCGATGCCGAGGGCGATCGCGGTGATGATAAGCAGACGGGTCGCCGAATTGACGGCCATCTTCTTCTTGAGCGGATGGTCCTCGGCCGTGATCGACTCGACCGCCCGACGCACCAGCAGGGCGTTGATCAAGCCGAGACCGAGACCGACGCCGAAGAAGGCCCCGAAGAAGATGTGCCCGGTGAAGCCGGCGGCCAACATGGCCAGCGCAGTGAGTGCGACGCAAACGATGAGCAGGCGTAGCGGCCGAAACGCCACTGACGGAAACACCAACGGCGCGTTCTGCGCTGGTGTTGTCACCGCTTCACCCCAATCCCGCTGTCACGGAAAGCCATCCCCTCGGACATGCCATGGACGGCCACCACCGTCTGGCAAAATCCTGTGTGTGCCCGCCGAGAATATCGGAGGGCAACGGGCGGGCTGGACTCACCCACGGGGTAGCTCCCTTTGTCGGTCGTTGATCGGCACCTGACGGTTCGTCGAACCGATGGGCCGGGCCGGCAACCCGCGAGGTTTTTCGGGTTCTGCCAGAAGGGTAACACATGGTAGACACCCCTAAACCGGGCCTACTACTTTTTGTCGTACTCGGCTTCGTGCTGGTCATCGGACCCTTCGCCACCGCGTTGTAACAGCGGTATCAGAGTCACCACGATCGCGACCAGAATGGCCGCCGCGACCACCGCTCCGGTGTAGCGGGGATCGAAGAAAATCGTCGCCGCCGCGCCGAAGGCGATGATGCCGACCCACAGGTAGATCAGCAGGACCGCGCGCCGGTGCGAATGACCGATCTGCAACAACCGATGGTGCAGATGCATCTTGTCGGGGCTGAGCGGGCTGCGGCCCGCCCGGGTGCGCCGCACGATCGCCAGCAACGTGTCCAGCGCGGGCACCAGCATCACGGCGATCACCAACAAGAACGGCGAGAGCAGTGCGAACACGTCGCGCGCACCGTAGGCATTCTGGGAAATTGGGCCGGCAGCCGTCGTCGACGCCGCGCCCAGCATCAGGCCGATCAGCATCGAGCCCGAATCGCCCATGAAGATCTTGGCCCGGTGGAAGTTGTGCGGCAGGAAGCCCAGGCACGCCCCGGCCAGCACCACCGAGATCACCGCCGGCGGATAGAACAGCACGTCACCGCCGTGATCGCGCAACAGCCCGACCGAGAACACACAGATCGCCAGCGCGGTGATGAGCCCGAGGCCGGCGGCCAGGCCGTCCAGACCGTCGACGAAGTTCATCGCGTTGACGATCGACACCGTGAGCGCGAGCGTCAGCAGGATCGAGGAGACCTGGTCGAGCACGATGGTGCCCACTCCCCCGATCGGGATGTAGAGCACGCTCCAGGCCACCCCCATGGTGACCAGCACGCTGGCCGCGGTGATCTGCCCCGCGAACTTCGTCAGGGCGTCGAGACCCCAGCGGTCGTCGATCAGGCCGATGGCCATGATCAATCCGCCGGCCACCACCACCGCGGGCATACCGGTGGAATAGACGAAACCCCGGGTGAGCGCCGGGAGTTGAGAAGCCAGCAGGACGGCGGCGGCCACCCCGATGTACATCGCGAGCCCACCCATCCGCGGAATGGGATGCACGTGGACATCACGTTCGCGGGGGTAGGCGACCGCACCGAGACGGATGGCCAACACGCGGACCCAGCCGGTGGCGAAGTAGGTGATGATGGCCGCGGTCAGCCCGACCAGCGCCAGCTCCCGCAAGGGCACACCGGCGCCGCGGTCCGACAGCGCCAGAAGGCCGGTGTTGACCGCGGGAATCACTGCGTCGCCGGCCGTCATCACCGATGCACCGTACTGCAGCAAGCTGAGTTCACTCCGTAGGCGTGGTCAGGCTGGCGGCTTCCACGCCAACGACCCTGGCGATGTCGGCCGCACTGATCGGCCCCTCCCGCAGGATGCGCGGGTGGGCGCCGGTGAGGTCGACGATCGTGGATGCGGCCTGTTGTTCGGCAGGGCCGCCGTCGAGGTAGACCTCGACCTTGTCGCCGAGTTGTTCGTGGGCCTGCGCCGCGGTGACCGCGGCGGGCTGGCCTGAGACGTTGGCGCTGGACTGCGCCATGGGACCGACCTCGCGCAGCAGCTCGATGGCCACCGGGTGCAGCGGCATCCGGAGCATGACGCTGCCGTTGGCGTCCCCGAGGTCCCACTGCAGCGACGGCGCCTGCGTGACCACGAGGCTCAGTGCGCCCGGCCAGAACGCGCGGATCAATTCACGGGCGGCCGGCGGCACCGAATACACGAGCCCGTCGATGGTGCTCCACGAGCCGACGAACACGCCGACGGGCATGTTGCGGCCACGCCCCTTGGCGGCGAGCAGACTGCCGACCGCGTCACGATCGAAGGCGTCGGCCCCGATTCCGTAGACCGTGTCGGTGGGCATCACCACCAGCCGCCCGCCTTTGACCGCGCTGGCCGCCGAGGCGATGCCGGTCGCACGCTGATCGACATCGGTGCAATCGAAGATGGTCATGTCGGCTCCCCGGTCGGTGCGCGCATCAACTCAGCTTCTCCCAATCCGGGTCGCGGTGACAAAGCGGGGTCGTCCGGCCAGGTCCCGGCGCGCGGTCACGGCGGTGAAATGCCCGTCGTCGACGAAGGCATCGACGGTCAGCTGCGAGGTGGTGTCGTCGTGTTCGACGGCGCACGCCGCGCCGGCACGCAGCCACCGGGCTCCCAGCGCGACGATCGGCCGGATCACCGACATCCCGTCCGGCCCGCCGAACAGCGCACGGGCCGGATCGTGGTCGGCCACCTCCGGTTCCAGCACTGCACCCTCGGGGATGTACGGCGGATTGGACACCAGCAGGTCCACCCGGTCGTCGAGTTCGGGCGCCAGACCGGGCGTGGTGACGTCGGCGGCGATCACCTCGACGCGCGTACCGGCGGCATTGCGCCGGGCGAATTCCAGCGCGGCGGGCGAGTCCTCGACGGCCAGCACCCGGGCCTCCGGGTGAGCCGCAGCCAACGCCAATGCCAGCGCACCCGATCCCGTACACAGATCGACGATCACTGGGTTGGGCGGAAGTGGTTGCGCCAGGGCCCATTCCAGCAGTGATTCGGTTTCCGGGCGTGGGATGAACACCCCCGGCCCGACTTCGAGGGTCAGCGGACCGAAGGCCGCGGTACCGAGAAGATGCTGCAGCGGTATCCGGCGGGAGCGGGCGGCGATCAAGTCGTCGTAGTCGGACTGGAACTGTTCACCGGGATCGTCGAGCAGCAGCAAGCGGCCCCGGTCGACGCCGATGACGTGCGCGGCCAGCAGTTCGGCGTCGATCCGCGGGGACGCGACGCCGGCGGCCGCCAACCGTGCCGTTGCGGCGGCGATCGCCTGCCGCAATCGGGTCATGACCTCGCCGGGCCGGCTGATGTCTCCTGCTGAAGCCGGGCCTGCTTGTCGGCGGCACCCAACGCATCCAGCAGCGCATCGAGTTCTCCGTCGAGCACCTGATCGAGGTTGTGCGCCTTGAAGTTGATCCGGTGATCGGCGATCCGGTTCTCCGGGAAGTTGTAGGTCCGGATGCGCTCGCTGCGGTCCACGGTGCGGATTTGGCTGGCCCGGTCGGCCGAGGCGTCGGCCTGGGCCTGCTCTTCAGCCAGTGCCTGCAGCCGGGCGGCCAGCACCTGCATGGCGCGGGCCTTGTTCTGTAACTGCGAACGCTCGTTCTGACAGGTGACGACGATGCCGGTGGGCAGGTGGGTGATACGCACCGCCGAGTCGGTGGTGTTCACGCCCTGACCGCCCTTGCCCGAGGACCGGTAGACGTCGATGCGCAGATCCGATTCGTCGATCTGGACCTGTTCGACCTCGTCGGGCTCCGGGTAGACCAGCACGCCCGCGGCCGAGGTGTGCACCCGGCCCTGCGATTCGGTGACCGGTACTCGCTGCACGCGGTGCACGCCGCCTTCGAACTTGAGCCGCGACCAGACTCCGTCGGCCGAATCGCCCTTGCTGGTGATCGACAACGTGGCGTCCTTGTAGCCGCCGAGGTCGGAGAACGTCTCGTCGAGCACCGTCACCGACCAGCCGTGCCGTTCGGCGTACCGGATGTACATGCGGGCCAGGTCGGAGGCGAACAGCGCCGATTCTTCGCCGCCTTCCCCGGACTTGACCTCCATCACGATGTCGTCGGCATCATGCGGATCACGGGGCGCGAGCTGGTCGGTCAGTTGCGCATCGAGTTCGGCGACCTTGGCCGTCAGCTCGTCCACCTCGGCGGCGAAACTGGCGTCGTCGGCGGCGAGCTCACGGGCTGCCTCCAGGTCACCGCGTGCGGCCTCCAACTTGCGGTAGGTGCCCACGACCGGTGACACCTGGGCGAATCGTCGGCCCACCTTGCGCGCGGCTGCGGCGTCGGCGTGCAGATTCGGGTCGGCGAGTTGGCGCTCGAGGTCAGTGTGCTCGGCCAGCAACGCCTCGATCGCGGGCGCGGTGTCTGTCACGTCAACCTCCTCGACTTGGATGCGGAAACGAGAACAGCGCCCAGATCTGCGCGAATGCGACAGATCGGGCGCTGTTGACGTAGCTACTTGTCGGCGGCAGCCTTGTCGCCGGCCGGCTTGCGCTTGCCGTAGCGCTTCTCGAAGCGCGCCACGCGGCCGCCGCTGTCGAGGATCTTCTGCTTGCCGGTGTAGAACGGGTGGCACTGCGAGCAGACCTCGACCACGATCTGGCCGCTCTGCTTGGTGCTGCGGGTCTGGAAGGTGTTGCCGCAACCACAGTGCACCGTGGTCTCGACATACTCAGGATGAATGCCTGTTTTCATGGGTTCCTCTTCAATCGTTGGCCCGGGTCGCCCGAAATTCCGATGGACGTGAACCGGGACCGAGGGTCGGCGGTCCATTATGCCAGGTCAACCGCCAGCAGCCTAAACGCGTGATGAGCGGCAACTATTCCCCCGTCGTGCCCGCGGGGCCGACGGTGTATTCGCGGCCGGTGCGATGCCACAGCAAGCGACCCAGGCCATCGGCGCCGGCCGCGATCAACTCGCGTTTGAGGACTTTGTTGGTCGCTGTCGTCGGTAGTTGGTCAGCGATCCAGACGTGACGCGGCCACGCCTTGGGCGACAGGTCGGATTGGGCGGCCAGGAACTCGGCGAACTCGACCGGGTCCAGCGCCGCGTCGTCCTGCAGCACGATCGCGGCCATCACCTGGTCACCGACGTACTCGTCGGGGACCGGGTAGACCGCGACGTGGTTGACGGCCGGATGACGGCCGAGGATCCGTTCGATGGGTGCCGAGGTCATGTTCTCGCCGTCGACGCGCATCCAGTCCGCGGTCCGCCCGGCCAGGTAGATCCAACCGTCGGCGTCGCGATAGGCCAGGTCACCGGACCAGTACATGCCGTGACGCAGCCGGTCCTGGGTGGCGGAGTCGTCGTTGTAGTAACCCTGGAACAACCCGGCGCCGGTGGTGTTGACCAGTTCGCCGATTGCCTTGTCCCCGTTGACCAGAACACCGTCGGCATCGAATTCGGCAACCGCGCACTCGGTCACGGTCTGCGGGTCGTAGATCGCCACGCCCGGAAAGCCCTTGCCCACCGAGCCCAGCGGGCAGCCTTCCTCCCGGGTGACGATCACCGCGCCCTCGGTGGAACCGAAACCGTCCCACACCTTGGCGCCGAACCGGCGACCGAACTCGGCGATGTCCCGATCGCTGGCCTCGTTGCCGAAGGCCACCCGCAACGGGTTGTCGATGTCATCGGGTTGTTCCGGTGTGGCCAGCACGTAGGCCAGTGGCTTGCCGACGTAGTTCATGTAGGTGGCGCCGTAGCGGCGCAGATCGGGCAGGAAACCCGAGGACGAGAAGGTCGCGGGGGCCATCGCCGCGCCGGAGCCCACCGCGACGCTCCAACCGGCCAGCAGGGCGTTGGAGTGGAACAGCGGCATCGACAGGTAGCAGACGTCCTCGTCGGTGATGCCGAACCGTTCCACCAGGGCCATCCCGGCGAACAGCACCGTCATGTGGGCCACCTGGACGGCCTTGGGGTCACCGCTGGTGCCGGAGGTGAAGATCATCATGAACGTGTCGGTCGGACCGACTTCGCGCAGTGGCGTGAGTTCCCCGGCATCGGCGCACATCTGCGCCCATTCGTCGCCGCCGGTGTCCAGGACCCGCACACCGGGCAGGTCCAGCCCGGCCAGCAGGTCGCGGTGAGCAGCGTCGGTGAGCAGGATCTGGCAGTCCGCGCGCAGGATGTCCTTGGCCAGCGCCGCGCCGCGACGCGTGTTGTTGATTCCGCACAGCACGTAACCGCCGAGGGCGGCGGCAGCCATCGCGGTGAGCATGTCCGGCGTGTTGCCCAGCAATGTGCCGATGTGTGCCGGACGGTCCGGATCCGCGAGTTTCAGCAGCGCGGACGCCTGCCGATTGGCGATAGCCAGGTGTTCGCGCCAGGTCCAGCTGTGGTCGCCGTACTTGACGGCGACAGTGTCGCTTCCTTCATGTTCGCGGAGCAACTGCTGCAGCGTTTCGGCCATCGGAGGGTCCCCACGTTGAGTGAACAGATCGACAAAACTGTCTACCATGGTGTGGCGCGACAGGGAACATCCTTGGCACAATCATCTCCCAGCCCACCAGAGCATCAGGAGATCTCAGAGTTGACCAGCACTGATCCGCGTGTCGAGACCGGCCGCAGCGTGCGTGATCGCCTGATGGACGCGGCCGAAGAATGTCTGCGGACCAAAGGGATTCGCGTGACGACGGTTTCCGAGGTGGCCGAGGCCGCCGGTGTGTCGCGCGGATGGCTGTACCGCCACTTCCCCGACAAGGTCTCGCTGCTGGGCGCGGTCATCGTACGACTCAACGACACGTTCTGGTCCGAAGCGCACGCCATGCTCGAACAGATCGACGGCCTGGACCATCAGTTGGCCTGGGGGGTGGGCAACGGCCTGCGGGCGTATGACGATCCGGGCGCGGTGCTGCTCAAACTTCGCACCGACGAACCCGAGGAGTTCGCCGCCTGCGCCGGCGCGGGTGTGCAGGGCCTGATCCCCGATCTCGCCGAATTCTGGTCCCGCTACCTGGTGGCCGCCCGCGACCGCGGCGAGATCCGCGCCGACATCGACATCCCGGAAGCGTCGGAATGGCTTGCGCGGATAGTGATTTCGCTGGCGACCGTGCCGGGGAAGACGCTCGATCCGAGCGACGGTGATGCCGTGCTCACCCAGATCCGGCGATATGTGATGCCGGGTTTGAAAGCCGACCCGGCCGTCTGAACGCAAAAGGCCCCGCCAGCGGCGGGGCCTTACGCGTGTCGACCGGATCAGTCGACGTCCATCGAACCCGGCGCGGTCTTGGAGACCTGGACCAGGAACTCGTAGTTGTTCTTCGTCTTGCGCAGCTGGCTCATCAGCAGGTCGATGGCCTGATGGCTGTCGAGACCCGAGAGCACGCGGCGCAGCTTGTGCACGATCGCGAACTCATCCGGCGAGAGCAGCAGCTCATCCTTGCGGGTGCCCGACGGGTTGACGTCGACCGCGGGGAACACCCGGCGCTCGGCGATCTTGCGGTCGAGCTTGAGCTCGGCGTTACCGGTGCCCTTGAACTCCTCGAAGATCACGGTGTCACCGGTCGAGCCGGTCTCGACCATCGCGGTGGCGATGATGGTCAGCGAGCCGCCGTGCTCGATGTTGCGCGCCGCGCCGAGGAACCGCTTTGGCGGGTACAGCGCGGTGGAATCCACACCACCGGACAGGATGCGACCCGAGGCCGGCGACGCGTTGTTGTACGCACGGCCCAGACGGGTGATCGAGTCCAGCAGCACCACGACGTCCTTGCCCTGCTCGACCAGGCGCTTGGCCCGCTCGATGGCCAGCTCGGCGGCCTGGGTGTGGTCTGACGGCGGGCGGTCGAAGGTCGAGGCGATGACCTCACCCTTGACCGAGCGCTGCATGTCGGTGACCTCTTCGGGGCGCTCGTCGACGAGCACCACCATGAGGTGGCATTCCGGGTTGTTCTTGGTGATCGCGTTGGCGATGTCCTGCATGATCGTGGTCTTACCGGCCTTGGGCGGCGACACGATCAAGGCACGCTGCCCCTTACCGATGGGCATGATCAGATCGATCACGCGGGTGGTCAGCCGCTCGGGCGTGGTCTCCAGGCGCAGCCGCTGATTCGGGTACAGCGGGGTCAGCTTGGTGAAGTCAGGCCGGTTCTTGGCCGCTTCGACCGGACCGCCGTTGACGCTGTCCAGACGCACCAACGGGTTGAACTTCTGGCGCGGGTTGTTGCCGCCGCCCTCACCCTCGCGGGGCACGCGCACGGCACCGGTGACCGCGTCACCACGGCGCAGTCCGTTCTTGCGGACCATGTTCATCGAGACGTAGACGTCATTCGGCCCGGCCAGGTAGCCCGACGTGCGCACGAAGGCGTAGTTGTCCAGGACATCGAGGATGCCGGCGACCGGCTGGACGACGTCGTCCTCGCGCAACTCGGTCTCGCCACCGCCCTCGCCACCGCGCTCACCACGGCGACGACGGTCCCGGTCGCGGAAGCGACGACCGCGCCGGCCCTGCCGGCCGTCTCCGTCGTCGTCGCCATCGTTGTTGGAGTTGCCGCCCCGGCTCTGCTGGTTGTCGGACTGGTCGGACTGCTCGCGGCCCTGACCCTTGTCCTGCTTTTGGTCGCGGTCCTGCTTCTGGTCGCGCTTGTCGTCCTGCTTGTTCTCGCCGTCGGACTGCTCACGCTTGTCGCGACGGTCCTGCCGGTCGCGCTTGTCCTGCTTGGGCTGCTTTTCCTGCGACTCGGCGGACTCGGCCTTGGCGTCGGCTCCGGTCTCGACAGGAGTATCGGCCTTGGCCTCGCCCTTGGCTTCGCTCTTCGCCTCGCCCTTGGTCTCAGCCTTGGTCTCGGTCTTGGGCGAGTCGTCCTTGCCGGCCTCCTCGGCGGCGGGCGCACCGGCCTGGCGCGAGGAGCCCCGACGCTCGCGGCGACGTGGCGCCGGCTGCTCGCCGGCCTCGGCACCGGCGTCCTGCTGGACGTCGGGGGTGGCCTGTTGCGGCGCGTCGGTGGTCCCGTTGGACTCGCCGCGGTGGGCACGAATAGCTGCGATCAGCTCACTCTTGCGGAGGCCGGACGCGCCTTCGACGCCGATTTCCTTGGCCAGCGCACGCAGCTCAGGCAGCACCATGGTCGACAGCGACGCGGGCCGGGCGCCAGAAGCGCGCCGCGTGGTGTTCGATCCGGACGCAGAGGCAGCAGCCGGGGCCGCGGTACCGACGGTCGCAGCGCTTTCAGATGATCCGGCGCTTTCAGATGACACTGCATTGGGCAAATCCCCAGTGCCGTTGGCATTGTCAGCCGTGAAGAGGTCCGTATCTGTCACGGATTTCCTTTCTTTCCCCCGCTCATCAGGTCGTGCGAGGGTTCCCCAAAGGTCGATGCGCGTTCAGCTGAACCGCTGAGCGCGTAGCTCACACCGTCGCCTGTGCAACGGCGATCGCCAGGATTCGCCGATATACGGCGAACCGTCAGTCCACGAGTAGAACACAAGAAGATTGGGTGGTCGTCCTGGTGTCGACGCAGGCAGAGACCCTGCGAATGCTGGACGAAAGCGAGAATAACTCGCTTTGGTGAAGTAATCAAGCAACGAGACGCCGAGCGTGTGGCGCTCACTTCTCCTCGTGTTGCCGCTCGTCAGTTCTTGACGGCCACGCCCGACGTCCAACGAACGCCTGCTCCGACCGACATTTCCCTGACGGTGAATCCGTTGGCAGTGCCGTAATCCATGGCCTCATCAGGCAATCCCACCGCCGAACTCAGCCCCAGGACCGTTGGCCCGGCCCCGGACAGCACCGCTGCCACTCCACAACGTCGCAGGAGGTTCAGGTATTCCGCCGAGGCCGGCATCGCCGCGGCACGCTGTGGCTGGTGTAACACGTCCTGCGTGGCCGTCATCAACAGATCTGGACGCTCACTCAGCGCCACCACCAGCAGAGCCGCCCGGCTGAGATTGAACCGGGCATCGAGGTGGCTGACCTCGTTTGGCAGTACCGCCCGAGTCTCCGCGGTGGACGACCGCTGCTGCGGAACCGCCGGAAACAGACGGATGTCCGGGTGGACCCGCACCGGCACCGCACGGTACCGCGGCCCCCCACTCTCATCGGTCTCGGTCCAGGAGACCACCGCACCGCCGAGTACCGCCGCGGCAGCGTTGTCCGGATGCCCCTCGAACTCACTGGCCAGCTGGATCAACTGTTCTTCCGTCAGCGGGTCTGAACCAGTTTGCGCGACAAGACCATTCACCACGGCCAAACCCCCGACCACGGCTGCCGCGGATGAGCCGAGACCACGGGAGTGCGGAATCTCGTTGTGGCAGCGGACGATCAGGCCGTCAGCCCGATGACCGGTGGCCTGCAGCCCTGCCTCGATCGCCCGAACCACCAGATGCGTGGCATCCAACGGAACCTGGCCCGCACCTTCGCCCTCGACCTCGAGCTCAAGGCCGGATTCGGTTGTCTCGACGATGATCTCGTCGTACAGGCTGAGCGCCAGGCCCAGGCTGTCAAAGCCTGGGCCGAGATTGGCGCTGGAGGCCGCGACGACAGCGGTGGCGGTGAGCCCGGCGGGGAGGGTCTGTTTCACCAGCTAGGCCAGTCCGAGCTCGGCGACGACGGCGACCGGATCGACGGGCAGCGCGGTGACAGTCGGCATGTCCTTGAGCGCAGTGTCGGGATCCTTGAGTCCGTTGCCGGTGACGGTGCAGACCACCGTCGAGCCGCGCTTGACCCAGCCGTCCTCGATCGACTTGAGCAGGCCTGCCACGCTCGCGGCCGACGCGGGCTCGACGAACACCCCTTCGCTACGGGCGATCAGGTGGTACGCGGCCAGGATTTCCTCGTCGGTGGCCGCCAGGAACCGCCCCTCGGACTCCTGCTTGGCCTCGACAGCGCCAGACCACGAGGCCGGGGATCCGATCCGGATGGCGGTGGCGATCGTCTCGGGTTCCTTGACCGGCTCACCCAGGACCAGCGGCGCGGCCCCGGCCGCCTGGGTGCCGAGCATGCGCGGCAGCCGGTCGGTCAATCCGTCGCGGTGGTATTCGCGGTAGCCCTTCCAGTACGCGGTGATGTTGCCCGCGTTGCCGACCGGCAGCGAATGCACGTCGGGAGCGGTACCCAGGGCGTCGACGATCTCGAACGCCGCGGTCTTCTGACCCTCGATGCGGTACGGGTTGACCGAGTTGACCAGGGCGATGGTCGGGAAGTCCGCGGTGATCTTGCGGGCCAGTTCCAGGCAGTCGTCGAAGTTGCCGTCGACCTGGATGATCTTGGCGCCGTACATGACAGCTTGCGCCAGCTTGCCCATCGCGATCTTGCCCTGCGGGATCAGCACCGCACAGGTGATGCCGGCCTTGGCCGCATAGGCCGCGGCCGAGGCTGAGGTGTTGCCGGTGGACGCACAGAGCACCGCCTGCTGTCCGCGGGCGAGCGACTCGGTGACCGCCACGGTCATGCCGCGGTCCTTGAACGAGCCGGTCGGGTTGAGCCCCTCGACCTTGAGATGCACTGTGCAGCCGGTCTGTTCGCTGAGCCGCTTGGCGTGGATCAGCGGCGTGCCGCCTTCGAGCAGGGTGATCGGTGTCCAGTCCGCACCGATCGGCATCCGATCGCGGTAGGCCTCGATCAGTCCCGGCCAGGGCCGGTGTACCGGCCCTGCGCTGGTCTTGCCTTGCGTCCCGGGGTTCATGCGTTCGTTCCTTCCATACGCAGCACGCTGTTGATGGTCTGCACCACGTCGAGATCGGCCAGTGCCTCGACGGTCTCCGAGAGTGCGGCGTCGGTGGCCTGGTGGGTGACCACGACGATGCGGGCCCCGCACGGCCGGCCTTCCTCGTCGACCATGCCCTCCTGGCGCACCTCGGCGATGCTGACCTCACGCTTGGCGAATTCGGCTGCCACGGCGGACAATACGCCGGAGCGATCCGAGACATTCATGTTCACGTAGTAGCGGGTGGGGATGAAGCCGATCGGGGCGATCGGCAGCTTGGCGTACTTGGATTCCCGCGGACCGCGGCCGCCCTGGACGCGGTTGCGCGCGGCCATCACGACATCACCCATCACCGCCGAGGCGGTCGGTGCTCCCCCGGCGCCCTGGCCGTAGAACATCAGCCGGCCGGCTGCCTCAGCCTCGACCACCACCGCATTGAAGGCACCGTTGACCGCGGCCAACGGGTGCGACAGCGGCACCAGCGCCGGATACACGCGGGCCGAGACCCGTTGCTTGCCTTCATCAGTGGTGAGCCGCTCGCAGATGGCCAGCAGCTTGATGGTGCAGCCCAGCGCCCGGGCGGACTCGAAGTCGGCCGGGCTCACCTTGGTGATGCCTTCGCGATAGACGTCGTCGGCGGTGACCCGGGTGTGGAAGGCGATCGAGGCCAGGATCGCGGCCTTGGCCGCGGCGTCATAGCCCTCGACGTCGGCGGTGGGATCAGCCTCGGCGTAACCGAGCGCGCTGGCATCGGCCAGCGCCGAGCTGTAATCGGCTCCGGTGCTGTCCATCTCGGACAGGATGTAGTTGGTGGTGCCGTTGACGATGCCGGCCACCCGCAGCACGGTGTCACCGGCCAGCGATTGGGTCAGCGGCCGGATCACCGGGATCGCGCCGGCCACCGCCGCCTCGAAATACAGGTCGACGCGAGCCTTTTCGGCGGCCTGCGCCAACTCACCGGTGGATTGGGCCATCAATGCCTTGTTGGCGGTCACCACCGACTTGCCCTGTTCCAGCGCGGCCAGGATGGCCTTGCGCGCCGGCTTCACCGGACCCATCAGCTCCACCACGATGTCGATGTCGTCCCGCGACACCAGCTCGATGATGTCGTCGGTGAGCAGGTCCTTGGGCACGCCACGGTCATCGGAGACCTTGCGCACCCCGATGCCCCGCACCTCCAGGGGCGCACCGATGCGGGCTTCGAGATCAGGGGCGCTCTCGTTGATGATGCGCACCACTTCGCTGCCGACATTGCCCAGCCCCAAAACTGCTACACCGATGGGCTTTTCACTCATTGACCACTCACCTCCAGGCTCAACAGATCGTCGACGGTCTCCCGACGGAGCACCAGGCGCGCCTTGCCATCCTTCACTGCGACCACGGCGGGTCGGCACAGCAGGTTGTAGCGGCTCGACATCGAGTAGCAGTACGCGCCGGTGGCGGCGACTGCCAACAGGTCACCGGGCGTGATGTCCTCGGACACCCAGGTATCGCGGACGACGATATCGCCGGTCTCGCAGTGCTTTCCGACGATGCGCGCCAGGGTTGCGGGGGCGTCGCTGACGCGGGAGACCAGTCGCGCGTCGTACTCGGCGTCATACAGAGCCGGGCGGATGTTGTCGCTCATCCCGCCGTCGACGCTGACGTACCGACGCTGCGCGGTGGCACTGACGGCCACATCCTTGACGGTGCCCACCTCGTAGAGGGTGATCGTGCCCGGTCCGGCGATCGCACGACCCGGTTCCACCACGAGTTTGGGGGTCGGCAGCCCGACGGCCTCCGATTCGCTCTTGACGATGGCCTTGAGCTTGTCGGCCAGCTCTTGCATCGGCGGCGGATCGTCCTGCGGGGTGTACGAGATACCCAGGCCCCCACCGAGATCGATGACCGACATCTGGGAGGTCTTCTCCACACCGAACTCCGAGACCACGTCACGCAGCAGGCCGATCACCCGATGGGCGGCCACCTCGAATCCGGCCACGTCGAAGATCTGACTGCCGACGTGGCAATGCAAGCCGACCAGGCGCAGGTTTTCGGTGGCGAAGACCTTGCGGACCGCGTCCATCGCCGCGCCACTGGCCAGCGACAATCCGAACTTCTGATCTTCGTGTGCGGTGGAGATGAACTCGTGCGTGTGCGCCTCCACGCCCGGCGTCACCCGCACCAGCACGTCCTGGACGACGCCGGCCGCACCGGCGATGGCGTCCAGGCGCTCGATCTCGATCTCGGAATCCAGCACGATGTGCCCGACCCCGTCCTTGACCGCCGTCGTCAGCTCGTCCACCGATTTGTTGTTGCCGTGCACCGTGATTCGCTCGGCCGGGAAATCGGCGTGCAGTGCCACCGCCAGTTCACCACCAGTCGCCACGTCCAGCGACAGTCCTTCGGCGGCCACCCAGCGCGCGATCTCGGTGCACAGGAACGCCTTCGACGCGTAGTGCACGTGCTCTCCACCGCCGAACGCCGCGGCGATCTCTCGGCAACGCGACCGGAAGTCGTCTTCGTCGATCACGAACAACGGTGTGCCGTACTCGGCAGCCAGATCGGTCACCGGCACCCCGGCGGTCGACACCACGCCGTCGTCACCGCGAACGAGGTTGCGGGGCCACACCTTGGGGGCTAGCAGCAGGATCTCCTCGGGGCTCTGCGGCTTGGCGGGCGCGCCCGGGTGATGGATCTCCTCGGCGTGCCGCGGCCCGGCGGGGTGCGCGTTCACATCCGCTCCGGGGCGGTGACGCCGAGGATGGCCAGACCGTTGCCGATCACCTGCCGCGTCGCCTCACACAACGCGAGCCGGGCAGCGTTGAGGTCACCCGGTGTCTCGTCGCCCTGCGGCAGCACCCGACAGGCGTCGTAGAACCGGTGGTAGTCACCGGCCAGATCCTCGAGGTAGCGGCACACGCGGTGCAGTTCCCGCAGCGCGGCAGCGGCTTTCAGCACCCGGGGGAACTCGCCCAGGTTGCGGATCAGGATGCCCTCTTTTTCGTGGGTCAGCAGATCCAGGTGGGCGGTATCGGCAGTGACGCCGAGATCGGCGGCATTGCGGGCCAGCGCCGAGAGCCGGGCATGCGCGTACTGCACGTAGTAGACCGGGTTTTCGTTCGACGCACTGGACCACAGAGCCAGATCGATGTCGATCGGGGTGTCCACCGACGAGCGGATCAGGGAGTACCGCGCGGCGTCGACGCCGATAGCCTCGACCAGATCGTCGAGGGTGATGACGGTGCCGGCGCGCTTGCTCATCCGCACGGGTTGGCCGTCGCGGACCAGGTTGACCATCTGGCCGATCAGCACCTCGACGGTGTCCGGGTTGTCCCCCAGCGCCGCAGCGGCGGCCTTCAGGCGGGCGATGTAGCCGTGGTGGTCGGCGCCGAGCATGTAGATGCACAGGTCGAACCCGCGCTGACGCTTGTCCAGGTAGTACGCCAGGTCACCGGCGATGTAGGCGGCGTTGCCGTCGCTCTTGATGACGACGCGGTCTTTGTCGTCGCCGAACTCGGTGGTGCGCAACCAGGTTGCGCCGTCCTTCTCGTAGATGTTGCCGGTCTCGCGCAGCTTGGCGATGGCCTGGTCCACGCGACCGGAGGTGTGCATCGAATCTTCGTGGGTGTACACGTCGAAGTCGGTGCCGAACTCGTGCAGCGATTCCTTGATGTGGGCGAACATCAGGTCCACGCCGATCTCGCGGAACGTCTCCTGCTGTTCGTCGGCGGGCAGGCTCATCACGTCGGGCCGCTTGGCCAGCACGGAGGCGGCGATGTCGTTGATGTAGGTGCCGGCGTAGCCGTCTTCGGGGGCCGGCTCGCCCTTGGCCGCGGCGACCAGCGAGCGGGCGAACCGGTCGATCTGGGCGCCGTGATCGTTGAAGTAGTACTCGCGGGTGACGTCGGCGCCCTGGGTGGTCAGCAGGCGCCCGAGCGCGTCGCCGACGGCGGCCCAGCGGGTGCCACCGATGTGGATGGGCCCGGTCGGGTTGGCCGAGACGAATTCCAGGTTGATCTTCTCGGCGAGTTCGGTCGAGTTGCCGTAGGCGTCGGCGGCGGTCAGCACGTTGGTGACGATGACGCCCTGCGCGGAGGCTTCGATGCGCAGGTTGACGAAGCCGGGTCCGGCGACCTCGGCGGCAGCGATGCCGTCGGCCGCGGCCAGCGCGGCGGCCAGCCAGCCGGCCAGCTCGCGCGGATTGACCCCGACCTTCTTACCGAGCTGCAGCGCGAGGTTGGTCGCGTAATCACCGTGCTCAAGGTTGCGCGGGCGCTCGACCGTGACGGTGTCGGGCAGCGCGGCGGTGTCCAGGTCATGTTCGGTCAGCACTGCGGCGGCAGTGGCCTTGAGCAGCTCGGCAAGGTCGGCGGGGGTCACGAGGGTCCATCCTATGGTCTGGGGTGGCTGCGCCCCGAATCCATATTGGCCGCGGCATGCGCTACGCTATGCAAGCCCAATCGGCGCAGCTGATCTTCAGCCCCGCGCCCCCGTAGCTCAGGGGATAGAGCGTCTGCCTCCGGAGCAGAAGGCCGCAGGTTCGAATCCTGCCGGGGGCACTCTTCTAAACCGCCACTGACCAGGACGTTTACTTCGCTCACGCACCTGGACCGCCTCGCGACCGGGTGTGCGAACGGTGCGAGATCACGTCGGGATGCAGTGATCGACGACTTCCACACGCACGTGAATGCCGAGCTTCGCGGCGGCGTCCACCAAGGCGTCCAGCGAGAATTTGGAAACCTTGCCCCGGAACAGGTCCGAGACGCGCGGCTGCGTGAGTACAGGCCCACGAGGTCAATGTTCCTCGCGGGCCTGCCGACCTGATCTTCAGAACGCTCCCGGCGCCGACTTGCGGTGCAGTACCCACACGGTTGCCGTGACCATGACGACGGTGAACGCGACCAGCGCAATGAGGCTGGTGCCGGTGCCGCCGCTGAAGGTGTCGCGATAGCCGGACATGGCCGGCAGCGTGGTGGTGAACCGGTCGAGGTCCAGGTCCCGACCGAGCGCTTCGAACGCATGCCGGTTGGCCAAGCCATAGCTCATGACCCGACCGGGGGCGGCCATGTCGTCGACGGGCACGATCGCACCGCCGAACAGAACTTGCGGGAAGCACAGCATCGGCAGCGCCAGGGCGGCCTGCGCGGCATTGGAGACCGCGGCCGAGGCAAACAGACCCAGTGCCAGCGCCGAGGTTGCCTCCACGAGGATCGTCACGAACAACAGCCCGTACACGTGCCACCCGAGTGCAGGCAGCCGGCCGAGGCCTCGCAGCACGCCGAGCAGTACCGCGCTCACCAGAGCGAGCACCGGAAGCAGCGCGGTCAGCTTGGATCCCACATACGCGGCGACGCTCACGCCCGCCAGCCGCTCCCGCCGGAATACCGCCATCTCCCCGACGATCTGCAGCAGGCCGTAGGTCAGACCGAAGAAGAAGCCGTCGAACGCGATCCAGAAAACAATCTGTGCCGGACCGATATCGGACACAGCGGTGGCATCGAAGGCGCCGCGCCGAAACAGCGTCGCCATCATCGCGGTGACCAAGACCGGTGAGCCCAGCAGGATCGCCAGCGTCAGCCGATTACGAAGGAGCACGTCGACATTGCGCCGCGTCAAGGTCCACCACTGCTCGATCATCCCGGGAGTCTTGCTCTTTGCCGGATCGACCGGAACCAGGGCTGCTGTCTCGCCATGGTCGCTGGTCGCGACCTGACGCTGCTCGTCGAACCGCTGCGCCCAGGCCGCCGGGGTCCCCTCGGTGGCAAGTTTCTCGTAGATCTCGGCCAGATCCTCGACGCCGAAATAACGCCGGGCGTCTGCCGGGCTGCCGGTGAAGGCAAGGAAGCCGTCGCGCGCGAGAAACACCACCCGATCGCACAGTTCGATGCCGGCCGGCTCATGGGTGGCGAGAACGACGGTGACGCCGCTGCGGCTCAGTCGATACAGCAGACGCATCACCTCGGCCGCTGTTGCCGGGTCCAGCCCGGAGGTCGGTTCGTCGAGGAAGAAGATCCGCGGCCGGGTCAGGAGCTCCACGGCGATGCTCGCCCGCTTGCGTTGGCCACCGGACAGCGCCCGGACCGGTACCTCGGCTCGATCAGCCAGATCGAGGTCACGCATCGTCTGTTCGACGACGCGGTCAGCCTCAACTGCCGGGGTGCCCGCGGGCAGCCTCAGCCGAGCGGCGTAGCGCAACGTCCGGCGCAGCGGCATCTCCAGATGGATGATGTCGTCTTGCGGTACATAGCCAACCCGGGCATCGGCGCCCCCACGCGCGCCGCGAACGATGCCGTCGTGCCGGACCTCTCCGTCGGACGGCTGCTGCAGCCCGGCCAGCGTCTCGAGCAATGTGGTCTTGCCCGCGCCACTGCCGCCGGCGATGGCGACCAGTTCGCCGGGCTGCACGGTCAGCGAGAGCTCGTGCAGGAGCTGCCGGGAGCCGGCGTGGCGACTGACCCTGAATGCCTCGATTCGACCCCCGACGAGCGGTGGCTCGACTGCCAATGCGGTCATGATGGAACCTCCCAAAAACGCTGAATTAGCTGGTCAGGTCCCGATCATCGGCCTGAGGCGCTGAAATCCGCATGAGGCATTCGCCTCAAATGGGGCCGGCCAGCCCTCGGTCGATGGCCGCCAGGGTCGCTTGGGTGCGATTGCTGACGCCGAGCTTGGCATAGAGCCGCTCGACATGGTTGCGCGCCGTCTTCTCGGCGATGAACAGCGTGGCCCCGATCTCGCGGTTGGATCTCCCCTGCGCGACGAGCCGTAACACCTCGACCTCGCGGGCGGTGAGCCGCAATGATGGTCCTGCCCGTGGCGCCGGCCGATGCCCGGCCGCGGCCAACACCGCTTCTACCGACTCCGTGTCGAGTCTGCCGTCGCGCGCCTCGTGGCGCAGCCGTCCAGCGACATCGGCACCGCCGGAATTCTCCTCTCGCAGAACGCGATACGTCACAGTCGCCGCCAACAGCCGGTCGGACACGCTGAGCTCCGAACCCGAGATGCCTCTGGGAAATCCGGAGCCGTCGATCCGCTCCTCGTGCTTGGTAGCCAGCGGGACAACCGATTTCAAGCCGTCGACGCGATCGAGAATCCGTCCCGTCAGGTACGGATACAGGTGCATCCGTTCGGTTTCTGCCGTGGTCAGCGGACCTATCTTTTCCCAGATGAGGTTGGATACGCCCAATTTTCCCAGACCGTGCACCAGTCCGGCTCGGTACAGTCGCGTCACCTCGGCCCGCGGCATCCGCATCTGCCGGGCTGCCGCTGCGGCCAGCTCTGCGATGCCGCGCGAGTAGCCCGGCGACACCGGACATTTGAGATCGACGAAATCGGCCATCGCCCGGAGGAATTCATCGATCTCGTCCTGGTTGAGAATCCGATCGCGGTCGGGTGCGAGGGCCAGCGCCGCGGTCCAGACGTCGACGTCGAGCAGCCCGTCGACAATCGCGGCGGCGTCGCGCTCGAACGCATCCACGACGTCCGGACTGAACTGGGTGCCACGACGGCTCCGCACCACCTCGATCGCCTTGCCGAGCCCGCCGGTGCGGAGGTGAACCTCGACCACATCGGCAAGACCGACGATCCGTATCTCGACCGGGATCCTGTCGCCCGCAATGTTATTGGGCATACCGCGGCCATCCCACCGCTCGAAGACGAAGGCAAGCGCCGCACCCACGTCACGATCCAGGCCCATCCGGTCGGACAGCACGCCGGCTGAACTGCAGTGTGAACTGATGAGTTGGGCCACTCGATTACGGGCGGTGAGCACGAAGGCAGCGGACCGGATGCCGCGCTCCCAACCGGGTAGGCCCCGTCCGACGTGGCTGATCATCAACCGCAGTAACGGCAATCCGGCTCGGTCCACGCCGTAGGTGTCAGCCCGAAAAGCGATGTCGTCACCGAAGAGAGCGGATAGTTCATGGGAGTCGGCGTGGCAGCCAATCCAGCCAACCAGATTTGCGTAGTACACCGTCGCCCGCTGTCGCAGGTCGAGTCCCATCCGCTCGGCGAGCCGCACGGAAATCAGTGATGACCTGAGCATGTGTTCCATCGGCTGGCCGAGGCCGAGGTCGATTGCCAGCGAGACCGCCGCCAGCAACTCGGCCTTACACAGACCGCTTCCCGAGTCGTGCCGCGTCGCGGGCGGGTGCACGAGTTCATTTTGCCCGCAGAACTGGAATCCGCCAGCGCTCTGATCGTCGTACCGGCCGCTATGGAATATTTTTCTTCGAGCCGTGAAAGGAACGCCACCGTGATCACCTTGTCCGCCGAAGAGCAGGCCATCGTCAGTACCGTCCGCGACTTCGTCGACAAGCAGGTCCGGCCGGTGGTCCGAGAGCTCGAACATGCCAACACCTACCCCGAAGAGCTCATCGAGGCGATGAAGGAGATGGGCATCTTCGGCCTGGCGATCCCGGAGCCCTACGGCTTCGCCGCGGTCTCGATGCCGTGTTATGCCCAGGTCACCGAGGAACTGGCCCGTGGCTGGATGAGCCTGGCCGGTGCGATGGGTGGCCACACCGTGGTGTCGAAGCTGCTGTTGCAGTTCGGCACCGAGGAGCAGAAGCAGAAATACCTGCCCCGGATGGCCACCGGGGAGCTGCGCGCGACCATGGCTCTCACCGAACCCGGTGGCGGTTCCGATCTGCAGGCCATGCGTACCGTCGCCGCCAAGGACGACACCGGTTATCTGATCAACGGCTCGAAGACCTGGATCAGCAATGCCCGCAAGGCCGGCCTGGTCGCCCTGCTGTGCAAGACCGATCCGACCGCCTCCCCCGCCCACAAGGGGGTGTCGATTCTGTTGGTCGAGAAGGTCCCCGGTTTCACGGTCTCGAAGGATCTGCCGAAGCTCGGTTACAAAGGCGTGGAAAGTTGCGAGATCAATTTCGTTGACTGCCACGTGGATTCGGATGCCGTACTGGGCGGTGCCGAGGGACACGGCTTCGCCCAGATGATGAAGGGCCTGGAGGTCGGACGGATCCAGGTGGCCGCCCGCGCCACCGGTGTGGCCCGCGCGGCCTTCGACGACGCACTGCAGTACGCACAAGATCGCGAGAGCTTCGGGGTGCCGATCTGGCAGCACCAATCGGTCGGCAACATGCTGGCCGACATGGGAACCAAGCTCTACGCCGCCCGCAGCCTGCTGCTCGACACCGCCGAGCGGCTCGATGCCGGCGGCCGCTGCGACATGGAAGCCGGTATGGCCAAGCTGTTCGCCTCGGAGACTGCGATGGAGATCGCCCTGAACGCGGTGCGCATCCACGGCGGCTACGGGTACAGCACCGAATACGACGTCGAGCGCTACTTCCGCGACGCACCGCTGATGATCGTCGGCGAGGGCACCAACGAGATCCAACGCGGCGTCATCGCCAAGCAACTCGTCAAGCGCGGCGGGCTCGACATCTGAGGCGAAAAAAGTTGCCATGGCAAACACCCCACGGGTGGACTCCGCGGCCCAACCGACAGCGTATTGCTTAGCTGCACTACCAGCTATTTACCAGTACGAACCATCGTCGGTCCACGATCTGAAAACTTCCGCAAAAAACACCTTCAGCAAACCCGGCCCAGGGTATACAGTGACCGTTGTGCAACGGTACTTCGGCAGGGGGCCAACATGAAGGACACGAGCACCGGGCGGTGATGGCTAGGGGGAGTAAGCCTCCGAACGCCGCCTCACGTCAGTGGTGACCCGTATACCGCGGGTCACCACTGATCTGTTTGCGGCCCATGCGATTAACCGGAGGTCGCCACTCCGAGCGCGCCGAGCAGCGCCTCACGATGCGCGATGAACTCCCGGTTGCGGTAGGTGCGCGCGTCCGGCGTCTCGAAATCCAGTTGCCGGTCCACGACGAACGTTCCCCGGTCGAGCACCAGCACCCGGTCGGCCAGCGTCACGGCCTCGTCGACATCGTGGGTCACCAGCAGCACCCCCGGTTGGTACTTGGCGCACAGTTCCTTGAGCAGGTGGTGCATCCGCACCCGGGTCAGGGCGTCGAGCGCCCCGAAGGGCTCGTCGGCCAGCAGCAGTGCGGGGTTGCGCACCAGCGAGCGGGCCAGTGCCACGCGCTGCTGCTCACCGCCGGACAGCTCGTACGGCCAGGCATGTTCGCGACCGGCCAGGCCGACATCGGCCAGCACCGCACTGGCCTGTTCTTTGACATCGCGACCGGACAGCCCGAGGGCAACGTTGTCGAGCACGCGTGACCATGGCAGCAGCCGGGAATCCTGGAACACCACCGACACGTCGCGGGCGATGAACAGGTCTCCGGCTCCGTCCACGCCGTGGTCCAAACCGGCCAGGGAACGCAGCAGGGTGCTCTTGCCGGAGCCGCTGCGTCCCAGTAGGGCGACGAACTCGCCTTTGCGAATTGTCAGGTCGACGGAATCGAGAATCGTTGTGCCGCCGAAGGACCGGGTCAGGTTCCACACGACGGCCACTTCTTCGGTCAGGTTCCCAGTGCGCGTCGCCACGACAGGGCCCTCCTCTCGACGGCCCGCACCGCGTAATCCCCGGTGAGCCCGAACACCGCGTAGACCAACAGGCCGACCACCACAACGTCCAACTGCCCGTACAGCCGGGCCTGGGTCATCAGGTAGCCGATACCGCTGGTGGCGTTGACCTGCTCGACCACCACCAGCGCGGTCCACGAGATCGTCACCGCAAGCCGCAGCCCGGTGAAGAATCCTGGCAGGGCGCCGGGGATGGCCACCTTGCGGATGAATTGGCTGCGTGACAGGCCGACGGTTTCGGCCAATTCGACGTGGCGTAGGTCGACACCTTTGAGCTGCGCGGTGGTGTTGATGTACACGGGAATCAACACGCTGGTGGCGATGATGATGATCTTCATGGTGTCGCCGATGCCGAACCAGATGATCGCCAGCGGGATGATGGCCAGGGTCGGCACCGCACGCTTGACCTGGATCGGGCCGTCGACGATGGCCTCCCCGATGCGGCTCAGCCCCGAGATCAACGCGAGCGCGAGGCCGAGCGTCACACCGATCGCCAGCGAGATCGAGGCCAGCTTCAACGAGGCGAGGATGTTGGTGGGCAACTGGCCGTCCGACCACATCTCACCGATGGTGCGCACGATGTCCAGCGGCGGCGGCAGGGTCCGCGGGTCGAGGATGCCCAGCTGCGAGGTGACGACCCAGAGCGCCACCAGAAGCAGCGGTCCGATCGCCAGCGAGGCGGGAATCGCCCGTCCCGGCCCCAGCCGCCGCCGGCGCTGGGCACCCGATCGGTGTTCAAGATGCGGATACTCTTCGGCCTCAACCGAATCCGGCTGCGTCGACGCCGCCGGGGCCGTCTGGACGGCGGTCACTGCGTGCCCACCGACTTCGCGTTGAGGTCGGCGAACCGGAAGTCGAATTCGTCTCTGGCGTGCAGTTGTTCGCCGGAGAATGCGCCGGCCTGCTGCAGGAGGTCGATGGTCTCCTGCTGGGTGTTGATGACCTCGTCGGTGAATCCCGGGATCGAGGTTTTCCCGTCGGCCTCGGCGATCACGCGCGCATCCTCGGGACTGACCTTCTGATCCTTGATCAGGTACTCGTCGATCCACGTCTGCTTGTGATCATTGAGCCACTGTTCGGCGCGGTACCAGGCGATGACGAACTCGCGGATCGCCGCGGCCCGGCCGGGGTCCGACAGCGCGTCCCGGCTGGCATAGACGTAGTACAGGCCCGGGTAGGCGCCGGGCGCGTTGGGAATCTCGATGCTCCCCTCCCCCGCCGTCGAGGTGAGGTAGCGGACCCGGTCCGGTTGCTTGAGCACCGCGGCGTTCACCTGCTCGGCGCGCAGTCCGTCGGCGAACTCGGCCAGGCCGAGATTGACCGGTTGCACGTCCTTGATGGTCAGGCCGGCAGACTTCAGGTTGCGCAGCACCACTGCCTGCTGCGCGGTGCCCTCGTTGATCGCAATCTTCTTGCCGGCCAGGTCTTTCAGTGATGCGATGCCCGACTTCGGCGACGTCGTCAGCCGCAGCGCATCACCGTCGTACTTCACGGCGCCGACGATCGGCACTCCGGCGTCGGAATAGTGGGCCAGGATGGGCGGGACGTCGCCGACCCGGCCCAACTGCGCATTGCCCGAGCGGATCGCTTCGAGCCGCAAGGGCCCGCTGCTGAAGTTCGCGTACGTGACGTCGGCGGTGAGCCGTTCCTGTTCGCCGGACAACGCGAACAGCGTCTTGAGCCGGTTGGCGTCGTCGGCGACCACGAGGGTGGTGCCGGCCGGAACCGTGACGGGAATGGCGGCGTCGGCGGCGAGTCCACCGCTCGCCGACGTGTCAGTTCCCGACGTCTGGCAGGCGGTCACCGCGGCGGAGACGACGACGGCAAACAGCCCACGGACGAACGGAGTCAATGGATTACGCATCTGGGCCCCTTCAGCTCGCCGCCGACACCGCGGCGGCTGCATCGGTACTGAAACGGTTGGTCGGCCGATCCAGGCCGAGATGGTCGCGAAGGGTGGTGCCGGTGTATTCGTCGCGGAAAATGCCGCGCCGCTGCAACTCTGGGACCACGTGGTCGACGAATTCGGCCAGCGAGGACGGCAACGCCGGTGGGATGAGATTGAAGCCGTCGGCCGCGCCCGTGTGGAACCACTCCTCGATGGTGTCGGCGACCTGCTCGGGTGTCCCGGCGAACAACCGGTGCCCCCGGCCACTGCTGAGCCGCAGCAGTAGTTCCCGGACGGTGAGGTTCTCGGTTTCCACCAGCCGCTTCACCAGGGCCAGACGGCTCTTGATGAAGGTGTCCCCCGGATCATCAGCCGGGAAGGTCAGCTTGCGGTCCAGATCATCCTTGGTGACCGCGAAGCCGACGATGGCACTGAGCTGATCGAGCCCGTAATCGGGAACGGTCAGCTCTTCGAATTCGCGTTGCCGCTGTTGAGCTTCCGCCTCGGTGCCGCCGATGATCGCCGAGAGCCCGGGCAGGATGTGTACCTGGTCGGGGTTGCGGCCGTGCCGGCGCACGCGGGTCTTGATGTCGCGGTAGAAGTCTCGGGCCTCCGTCAGCGTGGGTTGCGCGGTGAAGATGGCCTCGGCGTACCTGGCGGCGAGTTCTTTTCCGGGCTCGGACGATCCGGCCTGGAACAGCACCGGATGCCCCTGCGGGGACCGCGGCACCTCCAGCGGTCCGGCCACGTCGAAGTGCGGACCGGAGTGGTTGATCGCATGGATCTTGGCCGGATCCACGAACCGCGGTGCCACCTTGTCGCCGACGATGGCGTCGTCTTCCCAGCTGTCCCACAGCTGCAAAGTCACCTGCAGGAACTCGTCGGCGCGGCGGTACCGGTCCGCGGGGTCTGGATGGTTGGGCACCCCGAAGTTGGCGGCGGCCGAGGCGTTGGCCGTGGTCACCACGTTCCACCCGGCCCGGCCGCGGCTCACATGGTCGAGCGTGGCAAACCGCCGCGCCAGACCATACGGGTCGTTGTAGGTGGTTGACGCCGTGGCGATCAGCCCCACATTGGTGGTGGCTCCGGACAGCGCTGCCACGAGGGTGACCGGGTCGAGGGCGTCGAACGGGCGAAACTCGGTCTGGCCCTTGAGTACCGGATGGTCGGCGAAGAAGACGGCGTCAAACCGGCCGCGCTCGGCGATGCGGGCCAGCTCGATGTAGTGCCCGATGTCGGTGACACCCGACAGATCGGTTTCCGGCAGCCGCCAGGCCGCCTCGTGCTGGCCGATGTTGCGCAGGAATGCGTTGAGGTGCAACTGCCTCGCGGGCGCAGCCATGGGGGCGAGCTCCTTTGATCGGTGGATCGGGCCGCGTCCATTTCAAAGGGTGAGCTGCGCTCGCGAGAACAGTTACGATCACCGAAATTCCAGCTAATTCCCTCAGCTGGTCAGGGTGCAGGCGACCGTGCGGCCGGGAATCAGCCCAGGCCGGTCCACTTCTTGAGGACCTTGCCCGGGAAGCCTCCCCACTTCTCGGCCGTCTTGCCGGGGAACGTCGCCCACTTTTCCGCCGTCTTGCCCGGGAAGCCGGTCCACTTCTCCGCCGTCTCACCCGGAAAGTTCGTCCACTTGTCCACGATGGGACTTTCGGGCAGAGCCACATCACCGGTGACGGCGCCCGTGGCGGCGTCGGTGACGGCATCAGTGATCGCCGAGGACACACGGTCACACGGCGAGCACCCGACGGTGCTGTTGCCCTTCGAATCGGCCGAGGCCGGCGCGGACAGCGCCAGCGCGGCACCGACGGCGCCCGCGGCAAGGGTGGTGGCGATCAAACTCTTCTGGATCATGATGTCCCCAACTGTGTTGTACCGGTGCCGTCTGACGACGAGCCCAGGCACACGCTAGACCGAAACTGGGCTGCCCGCCGACTTCGTCCCACCCCTGATGGGGTTTGCTGTAGCGGGCGCGGCTCGGCGCCACCCGCCACCGCGCACCTGCGTGCTGACACAGCCTCTCCGCCGAAGCCGAACAGTGGACAACCGCCGGGTGAACAGCTAACCCACCAGCCGCTACTGGGCCTGGTAACAGGACGTTCTCAGCCGTCGGGGCGGTGAGCCCGCCGCGGCTACCGGCCTACCGATCGACGCTTCCGACAGCTGTTGCCCGAGAGATCCAGACAACGCCGCACGTGCCGGCATGATCTTGATCACTTTTTGCTGGAGGTCGATGACCGGCACGCCTAGCAGAAGACCTTCACCACCTCGGCCACCCGACGCAACTGGTCGATGTCGGAGCTGGTGGGGATCAGGTGTACCTCGTCGGTGCCGATGTCCTCGAACTTGCCGAGTACCTCGACCAGTTGCTCTTCGCTACCCGCCCAGCCGGTCATCGGCGCCATCGCATCGACGTACTCGGCCGGAATCCAGTTCATGTACCGACGCAGGTGACGGTGCACCTGGGCACGGGCCGCCTCCGGTTCGCCGAGCGCGAACCAGAACGACGTGGCCAGGTGCGGCTTGGGTTTACCGGCCTCGGCCCAGGCGGTGCGGGCGATGTCGAACAGTTCGGCTTGACGGGTCAGATCCAGATCCAGGGTCGTGCCGGCCACCCCGTCGGCCCACGCGGCCGCGTCGCGCACGGTCTTGGGACCGATCGTGCCGACGTGCAGGGGCGGACCGCCGGCCTGCACCGGTGGCGGCCCGACCGGAAGCACCGATTCGGTGACCTTCTCACCGGCCCACACCCGCTTCATCACCGCCACCCGCTCGGCCATGCCACGGCGCGTCTGGGAGGCCGGATCGGCTCCGACGGCGTGATAGTCCTCGTGGCGGCCGCCGACACCGATGCCGACCGTCAACCGCCCGCCGCTGAGCAGATCGCCGGTGGCCAGGCCTTTTGCCAGCAGCACGGGATCGTGCAGCTGAGGCACGATCACGGTGGTGACCAGCCGCACCCGGTCGGTCCACGCCGCCAGGGCACCCAACAGGGTCAGGCTGTCGGGGTTGTCGAACGCAATGCGTTCACCCCAGCACAGCGACGAGAACGGACCGCCGTCGATGAGGTGCGCCCAGGACCGCAGCGTCGTCGCATCCAACCGAGGTTCCATGACCGGCATCGTCATTCCCACACGCACGCAAAAGATTCTGGCACGTCGAGGTGGCAGCATGAAGCCATGGCCATCACCACATCCTCGGTCGCGCATGTGCGGCTCACGGTCACCGACATCGAACGGTCCCGGCAGTTCTACGAAAGCGTCTTCGGCTGGCCTGTTCTCATCGAGCTGCCGCACGACGCCGACGCCACCACCCGCAGCCGGCTGAGCTTCCTGTTCGGTGGCGTGATCTACGACGCCGGAGGAACCTTGATCGGCCTGCGCCCCGTCGGCCGCGATGACTTCGACGAGAACCGAACCGGGCTGGATCACTTGGCCTTCCGGCTCAAAAGCCTCCAGGAACTCGACGATGCCGCACAGCATCTCGACGATCTGGGTATCGCGCACGAACCCGTCAAGGACATCGGACCCTCCTACATCCTGGAGTTCCGCGACCCGGACAGGATCGCGTTGGAGCTCACCGCACCGAAATAACGTGCGCCAGGAAGCACCGGGGGTGGTTAACCCCCGGTGCGTTTTCGGGTAAACGCTGTGTCGCCGGAGCGCACAACTTCGTAGGTTGAAGGCATGGTCGCAATGAGCGAAACCGCCCTGCCCGCCCCCGCACCGCCGGCGCCGAGGACGCGCAACCTCGGCGTGGTCCCGACGGCGTCGATGATCACCGGTGCCGCGGTGGCGCTGTTGTGGTTCTGGATCCCGTTGTCCATCATGGTCATCGGGGTCTCCTCGATTCCCTCGGTGATCGGATTTCTGCTCGCCGCGGTCGTCTTCGTCTATCTGATGCGCGGCGTCGAGTGGTTCGAGCGCATCCGCAGCGAGGCGGTCTTTGGCCTGGGGATCGGCGTCCCCCCGCGCCGCCTGTCGCCGCACAACGGTTTTCAGGGCTGGGCGCATCAGCTGTGGCTGGACATCAGCGGCGCCCGGTTCTGGAAAGGCGTCTGCCACCACTACCTGCGCATGCTTTACGACATGCTGGCCACCGGCGTCGCGTTGGCGTTGCTGGTGTTCGCGTTCGCCGCGCCGGCCACCTCCGTGGCGATCCGCCAGAGCGATGTGGATGCCGGGTTGAGCTTCGTCTCACCGCCGATCGCGTGGCTGCTGGCGCTCGTGGCCATCGTCGCCGCGGCGGCCATCGTGGTGTTCGCCCCGGCCGTGGACGCCGCGATCGACCGATGGCTGTTGGCGCCGTCGCCGACCGCTGCGCTGCAGCACCAAGTGAGCGCACTCGCCGACGCGCGCCAAGGCGCGGTGTCCTCGGCACAGACCGAACGACACCGCATCGAGCGCGATCTCCATGACAGCGTGCAACCGCGGCTGGTTTCCCTGGCGATGACGATCGGGTTGGCGCAGACAAAGCTCGACTCTGATCCACCGGCGGCCAAGGCGCTGATCGCCGAGGCCCATGACGAGGCCAAGAGTGCTCTCGTCGAACTGCGCAACGTGGTACGCGGCATCGCCCCCACCATCCTGTCGGACCGCGGTCTGGACGCCGCGCTGTCGGCGGTCGTGCAACGGTCCGAAACCTCGGGGGTGCCAACCACATTGCACATCGACCTGCCCCGCCGGTTGCCCGACGAAGTGGAATCGGTGGCGTACTTCGTGGCCGCCGAGGCGTTGACCAACGTCGCCAAACACGCCGCGGCCGCACAGGCGGTGGTCACCGTCCGGTTCGACGAGGCCGCCAACGTGCTGCACGTCTCGGTGTTCGACGACGGTCGGGGCGGCGCGGCCGTCGACACCGGTGACAACGCCACCGGCCTGCGTGGGCTCGATGAACGCGTCCGCGCCGCCGGCGGGACCTTCGAGGTGTCAAGCCCCGCGACGGGGCCGACGATCGTCACGGCGGTGCTGCCATGCGCGTCATAATCGCCGAGGACTCGGCACTGTTGCGGGCCGGCATCGAGCGGATCCTGGCCGACGCCGGGCACGAGGTGGTGGCCGGCGTCCCAGACGCCACCGATCTGCTGCGCCTGGTCAACGAACATCGCCCCGACCTGGCCATCCTCGACGTCCGGATGCCCCCGACCTTCACCGACGAGGGCATCCGCGCCGCGGCCCTGCTGCGCAGCCAGAACCCGGAATCCCCCGTGCTGGTGTTGTCACACTACGTCGAAGAGCGGTATGCCGCCGACTTGATCGCCTCGGACACAAAAGGTTTCGGCTACCTCCTGAAAGACCGCGTGGCCGACGTGCCGGCGTTCCTCGACGCCGTGGAGGTGGTCGGCAGCGGGGGCACGGTGCTCGATCCCGAGGTGGTGTCACAGATCTTGGTACGTTCGGCCAAACGCAGCGCCCTGGACCAGCTCACCCCTCGCGAGCGTGAGGTCGTGCAGCTGATGGCCGAGGGCAAGACCAACTCGGCGATCGCCACCGCGCTGCACATCTCGATCGGCTCGGCCGAAAAGCACATCGCCTCGATCTTCACGAAATTCGATCTCGCTCCTGACGAGAGCGAGAACCGCCGCGTGCTGGCGGTGCTGCGCTATCTCGAGACCTAGACCGAACATCCGTACCGGGAAGGACTTTCATCGTGACCACCATCGCCACCCCGCCGCCGGTCAACCCGCCGCCACAGTTGAGTCCCGGCGGGCGCACCGCGTTCCGCGTGACCCTGATCGCCGTAACCGTGCTCTTGGTGGCCGGCACCGTAGCGGCGCTCGGCGTGGCGGCCTGGGGCGTCAGCAACGTCCGTGTCGTCACCGATCACCGCGCCCTGCCCACCACGATGCGATCGCTGGTGATCGACACGGACCGCATCCCGATCGCCATCCGTATCAGCGCGGACCGCGAAACCCGATCAGCCACTGCGGATTTGCGTCTGGTGAACACCGCCCGCAGCGGCGAGCACCGGCTCCAGACCACCACCGACGGTGACGAGACCCGTATCTCGATCGAAGGCACACCGTCTCCGGTGCTGGAATGGGCCCGCGGCGGTGAGATCACGATTGCTCTGCCACCGGAGCAGGCCAGGCGATTGAGCGTGCACACCGAACAGGAGATCGGTGCGTTGTTCTCGCATGCCGATGTCGACGAGTTGATCGCTCGCACCGACGAAGGCGCGATCATCCTCGACGGCGCGGCCCGCCGGGTCGAGATCCACACGGTGAACGGCGATATCGTCTCGCGCGCCCCCATCGCCGTCGCCGAGCAGTTCAGTGCCACCACCTCCGACGGCGACATCGCCGTGGACTTTCGCGAAGCCGCACCCCGGCGGGTCGATGCGGTCAGCCGCAACGGTGACGTGGTGATCGGGCTGCCCGAGCGGGGACCATATCTCGTGCACGCCCAGTCCGATTCTTCGACACAGGTGCGGGTTTCGGAGACGACGGACCCCGCCACGGCGGTCGCCGAGGTCACCGCACGCTCCAATGACGGCGATGTCGTGGTGGAGCGGGTGAACCCAGCCGAGCGGTGAGCTGCTCAGCGGTTCGGGGTCACGGCGGCGATGATCTCGGCCACCGACCCGGTGCGGGCGCTGCGCCAGCCGGTGCCGGCCCAGACGTTGGTGGCCTGCGGATCCCCGGCTGCCACGGAGGCCTTGCGCACCGGGCTGGTGAGGTAATGGATCTCGGGATAGCCCAGTGGGGCCTGCGCATCGTGCTCGATGACGAAGCGGTTGCGCAACCCACGGGCATAGCGGCCGGAAAAGCTTCGGGTGACCACGGTTTCGGTGAACTCCGGACTCTGCAGCGCCGCACGGTGCACCGGACTGCTGCCCGATTCGTCGGCCAGCAGAAAGGCGGTGCCCAGTTGCGCCGCCGCAGCGCCGGCCGCCAGGACACCTGCGACATCGTCGGCGCTGATCAATCCCCCGGCCGCTCCGACCGGCACCTCGACGGCCGCCAGGACCTGGGCCAACAGCTCGTCCAGCGGTTGGCTCGCCGGGGCCGCGGCCGGGTCGAACGTCCCGCGGTGGCCGCCGGCTGCGGGGCCCTGTACGACAAGTGAATCGAGCCCGCGGCTCACCGCCAGGCGAGCCTCGTCCACCGCCGTCACGGTGCCGACCGTGGTGATGCCCGCGCCGCGCAACCGGGCGATCTCCGCCTCACTCGGCAAACCGAACGTGAATGACACCACTTCGGGACGCACGTCGAGCACCACGTCGAGTTTGGCGGCCCACCCATCGTCGTCGTAACGGGGTTCGCCGAGCGCCACCCCGTAACGTCGGGCCTCTGCGGCCAAGTCTGCAGCGTAGGCCTCGATCTGCTCGGGTGTGCCGACACTGGGTTGAGGCGCAAAGAGATTCACCCCCAGCGGCTCGGTGGTCAAACCGCGTGCGGCGGTGATCCGGTCAGCCAGCGTGTCGGCGCTCAGATACCCTGCCGCAACGAATCCGAGGCCACCCGCGGCGCTACCGGCGGCGGCCAGTTTCGGTGTCGAGGGCCCACCGGCCATCGGCGCCACGATCACCGGATGCCGCAGCTCACGAATATCGAATGTGCCCATCACCGCACCGCCTTTCCGAACAACAACACGTCCTGGGGCTCGTCACTCAGATTGGGAAACATCCCGTAGCGCGCCAGCCTTCCCTCCAGTGACAAACCACACCGCCGCAGCACCGCGGCCGAGCCGGCGTTGTCCGCATGGCAGTAGGCCGACACCCGGTACACCGTCGGGTCGGCCTGTACCTCGGCCAACATCAACGAAACCGCTTCCGACATCAGGCCACGCCCCCACCACGACCGGGCCAAGCAGTAGCCGACCTCCACCGAGTACGGCTGTAGGCGCCGGAAGGCGCACAGCCCCGCCACGTCGCCATCGATCTCGACCAGCCAGGTCAACTCGTCACCGACGTTGAACAACGTGGTGATGACGCGACGTGTTTCGGCCACCCCCGAATGCGGTCGCCAGGACAGATACCGCGTCACCTCGCCGTCGGAGGCGATCTCGGCGTACAGAGCCTCCGCATCCTCGACGACCGGCGGGCGCAACCGCACCCGTGGGCCGGCCAGAATCTGAGGGCTGGGCATGTCCCCCATCCTGCACCGTTGCCGGTACCGCGCGTCCAGCGGTTTACTGGACCGATATGGCCATCACGTTCAACCACACCATCGTCGCCGCCAAGGATCGGCAGGCCTCCGCCGACTTCTTCACCGAGTTGTTCGGACTGCCGGATGCCCAGGAGTTCGGGCCGTTTCTCGCCGTGACGCTCAATCACGGGGTCAGCCTGGACTACGCCCAGGCGCCGCCAGATGCCGAGATCGCGGTACAGCATTACGCATTCCTGGTCTCCGAGGATGAGTTCGACGCGATCTACGGCAAGATCGAGCAGCGGAGCATCCAACACTGGGCCGATCCGCACGGTCAGCACCCCGGCGAGATCAACCACCACGACGGCGGCCGCGGGGTGTACTTCCGCGATCCCTCCGGCCATGCCTTGGAGATCATCACCCGGCCGTACGGAGGCTGACGAGCTCGGCGTCGCGGCGCGATTTTTTGTCGGTGGTCGGTGTGATGATGGCGTCATGTCCTCGGTGACAGCTTCTTCGGACGAGCGGGTCCCGCCCCGTGAGCGTCTCGAGGTGTTGTTCGACGAGTTGTCCCAGCTTTGTGGACAGCGCAATGCCATCGACGGGCGCATCGTGGACATCGTGGCCGAGATCGATCGCGACGAGTTGGGCGGGATCACCGGAGCCCGGTCGATCCCCGCGTTGGTGGCGTGGAAAACCGGTATCTCACCGGCCAACGCCGACACGCTGACCGCGGTGGCCCGCCGCTCATCCGAATTCCCCCGCTGCACCGAGGCGCTGCGCGAAGGTCGGCTGTCGCTGGATCAGGTCGGGGTGCTGGCCAAGGGCGCGGCGGCCGGTTCTGATGAGCATTATCTGGAACTGGCCGAGAACGCCACCGTGAGCCAGCTGCGCACCGCGGTCAAACTCGAACCGCACCCCGAACCGAAGCCGAAACCCGAACCGCAGCGGTCGTTCACCCGAACCGAGGGCGAGGACGGCTACACCACCTACAGGATCCGGCTGCCCCGCGTGGAAGCGGCGAAATTCGATGCCGCCCGGGCCGCACACCACGATGCGCTCGTCGCCGACTGGAAACGCAACCACGAGATCGACACCGACACCGGCGAGGTGATCTCGGATTCCGCGCCGCCGTTTCCCAACAATGTCGATGCGTTCATGAGTCTGATCACCGCCGGCTGGGACACCGAGGTGGCCGCCCGCCCGCACGGGCAGCACACCAGCGTCATCGTTCATGCCGATGCCGACAAGTCCTTTGCCTGGCTGCACCTAGGTCCGCTGCTGACCGATGAGGAACGCCAATACCTGCTCTGCGATGCCACCTGTGAGGTGTGGTTGCAACGCCATGGCCAGCCGATCGGTGCCGGCCGCACGACGCGCACCATCAGCCGACGGCTACGCCGCGCCTTGGAGCATCGTGACCGCTGCTGTGTGGTCCCCGGCTGCGGGGCCACCCGCGGCTTACATGCTCACCACATTCAACATTGGGAGAACGGTGGCCCGACCGAACTGTGGAATCTGGTGCTGGTGTGTCCCTACCATCACCGGGCCCATCACCACGGCCTGATCACCATCACCGGCCCCGCCGATCAACTCCGGGTCACCGATGACCGCGGCCGCGAACTGCACTCCCGGTCGCTGGCCCGTCCACCCACCACGCCGGCACCGGCAGTGCCGCCGTACCGCGGGCCCACCGGGGAACGGGCCGACTGGTGGTGGTACCAACCCTTCGAACCACCACCACCGACCGCCAACTAGCGGTGCCCGCGCTCGTGTTCCTGATCGCGGTAGGCATTGGCCAACGTGTCGACATGATCGGGCAGGGCGCCGGCCGCCACGTCGGCCAGGCTGGTTTCCTCCAACACCGAGCGCATGCTGGCCCGCAGGGCCCGCCAGACATCGGTCAGCGCGGCCGTCGGGCCCGAATACGGCAGATCACCCAACCCGATATCGCGCACGCTGGCCAGCGGTCCGTCGATACAACGCAATACGTCGGCAATGCTGATCTCGCCGGCCGGGCGCGCCAGCTCGTAACCACCGTCGCGGCCGCGATGGCTGCGGACCAGTCGATCGGTGCGCAATGCCGAGAGGATGTCGACGAGAAACTGCGCCGGGATACCTTGTGCCTTGGCCAGGTCATCGGTTTTGACCAGCTCACCGTCGGCAACCGTGGCGAGCTGAACCATGGCGCGGACGGCATACTCCGCCTTCGCCGACATCCGCATGCCCTCAGATTCTGCCAGCTCGACAATCGCCGGCCCGGACGCGGTTTGATGCCGCCCGGGCATGAGCCCCGTCATGAGCCCCGACATAAGCTCCGACCATGGCGGTCCGGGATTGGTCCAAGGCCAAGTTCACGTTCGTGATTCTGCTGCCCATCGCGGCCCTCATCGCGGCTCCGATGGTCGTGTGGAGCTACCACACCGAGCGTCCCAAGTCCGAGTGCCCCGCCGAATGGTTTCCCTGATCGCGATTACGTGGGCGGGCTCCAGGACTCGATGACCATCGGCCACGATCTGATCGTCGCCTGCCCCGGCGTCGGCGACGAGCCGCCACCGGACATGCCGAAACCACCGGTGTAGACAGCGATCCGGGGGAACTATGCCGCGGTGACCGCCAGTACCCGGTCGGCCAGTTCGGGCCGGCACACGATCAGATCGGGCAGGGTCGGGTCGGCCGAGTTGTAGACCAGCGCCGAGCCGTCGATGCGCGAGGTGTGCAGGCCGGCCGCCCGCGCCACCGCCACGGGTGCGGCCGAATCCCATTCGTACTGGCCACCGGCGTGCACGTACACATCGGCCACCCCACGGATCACCGCCGCGACTTTGGCGCCCGCCGAACCCATTTCCACCAGAGTTCCGTCGAGCGCCTCGCGCACCGCCAACGCGACGGCGGGCGGGCGGGTACGCGACACCACGACCCGTGGCGGACCGTCGAAGGGCCGCGGCGCGGCCACCTCGGGGGTGGACAGCGTGGTGTTCTGAGCCGGCAGCGCGACCGCCCCGGCCACGAGTTCCCCGGCCTGCCACAGCGCCACGTGCACGGCCCAATCGTCGCGGCCGAGTTCGGAGAACTCGCGGGTGCCGTCGAGCGGGTCGACGATCCAGACCCGCTCGGCGCTCAACCGCGCCGGGTCCGACCGCTCATCGGCCGTCGCCTCCTCGGACAACACCGAGTCACCAGGAACCAGTCTGGCCAATTCGGCCATCAGGAACTCGTGGGACTGCTTGTCTCCGGCGGCTTTTCGCTCGGCAGCCGGCGCGTCGGCGAAGTCGGCACGGACATCGAGCAGCAGATCCCCGGCCTTGGTGGCGAGCCGGGCGGCGAGCTCGTGATCGTTCACCCCGGCAATCCCAACAGCTCGATCACCATGTCGGCCAGTTCATCGGTGCTGCGTTCCGGCGTGAGCCGCAGATCCGGGTTCTTCGGTCGCTGGTACGGGCTGTCGATGCCGGTGAAGTGCGTGATCTCACCGGCGCGGGCCTTGGCGTACAGGCCCTTGGGGTCGCGACGTTCGCAGTCTTCCAGCGGGGTGTCACAGAACACCTCGAAGAAGTCCAGGCCCGCGTCGGTGGTCACCTGCCGCGCCAGCGCGCGGTGCTCTTCGAGCGGGCTGATCGCCGGCACCAGAACGATCTGCCCGGAATCGGCGAGGATCGCGGCGATGTGGGCGAGCCTGCGCTGGTTCTCGGCCCGGTCGGCCATCGAGAAGCCCAGATCGGCGTTGAGTCCGTGTCGCAGGTTGTCTCCGTCCAGAACGTAAGCGGGGAAACCCTTTTCGATCAGCTTCTGCTCCACCAGCACCGCCACCGAGGACTTGCCCGAGCCGGACAGGCCGGTGAACCACACGGTGCGGCCGCGGCTGAGCCGCTCGCCCGCCGAGACCAGCGACGCGTGGCGCACGGTGTTGGGGCTGGCCGACTCGTTGCGGGTATCGCGCAACACCATGCCCGCACCCACGGTGCCGTTGGTGTTGGGGTCGATCAGGATGAACGAGCCGGTGGCCGCATTGCGGCTGTACTCGTCGAGCAGCAACGGGCTCTGCGTCCGCAGTGAAATACGGCCCAGCTCATTGAGTTTGAGTGCGCTGGCCGATTTGTCCCGGTGCAGGCTGTTGACGTCCAGCCGGTAGTCCAGGCCAGTGACCCTGGCCCGGGTGGTCCGGGTGGTGTGCTTGATCAGGTACTCGCGGCCGGGTTCCAGCGAGGATTCGTCGGCCATCCAGCACACCGTGGCGTCGAACTCCTGGGTGATCCGGGGCTGGTTGTTGGGCCGGGCGATCATGTCGCCGCGCGAGATGTCGATGTCGTCGGACAGGCTGATCGACACAGCCATCGGCGGGAAGGCCTCTTCGACGACGCCGCTGGGGCCGTGGATCTCGGTGATGCGGGTCGGCTTCCCGGCCGGCAGCACGATCACGTCGTCACCGGCGCGCAGCACGCCGCTGGCGACGGTGCCGGCGTAGCTGCGGTGGTCGGCGTGCTCGTGGGTCTGCGGCCGGATCACGTACTGCACCGGGAAACGCACGTCGACCAGGTTGCGGTCACCGGCGATGTAGACGTCTTCGAGATGACTCAGCAGCGACGGCCCTTCGTACCAGGGCGTGACATCGGATTTGGTCACCACGTTGTCGCCGTTGAGCGCCGACATCGGGATGGTGGTCACGTCGTGCACGTCCAACCGGGCGGCGAAGGCATGGAACTCGTCGCGGATCGCCTCGAAACGCTCCTGGTCCCAGTCGATCAGGTCCATCTTGTTGACGGCCAGCACGATGTGCTGGATGCCCAGCAGCGAGGCCAGAAACGCGTGCCGGCGGGATTGCTCGAGCAGGCCGTGGCGCGCGTCGACCAGCACGATGACCAGCTGCGCGGTGGAGGCCCCGGTCACCATGTTGCGGGTGTACTGGATGTGCCCGGGCGTGTCGGCGATGATGAATTTCCGCTTGGCCGTGGCGAAATAGCGGTAGGCCACGTCGATCGTGATGCCCTGTTCCCGCTCGGCGCGCAGGCCGTCGGTGACCAGAGCCAGGTCGGTGTAGTCGTGACCGCGTTCCTTGGAGGTCCGCTCGACGGCGGCCAGCTGATCCTCCATGACGGCCTTGGAGTCGAACAGCAACCGGCCGATCAGCGTGGACTTGCCGTCGTCGACGGAACCCGCCGTGGCAATGCGAAGCAGTGTGCTCATCAGAAATACCCCTCGCGCTTGCGATCTTCCATGCCGGCCTCGGAGATCCGGTCGTCGGCGCGGGTGGCGCCGCGCTCGGTGAGCCGGGACACCGCGGTCTCGGCGATCACCTCGGAAACCGTTGCGGCCGTTGATTCGACGCAGCCGGTGCAGGTCACGTCGCCGACGGTGCGGAAGCGCACGGTCTTCTCGATCACCGGTTCGTCCTTGCGCGGCTGCATGTACTTGTGCACCGCGAGCAGCATGCCGTCGCGCTCGAACACCTTGCGCTGGTGCGCGTAGTAGATGGAGGGCAGCTTGATCTTCTCGGCGCCGATGTAGGACCAGATGTCGAACTCGGTCCAGTTGGAGATCGGGAAGGCACGGATGTGCTCGCCCTTGTGGTGCCGGCCGTTGTACAGGTTCCACAGCTCGGGGCGCTGCGCCTTGGGGTCCCACTGGCCGAACTCGTCGCGGAAGGAGAACACGCGCTCCTTGGCGCGGGCCTTCTCCTCGTCGCGCCGGGCCCCACCGAAGGCGGCGTCGAACTTGTTCTCCCGGATGCCGCGCAGCAGGGTGACGGTCTGGATCGGGTTGCGCGACGGGATGGTCTCCACCACGCGGCCGGCGTCGATGTCGTCCTGCACCTTGGCGACCACCAGGCGCGCACCGTAGTGCTCGACGAGCTCGTCGCGAGCCTGGTAGACCTCGTCGAAGTTGTGGCCGGTGTCGACGTGCATGACGGGGAACGGCAGCCGGCCCGGCGCGAACGCCTTGACCGCCAGGTGCAGCATGACGATCGAGTCCTTGCCGCCGGAGAACAGCAGCACCGGCTTCTCGAACTCCGCGGCGACCTCACGGATGATGTGGATGGCCTCGGCCTCCAGCGACCGCAGGTGGCTCAGCTCGTAATGCCCGGCGCGGCCGGCGTCTGACTTTTGCGCGGTGGTCATCGCTTCCCCATTAAGTTGGTAGGAATGGCCAGAATTGCAAGCATAGTCCGGAATCTATCCGCCCCAGCGACGCGGTGTCAATGCCGAGCCAGCCCGATGTCGAGGCCGGATACTTCAGCCTCGGTGCCCGCTGACGTGGGCCGCCGCCCGATGCGGCAGTCGCACGGTGGCGATCAGGGTCAGCGCCAGCAACGCCCCCAGCACCAGGTACGTCCACGAATATGAGGTGAGCTGGCCGAGCAGCAGTGCCGCCACGGCGACGCCGAGTCCGGCCGCCAATTCCTGAACCGAGGCGTTGAGCGTGTTGGCATGCGTCAACTCGTCACCGTCGACATCGGAGAACGCCAGGCTGTTGTACGCGGTGAAGCCGATCGACCGCAGCGCGCCGCTGAGATACAGCACAACGGCCATCACCACCACCGGCAGCCCGGGACGCAGAGCGGCTAGCAGGCCGAAACACCCCACCGAGGCCACCCCGTTGACCAACAGAACACCGCGGATGCCGAACCGGCGCATCAGCGGCGTGGTGGCCGGTTTGATGGTCAGATTGCCGGCGAACAGGGCGGCCACCATCACCCCCGCGGCCAGTGGAGTCCAGCCGAACTCCAGTTGGAACTGCAGCGGCAGCAGGAACGGCACCGCGGTGATCACCATGCGGTACAGCGACCCGGCCAGCACGGTGATTCGCAGGGTGTGCACGCGTAGCACCCGTAGCTGCATCAGCGGCGCCGGCGCGGTGAGCAGTCGCCAGAGCGCCGCGCCGAGCAGGAGTACCGCCGCGGCACCGCACCCGGCGACCAGTGCCCACTGCGTCCCGGAAAACCGGATGTGCTCCAGGGCGATCAGGGCTCCAGCTATCCCCGAGCCGAGCAGCAGCATCCCCGGCCAGTCCAGCGATCGGGCCTGGGATTGCGGGCCGCCGTGGACGTATTTGAGCGCGAAGGCAATTCCGATCAGGCCGATCGGAATGTTGATCGCGAAGATCCACCGCCAGCTGCCCAGCGTCGCGATCGCCCCGCCCAGCACCGGCGCCAGCACCGGTGCGGTCAAGGCCGGCCAGGTCAGCAGTGCGATCGCCCGCACCAGATCGGACTTGCTGCTGTGGCGCAGCACCGCCAGCCGCCCGACCGGGACCATCATGGCCCCGCCCACCCCCTGCAACACCCGCATGAGCACGAGCATCGGCAGCGATGCGCTCAGCGCGCAGCCGACCGAGGCGACCGTGAACACCACGATCGCGCCGAGAAACACCCGCCGGGTGCCGAACCGGTCGGCCAGCCACCCCGTCGCCGGGATCAGCACCGCAACCGTGACCAGGTACGCCGAGATCGCCACGTTGACGTCGATCGCCGCGACACCGAACGACGCGGCGATCATCGGGATGGTCGGCGCGATGATCGTGGCGTCGAGAATCTCCATGAACAGTGCGCCGGCGACCACCAGCGCCATACCGCGTGGGAACGGTGGGTTCTCGGCTTCCGGAATCGAGCGCATCGGGGGCAATCTAGTTCAGCCCCGCGGCCAGGGTCAGCTGCCGAGCACGACCTCGAGGCGGCGGGCGCAGACATCGGCCAGGTCCATCCCGGGGATGTCGAACCGGCGGTTGAGCCGGACCATCGCGACCGCCAGCAAAAGCGGGGCGGTGACGTCGCCGAACGCGATGTTGCCGATCCGATGCCCCACCGCATGCTCGTAACGGTCGATGGTCTCAGCCCGGCTCGGGGTGCCGGGCGCCGACGCGTTGTCGGGCAGCGGGCTGCTGATCCAGTCGGTCATCAACAGCCAGGCGAGGTCGGCGGCCGGGTCGCCGAGGTAGGCGATCTCCCAGTCCAGTGCCGCGGCCGGGGTGAGGTCCGGCCGGTACAGCACGTTCGACATCCGGGCGTCGCCCCAGCACAGGCCGACCCGCTCCGGGGTGTAGTCGTGGGCCTGCAGCCAGGTCAGTGCCTTGGTGAAGACCGGGTGGATCGGCTTGTCGCCGTAGGCCCATCCGAGGGCGTAGTGCAGGAACTCCGTCAGCGCCGCCGGTGTTGGGTCACCCAGGAACCCGAGACGGTACTGCTGCGGGTCGAGGCGGTGTACCGCCGCGATCATGTCGACGCAGCCGTTCCACAGCCTGGCGCGGCCGGCGTCGTCGGTCTCGGCGAAGATGCCGGCCTGATGGTAGGGCGGCATGTCGCTGACGCCGACGACGTCGTCGATGCGGTCCATCACCAGGTACTGGGTACCCAGCGCCTCGCCGTCCGCGTCGATCCAACGAACGCGAGGCACCGGAACCGGTGACGCCGCAAGGCGATCCATCACCAGGTACTGCCGGCGCAGGTCATAGTCGGGCAGGATCTGGAATTCCGGTGGCCGGCGGAACACCAGCCTCAGGCGGCTGCCGTCGTCCAGGCCGTGCAGATCGAACAGGAAGGTCTCGGTGGAGAACCCACCGGGACTCGGAGTCCAGTTGACCACCGTGGCGCGGGATGCACCGGGAATGCGTTGCCGGGCAATGGTTTCGAAGGCAGCCGGGAGCTCGTCGGCAGGTGGCCTCACCATCCGGTGTACCCGTAGCGCGGATAGGCTCCGACGAACACCATCTCGACCAGGCCGTGTCCGGTTTTGACTTGGCCGTCGGTGTGCATCCTGACCTCACACAGCGTCTCGGACAGGAAGCTGACCGGGCGGACCACGTCGAGATCGGTGACGTCGGCGGTGAAGCCGTCGATGAAATCGGTGCCGCGCCAATGCCCGGACGCGTAGCCGTTGACCTCCTCGTAGCCGGCCAGCCCGGGCCAGAAGTCGGTGATGGGGGTGACCTCGATGGTGCTGGTGGTCCGGTCGGCACGGTGCACGGTGAACGTGCCGCCGCTGATCACCCGCAGATCGTCGCGGAACTTCAGCTCATGTTCGACGTCGATGATGCCGTCGGCCACGCGGCCGGTGTGCAGCGGATAGAGGACCTCCCCCTCGAACTGCCAGCGTGCCCCGGTGCTGGTCTCGCGTTGCGCGAAATGCACCAACTCGTCGTCGAATTCGAAGATCCCCATGTAATAGAGAACGCCGTCGGGAATCTCCTGCGGCTGCAGGTTGGCCCCCTCCGGCAGGCTGCCACCGCCGGGCCCGTTGCGAATGCCCCAGGAGTGGTCGCGGCCGAACCACCAACGCGAGGAGTCGATGTCGATGCGCTGCCCGTCGATCTCGATCCAGCCCTCCAGATCACCGTTCTGATAGAACCGGCGGGCGTCCTCGTTGACGCGGCCGCGGCTGCGGTGGAATGCCGCGGTCTGTTCGTAGGCCGGGAACTGCCCGCGCAGCCGCAGGTCCAGGCTGATGCCCTGCTCGTTGGGTTCCAGGACGGCCCGCACGGTGCGCAACGGTTCCTCGACCTGATACGTGAAGGGGCCGACGCGATAGGTGTCCAGCGCGCCGGATTCCGGATGGAGCTCCGTGGACATCCGCACCACCCGAGCCTTGCCGTCGCGGGTGGTGATCATCGCGTAGGCGTCGGTGACGTTGCGGTTGGGGTAGCGGGCCAGCCCGGTCATCACGTTGATCTCCCCGGACCGGTCGAAGCCGTACATCACGATGCGTTCGGTCCAGCGCAGGTCCGATTGGGAGACATGGTCGAACGTGGTCGGCAGCTGATGGCACAGCAGTTCGTCGTGCGGGGTGAGCATCGGCGATCCTTCCAGGGTAATTACGTTATGAGCCGTAACGTAACAGCCGACGCCCGCTGGCGGTAGGTTTTTGCCGTGACCAGTTCCGGCCCCGCACCCGGGCGCCCCCGCGATCCGGCCAAGGACGCCGCCGTGCTGACCGCTGTGCGCGAGTTGCTGGTCGAGGCCGGCTATCAGGGCACCACGGTGCTGGCGGTGGCCCGTCGGGCCGGCGTCGGGGCCCCCACCGTCTACCGGCGGTGGCCGACCAAGGAAGCGCTGGTGGAAGACGCCGCATTCGGTCACGCGGAGACCATCCCGATCCCCGCCCCCACCGGCGATCTGCGCACCGACCTTCGCGGCTGGGTCGCGATGTTCCTGGACTGGCTGGCCAATCCGGTCACCCGGGCCGCCCTACCCGGCCTGCTGGCCGCCTATCACCTCGACGAGACGAGCTACGAGCGGTTGGTGCTGCGCTCGGAGAACGACGTGCGCGCCCTGATGGTCGACGTGCTCGACGGTGACGGCGCCCGCGCGGACGCGGTGTTCGATTTCCTGGTGGCCAGCACCGTGGTGCGGGCCATGACGCGCGGCCTGGCCGATCGGGAGGCGTTCTGCGATCGCACCGCCGACGCGTTGACCGCCCTGGCCCGCGCCGATTTCTAGAGCGCGACCTCGTTGAGCCTGCCGGTCGCGACGTCGAAGATGAAGCCGCGCAACGATTCATGCCTGGTGACGAACGGGCTGGCCTCGATCCGGCGCAACGACTGACGCACGTCCTCCTCGAGGTCGACGAACGCCTCGGCCGCCCACTGTGGCTTGATCCCGGTGTCGTCCTGGATCTGCTGCTTGAACCCGTCATCGGTGAACGTCAGCATGCCGCAGTCGGTGTGGTGGATCAGGATGATCTCCTTGGTCCCCAGCAGCCGCTGACTGATGGCCAGTGAGCGGATCTCGTCGTCGGTGATGACGCCGCCGGCGTTGCGGATGACGTGTGCCTCACCGTCGCCCAGGCCGAGAATGCGGTACACGTCCAAGCGGGCGTCCATGCAGGCCACCACTGCGACGTGCTTGCTCGGCGGCATCGGCAACGGACCGGTGAAGCTCTTCGCGTAGGCCTCGTTGTTGGCCAGGTACTGATCGGTGACAGACATGAACCGACGCTAGCGAAGCGCGGACGAGAGGGCCAGCAGCAGAATCACGCTGAGTTCAGCGGTGCCCGCAGGTCGTACACCGGGGTGTCACCGACCATCGTCTTGGTGAAGTTTTCCTTCACCCACGCGGTGATCTGGCCGGCGCTGCCGCGGGCCTCGCGGGGTGGTCCGCCGCGTCCGCCTTCGGGCCGGTCCAGGAAGTACCGCACCTGACCGTCGGCGACGTATTGCTGGAACTGCGCCAATGTCGGCGAGTTGTCGCTGCCGGTGAATCCGCCGATCGCCATCAGCGACTCCCCCGTCTTGAGTTCGAGGTCGCTGACCATTATCGAGCCCACACTCGCTGCGGCCCAACGACCGTCGGCACCGGCGATCAGCGCGGCCAGGGCCGGGTCATCGGCTCGGCCGAAGCCAGGCGGCGGCCCACCCGGCCCGCCGGGCCCACCCGGTCCGCCGAAACCGGAGTCCCGGTTCGGACCCGAAGTGGCCATGGGCCCACCGCCGTGCACCTTCGCCACCGTCTCGATGGTGTAGGCCGCGGTAGCGCCGAAGCCGAAGAGCACAGCGGCCAGGGCCACCGCCACGGGCCATTTGCCCGGCCGGTGGACCGTGAGCACCAGTGCCACCGCGGTCAGCACCGCACCGATCAGCACGATCCAGCGCAGCGCGGGCAGCCAGTCCGGGGTCCGGTTCAGCAACACGAACGCCCAGCCACCGGTGGCGGCCAGCATCACCGCCAGGACCAGCCGAGCCGCCAATCCTGCGCGCCGGCGCCACAATTCGGACACCGATATGCCCACCAATGCTGCCACGGCAGGCGCCAGCGCCACGGTGTAATAGGGATGGATGATCCCGTCCATGAAGCTGAACACCGCAGCGGTGACCAGCATCCAACCGCCCCACATCAGCAGGCCGGCCCGCAGACCGGCGGTCCGCGCGCTACGGCGGGTCAACCACAACGCGGCCACCAACCCGATCAGCGCGGCAGGCAACAACCACGACACCTCGGTGCCCATGGACAGCCCGAACATCCGGCCGATGCCCGGATCACCGCCGAACATCAGGTTGGCGCCGCGGCTGGGACCGTGGCCGGGTCCACCCGGGCCGGGGCCGGGCCCACCGGGTCCCGGTCCGTTCTGTCCCAGGATGCGTTGTAAGCCGTTGTACCCGAAGGCCAGTTGCAGGAGGCTGTTGTCGGTCGATCCGGCGATGTAGGGCCGGGAGCCGGCCGGCCACAATGCCACCAGTGCGATGTACCAACCCGACGAGACGATCATCGCGGCGGCCCCGATCAGCAAGGTGCCCAACCGTTTCCACACACTGGCCGCGGGTGCGGCGACCAGAAACATCAGGGCCAGCCCCGGCACGATCAGGAAGGCCTGCAGCATCTTGGTCAGGAACCCGAAACCGAGTGCGCAGCCGGCCAACGCCACCCATCCGGTGCTCGCCCGCACCGACACCGCGCCGACGGCGCGCACCATGAAGTAGGCGGCCAGCACGAGCAGCAGCACCAACAGTGCATCGGGATTGTTGTAGCGGAACATCGAGGCCGCCACCGGTGTCAGCGCCAGCGCCGACCCGGCGATCAGGGCGGCCCCGGCTCCGCTGGTGCGCCGCACGGTGGCATAAAGCAGGGCCACCGCACCCACACCCATCAGGGCCTGCGGCAGCAGCATGGTGAACTCGTTGAACCCGAACAGCCGCCCCGACAAGCCCATGGCCCACATCGCGGCAGGCGGTTTGTCCACCGTGGTGGCGTTGCCGGCATCCAGCGAGCCGAACAGCCAGGCCTTCCAGGACTGGGTGCCGGCCTGCGCGGCCGCGGCGTAGTAACTGTTGGCCCAGCCCGACGAGCCCAGTGCCCACAGGTAGAGCACCGCGGTGCCGGCCAGCAGCGCCCAATAGGACGGCCGGACCCAGCGCGCAGTCACGGTGTTTGGGGCGTCCGCGGAGGACGCGCCGGCGTCGGGTGCCGCGTCGACGGTGGTTGTCATATCCCTGTCTTCCCGTTCAGTGCGGTGCCGCGTCGGGTGCGCGCCGGATGGAATACCCATCCCCGCAACAGGACGAAGCGCACCACCGTGGCCAGTAGGTTGGCCGCCACCAGGACGGCGAGTTCGACACCTCGGTGCGGGACGGGCGCCACGAGGTGCAGGAGCCCGAGCGATCCGCTGGTGATGGCCAGCGCAATCGCGAAGACCGTGAGGCCCTCGAGGTGATGCCGGGTGACGTTGCCCGATCCGGCGATGCCAAAGGTGAACCGCCGATTGGCCGCGGTGTTTCCGACTGCCGTCACCAGCAGGGCGACCAGGTTGGCCGCCTGCGCACCGAGACCGGCCCGAAGTGCGATGAACAGCAACAGGTAGGCCAGCGTGGAGACCACCCCGACCGCCCCGAAACGCACCACCTGGCGCAGCAACGAACTCGGGGCGGCGGACTTACGCGACGATCCGAGCTGGGCGGCGATGGTGTTCACCGGGATCGAGCCGTTGGCGAAGCCGCGCAGCAGCCGGCCGATGCCTTTGAGATCGGCGGTCGCGGTGGCGACGATGTCGACCCGGCTGTCCGGATCGTCCACCCAGTCCACCGGCACTTCGTGGATTCGCAGGCCGCTGCGTTCGGCCAGCACCAGCAGTTCGGTGTCGAAAAACCATCCGGTGTCGGCGACGTGAGGTAGCAGCCGCTGCGCGACGTCGGCACGGATTGCCTTAAACCCGCACTGCGCATCCGAAAAGCGCGCCGCCAGAGTCGATTTCAGGATCAGGTTGTAGCACCGTGAGATGAACTCCCGCTTGGCGCCGCGGACCACCCGCGAGCCGCGGCCCAACCGGGTCCCGATGGCCAGGTCGGAGTGTCCCGAGATCAGGGGCGCCACGAGCGGGGCCAGTGCGGCCAGATCGGTGGACAGGTCGACGTCCATGTAGGCCAGCACCGGGGCGTCCGAGGTGGACCAGACCGCATGCAGGGCGCGGCCTCGGCCCTTCTCCTCCAACCGGACCACCCGCACGTCGTCGAGTTCGTCGGCCAGTTCGGCGGCGATCCGCGGCGTGTCGTCGGTGCTGGCATTGTCGGCGATGGTGATGCGAGCCGGGAGGGCGAAATTCTCTCGGAGGTAGCAGTGCAACCGTCGCACCGAATGTGCCAGTGCGGCTTGCTCGTTGTACACCGGGACGACGACGTCGAGCACGGGCACTCCGGCGGCCCGCGCGAGGGCCGCGGCGTTCGGCCGCGAGGCGAACTGGAACCGCTGCTCGGGCTCTTGGACCAAGGTTGTCATGACTTCATCGTTCTCCGCGGGGTTGTGATCTGAGTGGGGCGAAGCTATGCGCCGGCTATGTCTTCGCCGCACGGTGCGTCAGGTCGTAGATCGTCACGTCGTCGACCGTGACGGGACGGAAGTTGGCCTGCACCCATTCGTCGATCTCGATGGACGAGCGGCTGTCGCTGGGCGTGTGTCCGCCGAATCCGCCTGCCATGATGCGGGATTCGATGAAGAAGTGGATCGCGCCCTCGTCGACGAATCGCTGGAACTCCGCCAGGGTGGGCGCCGGATCGGTGCCGTTGAAGCCGCCGACGGCCATCACCGGTGCGCGGGTGGCCAATTGATAACCCGCGGCGTTCGACGACCCCACGACCGCCGCGACCCAGCGATACTTCTCGGCCTCCGACGCCAGGGTCACGGTCAGGGTCGGCCCCGGCTCCGGCGCGGCGAACATGCCCCCGAAACCGCCGCCGCGAGACGGCCCCACGGATGGGATGGCCCCGCTGTGCGGACTCGCCGCGGTGGCGATCGAATATGCGGCCGGGCCGGCCAAACATGTGGCGATGGCCAGCACCGCGGTCGTCCGCACCATCGGCCGGTTCAACCAATTCACCAGCAGCAGAAGCGCTGCGGCGCCCAGCCCGCCGACCGCGACGACGGCACGCAGCCAGGTGAACACGTCGTCGGCCCGGGCCAGCAGCACGGCCGCCAGGATCGCGGTCACCGCCACCGCACCCGACATCGCGGTGGCGGCCCGGATGTCGCGGCGCCGGCGCCACAACAGCGTGGCACCGATACCGATCACCGCGCCCACCGCCGGCGCGAGCGCCACGGTGTAATACGGATGCACGATGCCGTTCATGAAGCTGAACACCACTGCGGTGACGACAAGCCAACCGCCCCACAGGATCAGCGCCGCACGGGTGGTATCGGTGCGGGGCGCGTGACGGCTCAGGTAGAGCCCGGCCGCCAGGCAGATCAGCGCAGCGGGCAGCAGCCAGGCGATGTCGGCGCCCATCTGGGCCCCGAACAACCGTCCGGGCCCGACGTCGAAGTTGAGGTTGCCCAGCCCACCCGTCTCTTCCCCCGTGAGCCGGCCCAGACCGTTGTAGCCCAAGGCCAATTCGACGATGCTGTCGTGCTGTGAGCCGCCGACGTAGGGCCGTGCCGAGGACGGCCAGAGTTCCACCAACAGCAGATACCAGCCACCGCTGAGCACCATGGCCACGCCGGCCGTGACGAGATCGAGCACGCGGCGTCCCAACGGACGATCCCCGGCGACCAGCGTCGCAGCGGCGAACGCCGGTAACACCAGGAACGCCTGCAGCATCTTGGCCAGGAATCCGAATCCGACGGCCACCCCTGCGGCGACGAACCACCAACGGCTCGCGTCTTTTTCGATTCCCCGCTGCACGCAGTAGGCCGCCACGACGAGCAGCAGCACCAGCAGGGCATCGGGGTTGTTGAAGCGGAAGATCAACGCCGCCACCGGCGTCAGGGCCAGAACGGTGCCGGCCAGCAGTCCGGCCCCGGTGCCGGCGGCCCGGCGCACCGCGGCGTAGAGCACCCCGACCGCCCCGACCCCCATCAGCGCCTGGGGCACCAACACGCTCCAGGGGCTCAGCCCGAACGCGCGCACCGAGAGATCGATGATCCACAGCGCTGCGGGCGTCTTGTCCACGGTGATGGCGTTTCCGGCGTCACTGGACCCGAAGAGCATCGCGGTCCAGTTCTGCGCTCCGGCCTGCGCGGCGGCCGAGTAGAACGCATTCGCCCAGCCACTGCTCGACAGGTTCCACAGGTAGAGCACCGCGGTGCCGGCCAACAGCACACCGAGGGCGATGCGTCGGGCGATCGGGGGCCAGTTGCCCAGCTTCGACTCCTCGGGTGCCGCCTCCAGCATGTCGGCAGCGGGATCAGCGGCAACAAGGGTCACATTCTCATGGTTGCGGCGCGCGCTAGGTGCCCGATTTGTCCGTCCTGTGCGAGACCTGTGAGCCGGTCTGGGGCAATCGCACCGTGAACTCGGTCGATCCCGGGACACTGTGCACCGCGATGGTGCCGCCGTGCGCCTTGACCACCGCGGCCACGATCGCCAGCCCCAGCCCGGTGCTGCCCTCACGGCGGGACCGGGACGAGTCACCGCGGGCAAACCGCTCGAACACGTCGGGCACCAGCGACGCCGGTATGCCGGGACCGTCGTCGGCGACCGTGAGCAGCACGGCGTCCGCTTCGGTGTCGGGGTCAGACCTCAGCGACACGGTCACCGAGGTACCCGCCGGGGTGTGGGTGCGCGCGTTGGCCAGCAGGTTCGCCAGCACCTGATGCAGCCGGGCCTCGTCGCCGTCGACCACCACCGGATCGTCGGGGAGGTCCAGTGCCCACTGGTGATCGGGACCGGCGATGTGGGCGTCGCTGACCGAGTCGACCACCAGACGGGACAGATCGACGCTGTCGCGCTCGAGCGGCCGGCCGGCGTCGAGGCGGGCCAGCAGCAACATGTCCTCGACGAGTTGGGTCATCCGTGCTGTCTCGGACTCGACCCGGTTCATCGCGTGGGCCACATCCGCGGGCAGGTCGTCCCGTTTGCGTTGGGCCAGTTCGGTATAGCCGCGGATCGCCGCGAGCGGTGTCCGCAATTCGTGGCTGGCGTCGGCGACGAACTGCCGCACCCGCGTCTCGCTGGCGTGCCGAGCCGACAGCGCACTGGCGATCCGGTCGAGCATCCGGTTCAACGATGTGCCGAGCTGGCCCACCTCGGTGTGGGCACTGGCCTCATCGACCGGCACGATCGGCGTCGGCAACTTCACCTCGCCACGGTCCAGCTCGAGATCGGCCACCTCGCGGGCCGCTGCCGAAACCCGCGACAGCGGGGCGAGTTGGCGCCGGATGACCAGGATGCCGCCGGTGGTCGCGGCGATCAGCGCGATCGCGGCGAGCACGCAGAACATGCCGAGCACCCACAGCAGGGTGTCGTCGACGACGGCCGTCGGCAGGCCGGTGACGATGGTCGCCACGTTGCTGTGCCGCGGATGCAGGCCGATCAACCGGTAGCGCCCCAGCCCGTCGAGGTCCACGGTTTCGGGAACCCGGGTCGCCGGGATCGCCGCGAGCTGTTCGGCCGCGGCCGCGCTGATCTCGACCCGCTCACCTTCGGTGGTGATCACCCCGGCGTCCACCGGCCGGTGCGGTGACACCACGGCCCCGACCGTGCGCGCGGCCTGCCCCGGCGCATTGAGAAATCCCGGCCCGGGCCCCTCCTCGGGGTCGAACGGAACCCGGTGATGACGGCGCATCCCCGGCGGTGGCGGAGTTCCCGGCGGCGGGGGCGGCAGTTCGAAGATCGCCGCCGAACGCCGGCCCGCCTCGATCAGTTGATCGTCGAGCTGGTTCATCAAAAACCGTTGCAGCGCAAACTCTGTGGCCACTCCGATGCTGGCGCACACCACGGCCAGCAACAGCACCTGGTTGACCACCAGCCGAGCCCGCAGCGACCAGGTGCGCGGAGACCACCACCGGGTGGCGCTCGTCGGCGCGGCCGTCACCTCAGCGGGCGGGCCGGAGGACATACCCCGCACCACGCAGTGTGTGGATCATCGGGTCGCGTCCGCTGTCGATCTTCTTGCGCAGATACGAGACATAAAGTTCGACGATGTTGGACCGGCCACCGAAGTCGTAGCTCCACACCCGGTCCAGAATCTGCGCCTTGCTCAGCACCCGTTTGGCGTTGCGCATCATGAAGCGCAGTAGCTCGAACTCGGTGGCCGTCAGGGTGATCGGATCACCGCCGCGGGTCACCTCGTGGCTGTCCTCGTCGAGCACCAGATCACCGACGACGATCTTGGCGCCGCCGTCCTCACTGGTGACCCCGGTGCGACGCAGCAGCGCCCGCAACCGCAACACCACTTCCTCCAGGCTGAACGGCTTGGTGACGTAGTCGTCACCGCCTGCGGTCAGCCCCGCGATGCGGTCCTCGACCGAATCCTTGGCGGTGAGCAGCAACAACGGCAGGCCCGGGATCTGTTCGCGCAGTTTGCGCAGCACGTCGAGCCCACTCATGTCCGGCAGCATCACGTCGAGGACGACCACGTCGGGCGGGTTTTCCTTGGCCGCGGCCAGCGCGCCGGCGCCGTCGCCGGCCGTGGCGATGTCCCAGCCCTCGTAGCGCAGGGCCATCGACACGAGTTCGGCCAGCACCGGCTCGTCGTCGACCACGAGGACCTGGATCGGATTGCCGTCGGCGCGACGCATCACGGCGCGCCCGGAGTCGGAATCGGTGCCATTGGTCCCGTTGGTCGCCCCATTGGTCACAGTGCTCACCGGTCCATTATCTGACCCGTCGATAGGTCAAGCCTGTGCCGTTTCTATGCGCCGGCTGTGAAGAAACGCGATCTGCGGCCCCATATGCGAGACAGAGCCACTACACAGTCGACTCACAGGCACCATCTGCACCGTTGGAGACATGAGCATGCGTCACACCGTCGCCGCGGTCGGGATCGCCACGGCAATCGCCGGGCTCGGCGGCGCCGCCGTCTACGCCGCGACCGATACGCACGGTTCCGGGCACCATGGCGGGCCGCCGGGGATGGGCGGGCCACCGCGGGGCATGCCCGGGCCGGGCGCGCATGGTCTGGGCACCGACGGTTGTGCCCGGATTCGGGGTTGACGACGGCGTCTCGTGGGGGCCGCTCGCGCGGACCCCACCGCGGCCGAATCGACCCGTCAACCGCCGTAACCGTCGGGCGGTTCCGCCTTCACCGGCGGCGTGGCCACCGACGTCTCCAGCTCGCTGGGAGTCGTTGACTTCGTTACCGTTTCGCCGACGGAGGCGGCCGGCCTCGGCCCGATCACCGGCCCGATCACCGCACCGCTGATCGGAGCCTCTGTCACCATCGCCCCAAATGCCCCCATCACGGCGAGTGCGAGCGCACCCACACCGGCCATCGCGTACCTGGTCCGCTTGCTGCGTTCGTGTCCTGCCATACCGACTTACCTACCGGCAGGCGCGCGGCCGGTAAACCCGAAAGCCACCGTCCGGCATCCGGGAATCAGCGTCGATCAGTGCGGTGTGGCAAACCCGGACGGCGTCGTCGCCGAGACCGTCGGCGAGGCGTTCGGAATCTCCGGAGTCGTCGGAGCCGTGGTCGGGGTGACGGTCTGTCCTGTGGTGATGTCAGGCGGCTCGACCCGGTGCTGGGCCCCGGTGAGGCCACCGCCCAGCGCGACGCCGAACGCCACGGTGGCTAACCCGCCGATCGCGCCGACCCCGGCAGAGACCAACTTCAGATTTCGTTGATTGTTTTCCTTCGCTTTACGCAATGAGCTCACCTCCGAGACGACGGATAGCCGTCCCGGTCGAAGCTGAAACCGCTCAATGCGTCGTGGCGAATCCTTGCGGTGGAGTGTTGCCCTTGAGCGCAGGCACCGCCATCGAGATCGCCGGCACGCTCGGCGGCGTCGTCTCCGTGACGGTCTGCCCCAGGTTCATGTGGGATCCCGAGGCCACTGCGGCGGAATCGCCGCCCACATGTATGTCGGTGACCGCGCCGAAGACGCCCAGAGCCACCACTGCCGCACCACCGGCAGCCGCAGCGATCACCTTGATGTCCTTGAGTTCGCTGACTTTCATGGATTTGAGTGAACGCCTGATTTCTATGCCCACGATGTGAACCAGCTGCCAATCGCCGCCGGGTGCTGACCGGCTTTGCCTGCTCGCTGTTTTACCCTGTGTGCCATGCAGCCGTGGGCGGGGACAACCGGATGACGCGCTTTCTGGCGCGCCGGCTGCTCAACTACATCGTGTTGCTGGCCCTGGCCTCGTTCCTGACGTTCGCGCTGACGTCGCTGAACTTCAAACCCCTCGACAGCCTGGAACAGCGCAACCCTCGGCCCCCGCAGTCCGCGATCGACGCCAAGGCCGCCGAGCTCGGTCTCGACAAGCCGATTCCGCTGCGTTATGTGGACTGGGCCGCCGGGGCCGTTCGCGGCGACTTCGGCACCACGGTCACCGGCCAGCCGGTGGCCGACGAACTGTGGCGGCGGATCGGCGTGACGCTGCGGTTGCTGGTCATCGGCGCCATCTCGGGCGCCGTGATCGGTGTGGTGGTCGGTGCCTGGGGCGCGATCCGCCAGTACCGGCTGTCGGACCGCGTGATCACCGTCTTGTCGCTGCTGGTGATCAGCACGCCGTCGTTCGTGATCGCCAACATGCTGATCCTGGCCGCGCTCAACGTGAATTCGATCCTGGGCGTACAGATCTTCGAGTACACCGGGGAGACGGCGCCGGTGCCCGTCGGCGGGCCGTGGGCGCAGTTCGTCGACCGGTTGCAGCACCTCGTGTTGCCGACGCTCACGCTGGCCCTGATGGCGATCGCCGGCTACAGCCGCTACCAACGCAACGCCATGCTCGATGTCCTCGGGCAGGACTTCATCCGCACCGCGCGGGCCAAGGGCCTGACCCGGCGCCGGGCCCTGTTCAAACATGGACTGCGGACCGCGCTCATCCCGATGGCCACCCTGTTCGCCTACGGCGTGGCCGGGTTGGTCACCGGCTCGGTGTTCGTCGAGAAGATCTTCGGCTGGCACGGCATGGGCGAATGGGTGGTGCAGGGCATCGCCACCCAGGACACCAACATCATCGCGGCCATCACGGTGTTCACCGGCACGGTGATCCTGGTCGCCGGTCTGCTCTCCGACGTCATCTACGCGGTACTGGACCCGAGGGTGCGGGTGACATGACACAGACTTCCGGCACGACCGGCGAGGCGAGCGCAGCCCGTTCGGGACTGCACACCGAGGAATTCGCCACCCGGCGCACCCTGGTGTTCCGCCGGTTCCTGCGCAACTGGCCCGCGGTCATCTCACTGGCCCTGTTGATCGTCATGTTCGTGGCCTGCTACGCGGTGCCGCCACTGCTGCCCTACAACTACTCCGATCTCGACTACTACGCGCTGCAGACCCCGCCGTCGCTCGACCACTGGTTCGGCACCAACGCCCTGGGGCAGGACATCTTCGCCCAAACCCTGCGCGGCATGCAGAAATCCATGCTGATCGGGGTGTGCGTGGCGTTCATCTCGACCATCATCGCCGCCACGGTCGGTTCGATCGCCGGGTATTTCGGCGGCTGGCGTGACCGCACCCTGATGTGGATCGTCGACGTGCTGCTGGTGGTACCCAGCTTCATCCTGATCGCGATCGTCACGCCGCGATTGAGCCAGTCGGACCGGGTGTTCTGGCTGATCGTGTTGCTCTCGGCGTTCAGCTGGATGATCAGCTCCCGCATCGTGCGCGGGATGACGCTGAGCCTGCGGGAACGCGAATTCGTGTTGGCCGCCCGGTATATGGGCGTCAGCAACCGGCGCATCATCGTGCGCCACATCCTGCCCAACGTGGCCTCGATCCTGATCATCGACACCGCACTCAACGTCGGTCTGGCGATCCTGGCCGAAACCGGTTTGAGCTTCCTGGGATTCGGCATCCAGGCGCCCGATGTCTCGCTGGGCACGTTGATCGCCGACGGCACCAAATCCGCCACCACGTTCCCCTGGGTGTTCCTGTTCCCGGCCGGGGTGCTGGTTTTGATCATCCTGTGCGCCAACCTCGTCGGTGACGGCTTGCGCGACGCACTCGATCCCGGCAGCGGCAGGCTGCGGCGCAGGAGGTCACGCCGATGACCCGACTGCTCGAAGTATCCGATCTGCGGGTGGACTTCCCCACCGACACCGGTGCCGTCCATGCGGTGCGGGGGCTGAACTTTCACGTCGACGCCGGCGAAGTGGTCGCCCTGGTGGGCGAATCCGGGGCCGGGAAATCGGCCGGCGCGATGGCTGTCGTCGGGCTGCTGCCCGAGTTCGCCGAGGTCTCCGGATCGGTCCGGCTGCGCGGCGAGGAACTGCTCGGGCGCTCCGACGCCCAGCTGTCACAAGTCCGGGGCAACACGATCGGCACGGTGTTCCAGGATCCGATGTCCGCGCTCACGCCGGTCTACACCGTCGGCGACCAGATCGCCGAGGCACTCGAAACCCACAACCGCGACCTGAGCCGGCGTGCGGCACGCAGCCGTGCGGTCGAGCTCCTCGAGCTGGTCGGCATCGCCCAACCTCAGCAGCGGGCCCGCGCCTTCCCGCACGAGCTCTCCGGCGGGGAGCGCCAGCGCGTGGTCATCGCGATCGCCATCGCCAACGACCCCGACCTGCTGATCTGCGACGAGCCCACCACCGCGCTGGATGTCACGGTGCAGGCGCAGATTCTCGACGTGCTCAAGACCGCCCGTGACGTCACCGGGGCCGGGGTGCTGATCATCACCCACGACCTGGGCGTGGTGGCCGAGTTCGCCGACCGGGCGCTGGTGATGTACGCCGGCCGGGCCGTCGAGGATGCCCCGGTGGCCCGGCTGTACGAGCAGGCCCGGATGCCCTACACCGTCGGGCTGCTCGGTTCGGTGCCGCGCCTGGACGCCCCGCAGGGCACCCGGCTCGTGCCGATCCCGGGTGCACCGCCGTCGCTGACCACGACACCGCACGGCTGCCCGTTCGCGCCGCGCTGCCCGCTGGCGATCGACGAGTGCGAGGCAGGAGAACCCGACCTCATCGAGCTGGCACCCGACCACCACGCCGCCTGCATCCGCACCGAGCAGGTCGCCGGCCGCAGCGCGGCCGACATCTACCACGTGAGCGACGCGGCCCCACCGCCCACGCCGCGCGACGACGCCCCGGTGGTGCTGCGGGTGCGCGAGTTGTCCAAGACCTACAAGCTGACCAAAGGTGTGGTGCTGCGTCGCCAGGTCGGCGAGGTCCGGGCCGTCGACAAGGTCAGCTTCGACCTGCACAGCGGCCGCACGCTCGGCATCGTCGGTGAATCCGGATCGGGCAAGTCCACCACGCTGCACCAGATCCTGAATCTGACTGCGCCGCAATCTGGTTCGATCGAGGTGCTCGGGTCCGACGTGGCCACGCTGAACCGCAGGGCCCGTCGGGGGCTGCGCACCGACCTGCAGGTGGTGTTCCAGGACCCGGTGGCCTCGCTGGACCCGCGGTTACCGGTGTCGGACGTGTTGGCAGAGCCGTTGGCGGCCAACGGTTTCGACAAACCCCGTATCGACGATCGGGTGGCCGAACTCCTCGAGCTGGTGGGCCTGCGCCGCGCCGATGCCGGCCGCTACCCGGCGGAGTTCTCCGGTGGCCAGAAACAGCGCATCGGGATCGCCCGCGCACTGGCCCTGCAGCCGAAGATCATCGCGCTCGACGAACCGGTCTCCGCGCTGGACGTCTCGATTCAGGCCGGGATCATCAACCTGTTGCTGGATCTGCAGGACCGGTTCGGCCTGGCCTATCTGTTCGTGTCCCATGACCTGTCGGTGGTCAAGCACCTGGCCCACGACGTCGCCGTGATGTACAAGGGCGCGGTGGTCGAACAAGGCTCCGGTGACGCGGTGTTCACCGATCCGCAGCACGCGTACACCCGCCGGTTGCTGGCCGCGGTGCCGCAGGCCAGACCGCACCCCGGGCCCGCCGCCGGTTAGGTATTGCCGCATCCGAGGGGTAGCTGCCTCTAGCATCGACGGAATGAACGGGTTGAAGGTGTTCAAGCTCCAGCGGTTCGCCGTCGTCACGGCGATCACCGCACTCGCGCTGGCCGGCTGTTCGGGCGGCGATCGGGAAGCCCCCTCGGCCGGCGGTAACGCCGAGGTCGGCAGCACCAACGACATCAACCCACAGGATGTGGCGAACCTGCGCCAAGGCGGCAATCTGCGGCTGGCCCTGACGGAGTTCCCGTCGAACTTCAACCCACTGCACATCGACGGCAACACCGGCGACGTCGGCTCGATCACCAAGCCGACGCTGCCGCGCGCCTTCGTCATCGCCGCCGACGGGTCGGCGACGGTGAACACCGACTACTTCACCAACGTCGAACTGACGGGCACCAACCCGCAGGTGGTCACCTACACGATCAATCCCAAGGCGGTGTGGTCCGACGGCACCCCGATCACCTGGGAGGACATCAAATCCCAGACCGAGGCCAACAGCGGAAAGAACCCGGCGTTCATCATCGCCGCGCCCAACGGCTTCGAGCGGGTGGCCTCGGTGACCCGCGGCGTCGACGACCGCCAGGCCGTGATGACCTTCGAGAAGCCCTACGCCGACTGGAAGGGCATGTTCGCCGGTAACGGTCGGCTACTGCCCAAGAGCATGACGGCCACGCCCGAAGCCTTCAACAAGGCACAGCTCAGCCAGCCCGGGCCATCGGCGGGCCCGTTCCTGGTGTCCAACGTCGACCGGGGCGCCCAGCGGATCACGTTGAGCCGCAACCCGAAATGGTGGGGCACCCCGCCGCTACTGGACACCATCACCTTCCTGGTGCTCGATGACGCCGCGCGGATCCCGGCACTGCAGAACAACACCATCGACGCCACCGGCACCGCATCCCTCGACGAGCTGACGATCGCCCGCAAGACCGCGGGGATCAGCATCCGGCGGGCGCCGTCGGCCAGCTGGTATCACCTGACGTTCAACGGTGCCCCCGGCTCGATCCTGGCCGACCCTGCCTTGCGCCGCGCAGTCGCCAAGGGCATCGACCGTCAGGCGATCGCCAACATCACCCAGCGGGGTCTCACCGACAACCCGGTACCGCTGAACAACCACATCTACGTCGCGGGCCAGCAGGGCTATCAGGACAACGCCGCCTCGGTGGCCTTCGACCCGGATCAGGCCAGGGCCGAGCTGGACGCGCTGGGCTGGAAAGTGCCCGAAGGACAGCAGTTCCGGAAGAAGGACGGCAAGGAACTGGTCATCCGCAACGTGTTCTATGACGCCGGCAGCACCCGGCAGGTGGCCCAGATCGCGCAGAACATGCTGGGCCAGATCGGGGTGAACCTGCAGCTCGACACGAAACCGGGCACCGGGTTCTTCAGCAACTACATCATCAAGGGCGACTTCGACATTGCCCAGTTCGCCTTTCTCGGTGACGCATTCCCGTTGAGCTCGCTGACCCAGATCTACGCCCAGGACGGGGCCAGCAACTTCGGAAAGATCGGCAGCCCGGAGATCGACGCCAAAATCGAGCAGACACTGGAGGAGCTGGACCCGGCCAAGGCGCGCACGCTGGCCAACGAACTCGACACGATGCTGTTCGACGAGGTGTTCAGCCTTCCGCTGTTCCAGTCCCCCGGCAACGTCGCCGTGCGCAGCAACCTGGCCAATTTCGGGGCCTTCGGCCTGGCCGACGCCGACTACACGAAGATCGGCTTCCTCAAGTAGCCGAGCGTGACCGCCTCCACCGCGATGGCCACCGAGATCGCGCGAACAGCCGTGCGGACGACGGCGCGCGCCGGTAGGGCGTCGAGTTCGGCGGCGACGGCCGAAAGTTGTTCGGCCGCACCTTCCTTCACGGCTCGGATCACCGCGAAGGCGGCACGCTCGCGGGTGTCGAGCACGCTGTGGACCACCGTCGGCATCCGGACCAGTACTGCCCCCGGGACCAGCTGCGCGATCCGTTCGGCGATGGCCGGCGGGGTGGTGAGGTCGCGGCCGCCGGACAGCACGACGGTGGGCCAGTCGAAGCCCGGTAGCTCGGCCGTCAGGTCGAAGGGCTCGGCCTCGAACGGTTCGTAGAACTTCGCGCTGCCGATCATGTCGGCCATGTCCAGGGCAGGATCCAAGGGCAGACCGTCGGGCACTCCGGCATAGTTCAACTCGCGGAAGGCGATCCGCCCGACCAGATCGACTTCATTGCGGTACGGCGCTTTCCGTGTCGAGAGCCCGCTCAGGCGGCGCAGCGCCGACCACACCACGGTGCGTCCGCGCAACAACAGGTCGAGTTGGCGGTCCAGCAGCGCGGCACCGCCGAAACCGTAGAGCAGGCCGATCAGTTCCCCACCCTTGGCCGCCAGTGTCCCCTCGGCCACCAGTCGGCGGACCTTCGGCGCCAGCGCCGCGGTCTCGGGGTCGTTTCCCTCCCACAACAGGCCCCGGATGGCGGCGCGCATGGCCTCGATGTCGGCCGTGGACAGCACCGGCGAGTCCAGGACCATCGCCGCCACCCGGTCGCGGTGGCGCACCCCGAATCCCGCGGCCAGGTAACTGCCGTACGAGGTGCCGTAGACCATCGCCTGGTGCACACCGGCGTCGTCGAGCACGGCGGCGATGTCGTCGATCACCTGCTCGACGGTGATGGCCGCCGGCGGTAGATCCGCGCCGGCGTCCGTGTGCCGTGACATCCCGACGCCCCGGTGCTCGATCATGATCACGTCGAACCCGGCGAGGGCCGCGCGCCGGCGCAACGCACGGTACGGCTGGATCGATGCGACGCCGGGACCGCCGGGGATGAGCACGGCGGGCTGCGCCGATTTGCGCCCGGCGCGCACGTAGAACAGGTCGAACTGCTCGTCAGAACCAGGGCTGACCGGGCGTCGCACCGCCCGAACCCCCGGCAGCGCGGCCAGCCTGTCGTGCACTCGCCTGCGCTTGGCGTTCATGGTCATCGCGCTCCATTGTGCCGCGCCCGGCTCAGATCAGATAGATCGTGAGGACCGCACCGAACAGCACCACCAGCCAGCCGTCGGTGGCCAGTTTGAGCCACCTCGGCGCGGTACGGACCTCCATGAACTGCCTGATGATCAGCCGGGCCTTGACCAGCGTCAGCGCCAGCACCAGCACGGTGATCGGCACACTGGCCGCCAGGGTGGCCGAGTACTGGGCCGGGGCCAGCCACCACGAGCCGACGGTGATGGCGACCAGCACCAGCCAGGTCTGGGTCACAGCTCTCTCGGTCATGATCACCTCACCACGTAGAGCAGGCCGAAGATGATCACCCAGAGCAGGTCGACCATGTGCCAGTAGATCGCGCTCGATTCCACCACCGAGGCCCGGCGACGCGACGGGTTGCGCAGCTCCCGCACGATGACGCCCAGCACGATCAACCCGATCAACACGTGGACCAGGTGGACGCCGGTGAGCACGTAATAGAACGAGTAGAACATCTCGGAGTTGGTATGCCCGGCCTGGATTTTGACCATCCACTCATAGCCCTTGCAGACCATGAACAACACACCGCCGACGCCGCCGGCGTAAGTGAGCCGGATGGCCGCCTCGTGCCGGCCGGCCCTGGCGGCCAGCACGGCGCGGGCCACAAGCCACGAACTGGTCAGCAGGATCACCGTGTTGAGCACCCCGATGTTGATGTCGAGATGCTGTTGGGCCCGCAGGAATTCGTCCGGCTGCATGGTGCGGTAGATCATGAACACGATGAAGTAGCCACCGAAGATGACCAGATCACCGAGCACCATCACCCACATGTGCCCATCGCCGGGCAGGTGGGACGACGCCGTCTTGACGGGCGGATCTTGTTGTGTCACCACAGGATTGCTCGACATTGTCCGCCTCACTCCGGCCCCGGCTCGTCTACCGATTCACGTACGGCCGCCTGCCGCAGCAGCACGATCAGCGCCGACAGCCAGACCGAGAACACCACCACCGCCCACCAGAACGCGATCAAGCCGTTCCAGGCAAACGGCCCGGACTCGAACACGAACATCTGGGTGGCGATCACCTCGGTGATGATCTGCCAGATGGTCACGTAGGCGAACCAGGCCGGGAAGATCTGGTTCTTGTCGTAGAGGATGGCGATCGCGAACACCAGGTAGGCGGCCGTGAAGCAACCCAAAGAGCCGTTGTAGGACAGCATTCCGAGGTCATAGAGCAGGCTGATCAGCTCGGGGTCGCGGTCGGGCCGGAAGGCCGCGGTGAGGAAGCAGACCGAGACCAGGAGAAACCCCGGCAGCGCACCCACGCTCATGCCGCCGATGTAGCCGTAGGCGAAGACCGCACCGACCGACATGCGTTTGATCTGGTAGGCGACCAGGCCGTTGGTCATGGCCGCACCACCTAGCAGGATCAACAGCAGGCAGAACCCGATCTTGATGGTGACGCCGTGCTCGGTGAAGAACGCCACCTTGTCGGCTGCGGTGACATCGGGGCGCGGCGGCGGTGTCACCCGGGTCAGGATGCAGATGATGACGCCGAACGCGCCGTACCACAGCGGGAAGAACCACGTCATCAACCGCACATCGGGCTTGCCCGGCGGCGTTTCACCCGCGGAGCGGGTGGGTGGACCGGGGGTCAGCAGTGTCATGCCGCGGCGCTCTCGACGACGCCCTCTTCGACGGCCTGCCGGAGCACCGCGCGCCGCAGGACGAAGAACATCACGATGACGAAGAGCGCGAAGGCTCCGTTGCGAAGCCAGAAGGACAGTAGACCGTCCCAGGCCAGCGGCCCCGTCTGGAACACCGCCGCACCCGCGGCCGGAACCATGGCGATGGCGGTGGCCAGCGAGTAATGGCCCACCCAACGGGGAAACACCGGGTCCGGCCCGTTGTCGAAGTAGACCGCGACCGCGAGCAACGCGAACTGCGAGACCACCATGCCCACCGGCGCCACGAACACGATCCAGGCCAGGTCGTTGAGCAACATCACCAGCTCGGGATTGCGGCCGGGCCGGAACGCGGCGACCAGGAAGAACACGTTGGACAGCGCGAAGATGGTGGCACCGCTGACCACCGCGGTCAGATAGCAGTACGCGAAGACGTGGCTCTGAGTCTTCATACGCTTCATCTGCACCACGATCACCATGAAGAACGGCAGGATCAGGATTCCGCACAGGTTGAACGTCACCTGGCTGAACCGGATCCACGCCGTGTGATCGGCATAGAACCCGGCCACCTGCTGGGCACTCCAGGTCGGCGACATCGGCGGCCAGAAGCCGGGAAACGCCAGAAACGCCGCCAGCAGGACGACGCCGACCGCCGGCCCGGTCCACAAACTCACCCACTGCGCCTTGATATTGCCGGCTTTCGGCAGGTCTTGGACCTGCTCCAGGATCTGCACTCCCCACCTCCAAAACTGACTTCAGTCAGAAGAAGTCCTTGTTGAAACCGTAACGCCCACTGGCGACATTGGAAAGAGTCAATCTGAGTACAGTCAGTTCTTGAATGTCGTAACATCAGGCTGTGCTGAAGGCTCAGTCGCCACCACCGCGCAGCCGCAAGGGTCAGCAGACCCGGGAACGGTTACTCGGGGCCGCGGTCGCCGAGTTCAAACGCGGGGGCATGGCCGCGGCCGATACTGCCGCGATCGCCTCGGCCGCCGGCGTCGCCCACGGCACGTTCTTCTTCCACTTCCCCACCAAGGAACACGTCCTGGTGGAACTCGAACAGCGCGAAGAGGCCCGCATGGCCGCCGAGCTCCTCCGCTTCTTCGACCAACCGCACGACGTCGGGGCCACCCTGGCCGAATCGGTGCGCATGCTCGAGAAACTGGAACGGCGCCTCGGCCGGCCGTTGTTCAAAGACTTTCTGGCCCTGCACTTCTCCACCACCCGACCACCCACCGAGGAATGGGCGCACCATCCGGTGCTCGTCGCGTTGGTCGAAGAGCTCCAGCGCGCCAAAAAGGCCGGAGAGATCCCCGACGAGGTGGACGTGCTGCACAATGGCGCGTCGTTCTTCGCCGGGCTCTACGCGCTGCTGATCACCATCCCCGACGCACCGGAGGTCCGGGCCCCGGTCATCAAGGAGTACCTGACCACCTACCTCTACGGCATGCGGGTCAGAGGCTTCGGTTCGGCCTGATCCAAATGCGTGCCTGCGGGTAGCGCCTGCGGATACAACGGTGCCATGACCACCGTCGAGAAAATCACCCACGTGTTGCCCGGAACGCCGGAGTGGGATGCTCTGCTGGCATCGATCGCCTCGGGCGCCAAGGACCGTGACCGCAACGATGAGAATCCGTTCGATCAGGTCGCCGCTCTGAAACGGGCCGGGTTCGGCACCCTGCGGCTGCCCGAGTCCCTCGGCGGAGCCGGATTCACCGTGCCGCAGCTGTTCTCGACGATCATCGACGTGGCCAAGGCCGATCCGATCGTGGCCCACATCTTCCGGACCCACTTCTGGTTCACCGAGGAACGGCTGCGCACCGCAGGCGATCCGGTGTCGGCGCGCTGGCTGGGCAAGATCGCCGAGGGCAAGATCTTCGGTAATGCGTTCAGCGAGAAGGGTTCCCTGGCGGTCGGCAGCCTGGTGTTCAACACCCGGCTGCTGGCGGACCCGGCGGGCTCGGGCTTCCGGCTGAACGGCGAGAAGTACTACAGCACCGGGACGCTGTTCTCGGACTATCTGACGGTGACGGCCACCACCGACCACGACTCGGTGGCCAGTGTCCTGGTGCCCACCGACCGCGACGGCGTCCGGCTGGTCGACGACTGGGACGGATTCGGCCAGCGCCGCACCGGGACCGGCACCACGACGTTCACCGATGTCGCGGTCGCCGCCGACGAGGTGCTCTCCGATACCTCCTACGATGCCGATCCGGTGCCGACGGTCCAGTACGCCTCGCTGCAACTGTTCATTCACGCGGTGGTGGCCGGGATTCTGGCCAATGTCGTCGACGACGGTGTGGCCCTGTTGCGTTCGCGCGCAGCGAAACTTCAGCCATGCCGTGACCGAGCGGCCCACCGACGATCCCTTGTTGCAGCGGCCCCACCGAA
>NZ_MBEJ01000130.1 GCF_001953975.1 Mycobacterium sp. NS-7484
TGGCACACGCCGCAGGCGATGATGTCGACCACCACCTCACCGGGCCCCGGATCGGGGATGACAATGTCGACCAGCTCCACCGGCTGGCCTTTGGACCGAGAAATCACTCCACGCACCGTCTGGCTCATGCCTACAACCTAATGCAAACCGGACAGGTGTCCAATTTGAATCGGGTGTCGCCGCGGGCCGAATCTCGGCGTGCCCGCGCGTTGCCGCGTTACCGTGGGTTGTGGTCGATGATCGAACTCAATTACTGGTGGTGGCACGGTCGGCATACCGGCGAAATGACTGGCGCACCAGTTACGAATCCTTCAGCCGCGTCGTCGGTGTGCAAGGCCTCGACACCGATGATCTGGCCGTGTACGCCTCGGCCGCCTGGCGTCAGGGGCATGGACGCGAATCGGTGCGGATCAACGAGCAGGTGCACACCCGATTGCTGCGTACCGACCCGGTGATGGCAGCGATGAAGGCCGCCGAACTCGGTCTGGCCTGGCTGTCCCGCGGTCACCCGGCGCCGGCCGACAGCTGGGCCCAGCGCGCCCGGGCACTGCTCGACGGTGTCCCGGAGACCGCGGCCCACGGCTACGTGGCCTACCTCCTGGCGGTGACCGCGGCCGATGCCGGCGACACCGCGCGATTCTCGGAGATGACACGGCAGCTGGCGACGATTGCGGAGAATCTCGACGACCCCGCCCTGAAGACGCTCGCGCGGGCGCTGACCGGTGTGGCCGCGGTGACCGCCGGTGACCCGGAGGGCTATCTCGCCTTGGACGAGGCGCTGCTTCCGGTGCTCGGCGACGCCGTGCCGGTGGAATGGGCGGGCGACGTGTACCGGAGGGCATTGACCTTGGCGCAGGTCCGCGACACCGCGCGGTCAGAGTCGTGGAGGCAATCCATGCAGCGGTGGTGTGAGGCCATCGAACCCGAATCGGCCCAATCCGCCTATCGCGCGGTGTGTGACGTGCACCGGCTGGCGGCGGCGCCGAATGCAGATCCGCAGGACCTGGTTCGGCGAGTGGTCGGGCTGCGTCGCCTGGTTGCCGAGGTGGATGCGGTGGCCGCCGGGATGGTCGAGGAACTGCTGTCCCGGAATCTGGGGCGGGCCCGATAGATTTACGCGCGATGAGCGCTACGGATGTCCTCTCGGTCATTGACGATTGGCCGGTCGGCTCGGCTGCGGCTGCCGTGGTGGGCCCCTCAGGCGTGCTGGCCAGCCACGGCGACACCGCCAAGACCTTCGCACTGGCCTCGGTGACCAAACCGCTCGTGGCCCGCGCCGTGCACGTCGCCGTCGAAGAGGGGGCGATCGAACTCGACAGTCCGGCCGGCCCGCCTGGGTCGACCGTTCGCCACCTGCTCGCGCACGCCTCGGGCGTGTCGATGCGTTCGGCCGACGTGCTCGCCCGGCCCGGACAGCGTCGCATCTACTCCAACTACGGGTTCGAGTTGTTGGCTCGCGCGGTCGAGGAGTCGGCGGGCATCGAGTTCGCCGGCTATCTCACCGAGGCGGTGTTCGAGCCGCTGCAGATGACGGCGACGAACCTGTCGGGCGGGGCGGAGGCGGCCGGGTTCGGCGTGTCGTCCACCGTGGCCGATCTCGCGGCGTTTGCCGTCGACCTGTTGCGGCCGGCTTTGGTCTCGGAGCAATTGCACGGCGAGGCGGTGACGGTCCAGTTTCCCGGTCTGAACGGCGTGTTGCCGGGCTTCGGCGCGCAACGTCCCAACGACTGGGGGCTGGGCTTCGAGCTCCGGGACGGCAAATCGCCGCACTGGACCGGCTCGGCAAACTCCCCGCGGACATTCGGGCATTTCGGCCAGTCGGGCACGTTCCTATGGGTCGATCCGGCCGCTGACCTGGCCTTGGTGGTGCTCACCGACCGCGACTTCGGCGACTGGACCTACCCGCTGTGGCCGGCCATATCTGATGGTGTGCTGAGAGAAAACGCCACAGACTAGCGCAACACCAGCCTCACAGGGCACAATAGACACGCGCGGCACACACAACTGCATGCTCGATCGGAATCACTAGGTCGTTGGGGAAGACGTCCCTCGTGAGCCGAAGGAGTAGCAGATGCGTGCGTCGAACCAGTTCGCCGACGCGGCGACGGGTGTGGTGTATGTCCATGCCTCACCCGCGGCGGTATGCCCGCATGTTGAGTGGGCGTTGTCGTCGACCCTGTCGGCGCGGGCGAACCTGAAGTGGACCCCGCAACCGGCCATGCCTGGCCAGTTGCGTGCGGTGACCAACTGGGTCGGCCCGGTCGGCACCGGGGCGCAGTTGGCCAATGCCCTGCGCTCCTGGTCAGTGCTGCGCTTCGAGGTGACCGAAGATCCCAGCGCCGGAGTGGACGGCCACCGTTGGTGCCACACCCCGCAACTGGGGCTGTGGAGCGGTGCGATGAGCGCCAACGGCGACGTGATGGTCGGCGAGATGCGACTGCGCGCCCTGATGGCCGGCGGCGCCGACATGCTGGCGGCCGAACTCGACACCGTGCTCGGCACCGCCTGGGACGAATCCCTGGAGCCCTACCGCAACGGCGGTGACGGCGCCGAGGTGTCCTGGCTGAGCCGGGGCGTGGGCTAGCTCCTCAGCTACGCGACCAGAGGCAGTAGCCGCTCAGCGTCGTCGTGAACATGTGGTCGCTGACCTGAAAGGTCAGCGTCTGCCCCGGTTCGGCGCTGACGGTTTCGGGTTCCGATGTCCGGCCGGCTCCCAGGACGTCGACAACCTCGACGCTGCACCGGGCTTCGGTCGTCTGCGGCGTCCCCACCCAGTTGCCTGCCTTGGCCTCCGGGTTCCGTCGGCCCTGCCCATGCAGGACCAGTGGCGGTCCGGTGGTCAGCCACCGGTCCGAGGCAGGATACGGGCTGCCGAACGGTTGCCACGTACCGCCGTCGCACAGCAGCAGGCGACGGTTATTGGCGGTCTGTCCCGGCTCGGCCGGAGTCAACGCATCGCTGAGGTTTTCGGCGCACGCTGAGTCCGCTTGAGGCGCCGCGGTTTCGGGCGGTCCGGGTGGGATTGGTTCGGGATCGGCGTGTGCGCAGGCGCTCGTGGTGAGTGCGGTGGCCACGACGACGGCCGCCACACCCACCGCAAGCGCTCGGGACATCCGGTTACACCGAGACCGTCTTCATCGATGACAGATCCGTTTGCATCAGCCGGACGTTGTAGTCACCCCAATAGGACAGGTTGTAGTACAGGTACTGCGAGTTGTCCTCGACCACATTGCCATTGGCGTCCACTTTGTTGAAGTAATCGGTGCCCGACATCGGGTGGACCATCGGCGCGTACATGCCGCTGTTCGACGTGAGGTTGTTGCTCACCAGCGTGGTGGTGTCCGACCACTCACCCTGCGGTGAATCCGACACCCGCATCACCACGTTGTTGCCGCCGTCGGTGTAGAGCACCACGTACTTGCCCAGGTACTCGTTGTACTGCACCGACATCTCGCTGACGTTGCCATTGGTCGGCAGGCCGCCGACCCAGATGCCGTTGGCGATCTTGGTGAACAAGCCGAACGTGAAGAAGTCCGCGACCTTGTACAGCTGCGGCAGGAAATCTGTACTGCTGGAACCGAAGACGGGAACCGCCACCGACGGATCACCGCTGACCCACTGGCCGTCGCCGGCGGAGTTCTCACCCGACCAGTACTCGTAGGCGTCGAGATCGGTGATCTGGTCCTTCCTGACCCGCGCCACATACGCCGAACCCTGCCGGCCCGAGGGGGTCCCGTATACGTAGACGTACGGGTCCTCCGGATCGTCCGACATCACCAGGGCGTTCTGCTGGAAGTGCTCGTCACCGGGAACGTAGCCCGTGCTGGTGCGGAACCACCCCGACGACCGCACCGTCTCCTTGTCGACGGTCCAGGTCTTGCCACCGTCGGTGGAGTAGGCGATCGCCGAATAGTTCGTCGTCCAGCTGCCCGGGTTGTCCCACGTGCGGACCGACATGACCGTGGCGTACTGCGTGTAACCGCCCACGGCGTCCGGGTTTTCGATCGCGATCGCCGAGGTGGGGATCATCGTGTAGGTGGTGCCGAACAGGCCGTTGAGGCCGCCCGGATCGTAGATGATCTGCGCGGCGCCGGCCGGAGGCCCGTCGGGGCCGTACCACGTCGGCGTGCCGGGGTTCCCGGGCTGCGCGCCGGCGTGGATCAACGCATCGCTGAACTGCAGACCGTCGGACAGATCGAAATCGCTGGTGCGGAACAGGACGTTGTTGCGCCAGTCACCGGACATGCCCGGCTGGCTGTAGGTGTCGCCGAACAACGTGTAGATGATCGGCTTTCCGGTCTCCGGGTCGACGTAGCCGCTGTTCCACATGATCCCGAGGTCGGTGCCCGCGACGTACCAGTGGTCGGTGTAGCCGGTGCCGGTGACCCAACCGAGCTTCTTGGTGAATTGGGTCAACGACGACGGAACCGACGGTTTGGGGGTCAAGTCGTCGGTTTGCACGGCGACAGTGGGATTCACCGCGGCCATCGGCTGGATCTCACCCTCGGCCACCACCGAGGCGGCCTCGTTGGGCGACACCACGCGGGCACCGGCCGGGTTGACCGTCCGATCGAATTCCCTTCGGGCCCAAGCCGCCATGGCCCACAGGGCGGGGGACTGTGCCGGTGCCACCGGGCTGGTGCCCGCGCCGAACGGCGTCAGCCCCGCCACGCTCAGCAACGCCGAGACCACCGGCGGTGCGGTGATCTTGGGCGTAACCGGTTCGGGGGCCTTGGTCTTGATCGGCGCGATGATGTTCACCGGCGCAGTGTCGGAGGTGGCAACGGACGTGTCCGGGGTGCGCACAGTCGCGACGATGTCGTCGCTGAGTCGGCCGACGTTGTCGACCGAGTCCTGGATTTTCCCGACGATGGTGTGCACCCGTGGCGTCGGTGCGGTGGTCGCGGGCTCGGGGTTGGACGCGGTGGACTGTGGCGTGGATTCCGTCTTGCCGGTGATCACCGACGTGCGGTTGCGGGTCGGCTTGGTGCTCAGTTGGGTGCGGGCCTGCTCGAGTCTACTTTCGGTGCGCTGCAAGGCGTTCCCGACGTCGTCCAGGCTGGACTCGACATCGTTGCGGACGCGGTCGGCGAGTTTCGACAGCGGGCCTTGCCGGCTCGGCGACGTCGACTTGGAGGTGGAACTGGACTCGGAATCGGGCTTGGAGCTGGACGCCGAAGCCGACGGGCCGGGCTTTTTCACCTTCGGCGCGCCGGCTGAGCCTCTGGAGCTCTTGGAGCGGTCGCTGGTGCGGCCTGGGGATGACGCGCTTGCCTTGTCGCTACTGGAGCTGGTCTTGCTCGAGCTGCCGCCGGTGTCATCGGCCCAGGCGATGCCGGTTCCGGATGTCAGCGCGGTGCCGATGCCGAGTGCGACAGCAAGCGCGCCGACGCGACCGATGTACTTGGTTGAATCCATGACGCTCCGTGTCTCAATCCACAACCCCGGCCCACAGGCAACCTACCGTGCGCCGATCATGGCGTCGGGCAAACACGCCGATTGCCTGAACGCGGTGGTGAACAGCGCGGGGCCGGCGCCATCACCTGGCCTGCTAATCGGTGTCGGTCGAACGTGCCGGGCCGGGGACCAGGATCTGGAGGGCACCCGACACCGCCGACACCGTCACCGGTAGGGCGGCGGCGAAATCACCGTCGGCGTAGGCGTTGATCCCCGGGCACTCGACGTGCACCGTGCGCGCCCGTCGCGTGCTCACCTCGTCGAGATGGACATGGGTGCCCTTGAACACCGTGGGGAACAGGCGAATCAGCCGGGTGCGCGACGCCGAGGTGATCATCGTGACGTCCAGCAGACCGTCGGAGTGGTCGGCGCCCGGGCAGATCAACATGCCGCCGCCGTAGCTGCGGGTGTTGCCGAACGCGGCCAGGGTGAGATCGGTGCACAGCTGGGGGCCGTCGTCAAACGTCAACCGGAAAGGCAACAGGCGCAACTTCGACATCTCCGCGAGCATCGCGACGTTGTAGCGCATCCGGCCATGAGGCCAACGCATCCGGTTGGTGCGGTCACTGACCAGGGAATCGAACCCGGCGGCCATCACCGTGCCGAACCATTTGGCCGCGCCCGACGCGTCCACGATGCGGCCCAGGTCCACGGACTCGGTGTGCCCCTCGACCACGATGTCGGCGGCCGCCTCCGGATCGCCTGTGGGCAGACGATATTCGCGAGCGTGGTCGTTGCCGGTGCCGGCGGGCACGATGCCCAGCGGGACATCGCCGGTGGCCAGTGCCTGCAGTGCCAGGGAGATCACGCCGTCGCCGCCGACGACCACGAGCGCATCGGTACCGCGGTCGAGGGCGTCGTCGACCAGCCGGCGGGCATGCGCGGCGTCGGTCCCGACGATCTCGCACACATCGATACCACGGCGCTGGAACTGCGCGACGGCTCGCTCGGCCGCGTGCGGCGCATTGCCGTGCCCCGACAGAGGATTGGTCAGGACCGTGACCCTGTTCACGGAATCAGCTTGCCGGGGTTGAGGATTCCGGCCGGGTCAAGCGTGGCCTTGACCGCACGCAGCACCTCGACGCCGAGGTCGCCGATCTCGTCGCGCATCCACGGGCGGTGATCCGCCCCCACCGCGTGGTGGTGGGTGATGGTTCCTCCGGTACGCACCATCGCGTCGGAGGCCGCGGACTTGGCGTTGCGCCACTGCTCGATCGGGTTGCCGCGCTGGGCCGCGACGACGGTGAAGTACAGCGAGGCGCCCGTGGGATACACATGCGAAATGTGGCACATCACGAGCGCCGGGGTCCCCGATTCGGCCAGCGAGGTGGTTAGGGCCTCGGTGACCGCGGCTTTGAGCGCGGCGAGGTTGGACCACGTGGTGGCCGTCTCCAGGGTTTCGCACAGTGCGCCCGCCGCCAGCAGTGAATCACGTAGGTACGGCGCGTTGAACCGGCCGTGTTCCCAATCCCGGGCCGCCGTCTCGCCCAGTGAGGTGCCGCCGTGTTGTTCCAGTACGGCGCGGGTCTGAACATGTCGACTGGCTGCGTGTGCCGCGGTACCCTCGTACAGTGTGATGGCCAGGCAGCCACCCGTGATGCGCTGTTCCCCAATGCTTTCGGTGGTTGCCAGGTTCACCCCGGTCTCGGCTTCGTCGGACAACCGGATCACCGTCGGCCCGGTGCCGGTCTGGGTCACCGCACGCAATGCGTCGGCCCCGGTGGCGAAATCGGGGAACGACCAGGCCTCGTAGCGCGTCGCCTCAGGGATCGGGTGGACCCGGACGCGCACCCGGGTAATCACGCCGAACACGCCTTCGGAACCGATGAGCAGTTGGCGTAGATCCGGCCCGGCCGCCGAGGCCGGAGCGCGGCCGAGGTCGAGAACCCCCGCCGGCGTGACGGCGCGCAGGCCGCGGACCATGTCATCGAAGCGCCCGTAGCCGGCCGAATCCTGGCCTGAGGACCGGGTGGCGGCAAACCCGCCGATCGTGGCGAACTGGAAGCTCTGCGGAAAATGCCCGAGCGAGAAGCCGTGTGCGCCCAGCATCGCCTCGGCCTGCGGGCCGGTGACCCCGGCGCCCAGTTCGGCCTCACCGGCCACCTCGTCGAGGCTGTGCAGCGCGTCGAACCGGCGCAGGTCGAGGGCTACCACCGCGGCGAAATCACCGCGCAGTGGATCGAGACCGCCAACCACGCTGGTCCCACCACCGAACGGCACCACCGCGATCCGGCGGTCACTGCAGATGCGGAGCACTTCGGCTATTTCGTTCTCGGAACCCGGGAGCAGCACTGCATCCGGCGCGTCCTGGATGCCGGAGTCCTTGCGGCGCAACAGGTCCAATGTGGATTTTCCGCCGGCGTGCAACAGTCTGGATGCGGTGTCGGTGCCGCAGTGCTGGGTGCCGACGATGGCCGACAGTGCCTGCAGATCGTCATCCGACAGTGCCGACGGCCGCAGCTGCACCTGATCCTGCGGCACTGCCGCGGCCGGTGCGGCGTCGATACCCAGGGCCTGCTGCAGCAGCGAGCGAATGCCCTCGGAGAGTGGCTTGGCGGACTGCGGGTCACCCCAGGCGTCCCATTTCATCGGAGGCAACAACGGCGCAACCGGCTGAGTCATGCGTTACAGTATTACACATGATGTCAATCAGTAACGAAGGATCGCTGAGCGACCAGATCTTGGATGCCGCCGCCAGCTGCGTGCTGGCCTTCGGTGTGGACCGGGTGACCCTGGCCGAGATCGCCCGCCGGGCCGGGGTCAGCCGCCCGACCGTGTACCGGCGCTTTCCCGACACCCAGTCGATCCTGGCCGCGCTGCTCACCGCCCGGATTGTCGGTGTTCTCGATGAGACCGCCGGTCGGGGGGCGGGACGCGCGGCGCTCGTGGCGCGCATCGTCACGGCGGCCGGCAGGTTGCGCCACGACGAGGTGATCATGGCGGTGCTGCACTCTGCGCCCGAGCTGGCGATGGTCTACATCGCCGAGCGGCTTGGTACCAGCCAGCAGATCCTGATCGACGCGTTGGCCGGTGAACTCAAGCTCGCGCAGGAGGAGGGCATGGCCGAAAACCGGGTCCGGGCGGGGGATCCCCGTCAGCTGGCCACCATGTGCCTGCTGATCACCCAGTCGGCCATCCAGTCCGCGCAGATGGTCGAGCCGATCCTCGACGCCGACGACTTGGCCGCCGAACTCACCCACGCCCTGAACGGATACCTGACCCCATGACCGCACCGACCGCGCTCGACAGCGCCAGGCGCACCACCGAATTGACCGAACTGGCCGACGGTCTGCGGGTCGACGTGATCGTCGTCGGCGGCGGGATCACCGGCGCCGGGATCGCGCTGGATGCTGCCAGCCGCGGGCTCGGTGTCGCGTTGGTGGAGAAACACGATCTGGCCTTCGGTACCAGCCGGTGGAGCTCGAAGCTGGTGCACGGCGGCCTGCGTTACCTGGCCACCGGCAACATCGGGATCGCCCGCCGCAGCGCCATCGAACGCGGAATCCTGATGACCCGCAATGCCCCTCATCTGGTCAGCGCCATGCCCCAACTGGTGCCGCTGCTGCCGTCGATGGGGCGGACCTCCCGCGCGCTGGTACGCACCGGATTCATCGCCGGGGACGGACTGCGCCGGCTGGCCGGCACGAGTGCATCGACCCTGCCGCGGTCGCGCCGGGTGGACGCGCGTCGTACGGTCGAACTGGCGCCCACAGTGCGCACCGACGGTCTCGATGGCGGCTTCCTGGCCTACGACGGCCAACTCATCGACGATGCCCGTTTGGTGACGGCCGTCGCGAGGACCGCCGCCCAGCACGGGGCACGCATCCTGACCCGGGTGTCGGCCCGAGCGGTGGACGCCACCTCGGTATGCCTGACCGACGAGCTCACCGGGGAATCCTTCGACGCCTCCGCCCGGATCGTCATCAACGCCGCCGGGGTGTGGGCCGGAGATCTGGACCCGGCGCTCACGCTGCGTCCCAGCCGCGGCACGCATCTGGTGTTCGACGCCGCGGCATTCGGCAATCCGACTGCGGCGCTGACCATTCCGATACCGGGGGAGCTGAACCGATTTGTCTTCGCGATGCCCGAGCAGCTCGGCCGGGTCTACCTGGGCCTGACCGACGAGGATGCGCCGGGGCCCATTCCCGATGTGCCGCAACCCACTCCGGCCGAGATCGACTTCCTGCTCGACACCGTCAACACCGCGCTGGCCACCGAGCTGACCACAGCCGATGTCCGAGGCAGCTATGCCGGTCTGCGGCCCCTGATCGACACCGGAGCGGGCAGTACCGCCGACGTGTCACGCGAGCACGCCGTGGTGGAGTCGGCGAGCGGCGTGATCAGCATCATCGGAGGCAAGCTCACCGAATACCGGTACATGGCCGAGGACGTCCTGGATCGGGCACTGGCGCTTCGCGGATTGTCCGCCGGAGCCTGCCGCACCACGAACCTGCCGTTGGTGGGCGCACCGGCCAACCCCGTGGCCACCCTGAAATCTGCAGCCCCGCTGCCGTCGTCACTGGTGGCCCGGTACGGCGCCGAGGCGCCCAACGTGATCGCCCAGGCCTGCTGCGCGCGCCCCGCCGACCCGGTGGCCGACGGAATCGATGTGACCCGCGCGGAATTCGAATATGCCGTCACCCACGAAGGTGCCCTCACCGTCGACGACATCCTCGACCGGCGTACCCGCATCGGGCTCGTCGCTGCCGACCGGGCCCGAGCCGTCGAGGCGGCCGAGGAGATGATCGCGGATTACGGACAAGTCGGGTAGTCGACTACGCATCGCCTGTGCGCGGCGCCGGCGCACACTGACTCCCAGGTGCTGACGAACCGGTGCGGCAAGGGGGCGGTCCATGAGCTTGGAAATCCTGGAGCGGGGCGCTGCCACCGACGCGCATCCGGTGCCGCTGGTCTTCGTCCACGGCGCCCAGCACGCCGCGTGGTGTTGGGACGACCATTTTCTCGGTTACTTTGCCGAACACGGCTACCGGTCCGTGGCGCTGAGCTTGACCGGACACGGAGCGTCGAACTCGAAGCCGGTGGGTGACTGCTCGATTGCCGACTTTGTCGAGGACATCCGGAGCGTGAGCGACGAGCTACCCACCGCACCGGTGCTGATCGGGCATTCGATGGGTGGATATGTGGTCCAGCGTTACCTGCAGCGTTACCCGGCAGCTGCGGCCGTGTTGTTGGCCTCGCTACCCCCAACCGGAATTGCCGGCGCGTTACGACGGTCCACGGCTATCCGCATGCGTATGCGGATGACGCATCCCGGGCGTCGCGTCGAGATGGCCGACTACCTCAGAGTGTTGTTCTTCGACCCCGCAACGCCGGACGCTCTCGTCACCAACTGCGTGCAGCGCTTGTCCATGGAAACGCCCGCCCGCGCGCTCGCGGAGATGATGCTTCCTGTGTCCACGTTACGGAATGGGGTAACTGCGCCCGTCCTGGTCATGGGCGGAGCCAGCGATCCCAATGTCACCCGATCGGATCTGCGGTCGACTGCCGCGACGTATCACACTGTGGCACAGGTCGTCCCGAACGTAGGGCACGACCTGATGTTGGAGCCAGGTTGGCGGGAGGTGGCCGATCGGATGCACACCTGGCTCGGTAGCTGCGGATTTTGATTGAGCGAGCAGACGCAAATGTCCCTGAAATCCATTGATTTCAGGGACATTTGCGTCTGCTCGCGGGAGAACCCGCGGGAGAAACCCGCGGGAGAAAGGAACAGTTACAGCGGGATGTTCTTGTGCCGGCCGCGCCGGTGCGGGGCCTCGGCCAGCGCCTGGGTCAGCTTGGAGCGGGTGTGGGACGGATCGATCTTCTCGTCGACCACACCGATCTCGATCGCCGAATCCACACCGCCGGCGATCTTCTCGTGCTCGATGGCCAGCTGCTCGTGCAGGGCCTCGCGCTCGTGATCGGGAGCCGCGGCCAGCTTGCGCTTGTGCAGGATGCCCACCGCCGCCTTGGCGCCCATGACGGCGACCTCGGCGTCCGGCCAGGCGAACACCTTGGTGGCGTTCAGCGACCGCGAGTTCATCGCGATGTAGGCGCCGCCGTAGATCTTGCGGGTCACCAGGGTGACGCGGGGGACCGAGGACTCACCGAAGGCGTGCAGCAGCTTGGCTCCGCGACGCACCACGCCGCCCCACTCCTGGTCCACGCCGGGCAGGTAGCCGGGCACGTCGACGACGACCACCAGCGGGATGCCGAATGCGTCGCACAGCCGCACGAAACGCGCGGACTTCTCGGCGCTTTCGGAGTTCAGGCAGCCGCCCAGGCGCAGCGGGTTGTTGGCGATCACGCCGACCGTGCGACCGGCCAGTCGGCCCAGGCCGACGACGATCGACGGGGCCCACTTGGCCTGGAACTCTTCGAAGGGCACCCCCTCGTCGAGCAGTGCCTCGACGATCGGGTGCACGTCGTAGGCACGGCGCGCCGACTCGGGCATCAGCGCGGCCAGGTCGGTGTCGCCGGCCTCGGCCTTGCTGCGGTCGAAATGGCCCTGCTGGCTGAACAATCCGACCAGGCGACGGCCGCGCTCATAAGCGTCCAGCTCGTCGTCGGCCACGATGTGGCACACACCGGACTTCTTGTGGTGGGCGTCCGGGCCGCCGAGCGACACCATGTCGACGTCCTCACCGGTCACGCTGCGCACCACGTCCGGACCGGTGACGAAGACCTTGCTGTCGGGCGCCATGATGATCACGTCGGTCAGGGCCGGCCCGTAGGCCGCACCACCGGCGGCGAATCCGACCACCACCGAGATCTGCGGGATGTAACCCGACGCGCGGATCATCGCCTCGAAGACCAGACCGACGGCGTGCAGCGCTTTGACGCCTTCGGCCAGCCGCGCACCGCCGGAGTGCCAGATGCCCACGATCGGGCTCTGCTCCTCGATCGCGGTGTCGTAGGCGTCGACGATGTGGGCACAGCCCTCGATGCCCATGGCCCCGCCCATCACGGTGCCGTCGGTGCAGAACGCCACCGTACGAACGCCGTTGACGGTGCCGGCCGCGGCCAGCACGCCAGAGCGGTCCCGCTCGTGGAGCAGTTCCACAGTGCCGTCGTCGAAGAACGTCTGCAGACGCAGCAGCGGATCGCGCGGATCGAGTGATTCGGCGGCTGCCTCGGGGGCCATGATCGTCATGTAGGTCTCCTTAGTGGAAAGCCTTGGGTATCAGTACTTTCCGAAGGCGAGCGCGACGTTGTGCCCACCGAATCCGAACGAATTGTTGATTGCGTATTGGAAATCGCCCTGCCGCGGCTCGCCGGCCACCACGTCCAGATCGATCTCCGGATCGAGGTTGTGCAGGTTGCGCGTCGGCGGGATGACGCCGTCGCGCAAGGCCAGCACGGTCAGGATGGACTCGACCGCGCCGACTGCGCCGACCGAGTGGCCGAGCGCGCCCTTGGGGGCGTAGACAGCCGGCTTGTGACCGAGCATGGCGTTGTTGATCGCCTTGCTCTCGGCCACGTCACCGACGTTGGTGCCGGTGGCATGGGCGTTGACGTGGTCGATGTCGGTGGGCTTGAGACCCGCCAGCTGGATGGCGCGGGTCATGGCATAGCCGGCCTGCTCACCGTTGGGGTCCGGCGCCACGATGTGGTAGCCGTCCGAGGTCACGCTCGCGCCCATGAGACGGCCCAGGATGTTGGCGCCGCGGGCCTTGGCGTGTTCCTCGGTCTCGATCACCATGAGGGCGCCGGCCTCGCCGAACACGAAGCCGTTGCGATCCTTGTCGAAGGGCTTGCAGGCGCCTTCGGGATCGTCGTTGGAGTTGGACAGCACGATGCGCATCTGAGCGAAGCCGGCGATCGGCACGGCTTCGATCTTGGTCTCGACGCCACCGCAGATGGCGATGTCGGCCTCACCGAGGACGATCTGGCGCCATGCGTTGGCGATGGCTTCGGAACCCGAGGCGCAGGCCGAGATCGAGGTACACACCCCGGCCTTGGCCTTGCGCTCGAGCCCGATCGCGGCTGCCGCGCCGTTGGGCATGTACATCTGCACCACCAGCGGCGACACCGCACGCAGGCCCTTGGCCCGCATTCCGTCATAGGCAAACACGAGTTCTTCGGTAGAACCCAGACCGGTGCCGATCGACACCATGAGGCGGCGGGCATCGACCTCGGGGGAGCCGGCATTGGCCCACACCCGACGGCCGATGACCGTCGACATCTTCTGCAAATATGACAACCGGCGCAGTTCGACGCGTGTCAGCTCCGAATCGAACTCTTCGAGGAGGTGGCCGCCGATGCGAACCGGCAGGTCGTACTCCTCGACGAACGAATCGGTGAGCCTCCGGATGCCGCTCTGACCGTCGAGCAGCTTCTTCCAGGTGTTCTCAGCATCGGTTGCCAGCGCCGTCGACATGGCTACGCCGGTGACAACCACATTGGGAAGACCGTTCCCAGTGGACAATCCCGCCATATTTACGGAGTTCTTCCTTCCGTGCTTTCCCTCGGTGTTTACCTTCCGGGATTACTTAGGGAGGGGCCGGGTGTCAGGCCTCAGTACTTACCGAAGGCCAGGGCCACATTGTGGCCGCCGAACCCGAACGAGTTGTTGACGGCGTACTTGTAGTCGCCATAACGAGGCTCGCCCGCAACCACATCGAGATCGATCTCCGGATCCGGCGTCTCGTAGTTGAGCGTCGGGGGGATCACCCCGTCGCGCAACGCGAGCACCGTCAAGACCGACTCCAGCGCGCCGACCGCGCCGATCGAGTGGCCCAGAGCCGACTTCGGCGCGTACACCGCGGCGTTCTGACATCCGGCAACCCGGATGGCATTGGCCTCGGCGGTATCACCGATCGGAGTGGCTGTGCCGTGGGCATTGACGTGGTCGATGTCCTTGGCTTCCAGGCCCGCGGTTTCCAGTGCACGCTTCATGGCTGCACCGGCCCGGACACCGTTGTCCGCCGGGGCCACCATGTGGAACGCGTCCGAGGTGATACCGGCACCCATCAGCCGAGCCAGCGGCTTGGCGCCACGGGCCAGGGCGTGCTCCTCGGTCTCGATGATCATCATCGCGCCGGCCTCACCGAACACGAAGCCGTCGCGATCCTTGTCGAACGGCCGAGACGCACCCGCGGGATCGTCGTTGCGGGTCGACATGGCGCGCATCATCGAGAACGCCGCGATCGGCAGGGCCTCGATACCGCCTTCCACGCCACCGACGACGGCGAAGTCCGCGTCACCCATGACGATCTGACGCCAGCCGTGAGCAATGGCCTCAGATCCCGACGAACACGCCGACACCGGTGTGATGACCCCGGCGCGGGCGCCGAGCTCAAGACCGGCGACCGCGGCCGCACCGTTGGGCATGATCATCTGAACGGCGAGCGGGCTGACCTTGCGGATCCCGCCCTCGTTCATCGCGTCGTAGGTCTCGACGATCTTCTCGCCACCACCGAGACCGGTGCCGATCACGACCGAGAAACGATCCGGATCGACCTCGGGCGCACCCGAGTTCTTCCACAGCCGGCGAGCCAGCACCAGTGACATGCGCTGCACGTAGGAGTTACGGCGCAGCTCGATGCGGGTCAGGTGACTGTCGATGTCGTCGACCAGGTGACCACCGATCCGCACCGGAAGGTCCCACTTGGTGACGAAGTCGTCGGTCAACTCATGGATGCCGCTTTCTCCGGCCAGCAGGCCCTTCCACGTGCTCTCGATGTCAGCAGCGAGCGCCGTGGTTGCCTCCACGGCGGTCACCACGACGTTCGGGAAGCCTCCGTTAGCAGTGGAAGGTTTGCTCATTCCGAGCCAAACTTCTCGCGCAGGGCGGCAGCAGCCTCGGGGTTCTCTTCCTCGAGCTTCTGGATGTAGGAGACCACGTCACCGACGGTGCGCAGGCCGGCCAGATCCTCGTCGGGGATCTTCACGCCGTACTTGTCCTCGGTCTGCACGGCGATCTCCACCATCGACAGCGAGTCGATGTCCAGGTCGTCGACGAACGACTTCTCCGGGGTCACCTCGGACGGCTCGATGCCGGTGACCTCTTCGATGATCTCGGCGAGACCGGCGATGATTTCTTCTTGACTGGCGGCCACGATGGCTCCTTCTTGTTGTTGATACCGGCCTCCGGATGCGGAGGTCGATTCAGGGACGTTCGGGTTGTTCGTGCTATTCGGTTGTTGCTGGACTTACAGCTCGTCCAAGCCGTCCAGATCGGTGGGGGCCTTCACCGCACGCGTCGGTGTGCCCTTCAGTTCACGCTTGGCAATGCCGACCAGGGTGCCGGCCGGCGGGAACTCGACGATCCCGGCCCGCTCCGCATTCTGGAAGCGGTCCCGCATGGTGGCGGTGCACAGATCCCAGCGCACCGGCTTGGTCAGCTGGGACACCAGCTTCTCCATTGCATCGGCAGCCGAGGTGACCGGCTGTCCGTCCGCATTCGACAGAAGTGTCGCCGTCGGCTCCGATGTTGTTACAGACGCTGCGGCCGCGGCGTATCCGTCCAGCGCAGAGGCCATGTAGTGGGTGTGGAACGCACCGGCGGTGGCCAGTTGGCGGACGCGGGCCTTGGCCGGCGGATCCTCGGCGAGCTTCTCCAGCGCGGCGATCGCGCCGGCGGCCACGATCTGGCCGGCGGCGTTGCGGTTGGCCGGGACCAGGTCGAGGGATTCGAGCCGGGCCAGGACCTCGGCCTCGTCGCCACCGAGCACCGCCGACATACCGGTCGGCTCGACGGCGCAGGCCTTGGCCATCTCGGCGCCGCGGGTGGCGGCCAGCTTGACCGCATCGTCGGAGGAGATGACGCCGGCGATGGCGTAGGCAGCGATCTCGCCGACGGAATGACCCGCGACGATGGTCTCCGCGGTGGCGGGCAGGCCACGCTTGGTCAGTTCCTCATAGGCCAGCAGGGTGGCGGCCACCACCAGCGGCTGTGTCACCGCGGTATCGGTGATCTCCTCGGCGGTGGCAGTGGTCCCCAGACGCACCAGATCCAGGCCGCTGATCTCCGACCAAGTGGCGAGACGATCGGCCGCGCCGGGAAGCTCCAGCCAGGCGGCGAGCATTCCGGGCGTCTGCGACCCCTGTCCAGGGGCGAGCAATGCGAGCACGGGTTGAGGCACGTCATTAAGAGAACACTGTGAAGACGGTTTTGCGGGATGTAAGAGATTATGAACCTCGTCTTATGTTTTTGTAGGTTCCCCACAAAAGTGCATGTGATGCGACGTTGCCTACACCGCAGCGAAATCTGTCACAGTGACCGATCCGTCGATCACCGGGTGTTCAGTGACCGCTGAATACCGGTATGCGCCGGGCGGATGGCCGGCACCGCGCCGGGGCCGCCGTTTGGCGTGCTCGACTGGTGTGCCTGTTTGCTCAGCCGACCCACTGTCGAGGCCACCCGCAGTACATAGGCGTCGCGGGGCAGCGCCGGATCGCGCCCGGTGAAGTCGCCGATCCGTTTCAACCGGTAGCGGACCGTGTTTGGATGAACGAACAATTTGCGAGCGCAAGCTTCTATGGCGCCTCCGGAATCCAGGAAGGCGTCGAGGGTTTCGGTGAGGGCCGGACCTGCATCGGCCAATGGCCGCATGACCTCGGTCTCCAGCGCCGCGATCGCCGTCGCGTCACCCAGGAGGGCCCGTTCGGGAAGCAGTTCACGCGCGGACACCGGTCGCGGTGCGCCTGGCCACCCGGCCACCGCGTTCATCCCGGAGATCGCCTCGGTGGCGCTGCGATGAGCCGCCGTCAGCGTGGGCGAGGTGGGGCCGACCACCACCGGGCCGTCGGCGAACACCGTCAACAGGTCGGCCAGGAAGCGGTCGGTTGCCGACAACGGTCCGGACACGATCGCCACCAGCCACGTGCCGTGCACATCCGACAGCGCGGCCCGGTCATTGCGTTTGACGACCTCATGGATGTCGTCGCGGGCCAGGTCCAACCGGTCCGGCCGCGGTAGCCCGACGATCACCGTGGCCGGCGCCGTGGCATCCCATTTCAGCGCCGCGGCCTGCGACTGCAGCTCGGGTCCGGTGTCGCCGCGGACCACCGCGTCGACCACGTTGGCCTCCATCCGCAGGTCCCAGGCTCCGCGGGCCTCGGCCTGGTCGGCGTAGGCACTGGCCGCGGCGAAGGCCAGATCCCGGCTGTAGCGCAGGATGCCGGCGGTCAGGGCGCTGAGGTGCTCCTCGGAGCGGGCCAGCAGCGGCACCACCTCTTCGAAGAACTCCATCGACGTGCGCACCATCTCGACCGACTGCCGCAGCGCGATACGACGACGCAGATCCTGGGGCACCACCTCGAACGCCTGCGCGGTGTAGCTGACGTCGCTGGTCGGATCCCGCATCCATTCGACGAAGTTGACCACGGCCGTCTGGACCACCAGCTGCACGCTGGCCCGCTGCGACGCGTCGAGATCGGAGAAGAAATCCAGCCGCTCGGCCATGGCGTGCACCGCCTCGGTGGCGAGCCGGCCCGAATACTGCTTGAGCCGGCGCAACACCGAGTCGGGCACGCTCTCGAGGACCTCGACGGTCGACCGGGGCGGGACGAACCGATTGTTGTCGGGCACTCCTAAAAGCTACGCCAACTTTCTGGTGGATTCCTCCAAGTGTCCGTCGTGCGGGTCAGGCGCTCCCGGTATCGACGTAGGAGACCGCCGCGGCGAATACGTCGTCGATCTTGTACTCCTTGGCCGCCGCGATCGCCACGGACATATCGATCTCGCCGTCGCGGGCCAAGCCCTCCAGCACCGCCACCACGACCGACTCGGCGTCGGTGTTGAAGTACCGCCGCGCCGCGGGCCGGGTGTCGGAGAAGCCGAAACCGTCGGTGCCCAGCGTGATGTACGTGCCCGGAACCCAGGCCCGGATCTGCTCGGGCACCGCACGCATCCAGTCCGAGACCGCCACCACCGGGCCGGCCGCATCGGCCAGCGCCGTGGTCACGTGCGGGGTGCGGGCCGGCTGATCAGGATGACGCAGCCGGTGCTTCTCGATCTCGACGCCCTCGCGGTTGAGCTCACCCCAACTGGTCACCGACCACACGTCGGCGGCGACGTCCCACTTCTCGGCGAGGAGGTCCGCCGCCCGGAGTGCCTCGGGCATCGACACCCCCGACGCCAGGATCTGCGCGGTGTGCGCGCGCGGTTCGGCCGCCCGCCGGTACCGGTACATGCCCCGCAACAAACCCTCGGTGTCCAGATCGTCCGGCTCGGCCGGCTGGACGTAGGGCTCGTTGTAGATGGTGATGTAGAAGAACACGTTCTCCTGATGCTCGCCGTACATGCGCTGCAGCCCGTGCTCGATGATGTGGGCGATCTCGTAGGCGAACGCCGGGTCGTAGGTCACCGCAGCCGGGTTGGTCGAGGCCAGCAGCAGCGAATGGCCGTCGGCGTGCTGCAGGCCCTCACCGGTCAGCGTGGTGCGCCCGGCGGTCGCGCCGAGCACGAAGCCCTTGGCCATCTGATCGGCCGCCGCCCACAGGCCGTCACCGGTGCGCTGGAACCCGAACATCGAATAGAAGATGTAGATCGGGATCATCGTCTCGTTGTGCGTCGAGTACGACGTGCCGACCGCGGTGAACGATGCGGTGGAGCCTGCCTCGTTGATGCCCTCGTGCAGGATCTGGCCGACTTCGGATTCCTTGTAGGCCAACATCAGCTCCGAGTCCACCGAGGTGTAGAGCTGCCCGTTGCGGTTGTAGATCTTCAGGCTCGGGAACCACGAGTCCATGCCGAACGTGCGGGCCTCGTCCGGGATGATCGGCACGATCCGCGGCCCGATGTTCTTGTCCCGCAACAGTTCTTTGAACGTGCGCACCGTCGCCATGGTGGTCGCCACGGCCTGCTGACCCGACCCCTTCTTCAGCGCCTTGTAGGTGTCGGAGCCCGGTAGCGGCAATGCGGCGCTCTTGGTGCGTCGCGACGGCACGAACCCGCCCAGCGCCCGGCGACGCTCCAGCAGGTAGCGGATCTCCGGGGTCTCCGGGCCGGGGTGGTAGTACGGGGGCAGGTAGGGATCTTCCTCCAGCTGGGCATCGGAGATCGGCACCCGGGTAACGTCGCGGAAGTCCTTGAGGTCTTGCAGCGCAAGCTTTTTCATCTGATGCGTGGCGTTGCGGCCCTCGAAGTGGCTGCCCAGGGTGTAGCCCTTGATGGTCTTGGCCAGGATGACCGTGGGCTGGCCCTTGTGCTCCATGGCGGCGCGGTAGGCGGCATACACCTTGCGGTAGTCGTGCCCGCCGCGCTTGAGGTTCCAGATCTCCTGATCGGTCATCGGCTCGACCAGGGCCTTGGTGCGCGGGTCGCGACCGAAGAAGTGATCCCGCACGTAGGCGCCGTCGTTGGCCTTGTAGGTCTGGTAATCGCCGTCGGGTGTGGTGTTCATCAGGTTGACCAGCGCGCCGTCGCGGTCGGCGTGCAGCAGCGCATCCCACTCGCGGCCCCACACCACCTTGATGACGTTCCAGCCCGCGCCGCGGAAGAACGACTCCAGCTCCTGGATGATCTTGCCGTTGCCGCGCACCGGGCCGTCCAGACGCTGCAGGTTGCAGTTGACGACGAACGTCAGGTTGTCGAGCGCCTCGTTGGCGGCCACCTGGATCAGGCCGCGGCTCTCCGGCTCGTCCATCTCGCCGTCGCCGAGGAACGCCCACACGTGCTGATCGGAGGTGTCCTTGATGCCGCGGTCGTGCAGGTAGTGGTTGAACCGGGCCTGGTAGATCGCATTCATCGGGCCCAGGCCCATCGACACCGTCGGGAACTCCCAGAAGTCCGGCATCAACCGGGGGTGCGGGTAGGACGGCAGGCCGCCGCCGGGATGGCTGTGCTCCTGGCGGAAACCATCCAGTTGGTCGGTGGTCAGACGGCCTTCGAGGAACGCGCGGGCGTAGATGCCGGGGGAGGCGTGGCCCTGGATGAAGACCTGATCACCGCCGCCCGGGTGGGACTTGCCGCGGAAAAAGTGGTTGAAGCCGACCTCGTACAGCGACGCCGACGAGGCGTACGTCGAAATATGGCCGCCCACACCGACTCCCGGCCGCTGGGCCCGGTGCACCATGATGGCCGCGTTCCACCGGATCCAGGCCCGGTAGCGACGCTCGGTGTCCTCGTCACCGGGGAACCAGGGCTCCAACTCGGTGGGGATGGTGTTGACGTAGTCGGTCGAGGTCAGCGCGGGGATCGCGACGCGCTTCTCGCGCGAGCGTTCCAGCAACCGCAACATCAGATACCGGGCCCGCGCCGGGCCGGATCGCTCGAGCAATTCGTCGAACGATTCGAGCCATTCGCCGGTCTCGTCGGTGTCGATGTCGGGCAGGTACGAGGCGACCCCCTCCCGGATCACCCGGACCCGGTCGGGTTCTGCTGCGGTGGAGGAGTTTTGGGCCAGATCCTGGCGCGCGAACTCGGTGGTCAACATCCGCTCCTTGTTAGGCGGTAACAACTGACAGTGCTTGTGGCACCTTCTATCGTCCACCCATCCTGCCGCCCGCGCCCCGCTGGGGGTGGTGGTGCGTAAGTTACCCATCGGTTGCTTTGTGAAGCGGTAACGTCTGCAGATCGTGCCGGTTGATGGGCAGTTTGGGGCAAGGGGGCGGATCGCCGCGGGCGCGCTGGGGGGTGCGGCGGTGATCGCCATGGTCGTGGTGGGTTGTACCTCTGTTACCGGGGGTACCGCGCAGGTCGATTCCGCGGTGGCGCCGGCGTACCGGGCATCGGTGTCGGCCTCCATTGCCGAGTCGTCGGCGAGCTCGGTGACCCGCGAATCCGAACGCCAGGCCTCGTTGACCACCCGCGCCATCCACACCGTGTGCGAGGACCTCAGCACGTCGGCCGTGGACGCGGTCAACGCGGTCAACGGCTATGTCGAGGCGGTCAACAACGGTGGTGACACCCAGGCCAAGGCCGGTCCGGCGATCGACGGGCTCAACCGCAGCGCCGACCTGGTCAGCTCCGGTTTGTCCGACGCGTTGTCACCGGATCTGCGCGCGGCGCTGACCGAGTGGATCGACTCGGCGCGGGCCCTGGTGGCGGCCATATCCGGCAACGTCGGCCCGGATCAGTTCAACGCGGCCTCGTCGCGTTCGAACGACGCCCGGGAGAACGCATTGACCCGATGCGACCAGGCTTACCGATGAGCAGGCCGACAAACACGCCCGCCGGACGCCCGCGCTGGTGCACTGTCGTGCGACGATAGGCACACACGCATCACGCGCGCATGAGGGCGGGCAACGGACAAGTCTTGAGAGAGGCTCGACGAAAGACGAAGGAGGATCGACGGTGGTCGCGGCGGCGGGGACGGACTCTAGCCCGAACTACGCTCACATACTGGGCATTCAAAAAGACCAGATAGTCCAGGAACTGGGTTGGGACGAGGACAGCGACGACGACATCCGGGCCGACATCGAAGAAGCGTGCGGCTCCGAGCTGCTCGATGAGGATGCGGACGAAGTCGTCGACGTCGTATTGCTCTGGTGGAGAAACGACGACGGGGATCTCGTCGATCGGTTGATGGACGCCATCACCCCACTGGCCGAGGACGGCGTGATCTGGGTGGTGACACCCAAGACCGGCAAGCCCGGGCACGTGCTGCCGGCCGAGATCGCCGAATCGGCGCCGACGGCCGGGTTGATGCAGACCTCGTCGGCCAAGCTGGGGGACTGGACGGCAAGCCGGTTGGTGCAGCCGAAATCGAAGGCCGCCGGAAAGCGGCAATAGTGTTGGCTGTCGGGGCGCCGGCGCCCGATTTCACGCTCCGGGACCAGAACGGCAGGCCGACCACCCTCAGCGGGTATCGCGGCGTCAAAGATGTGCTGCTGGTGTTCTTTCCCCTGGCGTTCACCGGTGTGTGCGAAGGCGAACTCGGTGAGATCCGGGACAACCTGCCGCGCTACGAGAACGACGACATCGCCACGCTGGCCATCTCCGTCGGCCCACCTCCGACCCACCGGATCTGGTCCATCGAAAGCGGATTCACCTTCCCGATCCTGTCGGACTTCTGGCCCCATGGTGCCGTCACCCAGACCTACGGGGTGTTCAACGCCGATCTCGGATACCCCAACCGCGGCACGTTCGTCGTCGACCGGGCCGGCGTGATCCGGTTCGCCGAGATGATGGAACCGGGCCAGGTGCGCGACCAGACGGTGTGGCAGCACGCACTGGAGGCCGTGCGGGGGCCTTGAATTTCCGGTCTCGCGGTCACGGCGTGTACCGTGCCTGCGACGGGGCGCGTAGCTCAGTGGTAGAGCTCTGGTTTTACACACCAGCGGTCGGCGGTTCGATACCGTCCGCGCCCACTCTTCAACCCGTAATTTCGGTAACGATCAGAATGCCCGCGCGATCGCGGACGTCTCCCTCCTCGCGATTCTGCCGGGAGTGAAGTGAACTGGCCTTATTGCCTCAATAGGTCCCTCGGGGGACCATATGTGCATGGCGGAGATGTCGGCAGCTGCCGCCGCGGAGCAGTTGGAGATTTCCGAGCGTCAGGTGCGGCGGTTGGCGAACAACGGTGTGCTGACCGTGAGTCGCGTGGTCGGACGCACGTTGCTGCTGGACGCGGCTTCGGTACATCGACTGGCGGGGCGGGCGCGGCACAACGGCCGACCGTGGGCATCGGCGACGGCGTGGGGTGCGCTTGCGCTGTTGTCGGGCGAGGGTGCGGATTGGCTGGAGCCGTCGGTGTTGTCGCGTCTGCGTCACCGCCTGCGGGGTGCACGCGCGACCGAGGTGGCATGGTTGGCCCGCCGGCGCGCCGAGGTGCGTCAGATGCGGGGTTGGGGCCGGGACACTGGCCTCCTGACCACCGGTGTGAGCGCGCTGCGCGACCCGCAGATGGCCGCGCTGTTCGACCTGTCCCCGGTCGATCGAGGATTCGACGGCTACGTCGCGGCCCGTGACGTCGACGATGTGGTCACTCGCCTCGGGCTTTTCGACGACATCGCAGGCGACGTCACTGTGCGGGTCGTCCCCGACGACGCCGGCTACGCCGTCGACCGCCGGCTCGTCGCCGCGGTAGCCGTGGATCTCTCCGAGTCGCTGGACACCCGAGAAGCCGCTGCCGGAGAACGGGTGCTTGAAGAACTGCTTGCCGCATTCCGGGCCGATGACGGCCACACTTCCCGCCGACGCGGCGCATCGCCGAGTTCGCCGATGGCCCGATGAGCACCCCCGCCAGCTGCTGAGTGCGAAGCAGGCTGCGCCGGTGAATGTTTGACGATGGATCCTCTGATGGCATGAGTCGCCGCCATGGCCTTAGGACCAGACCACCTTCGCGCGTGTGAGTGTGAGTTCCTGGCCGCGCATCACGGTATCGCCCGAGCAGGACGGGCTTTCCGGGGAGAACTTCATGTTCACGAATCCCGTGAGATCGGCCCTGATGACGTATTTGTACGGAACCGGACCGGTGGTGGTCTGGAGGCTGCCGGCCTCGCACTGCATGCCGGGGTTGATGCGCTCACCGACCCAGGCGCCCTTGTGTCGGTCGGCGGCGGTATCCCACAACAGGTCCAGCTGCCAGGAGCCGTCGACGTCGGTGGACAACACGCGAAGACAGCGTGAACCGCAGCCGGACAGCGTCCAGTCATAGGGCTCGGGTGCGGTTTCCGACGAGGTCTCGGTGACGGTGTAGACGCCGGCGCGCGGCAGCGGCGGAGCGGGCAACTCGGGCGGCGCGACCGGTGGGCCGGATGACCTGAGGCCACCTAGCGCGAATCCGATTGCCAGCGAAACGGCAACCAGGACAATGGCGTCTTTCAACAGGGGACCTCCGCGTCGGATCATATCCGCGCGTTCAGACCACCCGCTTACCGAACCGGTCGCGGATCCGCATGTCCCACAAGTAGACCTGATAGCCGAACCGCCACACCTCACGCGGGATCACCCGATCGGCGACCCGCAGGCCCGTCAACAACCGCTCGAAGCGCCGTTGGTCCTCGGGTGTCCAGGACATCCGCATATGGTCGCGGAACTCGGAGCACAGGAACCCGGTGCTGGCGAACAGGTTGAACCGGCCGGCCAGCAACCGCAGCGGCGCGGGGAGGAACACCATCGCGGCCACCCCGTGCAAATGCTCGCGCACCGGCGGGTCGATCCGCAGCTCCTGCAGGGATTGCTTCCAGTACGCGTCGAAGGCGTCGCGGTCGGCCGGCCACATCTCGTCGCGCACCTGCAGGGTGGTGCCCAGCGTGCGCGCATCGGCATAGACCGCGTCGGCCGACTCCTCGTCGAGCGGGCCGTAGAGGAACTCATGCATGTCGACGTAATAGCGGTACAGGCAGGCCGCCACCCACAGCTGCAGCTTGGGGTCGAAAGCGTTGTAGGACACCGGGCTTGATGCCTGCGACCGGACCTGCGCGTGCACCTTGTCGATCTGGGCGCGCAGCAGCGCGCGGTCGGCATCGGTGCCCATGGTGGCCACGGCCAGATACGTGCCGGTGGTGCGGGCCCGTTTGAACGGGTGCTTGTAGACGTTGCCGCTGTCCACCGGACTCTCCAGGACGCCGTAACCGACGCCGGGGGAGGACAGCTGCATGATGACGTTGGCCGCGGGCAGCAGCGCCGCCGCCGGATTGAGCAGATCGGTGACCCGTCGTGGCCGTCGTGGTGGACCGAGCCTCATGAATTCGAGTAGACCACCTATGAGACGCTGCCGGGGTGTTTGCGCCGAGAAGCCACCGAACCGTTGGCATCGCCCTGGGGTTCGTGGCCGACGCGCTGCTCGGTGATCCGCGTCGCGGGCATCCGGTGGCCGGTTTCGGAACGGCCGCCGCACGGTTGGAAGCGCTGACCTACGCCGACAACCGGCGCGCCGGCGTGCTGCACACCGGGTTGCTGTTGGGTGCGCTGGCCGCGCTGGGCTGGGCGGCCGGCCGTGGTGACCGTGCGTGGGTGACCGCGGCGGCCACCTACGTCGCCCTCGGCGGCACCTCCCTGAACCGGGTGGGCAGCCAGATGGCCACGCTGCTGCAGGGCGACGACATCGATGGGGCACGCGCCCTGCTGCCCTCGTTGTGTGGACGCGATCCGGCTGCCCTGGACGCCTCGGGCCTGACCCGGGCCACCGTGGAGTCCTTGGCGGAGAACACCTCCGACGCGCAGGTGGCCCCGCTGTTCTGGGCGGCGATCGCCGGGGTTCCCGGCGTGCTGGTGTACCGGGGTGCCAACACGCTCGACGCCATGATCGGACACCGCTCGCCGCGGTATACCCGATTCGGTTGGGCCGCAGCCCGATTCGACGACGTGCTGAACTACCTGCCAGCCCGGTTGACCGGGGTGCTGGCCGCGGTGTGCGCGCCGACCGTGGACGGGTCGCCCCGCGCGGCGCTACGGGCCTGGCGACGCGACGCCGCCCGTCACCCCAGCCCCAACGCCGGAGTGGCCGAGGCCTCCTTCGCCGGCGCGCTCGGGTTGCGCCTGGGCGGGCCGACGCAATACGCGCATCAGCTGGAGATCCGGCCCACCCTCGGCGACGGACGCGTCCCCGACGTGGCCGATGTGGCCCGCGCGGTCCGTCTTTCGCGCGCCGTACAACTGGGCGCGGCCCTGGTCGCCGTCGCGCTCAGCGCCGCTTGCCGTAGCGGTCGGCGATCTTCTCCTCGGCGGTGAGTTCGCGGGGCGGGGCGGCCGCCTCGGCCTGCTTGGCCGCCCGTTCCCGACGGCGCTGCTGAAGCTCCGCGTAGACGAAATAGCCCAACCCGAGCGGGGCGACGATGCCGAACGCGATCCACTGGATGCCGTAGGACAGGAACGGCCCGGCGTCGAGGTGGGGCAGGGAAAGCTCCCCGAGCCCGCCGGGTTGACCGCCCACCAGTTGCAGGTACGAGCCGGTCAACGCCACGCCGGTGAGGGAGGCGATCTGGCCGGTGTTGATCGAATACACCTGCTGCGCACCGTCCTCGCTGCGGAACGGTTCCTTGCCGACGGCCAGCGCCTCGGAATCGCGCAGGCGCGCAGTGATGGTCACCGGAGTGCTCGGTGGCGGGGCGAACTCGGGCACCTTGCTTCCCTCGACCGGACGGATGTAGCCCCGGTTCACCAGCACCACCGGGCCACCGTCCACCGCGAACGGGGTGAGCACTTCAAAGGCCGGCTCGCCGTCGACCACTCGCAGCCGGGCCAGCACCTGCGCCTCGGGTAGGTAGTGGCCGGTGGCGGTGACGCGTTGCCACTGTGCGTCGGGTGCAGCCGAATCCTGGTGCGGCAGCAGGCTGGTCACCGGAACCGGATCGGCCTGCAGCGAGTGGCTGATCTGGTTGTTCTCCCGCGAGGTCTTGGTGTTTTTGCCCAACTGCCAGGGCGCCAGGACCGTGAAGCACAGATAGGCGAACGCGGCCACCACGATGAACAACGCCACCCACTGGGGCCGCAGCAGGAAGGTCAGGCGTCGCATCAGACCAGAATCCCCCGGGCGGCCAGCTCGGCGTCGACCCAGGCATGCAAGCCGGGCAGCGAGGCCTCGATCACGGTGAACGCCTCCTCGAAGTCGGACTTGGCGCCGTAGTACGGATCCTCCACATCGGGCACGTGGGCACCCGAGCGCGGGTCGAAGGAGCGCAGCATCCGCACCCGGTCTGCTGCCACGCCGAGATCGGTCAGGATGCGCAGATGGTTGCGGCCCAGTGCCACGACCAGATCGGCGCCCAGATGGTCGTCGCACACCTGCGCGGCGACGTGCTCGCTGGGATAGCCGCGCTCGCGCAACACCAGGCAGGCACGCTCGTCGGCGCCGTCGCCGGCATGCCAGCCGCCGGTGCCGGCGCTGCTCACCCGGACCACCTCGGAAAGCCCGCGCTCACGGATCTGGTGGGCGAACATCTTCTCGGCCATCGGGGACCGGCAGATGTTGCCCGAGCACACGAACGTCACATGCAATGGCTCAGACACCGAGCACCTCGCGCAACGCCGAAATGGAGTCGACGTGGGCATGGGCGACCACCGCCGAGGGCCCGGTGAAATCGCCGGCCCCATAGCCCCAGCCGACCACCACGGTGTCGATGCCGTGCTGGGCCGCGCCCTCGACGTCGTGCAGCCGGTCACCGACCATCAGCACCCCCTGCGGCAGCGGCTGCAGCTGCGCCAGCGCGTAGGCCACCACGTCGGCCTTGGCCGCGCGGACACCGTCGGGGCTGGCCCCGGCGATCACCTCGAAGTAGCCGTCGAGCCCGAAATGCTCCAGGATGCGCCGTGCGGTGGGCTCGGCCTTCGAGGTGGCCACCGCCAACCGCACCCCCGAGGCCTGCAGATCGGCCAGCAGTGTGTCGACCCCGTCGAACAGGCTGTTCATTGCCCAGCCGCGGCTGGTGTAGTCGGACCGGTAGGCCGCGATGGCGGCGTCGGCGTCAAAGCTCGTCTCACCCGCGCTCAGCAGCCGCAACGTCTCGTGCATGGGCGGGCCGACGATGCGACCGGCCAGATCCCCTTCCGGGACGTCGGCGCCCACGTGGGACAGGGCGTGGCGGAAACTCGACACGATTCCGGCCGCAGAATCGGTCAGGGTGCCGTCGAGATCGAACAGCACCAGCTGCGGTCGAGTGAGCTCCAGCGTGTCAGTCACGTGCCCATTCTCCCGCAGTCCTCCGGATGCCCAGCTGGGCGGCCCGACCATTAGGGTCGTGCTGTGCTGTGCCCACCCTCCGGCGGGACCCGTGCCGCGGCCCGCTATCACGGCGACCAGGCCGCCGTGCCGGGCATGCTGGACTTCGCCGTCAACGTCCGCCCGGGCGGTCCACCGGCCTGGCTGACCGACCGGTTGGCCGCGCGGCTGCCTGATCTGGGCAGCTACCCGAGCCAGGCCGATCAGAGCCGGGCCGTTGAGGCGGTCGCCGCGCGCCACGGTCGCGATAGAGACGAGGTGGCCCTGCTGGCCGGCGGAGCCGAAGGCTTTGCCCTGCTGGCCGGGCTGCGGCCGGTTCATGCGCGATCCGCCTCCGCTACTCGCTGGAAATTGGCCGCCCTGATCGCGCCGTCGTTCACCGAACCGGAAGCGGTGCTGGAGACGGCCGGGGTGCCGATCCACCACGTCGTGCTGCCCGCGCCGTTCACCCTGACCGGCGGAGTCGTGCCGGACGAGGCCGACCTGGTGGTGATCGGCAACCCGACCAATCCGACCGGGGTGTTGCACCGTCGCGAGGAGATCCTGGCCCTGCGCCGTCCGGGCCGGCTGGTGGTCGTCGACGAGGCCTTCGCCGACGCCGTCGCGGGCGAGGCCGAGACGCTGACCGGCGAATCGCTACCCGACGTGCTGGTGCTGCGCAGTCTCACCAAGACCTGGGCGCTGGCCGGGCTGCGCGTCGGTTACGCCCTCGGCGCGCCGGACGTGCTGGCCCGGCTGACCGCGCCGCGCGCGCACTGGCCGCTGGGGACCCTGCAACTGGAGGCCATCGCCGCGGCGAGCAGCCCCGAGGCCGTGGCCGAGGCCGACGACCGGGCCCGCCGGCTCGCCGACCTGCGCGCCGCGATGACTGCCGGCCTCCGTGACCTCGGGCTGGACGTGGTATCCGGGGCCGCGCCGTTTGTCCTGTTCACCGTGCCCGACGCCGAGTTGATGCGAAAACATCTGGAAAGCAAGGGTATTGCGGTGCGCCGCTGCGATACGTTCGTGGGCCTGCCGGCTGGTTACCTGCGTGCCGCGGTGCGGCCGGAATGGCCGGTGCTGGTCGACGCCATGACGGAGGTGCTGCAATGAATGGGGTCCGCCTGTCCGAGGTGATCGCGGCGTTGGACGCGGCCTACCCGCCACATCTGGCCCACGACTGGGACTCGGTGGGGTTGGTGTGCGGCGATCCCGACGAACCGGTGGAATCGGTGACGATCGCCGTCGACGCCACCGAATCCGTGATCGACGAGGTGCCCGAACGGGGGCTGTTGCTGGCCCACCATCCGCTGCTGTTGCGCGGGGTGGACACCGTGGCTGCCGATACCGCCAAAGGTTCACTGATCCACCGGCTGATCCGCACCGGCCGCGCCCTGTTCACCGCGCACACCAACGCCGATTCGGCCTCGCCGGGGGTGTCCGACGCCTTGGCCCAGGCCCTCGGCCTGAGCGTCGAGGCGGTGCTCTCGCCTGCGACGCCGGGCCCGGATCTGGACAAGTGGGTGGTGTTCGTGCCGGGCTCCGATGCCGAGAAGGTGCGCGACGCCATGTTCGACGCCGGAGCCGGGCGCATCGGTGACTACTCGCACTGCAGTTGGAGTACGACGGGAACCGGGCAGTTCCTGCCGCACGACGGCGCCGACCCGACGATCGGTGTGGTGGGCACTGTCGAACAGGTGACCGAGGACCGGGTGGAGATGATCGCGCCGTCGGCGTTGCGTGCCGCGGTGCTGGCCGCGCTGCGACGCGCGCACCCCTATGAGGAGCCGGCCTTCGACATCGTCGCGCTGGCACCGATCCCCGGCGACGTGGGTATCGGCCGGATCGGGGTACTGGATCGTCCGGAACCGTTGTCCGTCTTCGCCTCCCGGGTGCGTGCCGCGTTGCCGGCCACCTCGTGGGGAGTACGGACCTCCGGCGATCCCGACGCGATGGTGTCGCGGGTTGCGGTCTGCGGGGGAGCGGGTGATTCACTGTTGGGCGCGGTGGCCCGCGCCGGCGTACAGGCGTATGTCACCTCGGATTTGCGTCACCACCCCGCCGACGAGCATCGTCGGGCCTCGTCGGTGGCCCTCGTCGACGTGGCGCACTGGGCCAGTGAGTTCCCGTGGTGTGCCCAGGCGGCCGGGGTGCTGCGCGGACGGTTCGGTGACGCCGTGGACGTCCGGGTGAGCTCGGTGCGTACCGACCCGTGGAACGTCGAGTGTTGAACGCAAAGACGCAGCAACGCAGGAAAACTAGTAGCTACATGAAAGTCAGGGCATGAAAGCCGAAGTAAAACAACAACGTTCGCTTCTCGCGCTGACCGAGGTCGATGCCGAACTCGGGCGTCTCGACCATCGGGCCAAACATCTGGCCGAGCAGAAACAGGTGGATGAGGCACAGGCCGAGCACGCCGCGGCGAACGACGGCCTGGCCGTCCTGGGCATCGCGTTGGAGGATCTGGATGCCCAGGTGACCAAGCTGGAAAACGAGATCGACTCCGTGCGTCAGCGCGAAGATCGCGACCGGAAGCTGATCGACGGTGGCACGGTGGGCGCCAAGCAGGTCGCCGAGATTCAACACGAGCTGGAAACGTTGGAGCGCAGGCAATCCAGCCTGGAGGACTCTCTGCTGGAGATCATGGAACGCCGCGAAGAGCTGGCGGGCCGGCAGGCCGAGGCGTTGCAGCGCATCGACGAACTGCAGACCGCGTTGTCGACGGCCCAGCAGGCCCGGGATGCCGCGCTGGTGGAGATCGACCAGTCCCGCCACCAGGCAGTGACGCGCCGCGACGGTCTGGTGAACCTCATCGACGGCGAACTCGTCGAGCTCTACGAACGTCAGCGGGCCCGTGGCGGCCCGGGGGCCGGGTTGCTGCAGGGCCGGCGCTGCGGTGCCTGCCGCATCGAGATCGACCGCGGTGAGAGCGCCCGCATTGCCGCCGCCGCCGAGGACGACGTGCTGCGCTGCCCCGAATGCGGGGCAATCCTGTTGCGGATCAAGCCGTGAAGGTAGTGGTCGAAGCCGACGGCGGTTCCCGAGGCAACCCGGGGCCGGCGGGCTACGGCGCGGTGGTGTTCGACGCCGAGCATGCCGCGATACTGGCCGAGCGCAAGGAGTCGATCGGCCGGGCCACCAACAATGTCGCCGAATACCGGGGCCTGATCGCCGGATTGGAGGCGGCCGCCGAATTGGGCGCCGTCGAGGTGGCGGTCTCGATGGACTCCAAGCTGGTGGTCGAACAGATGTCGGGACGTTGGAAGGTCAAGCATCCCGATCTGGTTCCGTTGCAGCGCCGGGCTGTCGAGGTGGCCGAGGGTTTCGAGCGGATCAGCTACACGTGGATCCCGCGGGCCCGCAACAGCCATGCCGACCGGTTGGCCAATGAGGCCATGGACGCCGCGGCCGGCATCGTGACCGACCCGCCGGCGGCCGAACCTGTTGCCGCCGAGAAGCCGATGTTGTCCGCACCCGGATGGACCGGCGCCACCGGCGCACCCACGCGGTTTCTGCTGCTGCGTCACGGCCAGACCGAACTGTCGATCGCGCGGCGCTATTCGGGCCGCGGGAACCCGGTACTGACCGAGGAGGGACGCCGGCAGGCCGACGCCGCAGCACGGTATCTGGGGGCCCGAGGCGGCGTCGCGGCGGTGCTGACCTCCCCACTGGAGCGCGCCTATGACACCGCGACGGCCGCGGCCAAGGCTCTCGGGGTCGACGTCCGAGTCGATGACGATCTGATCGAAACCGACTTCGGCGAGTGGGAGGGATTGACTTTTGCCGAAGCGGCGCAACGGGATCCGGAACTGCACCGGCGTTGGCTGCGGGATACCAGCGTCGAGCCGCCGGGTGGGGAGAGCTTCGACGCGGTGGCGCACCGGGTGCGCCGGGCTCGCGACCGCATCATCGACGAGTACGGTGCGGCAACGGTTTTGGTGGTCTCGCACGTGACACCGATCAAGACCATCCTGCGGCTGGCCCTGGATGCCGGCGAGGGAATCCTGTACCGGCTGCATCTGGACCTGGCGTCCCTGTCCATCGCCGAGTTCTACGCCGACGGCGGCTCGTCGGTGCGCCTGGTGAACCAGACCGCCTACCTGTAGATCAGGCGTGCAGGTGTAGCTGCTCGCCGTGCGGCCCCAGGATGGTGATGGCCTCGACCGGTCCGTCGACCACTCCGAACCAGTGCGGTGTCCACGTCGAGAACTCCACGGCCTCACCGGGTTTGACGATGAAATCCTGTTCGCCGAGGATCAGCCGCAGCTGCCCGGACAGCACGTACATCCAGTCGCGGCCCTCGTGTACGGGAAACTCCGCGGGCGGTTTGCGGCGTCTGGCGCTGATCCTGATCTTGTAGGCGTGCAGCCCGGCCGCCGGACCGTGGCGGGTCAACGGCCAGTAGGTGATGTCGTGGTGGGTGTGTGAGGCACCGGACACCCGGGGATCTTCGGCTTGCGGCGGGCGCAGTAACTCGTCGGTGGTGACCGACAGGGCGGTGGCCAACCGGGGCAAGTGATCCAGCGCCAGCCGGCGCTTGCCCGATTCCAGCCGGCTCAGCGTCGAGACGTCGATCTGGGCGCGCCGCGCGACGTCCTCCAGGGTGAGGCCCCGTTCGGCGCGCAATTCGCGCAATCGGCGCCGGACCAGGGCGTCGATGTCGCCGGACTCGGCCGCATTTGCCTGCATGGCAAATTAGCTTGGCACTTTGGCGCATGTTCGGCAAGCTCGATGGCATGGAAAACGTTTGGGATTGCATCGTCGTCGGTGGGGGAGCGGCCGGTCTGAGCGCCGCGCTGGTACTGGGCCGGGCCCGGCGCCGGGTGTTGCTCGTCGACGCGGGAACGCAAAGCAACCTGACTGCCCACGGGATCGGCGGTCTGCTGGGCCACGACGGCCGTCCGCCCGCCGAACTCTATGCGGCCGGCCGCGCTGAGCTGGTGGCCTATCCGAGCGTCGAGGTGCGCACCGGTGAGGTGGTGCACGGGCATGCGGGTTTCGAACTCGAGCTCGGCGATGGCACCCGCGAGCGGGCCAGGACCGTACTGCTGGCCACCGGCATGGAGTACCGGCCGCCGCGGCTTGCCGGCCTCGAAAAGCTCTGGGGCACCTCGGTTTTCCATTGCCCGTTCTGCGATGGCTGGGAGAACCGCGACAAGCCGCTCGCGGTGATCGCCCAGGGTGATCGCGCGGTGCACATGGCGCTGATGCTGCGGGGCTGGACAGACGATGTCGTGGTCCTGACCGACGGCGACCGTGGCTTGGACGAAGGGCAGGCCAAGAAGCTGGACGCGGCCGGAATCGGCGTCGACGAACGGGCGATCACCGAATTGATCGCTCAGGACGGTGAATTGGTGGCCGTGGAGTTCACCGACGGCACCCGGCTGGACCGACGCGGCGCGCTGGTGGCCGCCACCCTGCACCAACGTTCGCCGCTGGCCGCGCAGCTCGGCGCGGTCTCGGCGCCCGGACCGATCGTCGCCGACGGCCTGATCGTCGACGCGTTCGCCCGCACCTCGGTGCCGGGTCTGTTCGCCGCCGGCGACCTGTGCGCCCAGATGCCGCAGGTGGCCGCCGCGGTGGCCTCCGGCAGCCAGGCCGCCGCCGCCATCGTCCAGCATCTGCTCGGTGAAGACGTCGGCCTTCCCGTGCCGCCGTGGCCGGCGCAGACCGCCGTCACCGCCCAATTCTGGGAACGGCACTACGGTCAGCGCGGTCAGATCTGGAGCGGCCGGGTCAATGCCCAACTGGCGAAGATCGCCGCAGACCTGCCGGCCGGCCGTGTGTTGGATCTGGGCTGCGGGGAGGGTGGCGACGCCGTCTGGCTGGCCGAACAGGGCTGGCAGGTGACCGCCGTCGACGTCTCGGAGACCGCCCTCACGCGCGCCGCTGCCGAAGCCCGGAAACGGGGCGTGGCGGACCGCGTCACGTTCGAACGGCACGATCTGGCCGAGAGCTTGCCGGACGGGCCCTTCGACCTGGTCTCCGCGCAGTTCCTGCAATCGCCGCTTTTCATGGATCGCGTCGACATGTTGCGTCGCGCAGCCGGTACGGTGGCCGGCGGTGGCCGTCTCGTTGTCGTCGACCACGGAGCCGCACCGCCCTGGGCGCCCGAACACGTCCGGACGTTCCCGTTCCCGAGTGCTCAGGACGTGGTCGACTCGCTGGACCTCGACGACGCTGAATGGGAACGGGTCCGGGTCGGCAGCGAGGAGCGGGAGGCGACCGGGCCTGATGGGCAACCGGGCACCCTGATCGACAACGTGATGGTGCTGCGCCGTCGGGGATAGGCCCCGATCGCCCGCCGTTTTCGACCCCAGGGCGGTAACTTTCGACGAGGAACAACCATGATGTCGAAAACGGTGGGCCCGTCGCGGTACGGTGATCAGCGCGAACGAGTTGGCTGGGCGGCTGCGGCACCGGAGAAATCCGGCGTCGAGGAAAGTCCGGACTTCACAGAGCAGGGTGATTGCTAACGGCAATCCGAGGTGACTCGCGGGAAAGTGCCACAGAAAACAGACCGCCAGCAATGGTAAGGGTGAAACGGTGCGGTAAGAGCGCACCAGCATCCCGGGTGACCGGGGTGGCTAGGCAAACCCCACCCGAAGCAAGGCCAAGAAGGCCGCAACCTGGTTGCGGTCGCGCAGGCGCCCGAGGGTTGCTCGCCCGAGCCTGCGGGTAGGCCGCTTGAGGCACCCGGTGACGGTGTGTCCAGATGGATGGTCGCCGTCTTACCCTCAGGGGTGAGAGACAGAATCCGGCTTACAGGCCAACTCGTTCGCCCCAGCCCTAGTGGGCTTTACGGACCGCCTTGTCCAGCTTCTTGAGCGCATCGGCCAGCAGCGCCCGCGACTGCTGGGCCAGCTCGTCCTCCTGCCGGTAGAGCAGTCCGTAGGTGAAAGTGTCCTCGCCGGCGGCGTGGGCGGCGTCGGCCTGGGTGCTCAGGTGGGCCTTGCTCACCACGCTGTCCTGGTGGTCGCCGAGCAGGGTCTGGATGCTCTTGGCGCGTTCGGACACCTTGTCTGCCCCGGTGGCGGCCGCGGTGTAGCGAAGCCGCTTGGCGCCCTTGCGAATTCGATGCAGGGCCTCGTCCTTCTCCGCGGCGTCGGCATCCTCGGCCGCCACCTTGGCTGCGGACTTGGCGGCCTTGCGCACCCTCTTGTACGCCGCGTCGATCTTCACCGAAGGCCGTGCCCGGTCGGCGGATTCGGGCTGCTCGGCGGTCACCAACTCATCCAGGGCGTCCAGCAGCCGGAAGTACCGTGGCGAGCGCATCGCCAGCAGGGAGCGCCGCAGGCCGGCGGTGTAGCGGCGGTTGGCGCCTTCGACCAGCCGTTCGCGCACCGGGCCGCGGACCAGTTCGGGAGGCAGTTCGTCGAGTGCGCGCTGATAGCGCTCGGCCAGCACCTCGGCGTCGCGTGCCACGCCGAGCACCGCGGCCAGGGCACGCAGTTCGTCGAGCACCCATCCGTGTTCGTCGAGTCCGAACGAGTCTTTGGAGGCCTGCAGCAGGCTGCGGATCTTGCGGGTGGTCACCCGCATCTGATGCACCGAGTCGTAGGCGTCCGCGCGCACGGCCCGGTCCCAGACCAGTAGCGCCTCGATCTGCTCGGCGATGGCTCGGTGCACCGGGTCGGCCGGCGGCTGCGGTGCCGGCAGTTGATCGGTGCCGAGCACCTTGGCCAGCTTCGAGCCGTGCCCGGCGGGAGCCGCTCCGGCGTCGGCCAACCGGTTCGCCAGCCGATCCATCAGGTCCTTGGGTGCCGTGCTGGTCGACGCGGGCAGCAGTTCCAACTCCCACTCGCGCCAGCTCTGTTGCTCGGCGTCCGCTCCGGCGGCCGAGGCGGTGACCCGGTCATCGCAGAACTCCGCCAGCGGCGTGCCGTCGGCCCCGTGCAGCACCTCGATCCGCCGCTCGGTGCTGATCCGGGCCACCGGGGCCAGCGGGCGGTCCCGCACGATCGCCAGCACGATGTCGCGGAGATCCTCGGGCACCGTGTCTGTCGACGTACCGAGAGGAGCGCGCACCTCGGTACGGGTGTCGGGGCCGGCGGGCAGCTTCAGATGCCAGCCGGCATCACTGCCGCCGGTGCGGCGCCGCAGCGTGATCCGGTGCGCCGCCAGGTCCCGACCGGGGGTGTCGAAGTACACCGCATCGAGTTGCTGTGCGCCCGAACGGATCACCTCGGCGATGGCCGACAACCCGTCGAACGACGGCGATACCGTGTCCTCGGCGACCGCGAACTTGCGTTCGATTTCGGTGTACCTGGCGGTCTTGGGCTTGCCGGGGGCCATAGTCACCTTCGCTTGCGCCGGAGGCGGGAAATCGGATGGCACCAGCGTGCCACATCCCCTCAGGCGTCACGACCGATACATCTCTTAGGGTTGCTGCATGGGGGATGGCACGACTCCGAACGCCGGTGCCGGACGCGGACGTCCGCGTCTGGAGCAGCCGCGCCGCCCGGGCCGCACCGCCCGCGAGGAGATCCTCGACGCCGCGGCCGAGTTGTTCACCAACCACGGCTACGCCAGCACCTCAACCCGGCGGATCGCCGACGCGGTCGGGGTGCGGCAGGCGTCGCTGTACCACCATTTCGCCACCAAGGACGACATCCTCGACGCACTGCTGGGCGGAACGGTCGACGAGGCCTTGCGATTGGGCACCGAAATGCTCGAAGCTCAGGGCCCGGCGGTCCAGCGCCTGCACACGCTCGTCATCGCCGATGCCCACCAACTCTGCGCCGGCCGGTGGAACCTCGGCGCGCTGTATCTGCTGCCCGAGCTGCGCACCGACCGGTTCGAGCCGTTCCGCCGCCGCCGGGCCGAATTGCGTGCGGTCTACCGCAGCCTGTCCGAGGCGGTGATCGCCGAATGCGCGGGCCCGCCCGACGCCGCCGACCTGCCGTTCCGTTTGGTGGAATCGGTGATCAACTGCCGTTCCGACGACGTCGAGAGCACACCCGCGCAGCCGTGGGTGATCGGGGAGGGTGCGCTGCGCCTCCTCGGGTTCGACGGCGATTTCGCCCCGCTGGTGCGCGCCACGGCGGTTCGGCTGGGTGTGCAACCACCTCAACGGCCGGCCCGCTAAAGTGCGGACGTGACCGAGCCCACGTATGAAGCCATCTCGTTCGAGCAGTCCGGCGCCGTCGCGCACATCACGCTGAACCGGCCGGACGCCGCGAATGGCATGAACGACACCATGACTCGCGAGCTCGCCGACGCCGCGCGCCGCTGCGACACCCCCGCGACGAAGGCCGTGGTGCTGACCGGTGCCGGTCGTTTCTTCTGCGCGGGCGGCGATCTCAAATCATTCGCCACCGCTCCGGACCGGGGTCGGTTCATCAAGGGCGTCGCAGACGATCTGCACCAGGCCATCTCGTCGTTCGCCCGGATGGATGCCGTGCTGATCACGGCGGTCAACGGCACCGCGGCCGGCGCCGGATTCAGCCTCGCGGTGGCCGGTGACCTGGTGGTGGCCGCCGAATCCGCGACTTTCACCATGGCCTACACCAAGGTGGGGCTGAGCCCCGACGGCAGCGCCTCCTACCACCTGCCGCGCCTGGTCGGCCTGCGTCGGGCACAGGAACTCATCCTGACCAACCGCACGCTCTCGGCCACCGAGGCCCTGGAGTGGGGACTGCTCACCGACGTCGTCGCCGACGACGAACTGGGCAGCCGGGCAGCGAAGCTGGCCGAGCAGGTGGCCGCCGGATCCGGTGGGTCCAACGGCGCGGTCAAGTCACTGCTGGTGTCCTCGTTCAAGAACAGCCTCGAAGAGCAGATGGTGGCCGAAGCCCGGTTCATCGCCGAGCGAGCCAACTCCGCAGACGGCCGCGAGGGCGTGGATGCGTTCCTGGCCAAGCGACGGGCGGAGTTCGCTTAGATCGCGAGATCCGCCGGCAGCTCGATCTCGGCCACGGCCAGGTTCTCCTCCAGATGCTCGACCGACGAGGTGCCCGGGATCAGCAGCACGTTGGGCGCGACATTCAGCGTCCAGGCCAACGCGATCTGCGCCGGCGTCCGACCCAGCTCACCGGCGACCCGCCGGATCTCCGGGTGGCCCAGCACCGGATTGTCGGGGGCGAACGCCGAACCCAGCGGAAAGAACGGGACGAACGCGATGTTGCGTTCGCTGCACAGCTCGAGCACCGGTTGCGAGCTGCGGTCGGCGAGGTTGTAGGCATTCTGCACGCACGCGATTTCGGTACGTTTGAGCGCGATCTCCAGATGTTCGCGACAGATGTTGCTCAGCCCGATCCCGGCGATCAGGCCCTCGTCGCGCGCGGCGATCATGGTGTCCAGTTGCCGTTCGAACAAGGGACGGTCGACGTCGGCGGCAGCGCCGAGGCCGGCCCCGAAGACCCTCAGGTTGACCGCGGCAAGCTGGTCGACGGCCAGGGTGCGCAGGTTCTCTTCGAGGTCTCGGCGCAGCTCGTCGGGCTGCTGGGCCGGTAGCCAGTTGGCCTGATCGTCACGTTTACCGCCGACCTTGCTGACCAGAGCCAGGTTCTCGGGGTAGGGGTGCAGCGCCTCCCGGATGAGTTCGTTGGCCACCGCAGGGCCGTAGATCTGCGCGGTGTCGATGTGGTCGACGCCGAGTTCGATGGCGCGCCGCAGCACCGCGATGGCTCGGTCATGGTCACGCGGTGGCCCGAAAACGCCTGGTCCGGGCAACTGCATGGCACCGAATCCGACCCGGTGAACGGTGTGCGAACCGATCTGGAACGTCTGAGGCAGAGACATGTCCGACCTTTCGTTAGATGTCTAACTATATGAGATCGAACTATATGAGCGCTGATATTCTCTGTCAACGAGACGAAGGGGGCCGATTCGTGGACGAGCAGCAGGCCGCGGCAGCGCTTGCCGACGCCTTCGGCCGCGCGGCCAAATCCGTGGTTCGGGCATTCGACGAACGGCTTGGCGACCGCGGGGTATCGACCCCGCGGTCCAAGCTGCTGGCCGAGATCGATCGGCTGCAGCCCGTGCGGTCGGCGGAGGTGGCCCGGGCCGTGGGCGTTACCCAGGCCACCGCGTCAACCCTGGTCGATGCGCTGGTCCGGGAAGGCTTGGTGGCCCGGGCTCCCGACGAAAACGACCGTCGCGCAGTGCAATTGACGACGACGGCGGCCGGGAGTGAACAAGCCCGTAGCTGGCGGGCCGATTACATCGCCGCCGCGCAGGAGATGTTCGCCGGCTTCACCGACGACGATAAGTCGCTGCTGACTCAGCTTCTCGACAAACTCGCCGACACGCTGAATCAGTAAGAGTGCTCCTCGGCCGGGAACACTCCGGCTGCCACATCACTCGCGTATTGGCTTGCCGCCCGGTGCAATTCACCGCCGACGTCGCCGAACCGCTTGACGAACTTGGCGGTCTTGCCGCTGGTGAGCCCGGCCATGTCCTGCCAGACCAGGACCTGCGCATCGCAATTGGGCCCCGCGCCGATGCCGACCGTCGGGATGGTCAGCTTGCCGGTGATCTGGGTGGCCAACTCGGCCGGCACCATCTCCAGCACCACCGCGATCGCGCCGGCCTCCTGCACCGCGATCGCGTCGTGGATGGTCTGCTCGGCGGCGTCGCCGCGGCCCTGCACGCGGAACCCGCCCAGGCCGTTGACGCTCTGCGGGGTGAAACCGATGTGGGCCACCACCGGGATGCCGGCAGCGCTCAGCGTGGCGATCTGATCGGCCATCCGCTCGCCGCCTTCGAGTTTGATCGCCTGCGCGCCCGTCTCCTTCATGAAGCGGGTGGCCGTCGCGAGGGCCTGCTGCGGGCTGGATTCGTAACTACCGAACGGCAGGTCGGCCACCACGAGGGCGTGCGGGGCGCCCTTGACGACCGCGCGAGCCAGCGGGATCAACTCGTCGATGCTGATCGGCACCGTGGTGTCGTAGCCGTACACCACGTTCGCCGCCGAGTCGCCGACGAGCAGCACCGGAATGCCGGCGTCGTCGAAGATTCGCGCACTGGAGTAGTCGTAACAGGTGAGCATCGCCCACTTGTGACCTTCGGACTTCCACTTCTGCAGCGTCAGCGTGCGCACCTTGGTGCGGGGTTTGGCTGACTCGGTGGCACCATAAACAGACTGTTCAGACATCATCGTCCTTTGTGATGGTCGGTTCGAAGCCTCGAGGCCGCCTCGCGGTCCCCGGGTTCGGCTGACATGCCAAGTCTGCCACTGCCGTCGATACCGGCAAAAGCAGGGTTTGAGTGGATTTCCTCACAGTCACGACACCGGGCCTTAACATCAGCGGCATGCAACGGCTCAGCGGACTCGACGCCAGCTTCCTGTATCTCGAAACCCCCGCACAGCCCATGCACGTGTGCTCGGTGCTGGAACTGGACACGTCGACCATGCCGGGCGGCTACACCTTCGACCGGCTGCGTGACGCACTCTCGCTGACCATCAAGGCGATGCCGCAATTCCGCGAGAAGCTCGCCGACAGCCGGTTCAACCTCGATCACCCGGTGCGGGTGGAGGACAACGACTTTGACGTCAACCGCCACCTGCACCGGATCGGCTTACCCGCCCCGGGCGGACGCGCCGAGCTGTCGGAGATCTGTGGCCACATCGCCTCACTGCCACTGGACCGGACTCGCCCGCTGTGGGAGATGTGGGTGATCGAGAACGTCGCGGGCACCGATGCCCGCGCCGGTGGCCGGCTGGCGCTCATGACCAAGGTGCACCACTCGGCTGTCGACGGGGTGACCGGCGCCAACTTGATGTCGCAGCTGTGCACCACCGAAGCCGACGCCCCGCCGCCTGAGCCGGTGGAGGGAGTTGGCGGCGCCACCGAGGCCGAGATCGCCATCAGCGGTGCGCTGAGGTTTGCGGCCCGTCCGCTCAGGCTGGCCGACGTGCTGCCGTCCACCGCCAACACCGTCATCGACACGGTGCGGCGGGCGTTCAGTGGGCAAGCCATGGCCGCGCCGTTCAACGCGCCGAAAACCGCCTTCAACACCAACATCACCGGCGCTCGCAACGTCGCCTTCGCCCAGATGGACCTCGAGGACATCAAGACCGTCAAGAACCACTTCGACGTCAAGGTCAACGACGTGGTGATGGCCCTGGTGTCCGGGGTGCTGCGCCGCTTCCTCGACGAGCGAGGCGAACTACCCGAAAACTCCCTGGTGGCAATGGTGCCGGTGTCGGTGCACGACCGCTCCGACCGGCCCGGCCGCAACCAGGTGTCGGGGATGTTCTCGAAACTGGAAACCCACATCGCCGACCCGGCCGAACGGCTGCGCGCCATCGCCGCATCGAATTCCGTTGCCAAGCAACACAGTTCCGCGATCGGTGCCACGCTGCTGCAGGACTGGACCCAGTTCGCCGCGCCTGCGGTGTTCGGCGCCGCGATGCGCGTGTACGCGGCCAGCCGGTTGTCCGGGGCCAAACCCGTCCACAACCTGGTGATCTCGAATGTGCCCGGCCCGCAGGTGCCGCTGTACCTGTTGGGCTGCGAGGTCAAGGCCATGTACCCGCTCGGGCCGATCTTCCACGGGTCCGGGCTGAACATCACCGTGATGTCGTTGACCGGCATGCTCGACGTGGGCATCATGTCGTGCCCCGATCTGCTGCCTGACCTGTGGGATATGGCCGACGACTTCCACGTCGCCCTCGACGAACTCCTGGCCGCCACCCGAGAGCAACGGTAGCCTCGCCGTACCTGGGGAGTAGGCCGGGCCTGCGACGATGTCACGTCATGGCAGCATGGTCAGCCATGAAGGTCAGGACGAGGTTCGGCGCGCTGCTGGCGTTGACGGCGCTGGCAGCGGCAGGCTGCACCCAGGTGATCGACGGGCAGGCACAGATCGCGGTGCCCCGGCCCGGCACGCCGGTGCAGTGGCTGCCGTGCAACGCCGGTGCCGGTGACCACGTACAGATCCCCGACGGTGCCGAATGCGGCATGTTGTCGGTGCCGGTCGACTACGCCGCGCCCGACGGCGAGGTCGCGCGGCTGGCGATGATCCGTTTCCCGGCCGCCGGTCAGAAGATCGGCTCCCTGGTGATCAACCCGGGTGGCCCCGGTGAATCGGGCGTGGAATCGGCGGTGTCGCTGTTGCCGAGCCTGCCGCAGTCGGTCAAGGACCGCTTCGACATCGTCGGGTTCGATCCGCGCGGCGTGGGCTCCTCGATGCCGGCGGTGTGGTGCAACTCCGATGAGGACAACGACCGGTTGCGTGCCGATCCCACCGTGGAATACACCCCCGAAGGCGTCGAGCACCTGGAGAACGAAACCAAGGGCTTCGTCCAGCGCTGTGTCGACAAGATGGGCACCGAGTTCCTGGAGAACGTCGGCACCGACAACGTCGCCAAAGACCTGGACGCGATCCGGACCGCGCTCGGCGACGACAAGCTGACCTACCTGGGTTACTCCTACGGCACCCGCATCGGCGCCACCTACGCCGAGCAGTTCCCGCAGAAGGTCCGCGCCATGATCCTCGACGGCGCCGTCGACCCCAATGCCGATCCGGTCGAGGAGAACATCCGGCAGGCCGCGGCGTTCCAGAAGGCCTTCGACGATTACGCCGCGGACTGCGCAAAGAGCCCCGACTGCCCGCTGGGCACCGACCCGGCCAAGGCCGTCGAGGTGTACAAGAGCCTGGTCGACCCGCTCGTGGAACACCCGGCCCCCACGCGCGACGACCGCGGCCTGAGCTACAGCGACGCCACCGTGGGCACAATCCTGCCGCTGTACTCGCCGAACCTGTGGCGCCACCTGACCGAGGGCCTCAACGGGCTCAAGAAGGGCAACGGCGATGTGATGCTGGCGCTGGCCGACCTCTACATGGGCCGGGATGCCAAGGGCCACTACAACAATTCGACCGACGTGCGGGTCGCGGTCAACTGCGTGGACAAGCCCGCCATCACCGACCGGGCCACCGTCGTCGAGGAGGACCGCCGGGCCCGTGAGGTCGCCCCGTTCATGAGCTACGGCGAATTCACCGGCCACGCGCCGCTCGGCACCTGTGCCTTCTGGCCGGTGCCGCCGACCAGCACGCCGCACGAGATCTCGGTGAAGGGGCTGCCGCCGACGCTGATCGTCTCGACCACCAACGACCCGGCGACCCCGTACCAGGCCGGTGTCGACCTGGCCCGCCAACTCGGCGGCACCCTGGTGACCTTCGAGGGCACCCAGCACACCGTGGTGTTCCAGGGCAACAAGTGCATCGACGACATCGCCGCGACCTACCTGATCGACGTGACGGTGCCGCCGGCCGGAACCCGCTGCTGAGCGCGCCCGGCCGAGAAGGTCACCGGTTGGTCTCCGGCCGATTTCCGGTCGGCCTCAGCAGCAGACCTCGCGGTGGGCGCCGTGCGACCATGGCTGCCGTGCGGTGGGCGGGTGGTCGAGCGGCAAGAGTGTTCTGGGCCGCCCTGCTCGGGATGACCGCCGTGGTGGGTCCGATCGGACAACCGGTCGCGCAGGCATCGCCGGGATCGGCGCCGGAGTGGGGAAGTTGCGCCCGATGGGTGCAAGATCCGGCGGCGATCCCCACCGCACAATGCGGCACTGTGACCGTTCCACTGGACTGGAATTCACCGGATTCGCAAGGCGCACAACCACAGCTGGCGGTGATCCGGATACCGGCAAGCGGGCAGCGGATCGGTGCCCTGTTCATCAACCCCGGCGGTCCCGGTGCCTCGGCAGTGGACACCGTGGCCGGCATGGGGGCCGCGCTGGCCGGGTCGCCGCTGACCGATCGGTTCGATCTGATCGGGTTCGATCCGCGCGGTGTCGGGCACTCCACGCCGCAGTTGCGCTGCCGCACCGACGCCGAGATCGACGCCTACCGCCGCGAACCGATGGCCGACTACAGCCCGGCCGGCGTCGCCCACATCGAGTCCCTCTACCGGCGATTCGCCCAGCAGTGCCTGGACCGCATGGGCGCACCGTTCCTGGCCAACATCGGCACCGCGTCGGCGGTGCGGGACATGGATGCGGTGCGGGCGGCGTTGGGCGAAGAGCAGATCAACTATCTGGGCTTCTCCTACGGCACCGAGTTGGGCGGCGCCTACGCCGAACAGTTCGGCGAGCGGGTGCGCACCATGGTGCTCGACGGTGCCATCGACCCCAGCCTGGATCCGGTCACCAAGAACATCCGCCAGTTGGCCGGGTTCCAGAAGGCGTTCGAGACCTACGCCGCGGACTGCGCGAAATCGAGGGACTGCCCGCTCGGCACCGATCCCGCCCAGTTCACCAGCCGCTTCCAGCGCCTGGTGGATCCGCTGGCGGCGGCCCCGCGCCCGACGTCGGATCCCCGTGGGCTCGGCTATGCCGACGCCATCACCGGGACCGGCAATGCCTTGTACTCGGCCCGGTACTGGCCGTACCTGACCAGCGGCCTGCTCGGGTTGGCCCGGGGCACCGACCCGGGTGACCTGCTGCTGCTGGCCGACGATTACTGGCACCGCGACGAATCCGGGCATTACCGGAATCTGCAGGATGCATTCACCGCGATTCGATGTGTGGACGCGCCGTTCCCGACCGATCCGGCGGTGTGGGCCGACGCGGATCGACAAATCCGTGCCGTGGCGCCGTTTCTGGCCTACGGCGAGTTCACCGGGTATGCGCCGCGGGACATCTGCGCGCTGTGGCCGGTGCCCGCGACCTCGGTGCCTCACCCGGTCACCGGGCCGGGGCCGGGCAAGGTCGTGGTGGTGTCCACCACCGGCGACCCGGCCACGCCGTACCAGGCCGGTGTGGACCTGGCCCGGCAAATGGGTGCCGCGCTGATCTCGTTCACCGGCACTCAACACACCGTGGTGTTCAACGGGGACGCCTGCGTCGACACCGCCGTGCTGAACTTCTTCGTCAACCAAGCCTCGCCGGGCAACCTCTCCTGCTAACTCTTGCAGGGCCGTAACACAGATTTAACAGCCGATGCCTACGCTGCGGGCATGGACCGCCAGAAGGAATTCGTGCTGCGCACCCTGGAGGAACGCGATATCCGGTTCGTTCGGTTGTGGTTCACCGACGTGCTCGGCTACCTCAAGTCGGTGGCGATCGCACCCGCCGAACTCGAGGGCGCGTTCGAGGAGGGCATCGGTTTCGACGGCTCGTCGATCGAAGGCTTCGCCCGGGTGTCGGAATCCGACACCGTGGCGCGTCCCGACCCGTCCACGTTCCAGGTGTTGCCCTGGACCACCAGCGGCGGCCAGCACCATTCGGCGCGCATGTTCTGCGACATCACCATGCCCGACGGCTCGCCGTCGTGGGCCGATTCGCGGCACGTGCTGCGCCGGCAGCTGGCCAAGGCCAGCGACCTCGGGTTCTCCTGCTACGTGCACCCCGAGATCGAGTTCTTCCTGCTCCGGCCCGGCGAAGACGACGGCACCCCGCCCGTTCCGGCGGACAACGGCGGCTACTTCGACCAGGCCGTGCACGACACCGCCCCCAACTTCCGCCGCCACGCCATCGACGCCCTGGAACAGATGGGCATCTCGGTGGAGTTCAGCCACCACGAGGGCGCGCCGGGCCAGCAGGAGATCGACCTGCGCTACGCCGACGCACTGTCGATGGCCGACAACGTGATGACCTTCCGCTACGTGGTCAAGGAAGTGGCCCTCGGTGAAGGGGTGCGCGCATCGTTCATGCCCAAGCCGTTTGCCGAGCATCCCGGCTCGGCCATGCACACGCACATGAGCCTGTTCGAAGGCGACACCAACGCCTTCCACAGCCCTGACGATCCACTGCAGCTCTCCGATGTCGCCAAGTCCTTCATCGCGGGCATCCTGGAGCATGCGAGCGAGATCAGCGCCGTCACCAACCAGTGGGTGAACTCCTACAAGCGCCTGATCCACGGCGGCGAAGCGCCGACCGCGGCGTCCTGGGGAGCGGCCAACCGCTCGGCGCTGGTGCGGGTTCCGATGTACACCCCGCGCAAGGCCTCGTCGCGACGCGTCGAGGTGCGCAGCCCCGATTCGGCCTGCAACCCGTATCTGACCTTCGCGGTGTTGCTGGCGGCCGGTCTGCGCGGCGTCGAGAAGGGTTACGTTCTGGGCCCGCAGGCCGAGGACGACGTCTGGAGCCTGACGTCCGAGGAGCGGCGCGCCATGGGCTACCGGGAGTTGCCGTCCAGCCTCGGCAACGCGCTGGAGGCCATGGAGGGCTCCGAGCTCGTCGCGGAAGCGTTGGGGGAGCACGTGTTCGATTACTTCCTGCGTAACAAGCGCGCCGAGTGGGAGAACTACCGGAGCCACGTGACGCCCTACGAGTTGAAGAACTACCTGTCGCTCTGACCAGGGGGCGTTTGGGGGCCGTTCGTGCGCTACCGTCGTGAACGTGCCCAAACCTGCGACCGATCGCCCGAAACTGCCCAGCGTCGGTCGGCTCGGGCTGGTGCATCCGCAGGCCACCGCCGAACTTGATCGACTCGGCTGGAACACCGAGGCGCACGTCGAGCTGCTGTGGTCCCTGTCGCGCGCACCAGACGCCGACATCGCGCTGCTGGCCATGGTCCGCCTGGCCGACGAGCTGGACGAGGCGGACTGGAATGAGCTCAACCGGACGCTGCTGACGGACCGCGCCCTGCGTGGCCGGCTGTTCGGCGTCCTGGGATCCTCACTGGCCCTGGGCGATCATCTGGTGGCCCATCCCGAGTCGTGGCGGCTGCTGGCCGGTGAGGTGACACTGCCCGGTGCCGGCGAGCTGCGCGAGACCTTCACCACTGCGGCCCGCGACGTCGAAATCGACCGGGGCACAGGCACTGCCGTACCCCCACTGCGCGATCTGTACCGCGACCGGTTGCTGGTGCTGGCCGCCCTCGACGTTGCCTCGACCGTCGAGAACGAGCCGGTGCTGCCGTTCGTCGAGGTCGCCGCACACCTGTCGGACCTGGCCGACGCCGCACTGGGTGCGGCGCTGACGGTGGCCACCCGCGCCGTGTGCGGGGACGGGCCCGAACCTCGCCTGGCCGTCATCGCGATGGGCAAATGCGGTGCGCGCGAACTGAATTACGTCAGCGACGTCGACGTCATCTTTGTCGGGGAACCCGTGATCGATGACGCCGACGATTCGACAGGGGACAACCTGGCCACCGCCACCCGCGTCGCCGGTGAGATGATGCGCTTCGCTGCCGACGCCTTCTTCGAGGTCGACGCCGCGCTGCGTCCGGAAGGCAAACGCGGCCAACTGGTCCGGACCCTCGACTCCCACGTCGCCTACTACCAGCGGTGGGCCAAGACCTGGGAATTCCAGGCCCTGCTCAAAGCGCGACCGGCTACCGGCGATCCCGAGCTGGGCCAGGCCTACATCGACGCCTTGATGCCCATGGTGTGGACCGCCTGCGAGCGCGAGGATTTCGTGCCCGAGGTCCAGGCGATGCGTCGCCGCGTCGAAGAACTCGTCCCCGCCGGGGTGCGCGCCCGCGAACTCAAACTCGGCACCGGTGGCCTGCGGGACGTCGAATTCGCCGTACAGCTCCTGCAATTGGTGCACGGTCGCAACGACGACGCGCTGCATGTGGCCTCCACCGTCGATGCGTTGGCCGCTCTCGGCGACGGCGGATACGTCGGGCGGGACGACGCCGCCAACATGACCGCCTCCTACGAGTTCCTGCGTCTGCTCGAGCACCGCCTGCAGCTGCAACGGCTCAAGCGGACCCACATGCTGCCCGACGACAACGATGACGAGGCATACCGCTGGCTGGCCCGGGCCGCGCACGTCCGGCCCGACGGCCGCCACGATGCCCAAGGCGTGCTGCGCGAAGAGCTCAAGCGGCAGAGCATGCGGGTGTCACGCTTGCACGCCAAGCTCTTCTATCAGCCCCTGCTGGAATCGGTGGGCCAGCCCGCGGTGGGGATCGGCACCGGGATGAGCACCGAGGCCGCCGAACGCCAGCTCGCCGCACTGGGTTACGAAGGGCCGCAGAGCGCGCTGACCCACCTGGCCGCGCTCACCGGGCAGAGCGGACGCCGCGGCCGGGTACAACAGGTGCTGCTGCCGACGCTGCTGGACTGGCTGTCGGATGCGCCCGATCCGGATGCCGGCCTGCTGGCCTACCGCCGCATCAGTGAGGAGCTGGCCGAGCAGCGCTGGTATCTGTCCACCCTGCGCGACGAAGGCGCGGTGGCCAAGCGGCTGATGCGGGTGCTGGGTACCTCGGCCTACATCCCCGAGCTGTTGATGCGGGCCCCCGAGGTGATTCAGCTCTACGCGGACGGCCCCAACGGACCGAAACTGCTCGACGGCGAACCCGACAGTGTCGCGCGGGCACTCGTGGCCTCGGCCGGGCGGCACTCCGACCCGGTGCGCGGCATCGCGGCGGCGCGCACGCTGCGGCGTCGGGAACTCGCCCGCATCGCCTCGGCCGACGTGCTCGGATTACTCGACGTCACCGATGTGTGCAAGGCGCTGACCGCGGTGTGGGTGGCGGTGCTGCAGGCCGCCCTGAACGCCGTGATCCGGGCCAACACCCCGCAATCCGGTGTGCCGGCCCGCATCGCGGTGATCGGCATGGGCCGGCTCGGTGGCGGGGAGCTGGGCTACGGCTCGGACGCTGACGTGATGTTCGTCTGCGAGCCGCAGCCCGGTGTGGAGGACTCGGCTGCCGTGCGCTGGTCGGTGAGCATCGCCGAACAGGTCAGGGCCCTGCTGGGCACGCCGAGCGCCGACCCGCCGCTGGAGGTCGACACCGGGTTACGCCCCGAGGGGCGCAACGGGCCCCTGGTCCGCACGCTGGCCTCATATGCGGCCTACTACGAGCAGTGGGCGCAGCCGTGGGAGATCCAGGCGCTGCTGCGGGCTCACAGCGTCGCGGGCGACATGGAACTCGGGGAGCGCTTCCTGCTCATCGCCGACAAAACCCGTTACCCCTCGGGCGGGGTATCGGCGGAAGCGGTGCAGGAGATCCGCCGGATCAAGGCGCGGGTGGATGCCGAGCGTCTGCCGCGCGGCGCGGATCCCAACACCCACACCAAGTTGGGACGCGGCGGGCTGGCCGACATCGAATGGACCGTGCAGTTGTTGCAGCTGCGCCACGCGCACGAAGTACCGGCGCTGCACAACACCTCGACCTTGCAGACCCTCGATGCCATCGGCGCGGCCGAGCTGGTCGCCGAAAGTGACGTGGAATTGCTGCGCGACGCCTGGTTGACGGCCACCCGCGCCCGCAACGCGCTGGTGCTGGTGCGCGGCAAGCCGACCGATCAGCTACCCGGGCCGGGCCGTCAGCTCAACGCCGTGGCCTTGGCGGCCGGGTGGGGCAGCGACGATGGCGGCGAGTTCCTGGACAACTACCTGAGGGTGACTCGGCGGGCGAAGGGTGTGGTCCTCAAGATTTTCGGCGGCTGAGCCGCCAGAGGGGCCGGAGCGGCTGAGCCGCCCAGGGGGCCGGAGGGGGTGAGTGTTGGCGCGCTGGAACACCTGATAGTAAGTACGTCTATGAACCATACGTTCGACGTCCTCTCCGCCGCCGAGCACGATCGACTCGAGGCCGTCTACGTGCCGTTCGCCCGGGCGATGCGCGAGCTCGTCGACGCCGGCGTGCGCACCGAGGTGGACCCGCAGACCATCGCCGAGGCCACCGCCGCCGTCGAGGCCATCGCGGCGAGCCTGCGTGCCGAACAGCGGGACGGTCCGCAGGCGGTGGTGCACGCCGACACCGGCAGGCCGGTGGTGTGGGCGAATCCGGTTGTCGGACTGCGCAACGCGCTGGCCCCGCCACTGGTGATCGAGCATGCCGAAGACGGCAGCTGCTGGAGCGAATTCGTGCTCGGTGCGGCCTATGAGGGGCCGTTGGGGTGGGTGCACGGCGGCATCTGCGCTCTGGTGCTCGACCACATTCTCGGCGAGGTGGCCAGCGGCGGGCTGAACGAACCGCGTTACACGGGCACCATCACCTGCCGGTACCGCCGCGGCACGCCCTTGGGGCCGTTGCGCGCCGAGGCCTACATCGACCGGACCGAAGGCGTCAAAACCTTTGCGCGCGGCCATATCAGCGACGCAGACGGAATCACGGTCGAGGCCGAAGGCGTCTTCATCACCCCGGCCTGGGCCCGGAACGCCGGGTGAGGTTCTACGTCAGTACGGCCTTCATGGACACCCGTGAGGCCATCGAAGTGGCCAGGGCCGCAGACGATCTGGGCTACGACGGAATGGGCATCCCCGATCACGTGGTGAATCTGGAGACGCTGAGAACCCCATATCCCTACACCAAGGACGGCAAGCGGCGCTGGGAGGCGTTCACTGACTGGCCGGACCCGTGGGTGATGATCGGGGCGTTGGCGCTCGTCACGTCGCGGCTGAAGTTCGTCACCACGGTCTACCTGCCGGCGATGCGCGATCCGTACTCGGCGGCCAAAGCCATTGGTACCGCCGCCTATCTGGCCGGCGGGCGGCTGGAACTGGGCGTCGGCGTCGGCTGGTGTGAGGATGAGTTCGACCTGTTGGGCCAGCAGTTCGCGCGACGCGGCAAGCGCACGGACGAGATGCTCGAGTTGATGAAAGAGCTGTGGGCGCCGGGGTGGACGGAGTTCGACGGCGAATACTACTCGACACCGCGGTTGGAAATGGAGCCCACGCCGCCGCCGATCCCGATCTACGTCGGGGGATTGTCCGACATCGCACTGCGTCGCGCGGCGCGCCACGATGGCTGGATCGGCGATCTGATCTCCACTGAGGATGCACTACAGCGGGTTGAGCAGCTCCGTCGGCTTCGCACCGAAAGTGGTTTGACGATGGACGATTTCACCATCATCACGCCATTGACCGATGCCTTCACCGCCGAGCATTACGCGCGCGCGGAAGCCGGCGGTATCCGCGGCGTCATCACCATGCCGTGGATGTTCTACTCCGGTCCGCACGCCACGCTGGCCGAGAAGATCGACGGGATGACGCGCTTCCGCAAGGATCTCGCGTTGGATTAGGCCTTGTTCCGCGCGGCATCCACTGCGAACGCCCCACTGCCGATCGCGACCAACAGCAGGAAGCCGAAGCAGTACAGCACCGCAAGCTCACCGCCGTTCTCCGAAGGCCACAGCCCCTGGGGCTGGTGCTGCCAGAAGTACGCCACGGCCATCTGCCCGGCGGCGATGAAGGCCGCGATCCGAGTGAACAGGCCGATCAGGATCAGCAGGCCCAAGACGAGTTCGAGGACGCCCGCATACCAGACCGGCCAGGAGCCGACCGCGGCTGCGCCGCTCCCCATGTCGACGGGCCAGGCGAAGAGCTTCGACGTGCCATGGATCGTGAAGAGCAGGCCGAACACGATGCGGAAGATCCCGATGGCGGCGGGCGCGTACGAGGCGAGCCGGGAGTCGAGGTTGGACGTCATGATGTGACGATACTTGTTGACGGCCAGGAATCTCACAGCTCGAGGAGCACTGTTACCGGCCCGTCATTGACCAGTTCCACCTGCATGTGCGCACCGAAAACTCCCGTTTGCACAGTGGCGCCCAGCGTGCTCAGGGCGGCGGCGAATTCGGCCACCAGTGGTTCGGCGATCGAGCCCGGAGCCGCCGCGTTCCAGGACGGCCGCCTGCCCTTCTCGGTGTTGGCGTAGAGCGTGAACTGACTGATCACCAGAATCTGTGCGGCAAGGTCCGACGCAGACTTCTCGCCATCGAGAATCCTTAACTGCCACAACTTTTCGGCCATCCGGCGGGCCTTGGCCGCATCGTCGTCGTGGGTGACGCCGACCAGCGCCAGCAGCCCCTGGGTGTCGGGGTCGATGCGCCCGACCACCTCGCCGTCCACAGTGACACTTGCCGAGGACACCCGCTGCACCAGAACACGCATTGGCCCATTGTGCGGTGCGACCCGGCGAGCAGACACAGATGTCCCCGACACGCCGGGCGTGCGGGGACATCTGCGTCTGCTCGGGCTACGAGGTGCCTGACTTACACGTCGTAGTACAGGCTGAACTCGTACGGGTGAGGCCGGATCTGGATCGGCATGATCTCGTTCTCCCGCTTGTAGGAGATCCAGGTCTCGATCAGGTCCTCGGTGAACACGCCGCCCTCGGTGAGGTACTCGTGGTCCTCTTCGAGCTTGTCGATGACGGCGGCCAGCGAGGTCGGGGCCTGCGGGATGTTGGCGGCCTCGTCCGGCGGCAGCTCGTAGAGGTCCTTGTCGACCGGGGCCAGCGGCTCGATCTTCTTCTTGATGCCGTCGATGCCGGCCATCAGCATGGCCGCGAACGCCAGGTACGGGTTACCCGAGCTGTCCGGGCAACGGAACTCCAGGCGCTTGGCCTTCGGGTTGTTGCCGGTGATCGGGATACGCACACACGCCGAGCGGTTGCGCTGGCTGTAGACCAGGTTGATCGGCGCCTCGTAGCCGGGCACCAGACGCTTGTAGGAGTTCACCGTGGGGTTGGTGAACGCCAGCAGCGACGGGGCGTGGTGCAGGATGCCGCCGATGTAGTGGCGCGCGATGTCGGACAGGCCGGCGTAACCGGACTCGTCGTGGAACAGCGGCTGGCCGTCCTTCCACAGCGACTGGTGGGCGTGCATACCCGACCCGTTGTCGCCGAACAGCGGCTTGGGCATGAAGGTGACGGTCTTGCCGTTCTGCCAGGCGGTGTTCTTGATGATGTACTTGAACAGCAGCACATCGTCGGCCGCGTGCAGCAGGGTGTTGAACTTGTAGTTGATCTCGGCCTGACCGGCGGTGCCCACCTCGTGGTGACCGCGCTCGAGGGTGAATCCCGCGTTGATCAGGTTGGTCGCCATCTCGTCGCGCAGGTCGACGTAGTGGTCATACGGCGCGACCGGGAAGTAGCCGCCCTTGGGGCGCACCTTGTAGCCACGGTTGGCGCTGCCGTCGGCCTCGAAGGGCTCTCCGGTGTTCCACCAGCCCGACTCCGAGTCGACCTCGTAGAAGGTGCCGTTGATCTTCGAGTCGAACTGCACCGAGTCGAAGATGTAGAACTCGGCCTCGGCCCCGAAGAAGCAGGTGTCCGCGATACCGGTGCTGGCCAGGTAGTTCTCCGCCTTGCGGGCCACGTTGCGCGGATCACGCGAGTAGGCCTCACGGGTGAACGGGTCGTGCACGAAGAAGTTGAGGTTCAGCGTCTTGGCGGCGCGGAACGGGTCGATGCGCGCGGTGTCGGGGTCCGGCAGCAGCATCATGTCGGATTCGTGGATCGACTGGAAGCCGCGGACCGAGGAGCCGTCGAACGCGAGGCCGTCCTCGAAAACGCTCTCGTCGAACGCCGTTGCCGGGATCGAGAAGTGCTGGACGACTCCGGGCAGATCGCAGAAGCGAATGTCGACGTATTCGACGTTTTCGTCCTTGATCAGCTTGAAGATGTCGTCGGACGTCTTTTCTGCCACTTCAGTGTTCTCCTTTACTGGTAACCCGCGGGTTGACGCTAAGGACACGATGTTGCGCAGTCGTCAACCATATGTTGCGCGCAAGTTACGCAATGACGTTCATGTGTGACATGAGCTACCGACGGGCACGTAACCGGTCACGCCTATTCTGACCCTATGGCCCGCACCATGGGAACTTGGCTATCCGGACCCGGTCCGTTCGACGCCGGCGACGGGAATGACGCACCAGACGGCCGCGGTAAATACCCCGGTGAGCGGCTCGGCCTGCCCGAGTCCGGGTCCGGGTCGCTGGCCCGGATGGGGCGGCGCGTCGGCGCGCTCTGCATCGACTGGCTGGTGGCCTACGGGCTGGCCGGGTTGGCCATGGCGATGGGGCTGGTATCGCTTCCCATGCTGTCCACGGCGGTGCTGGTGGTCTGGATGGTGATCGGCACGATCGCGGTGCGGCTGTTCTCGTTCACGCCGGGGCAGCTCGCCGTCGGGCTGGCGGTGGTGCCTGCTGACGGCCGCGACCGGATCGGCATCGTGCGGGCATTCCTGCGGGTGGTGTTGATCGCCCTGGTGATCCCGCCGCTGGTCTCCGACCGCGATCTGCGTGGCTTGCACGACCTGGCGAGTCACACCGCCGTGGTGCGCCGCTAGCGCGACCCGAACGTGAAGAAGATCGCGAGATTCTTCGGAATCCTCGCGATCTTCGTCACACTCGGCGGTGCAGAACTGGCTAGCGCCGGCGCGCGGTGCGCTGGACACCGCGCATCTTCGCGCCCGCGGGCATCGGGCCCTTGGGCAACCCGGCGGGGCCGGTCTTGGTGCCGAGCGCCACCAACCGGGACTCGACGGAATCCATCTGCTTGACCGTGATGTTCGCCGGCAGCTTGTTCAGATGACGCTCCAGCTTGGACAGCGGGACCTCGCCCTCGCCGTTGCCGACCACGATGTCGTAGATCGGGATGTCGCCGATCAGCCGTGCGGTGCGCTTCTTCTCCTGGGCCAGCAGAGGTTTGACCCGGTTGGCCGAACCCTCGCCGACAAAGATCACGCCGGGCCGGCCGATCACCCGGTGCACGGCGTCGAAGTGCCCGGTCGCCGCGACGCCCGGCGTGACACGCCACTTGCCGCGCAGGTTGTCCAGTGCCCAGGCGGCCGCGCCGGTCTGGCCTTCGGCCTTGGCGTACACCGACTTCTGGGCCCGGCGGCCGAAGATGATGAACGCCACCAGCGCGCCCAACACCACACCGAGGGGGATCAGGGTGTACATGGTGAACCCACCGATGAGTACACCGGCGACCACCGCGGCAGCCACGATCAGCACGAAGGCGCTGACCATGTACGGCAACAGGCGCTTGTCCTCTTTGCGCTGCATCTGGAATGCCTGCCACAGTTGACTACGCCGCTGCTTGGAGGCCGCCTTACGGGCAGCCTTCGCCTCGGCCTTTGCCGCTTTCGTTTCTGCGGCAGTGCGGGTTTTCGCCATTACTTCAGGATACGGGGGGACGATCCGCGAACCGAACCCGTGCGGCCTGCGCATAGAGCCGGCCCGCACGGTACGACGAACGCACCAGCGGTCCGGCCAGGACGCCGGCGAATCCCAGGCCCTCGGCGTAGCTCGACAACTCCACGAACTCGTCGGGATGCACCCAGCGTTCGACCGGGTGATGCCGCGGTGACGGCCGCAGGTATTGGGTGATGGTGACGATGTCGCAGCCGGCCTCGTGGAGGTCCTGCAATGCCGTCTGCACCTCGTCGATGGTCTCGCCCATGCCGAGGATCAGGTTCGACTTGGTGACCAGGCCGAAGTTGCGGGCCGCGGTGATGACGTCCAGGCTGCGCTCGTAACGGAAGGCCGGACGAATGCGCTTGAATATGCGCGGCACCGTTTCGACGTTGTGCGCGAACACCTCCGGGCGTGACTCGAACACTTCCTCGAGCTGGTCGGGGTTGCCGTTGAAGTCCGGCGCCAGCAGCTCCACGCCGGTGTTCGGGTTGAGCCGCTTGATGTAGCGCACGGTCTCGGCATACAGCCAGGCTCCGCCGTCGGGCAGGTCGTCGCGGGCCACCCCGGTGACGGTGGAGTAACGCAAGCCCATCGCCTGCACGCTCTCGGCCACCCGGCGCGGTTCGTCACGGTCCAGCTCGGCCGGCTTGCCGGTGTCGATTTGGCAGAAGTCGCAGCGGCGGGTGCACTGCTCGCCACCGATCAGGAACGTCGCCTCCCGGTCCTCCCAGCATTCGAAGATGTTGGGGCAGCCGGCCTCCTCGCACACCGTGTGCAGGCCTTCGCGTCGCACCAGACCCTTCAGCTCGGTGTACTCGGGCCCCATCTTGGCCCGCGTCTTGATCCACGGTGGCTTGCGTTCGATGGGCGTCTGCGCGTTCCGCACTTCCAGACGCAGCAGCTTTCGACCTTCTGGAACGACACTCACAGATTCATCCTACGTTCAGGGCAACTTCGAGACGGCCGTCGAGCGCGTCACACACCGCGGCGGCGACGCGATCGGTGACGTTCTCGACCGTGATGTGACGGCCCAACTCGGCCGTCAGCGACGTGACTCCCGCATCGGCGATGCCGCACGGCACGATCGAGGAGTACGCGGACAGGTCGCAATCACAGTTCAGTGCGAAGCCGTGCAGAGTCGTGGCGCGGGATACCCGGATACCGATCGCGGCGACCTTGCGGGCCGGCTGCAGTTCATCGCCTGGCACCCAGACCCCGGAGCGTCCCTCGACCCGGCCGGTCTTCAGACCGAGGTCTGCGCATACCCGGATGAGTGCTTCCTCAAGGCGCCGAACGAAATTCACCACATCCAGCGGCTCGGTCAGCCCGATGATGGGGTAGCCCACCAGTTGGCCGGGACCGTGCCAGGTGATCTTGCCGCCGCGGTCGGTGTCGACGACGGGTGTGCCGTCCACCGGGCGTTCGTGCGGCTCGGTGCGCTTGCCGGCGGTGTACACCGCGGGGTGTTGCAGCAGCAACAGGGTGTCGGGCCCGCCGGCGACTCTGGCGTCGGCGATCTCACGCTGCAGCGCCCAAGCGTCCTGGTATTTGATCACGCCCATCCGCCGCACCTCGACCGGCCCGGCGCTTGAGCGGATGGACGTCACAGGCTCGACCGTACGCCCCCGCTGCGCGGCGACCCGGGTCATGCGTCTTTGGGTGCGGTGGCGTACGCCAGCGCCTCACCCACGGTGTTGTGGTGGAAAGTAAAACCGGCGCGCTCCAATGCGGCCGGGATCGCCCGCTGGCCCACCAGCAGGCCCTCATCGGCGATCTCGCCGACCAGGGCACGCAAGGCGAAACCCGGCACGATCGCCGGAGCGGGCCGGTTGACCGCCCGGCCCAGCGCCGCGGTGAACTCGGCGTTGGTGACCGGCGCGGGGCCGGTGAGATTGACCGGGCCCGAGAGACTTTCGTTCGAGATCGCAAACAGCACGGCACGGACCTCGTCCTCCAGACTGATCCACGGAACGTACTGCCGGCCGTTGCCCAACCGCGCGCCCAGGCCCAGCGAGAACAGCGGCTTGAGGCGGCTCACCATGCCGCCGGAGGGCGACATCACCAGACCGGTGCGCAGCAGCACCACCCGGGCGCCGGCGGCCACGGCCCCAGCGGTGGCCGCCTCCCAGTCCGCGCACAGCCGGGCCAGGAAACCTTGTCCCTCGGGTGCGGTCTCGTCGGTCACCCGACCGCGGGTATCGCCGTAGTAGCCGACGGCACTGGCGTTGACCAGGACCGGTACCCCGGCGTCGGCGACGGCGCCGGCGAGCACCTCGGTGGGCCCGATGCGGCTGTCGCGCAGGCTCTGTTTGAACGCGCCCGACCACCGCTTGTCGCCGACCCCGACGCCGCAGAGGTTCACCACCGCGTGCACGCCGCGGATGGCGTCGGCATCGAACTCTCCGGTATCGGGGTTCCAGAACAACTCGTCGCCGTTCGACGGTGCCCGGCGAACGATTCGGAGAACCCGGTGATCGGCGGCGCGCAGTGCGGCAACCAGCGCCGAACCGATCAGACCGGACGATCCCGCTATCGCGATGACGGCGTCCGCCACAGTGGGGAGCCCCTCCTAACGGCCCTTACAGCCCGAGGTCGGCCTCGAATGCACCTTCTTCGAGCCGGCGCTTGATGGTGGTCACGAATCGGCCGGCGTCGGCGCCGTCGATCAGTCGGTGGTCGTAGGTCAGCGGCAGGTAGCACACCGACCGCACACCGATCGACTCGTTGCCGTACTCATCGGAGATCACCCGCGGGCGCTTGACGATCGCGCCGGTGCCCAGCATCGCCGCCTGCGGCGGCACCAGGATGGGCGTGTCGAACAGCGCACCCTGGCTGCCGATGTTGGTGATCGTGAACGTGCCACCGGCCAGCTCGTCGGGCTTGAGGTTGCCCGACCGGGCACGGGCCGCGATGTCGGAGATGGCGCGCGCCAGCCCGCCCAGCGACAGGTCACCGGCGTTGTGGATCACCGGGGAGAGCAGACCCTGTTCGGTGTCGACCGCGAAGCCGAGGTGCTCGGCGTCGTAGTAGGTGATCTCCTTGGTGTCCTCGTTGTAGCTGGCGTTGACGTTCGGGTGCGCCTTGAGCGCATCGATGACGGCGCGGGCGATGAACGGCAGATACGTGAGGTTGACCCCCTCGCGCTCGGCGAAGTCGGCCTTCGCCCGGGCACGCAACGCCACGATCTTGGTCATGTCGACCTCGTGGGTCTGCGTCAGCTGCGCCGTCGCCTGCAGGGATTCGCGCGTCTTCTTGGCCGTGATCTGGCGAATTCGGTTGGCCTTCTGCGTGGTTCCGCGCAGATGCGCCAGCGCCGGGGCCGGCGTGGCCGAGGCCGCGGGTGCGGCGGCGGCAGGGGCCGCAGCGGCGGGCGCCGACGCGGCCGGGGGAGCCTTCTTCGCTTCCGCGGCGGCCAGCACATCCTGCTTGCGGATACGACCACCGACGCCGGTGCCCTTCACCTGGGCGAGGTCGACGCCGTTCTCCGAGGCCAACTTCCGCACCAGCGGCGTGACATACGGCGAGCCGTCACCGGCTGCGGCGGGCTCGGCCTTGGGTTCGGGCTTGGGCTCGGCCTTGGGCTCCGGCTTGGGCTCGGGCTTCGGCTCCGGCTTCGGTTCGGGCTTGGGTTCCGGCTTCGGCTCGGATTTCGGTTCGGGCTTGGGCTCGGGAGCCGGCTCCTGGGCCGCACCGGCCTCCCCGATCTTGGCGAGCTCGCCACCGACGGCGACGGTGTCGTCCTCTTCGGCGGTGATCTCCAGCAGGGTGCCGGCAACCGGGGACGGAATCTCGGTGTCGACCTTGTCGGTGGACACCTCCACCAGCGGCTCGTCCACGCCGACGGAGTCACCGACCTTCTTGAGCCACCGGGTGACGGTGCCCTCGGTGACCGACTCGCCCAACTCGGGCATGGTGACCGTGGTGGCCGATCCCGACGCGGCCGGCTTGGCCGGGGCGGCAGGCTCCGGCGCGGGGGACTCGGACGGAGCGGCCGACGGCTGGGTGGCCTGCGGTTCGGGCTCGGGCTCGGGCTTGGATTCCGGCTCTGCGGACGCCGACGCCCCCGACGATTCGCCGGCCTCGCCGATGACTGCGAGCTCCCCGCCGATCTCGACGGTGTCGTCCTCCTGGGCGACGATCTTGGTCAAGACGCCGGCGGCCGGGGACGGGATCTCGGTGTCGACCTTGTCCGTGGACACCTCCAGCAGCGGCTCGTCGAGTTCGACGGTGTCGCCCTCCTGTTTAAGCCAACGGGTGACGGTCCCTTCAGTGACGCTCTCACCTAGCGCGGGCATCTGGACGGAGATGGCCATGTGTATTGACTCCTCAGACGGTCATGTGACGACTCGAACTCTGGCTTACCACAGCTGGGTGCACTGGGTGCGGCACCTAACTGGATTGTCGGAACCATCCTGTCACTGCAGCACCATTCGCACGCACTCAGGGTTACCGCGAGCTCTGGCACTATCGGATGTAGGTGTGCAGGGCAGTTCGCCGAACTTCCGCAGAATTGAGGAGAGTGTTGCGTTGGGGCTGTTCGACGCGTTTCGCCGCGGTCGCCCGGCGCGCCGATCCGGCGGAGATCGGGCTGAGGATCTGCGATATCTGCAGCAGTGGGTGGCCGATCACGTCGGCGTCGAGGCATTCGTCGAGCCCCGGACCACCGTCACCGAGGTGACCGTCGTCCTCGTCGCCGCCGACGGGGAGTGGACCCGGCGCCGCGCCGGAGGTGAGGCCGGCGCGCGTCGCCTCAGTGACCGGCTGCAGATCCCGGTCTACGACGTGCAGAAGGTCGGTTATCCCCAACGCATGCGCGACTACGACGCGCGGCGACGCATCGAACGGCAACGCGCGCTGCGGCAGGAGCTCGACGACCGTTAGAGTCAAGACAGCCGATACCTGAGGTATTGGATACTGTTAGTCACAGTTACCTCGTGGAGGGGTGGACATGCAGCGCTTCGTCGTCAGCTCGGACGGGACCCGTATCGCGGTTTACGAACAAGGGGATCGGGAGCGCCCCACGTTGGTGATGGCCCACGGATGGCCCGACTCGCACGTGTTGTGGAACGGGGTGACGGGCGAACTGGGCGACCGCTACCGCATCGTCCGTTACGACAACCGCGGTGCCGGCGCCTCGGATGTACCCAAACGCGTCGCCGCCTATCGCATGGACCGCTTCGCCGATGACCTGTCCGCGGTCATCGACGCGGTCAGCCCCGACCGTCCGGTCCACCTGCTGGCGCACGACTGGGGATCGGTGGGGGCATGGGAGTACCTCAGCCGCCCGGGTGCTGCCGAGCGGGTGGCGTCCTTCACCTCGGTGTCGGGTCCCAGCACCGACCATTACGGGTCGTTCGTGCGCCGTCGGTTGGCCCGGCCGTACCGGCCCATCCAGTTCGCCAGGGCGCTGGATCTGGCCTCGCGGTTCAGCTACTGGATCCCGTTCTCGGTGCCGGTGATCGCGCCGGCTCTGATGCGCCGTGGGGCTGCGCGTCGACTGCAGGCCATCGACACCCCCGGCCCCAAGTACCAGTCCGAGACACTCGACACCGATGCGGCGAACTCGCTGAAGATCTACCCCGCCAACGCAATCCGATCGTTCACCACGCTGCGCAAAGATCACTACGTGACAGTGCCGGTGCAGTTGATCTGCAACGACCACGACCCGGTGGTGCGAGGCCACGGCTACGACGAGGAATCCACCTGGGTGCCGCTGCTGTGGCGCCGCGACCTCAAAGCCGGTCACTGGGCACCGTTCTCGCATTGGCGTGCCATCGCCAACGCGACGGCCGAGCTGATCGACCACATCGAGGGGGCCCCGGCGGCCCGCGCATTGCGCCGCGCACAGATCGGGCGGGCCCGCGAACCCTTCGGCGACACACTGGTTTCCGTGACCGGGGCGGGCAGCGGCATCGGCCGGGCCACCGCGCTGGCGTTCGCGGCCCAGGGTGCCGAACTGGTGGTCAGCGACATCGACAAAGATGCCGCAGCGGCCACAGTTGACGAGATCATCGCGGCCGGCGGCGTGGCACACGCCTACCAGCTCGACGTGGCCGACGCCGAGGCGGTCGAGGCCTTCGTCGAACAGGTCTGCATCACCCACGGCGTGCCCGACGTGGTGGTCAACAACGCCGGCATCGGCCATGGGGGAAAATTCCTCGACACCCCCGCCGATCAGTACGACCGCGTGCTGGAGGTGAACTTCGGCGGTGTGGTGAACTGCTGCCGGTCTTTCGCCCGGCGTCTCGTCGAGCGCGGCACCGGCGGCCACATCGTCAACGTGGCGTCGATGGCCGCCTATTCACCGTCGGCGTCGATGAACGCCTACGCCACCAGCAAGGCGGCGGTGTTCATGTTCTCGGACTGCCTGCGTGCCGAATTGGATTCGGCCGGAATCGGTTTGACCACGATCTGCCCGGGCGTCGTCGACACGAACATTATCGACACCACCCGCTTCGACGTCCCGGCCGAGCAGCAGGGCCAGATCGACCAGTTGCGGGCCAGGACCAAGAAGGCCTTCGCCGCGCGGCGCTACGGTCCGGAGAAGGTGGCCAAGGCCATCGTCGCCGCCGTCGTCAAGGATCAGGCGATCCGCCCCGTCACCCCCGAGGCCTATGCGGCCTATGGGCTGGCGCGGCTCGTGCCCTCGGCACTGCGCCGGGTGGCGCGGTCCGGGTCGCTCTAGCCGCTACTGCGGATGGGTGGCGAGGTATTCGCCTACCGGAATGGGTGATTCGGTCGCATACCCGATCGGCAGCAGGACGTCGCCGGCAGTGGTCACGTAGTAGACGTCCCAACGGTAGAACGCGCCGAACGCCGCCGGATCGGCTGCGAGCGCCGCGGCGTAGGCGTGGACCGCACGCACGTACGCGTCGGCGTTGTTGTACCGGAACAGGGCATGGTCCGGATCGTTGGCAAATCCGTTGGCGGCCAGGTAACGACCGGCCGCCAGGATGCTGTCGCGGGGCGCGTTGATGTCGCCGCCCGCGCCGTAGGCCGCGAACGTGGAGGGCATGAATTGCATCGGCCCCTGCGCCCCGGCGAGGCTGGTTCCTCGCACGCTGCCGAAATGCGTTTCGATCAGGTTGATCGCGGCCAGGTAGTTCCAGCCCACGCCGGAGGCTGCCTCGGTCTCGCGGTAACAATCAAGCAGCAGTTCGGCCGGCGGCGGCGGTTCGATGCGCCAGGCGGGCAACGTGTCTCGCGGTTCGGCCAGCGTGGCGAGCTGCCGCCGCGCGTCGACGTTGTGGTCGTAGAACGCGATCAGATCGGCGGGGATACGCGGCCGGATGATGCCGTCCCACTCAGGATGGCGGCCGATGGCCCGGTAGGCCACCTGCTGACGCCGGGCAGCTTGGGTGAGCGCAGGCTCCGGCGTCGACCGATTGCGCAGGGCCCGCTCGTCGGATACCAGATCGTCCGCCAGTTGCGCCGGGTCTGTCGCGAGCCGCGGCTGCGCGCCGCCGGGGGAGGGCTGCGTGGTGGTCGTCGGCGACGGTGCCCTCGAGGAAGCGGGGCTTGCGGTGTCCGACGATTCCGCGCACCCGACGAGACCTACGCCCAACGTGAACACGATGGCGAGATTGCCGAGATATCGCGCCATCGTGTTCACATTCGGCGGGGGCATGGGATCAGCCGTTCACGGCTCAAGCTCAATCAGCCGTTCGCGGCTATATCCTCCAACACGGCGAACATCGTCCGCGTCGGCACACCGGTGCCACCCTTGGGGGTGTAACCCCACGGGCCGCCGGTGTTGTAGGCCGGTGCGGCGATGTCGATGTGCGCCCACTGGACCCCGTCGGCGACGAACTCACGCAGGTAGGTGCCCGCCACCAGCATCCCGGCGAAGCGGGATCCGCTGACGTTGGCCAAATCGGCCACCGTGGACTTGAGCTCATCCTTGAGCTCCTCGGGAAGTGGCATGGCCCAACCGTTTTCGCCCACGGACTGCGACAGCGTCGCGACCCGGTCGCGGAACTCGTCGCTGCCCATCACCCCGGGCGTGCGGGCACCCAGCGCGACTGTCTGCGCGCCCGTCAGCGTCGAGGTCTCGATCAGGTAGTCCGGGTCGTCCTCGCAGGCCCGCACGATCGCGTCGGCCAGGATCAGCCGGCCCTCGGCGTCGGTGTTGAGCACCTCGACCGTGATCCCGCCGTACTGGGTCAGCACATCGCCGGGACGCTGCGCGGTCGACGACGGCATGTTCTCGGCCATCGGCACGGTCGCGATCACCTCGATCGGCAACTTCTGCTTGGCGGCCAGCACCACGGTCGCGATGACCGCCGCCGCGCCGCCCATGTCGGACGTCATGTGGTGCATGTTGGCGGCCGGCTTGATCGAGATGCCGCCGGTGTCGAACGTGATGCCCTTGCCGACGAGCGCGACCCTCTTGGTGCCCGCACCGCCACGATGGATCAACCGGACCAGGCGCGGCGGCCGGGAGGATCCCTTGCCCACCCCGACGATGCCGCCGTACCCGGCCTCGGCCAGGGCCTCGTCATCGAGCACCTCGACCTCGAGACCGGCCGCTTCACCCAAAGCCTTTGCCCGATCGGCGAATTCAGCCGGGAAGAGATGGCTGGGGGGAGTGTTCACGAAGTCCCGGGCCGTCGCGACCGCCGACGCCACATCGACTGCCCGCTGCACGGACTGCTCGGCATTCTCGTCGGCCGTCAGCGCGGTGATGGCGGTCTGGCCGGAATCCTTGGGCGCGGTCTTTTCGCTGCGGAAGTCGTCGAAGCGGTAGGCGCCCAGGATCAGGCCCTCGACGGCGGCCTCGGGATCGATCGCCGACAGCGACGTCACCACCGTGGCGACCTTGTCGAGGGCGCGCGCGGCGGTACCGGCGGCCCGGCGGATCACGTCGGCGGGCCACTCGTCGCGCGGCTTGCCCAGACCCACGGTGAGCACGCTGGCCACCGGAAGCGAGGCGACGACCAGCCGATGCGTCTGGCCTTCACCGCCGGTGGCGCCCAGCGCCTGCAGGCCGGATTCGACTGCCGCCACCGCCTCGTCGTCGAGGTAGGGCTGTGGCGACAGGATCTTCGGGCCCGCCTCGTCACTGACGACGCCGATGACGAGGACGGCCTCGGCCACCCCCTCGCGGGGCAGCGAGGAGCTGACGGTGACGGTGGGTGTCTGGTAACCGGGATCTGCAGGACTCACAGGCCTCAGCCTAGCCACGCCAACCGCGGCTCATGCGGTAGGCGGCGCCCGCTGTAGATCGTAGGCCAGGACCGGTGCATTGAAACCCTTGAGCGTCAACGGGTCCTGCTCGACGGCCGGCCAGTCGGGCAGCTCGTCGCGCAATCCGGCGTCAGCCAGGATCTGGCCCGGCCGGGCCGCGGCGACCAGCCGTGCGGACAGGTTGACCGGGCTGCCGAAGTAGTCCCCGTTGATTGCCAGCATCGCGCCGAACGCCAGGCCCGCGCGCACACCCATCCCGCTCTCGCGGGCACGGGGATGGTTGATCAGGTCGGCCGCGGCCTGGGCCAGCAATTGCGGGGTGGCGCTGACCCACATCACCGCGTCGCCGATGAACTTCACCACCCGGCCGCCGTCGGTCTGGACGACGTCGGTGACGGTGGCGCTGAACTCGCTGAGCAGCATCGACAACTCGGCGGGCGTCAGCAGCTGGGTCAGTGCGGTGAAACCGGACAGGTCGACGAATCCGACACCGCACACGACGGTGGCCGACGGGTCAGGCTGGACACCCTCGAAGTATGTTCGCGCGCCGGACAGATGGTGCCGGTGCACCGCGTCGATCATCGTGCCGATGCGGGGGATTAGCTGGGCGACCGCGTGGTAGGTCCGCGCCGTGGTGAGCTCGTCGTGGCTGTGGGTGATCCAGAGATCGGGCCGGCCGGTGCGAACTACCGCGGATTCGGCCTCGGCCAGTCGGGCCATGGCCGCACCGACCACCCGCAGCAGGCCGGCTGCCGCGTCGTCGCCCAGTCCGTCCCTCATCGCGGCGCACGTCGCCAGCGCCTCGACGTCCGCCTCGCTCAGCGTCCGCTGATCGGGATCGGCGGCCGTGAGCCCGAGCACTGACCAGAAGTGCGTGACGTCGTCCAGCGGCAGCCTTAGCGCGTCGGCAGCCGTCCGCAGGCTGTAGGCCGGCGGGCCGGACCGCTGCAGCGTGTCTCCGGCCAGCCCGAACAGCCGGCCGCGCTTCTCGGCCTCCACCATCTCCTCCGCGGTGAAACCGAGCCCGTCCAGATACTCGATCAGGCCGGCCCGCGCCCGGGCGCCGGCGATCCCGGCGGCCTCAAGGGCATCGAAATCGACCACCAGACAAGTGTGCAGTCCGACGGCCCGGTCCGGCCCGCGGTTTAGGGTGATCTCGTGAGTGACGACCTGCTGCACGGACCCCTGGAAGACCGCCACCGCGAACTGGGCGCCAGCTTCGCCGAATTCGGCGGCTGGTTGATGCCGGTGTCGTACGCCGGGACCGTCGCCGAGCACAACGCCACCCGCGATGCCGTCGGCCTGTTCGACGTGAGTCACCTCGGCAAGGCGCTGGTCAAAGGACCCGGTGCGGCGGCCTACGTGAACTCGGCCCTCACCAACGACCTGAACCGGATCGGCCCCGGCAAGGCGCAGTACACGCTGTGCTGCAAAGACAACGGAGGCGTGGCGGGGGTTATTGATGACCTGATCGCCTACTACGTCTCCGACGACGAGATCTTCCTGGTGCCCAACGCCGCCAACACCGCGGCCGTGGTCGCCGAACTGCGCAAGCACGCCCCGGACGGGTTGACCATCACCGACGAGCACCGGTCCTATGCGGTCCTGGCTGTGCAGGGGCCGAAATCCGCCGAGGTGCTCGCCGCGCTCGGGTTGCCCACCGAGATGGACTACATGGGGTATGCCGACGCCGAATACGACGGCGTCTTCGTTCGGGTCTGCCGTACGGGCTACACCGGCGAGCATGGCTATGAGCTGCTGCCGGCTTGGGACCGCGCCGGCGTGGTGTTCGACGCGCTGCTGGCGGCGGTGCGCGAGGCCGGGGGAGAACCCGCGGGCCTGGGCGCCCGTGACACGCTGCGCACCGAGATGGGCTATCCGCTGCACGGCCACGAGCTGTCGCTGGACATCTCGCCGCTGCAGGCCCGCACCGGTTGGGCGGTCGGGTGGAAGAAGGACGCCTTCTGGGGACGCGAGGCACTACTGGCCGAGAAGGAGGCCGGGCCGGCCCGGGTGTTGCGCGGGCTGAAGGCGGTCGGTCGCGGGGTGTTGCGTGCGGATCTCGCGGTGCTGGGTCCTGGGGTAACGGAGGACGTCCGGATCGGCACCACGACGTCGGGGACGTTCTCGCCCACCCTGAAAGTCGGTATCGCGCTGGCCCTCATCGACACCGACCACGACATCGCCGACGGGCAGCGGGTGAGCGTCGACGTGCGCGGCCGCGCCGTCGAATGCGAGGTGGTCAAGCCACCGTTCGTGACCCCGCACACCCGCTGAGGCCCCGCTCCCGCGGGTAAATCGGCTGGCGCTCGGGCGATACAATCGCTGCATGACTAGCGGCCAGCTCGAGTTCACGGTTTCTGCCAACGCGAATCCGGCGACCGATGCGGTACGCGAATCCATTCTGGCCAACCCCGGTTTCGGCAAGTACCACACCGACCACATGGTGGCCATCGACTACACCGACGGTCAGGGCTGGCACGACCCGCGGGTGATCCCGTATGGGCCGATCGAGCTCGATCCGTCGGCCATCGTGCTGCACTACGCGCAGGAAGTGTTCGAGGGGCTCAAGGCGTACCGCTGGGCCGACGGCTCGATCGTGTCGTTCCGGCCGGAATCCAACGCGGCGCGGTTGCGTGCCTCGTCGCGGCGGTTGGCCATCCCGGAACTGCCCGAGGACGTGTTCATCGATTCGCTGCGCCGGCTCATCGCGGTCGACGAGAAGTGGGTGCCCGCCGCCGGCGGCGAGGAGTCGCTGTATCTGCGACCGTTCGTGATCGCCACCGAGCCCGGGCTCGGCGTGCGTCCGGCCAACGAGTACCGCTACCTGGTCATCGGCTCCCCGGCCGGGGCCTACTTCAAGGGCGGCGTCAAGCCGGTCAGTGTGTGGCTGTCGCACGAGTACGTGCGGGCCTCACCCGGGGGCACCGGTGCGGCCAAGTTCGGCGGCAACTACGCGGCCTCGCTGCTGGCGCAGGCCCAAGCCGCCGAGAACGGCTGCGATCAGGTGGTGTGGTTGGACGCGCTCGAACGCCGCTACGTCGAAGAGATGGGCGGGATGAACCTGTTCTTCGTGTTCGGCAGCGGTGGCTCAGCCCGGCTCGTCACCCCTGAGCTGTCCGGCTCGCTGTTGCCGGGCATCACGCGAGATTCCTTGTTGCAGTTGGCCACCGATGCCGGCTTCGCCGTCGAGGAACGCAAGATCGACGTCGACGAATGGCAGAAGAAGGCCGCCGCGGGCGAGATCACCGAGGTGTTCGCGTGTGGCACCGCCGCGGTGATCACCCCGGTGTCGAAGGTGAAGTACGGCAATTCCGATTCGCCGGAGGAGTTCACCATCGCCGACGGGCAACCCGGCGAGATCACGATGGCGCTGCGCGACACCCTGACCGGGATCCAGCGCGGCACCTTCGCCGACACGCACGGTTGGATGGCCCGGCTGAACTAGCCGACCGCCAGCCCCAGCGCGGTCAACGTCGTCGTCACCTCGACTGCGGCGCCGAGGACATCGCCGGTGATGCCGCCGAACCGGCGCACGCAGTGGGCGACCAAGAGCACCGAAGCGCCCACCGCGACCAGGACCACCACCGGGCCCTGCCACACCCGCGGCCCCGCCCAGGCGGCGAGCGCCGCGACCACGACCAGCCAGGCGATCACCACCGCAACCGGCTGGGTGCCTGCCACCGCACCGCCGAGTGAGCTACCTGCCGCTGCCGGCACCGACCGTCGGCATGCGGCCACCGCCGCGACCCGTCCCGCGGCGACGGCGACTACGGTGGCAACGGCGCTGATCTGATGGAAAGTCATTGCCTGGCAACCGATCACGATGATCGTCGCAGCCACACCGAACGGCCCGGCGGACCCCTCGCGCATGACCGTAAGTGCCCGCTCCGGCGGGCCGTAACAACCCAGGCCGTCAACGGTGTCGCAAAACCCGTCGATGTGCAGTCCACGGGTGACCAGCAACAGGACGGCCACGGCCAGCAGACCGGGAAGTGCAGTGCCGGTGCCGAAGGCCCACTGGCCACCGGCCACCACCGCCGCCGCCAGCGCGCCGAGTATCAGGCCCACCACCGGCAGCGCGGTCAGCGCGCCCCGACCGATGCCGGCCGAGGTGCGCACCGGCAGCACCGTGCCGAACGCGAAGGCCCCGCCGAGCGCGGTGATCATGGTGTTGATTCAGGCGGTCCGGCTACTGCGGCTTCGGCGAAGGTGGCCATCGAGGCCAGCGTGGCGATCGCGGCCCGCACGATGGGCAGCGCCACCGCCGCGCCGGTGCCTTCGCCCAGGCGCATGTCGAGGTCGACGATCGGCTCCAGCCCCAGGTGCGACAGCGCCAGACTGTGGGCTGGTTCGGTCGACCGGTGACCGGCCTGCCACCACGCCCGTGCGCCCGGTGCCAACTGTTCGGCCACCAGGGCCGCGGCCGTCACCACCAGACCGTCGAGCAACACCGGGGTGCGTCGCAGCGCTGCCTGGGCCAGAAAACCCGCCATCGCGGCCAGATCGGCACCGCCGCATACCTGCAGCAGACCCAACGGATCGCGCGTCACATCCCGTGCCCGGTAGAGCGCATCGCGCACCGCGGCGGCCTTACGCATCCACCCGGGATCGTCGATCCCGGTGCCGCGGCCCACCGCCACCACCGGTTCGGCCCCGGTCAGCGCGGCCACCAGAGTCGTTGCCGCCGTGGTGTTTCCGATACCCATATCGCCTGCGATGAGCAGGTCGGCGCCGCCGTCCACCTCGTCGTCGGCGATCCGGCGCCCCGCGGTGAGTGCAGCCAGCGCGTCTTCGCGGCTGAGCGCATCCTCGACGGCGATGTTGCCCGAGCTGCGCCGGACCTTGTGCGCGCCGATCGCGGCAGACAGTGGCTCGTCGCAGTCGACGGCGATGTCGACCACCCGTACGGACGCCCCGGCCACCTCGGCGATGACGTTGATCGCGGCACCGCCGGCGTCGAAGTTGGCCACCATCTGCCCGGTCACCGCCGAGGGGAACGCCGAGACGCCCGCCGCCGTGACCCCATGGTCGGCGGCGAAGACCACCACCCGGGGCCGGGTGAGGGCGCGCGGTGGACACACGCCCTGGCAGGCGGCCGCCCAGACCGAGAGATCTTCGAGCCGGCCCAACGAGCCGGGCGGTTTGGTCAGCAGCGCCTGCCGGGCCCGTGCGCTGGCGGCCACCTCGGGATCCGGCTCGGCGATCGGGGCGAAGGACGCATCGAATTCGGTCATGACGGCTCCTTCACCGTGAGCGGCTGGCCGGCCACCACCAGTACCACCCGGTCGCACACCGCGGCCAGGCGTTGGTTGACCGTGCCCAATTCGTCGGCGAACCGGCGGCCCGCCTCGGTGGCGGGCACCACGGTGAGCCCGACCTCGGGACTGACCAGGACCAGGGGAGCGGCGAATGCCTCGACCGCCTCCAGAAGTGCATCCACCTCGTCGTGCACCGGTGCTCCCGCCCAGGCGCCGAGGCGGTCCATGGCCGTTGTCAGCCAACCGCCGATGTCGTCGACAAGCGTCGCGGTATCGGGATCACCGGCCAGGTCAGTCGCCAGGTCGGTGGTCTCCACGGTGCGCCAGTGCGCCGGCCGGCGGACCTGATGTGCGCGCACGCGCTGAGCCCAGGATCCGTCGCTGTCTACGGCCGGGCCGGTGGCCAGGTATCGCACGGGCACGTGGTCCCCGGCCGCGTCCGTCACGGCCGCCTCGGCCCACTGTGATTTTCCCGACCGGATACCGCCGAGCACCAGGGTCCGCACGCCTCAGGCCGCCCCAACGGCCATCAAGAGATCTTGTCGCCGCGGTTGACCATCGGTCGCGGCGCGCGCATGCGGCGCAGCTGCGACGCCCGGCTGGCCGCGTAAAGCCCGAGTTTGAAACCACTTTCGGTGTTGTCGGGGAACTTCTCGTCCACCATGCGGTTGACCTTGCGGCCCACGATCAGTCCGTCGATGAGCATGATGACCACCAGGATCAGCATGGCGTAGGACAGGATCTGCTGGAACTTCAGCGAGGGCAGCGCGAGCATGAAGAAGATCATCGCCAGCGCGGCCGGCATGAACAGGCCCAGCACGTTGCGACGGGCGTCGACGATGTTGCGGACATAGCGGCGCACCGGGCCCTTGTCCCGCGGCAGCAGATAGGCCTCGTCGCCGGCCATCATCTTCTCGCGGCGGTCGGCCATGTCGGCGCGACGGGTGATCCGCTCGATCTTGCGCTCTTCCTTCGACAGCTTGGGCCCACGCAGTTCCTTGCGACGCTGCCGCGCCTCGGCGGCGGTCAGGGGAGCGGGGGCAACCGGCCCGCGTCGCTTGGTGGCCTCGCTGCGTTTGGGTGTCGGCCTGCCCTTGGGCGCGGTGCCGCCTGCCGGCGACGATGATGCGGAAGTCGATTCGGCGGACACGGTGCCCGTGACCTCGTCGGTCCCGGCAGGTTCGCCTTCGTTGTCCTTCTTACGGCCCAGCAGCTTCACGCCAGCCAGGTTACTGCCCGTCGAATGTGTGCTGGCCACATGCCCCGGCCTGTGGATAAGTCGGGAATAGCGGCGGAACAAGGTACCGTTGAGGTAGTAGACGCGCGGTTTCCTCCACGTGTTTGCGACGTACTTCAGCTGTACCGGCATCAGAGATGCCCAGGGATGCTTAGGGAGAGCTATGACTGTTCAGGACGCCACCTCCACCGAGACCCACGGTGTGACCCTGACGGACGCCGCGGCGTCGAAGGCGAAGGCGCTGCTGGACCAGGAAGGCCGCGACGACCTCGCGCTGCGTATCGCGGTGCAGCCGGGCGGCTGCGCCGGCCTGCGCTACAACCTGTTCTTCGACGACCGGACGCTCGACGGTGATCTGACCGCTGAGTTCGGCGGCGTCAATCTGACCGTCGACCGGATGAGCGCTCCGTACGTGCAGGGCGCCACCATCGACTTCGTCGACTCGATCGAGAAGCAGGGCTTCACGATCGACAACCCCAACGCCACCGGCTCCTGCGCCTGCGGCGACTCCTTCAACTGACGTGAGCTGACAACCGGCGGTCAGTACTGACCGCCGGTCCGCAGCACGTACGAGCACACCAGCACCTGCTCGTTCTTTCCGTCTCTCTGTACCAGCAGCTGCGCCACGCCCTGTTGTTCCTCGTCCATGGGGCGCTGCCCGCGTGCCGATCCGCTGGCCGGGGCCACCTTCATGGTGAACAGCACCTGCGCCTGCGTGGTGGACCACGGCACGTTCTTGTCGATGCCGGTCACCTCGACGTGGCTGAACTGCTTGCGGAAAGCGTCGCTGGCCAGGCCGGCCACCGCGAGATCTGCCTTGCGGTCCTTCACCCCGTCGTACAGCCCGCACAACGTGTGGCGCGCGATGGTTTCGTCATCCCCTTCGACCAGGGCGTCTAGATATTCCTGGATCGCCGCCTGAGCTTTGGCGTCCGAGACCGCCTCCGGCGCCGCAGAACGGCCGCCTCGTGAGGTCAACACCGCGATCAGCACGCCTGCCAGCGCGACCACCGCCAGCACTGCCGCCAGGATTTTGGGCCACCGACGCCTGGGGTATGGAACAGGCGGCGGCATCGTCCCCGGGTAGACCGGAGGAACGGACGGTATCTGCTCGGGATACTGCTGGGGCGGAATGTGCTCGGGGTACTGGTATGAACCAGTCATCTATGGGCGCTCCCGCGTGATCTGGAGGTGGGTCAGCCGTCTACGGTGACCGGGAATACGGTTATACGCAGGTTAGCGCAACCCGAAAAGTGCGACCGTGGCTCAGACTGGCCACCGGGCTGCGTGAGTAGGGTTTATGTAGCCGACTTAACAAAATGAAGGGTGACATTCGTGACCATCGCAGTGACCGGATCCATCGCGACCGACCATCTGATGCGGTTCCCGGGGAAGTTCTCCGAGCAGCTGCTGGCTGACCACCTGCAGAAGGTGTCGCTGAGCTTCCTGGTCGACGATCTGGTGATCCACCGTGGCGGTGTCGCGGGAAACATGGCGTTCGCGATCGGCGCGCTCGGCGGCGACGTCGCCCTCGTCGGTGCGGCCGGACAGGATTTCGACGAATACCGGACCTGGCTTCAGAACGCGGGCGTGGACTGCGGCAGTGTGCTGATCTCCGAGACCGCCTACACCGCACGTTTCGTCTGCACCACCGACGAGGACATGGCCCAGATCGCCTCGTTCTACCCGGGTGCGATGTCCGAGGCACGCAACATCTCCCTGGCCGCGCTGGTCGAGCGGATCGGCACGCCGGAGCTGGTGATCATCGGCGCCAACGACCCCGAGGCGATGTTCCTGCACACCGAGGAGTGCCGGAAGCTCGGCCTGGCCTTCGCCGCCGACCCGTCCCAGCAGCTGGCCCGGCTTTCGGGTGAGGAGATCCGCAAGCTCATCAACGGCGCGGCCTACCTGTTCACCAACGATTACGAGTGGGACCTGCTGCTGCAGAAGTCCGGGTGGAGTGAGGCGCAGGTGATGAGCCAGATCGGTATGCGCGTGACCACCCTGGGCGCCAAGGGCGTCGACCTGGTCAGCTCCGACGGCACGTTTGTGCACGTCGACGTGGTGCCCGAGAAGCATCAGGCCGACCCCACCGGCATCGGCGACGCGTTCCGTGCCGGCTTCCTGACCGGGCGCAGTGCCGGGTTGGGCCTGGAACGCTCCGCCCAGCTGGCCTCCCTGGTGGCGGTGCTGGTGCTGGAGGCGACGGGCCCGCAGGAATGGACCTGGGACGCCGCCGAGGCGGTGCAGCGGCTGTCCGACGCCTACGGTGCCGAGGCCGGTGCCGAGATCGGCAAGGCGCTGGCCGGCTGACCCGGCCCCGGTCAGGGCCGGGCCGGACTGTCGGCCCGGCTACAGCTGGACCGGGTAGTGCGGTTCCTTGATCTGGGGGGTCACGCTGTGCTCGACGAAGATGGCGTGCCACAGCATGAAGATCAACACCGTCCACAGCCGGCGGCTGTGATCGCTGACGCCGCTGCGGTGCTCATCGAGCATGGTGCGCACCGCAGCCAAGTCGACATACTGGCCGGCCCCCGACGAGGCCGTCATCGCATAGGCCCAGTCCATCAGCTCACCGGCGCGCAACCAGTGCCGGATCGGCACCGGGAAGCCCAGTTTGGGCCGGTTCAACACATGCGCCGGGACGATCGGTTCCAGCGCGCGCCGCAATGCGTACTTGGTGGTCGAGCGGGTGATCTTCTGATCGACCGGTAGCCGCGAGGCCACCGCGAACACCTCGGGATCCAGGAACGGCACCCGCAACTCCAGCGAGTTGGCCATGGTCATCTTGTCGGCCTTGACCAGGATGTCGCCCCGCAGCCAGGTGAACAGGTCGATGTGCTGCATGCGGGCCACCGGATCCCAGCCCTGCGACGCGCCGTACACGGGGGCGGTGACGTCGGTGTGCGTCCAGTCGGGCCGGAACCGCGGCAGCACCGCGCGCAACTGGTCGTCGGAGAAACTGCGGGCGTTGCCGTAGTAGCGCTCCTCCAGCGTCAGCGAGCCGCGGTGCAGCAGGCTCTTGCCGCGCATCCCTTCCGGCAGCGGCTTGGACGCCCTGCCCAACGACTTGCGCACCGGCCGGGGGAGATAGTCGAAAGGCTTGAGCGACAACGGTTCCCGATAGATCGTGTAGCCGCCGAACAACTCGTCGGCGCCCTCACCGGACAGCACCACCTTCACGTGCTTACGCGCCTCACGGGCGATGAAGAACAGCGGCACCAACGCCGGGTCGGCCACCGGCTCGTCGAGGTACCACACGATCTCGGGCAGCGCCTCGACGAACTCCGCGGCGCTGACCACCTTGGTGACGTGCCGGGCGCCGATCGCTTCGGCGGAGGCCACCGCCACGTCCACCTCGGAGAAGCCCTCGCGCTCGAATCCGGTGGTGAACGTGATCAGCCGGGGGTTGTGGCGCATCGCCAACGCGGCGATCGCCGTCGAGTCGATCCCGCCGGACAGGAACGCACCGACCGTCACGTCGGCCCGCATGTGCTTGGCGACCGAATCCTCCAGCGCGGCGGTGATCTCGTCGTAGCGGGACTGCTCGGCGCCCTTGACGAACGGCACGGCGTTGAACTTCGGGACGAAATAGCGCGTCACCTCGGGGCGCCCACCGGGTTTCAACCGCGCGTAACTACCGGACTCCAACCGGCGGATCCCGCGGTGCAGCGTCTCGGGTTCGGGCACGTACTGCAGCACGGTGTAGTGCTGCACGGCCCGCTCGTCGATGCCCAGGTCGAGCCCCAGCAGGCCGGCCAGGTCCAGCAGGCACTTCTTCTCGCTGCCGACCGCGGTCCCGCCCGGGCCGGTGGCCAGGTACAGCGGTTTGATGCCGAAGGGATCCCGAGCGCAGAACAACTCGCGCTCTTTCGTGTCCCACAGCGCGAACGCGAACATGCCACGCAGCCGGTGCAGCGCGTCGGGACCCCAATGGTGGTACGCCGCGACGATGGCCTCGCCGTCACCGTCGGTGTGAAACACCGCACCGTGTTCGGCGGTCAACGTTTCGCGGAGTTCGAGGTAGTTGTAGATCTCGCCGTTGAACACCAGCACGTACCGGTCCGGCGCATCGGCCGGGCCCCAGCGCAACGGTTGATGGCTGTGGGCGATGTCGATGATCGACAGCCGGTTGAAGCCGAGCACCACGGTGCCGTCCCCGGAGCCGTCCGCTCCGGCGCCGGCCGGGTCCGCCCAGGTGCCCGGCTCGTCGGGACCGCGGTGACGCATCAGGTGCGAAGCGTTCGCCACGGCGTCGACCAGCCGCGATTCGGCTTCCGATATGGGGCTGGGGGAGGCGTCAGCCTGGGTCGAGTGGGAGGGGGCAGTTACCAAGGCGAGCAGTCCGCACACCGCGCCAGTATGTCTGATCCGACGGGTTCGGTAGACCACCACCCGCGCTGTTGCGCCAGTCGCTTCGCTCCCGTGTACGGGCGTGGTCTACGCTGCGTAGTATTCGCAAAACAACGACCGGTCGCGGTCGCGAAATACCGATCTAGGAGGCGCCAACGTGACACCTCGCGGGCTTAAGGCGGTGGCCCGAGCGGCGTTGTTGTCAATCGTCCTGGGTGGCTCGGCATTCTTGCTGAGCGGCTGCAGCTGGCAGGACGCACTCGCGCTCGGCTGGCCGACGGGTATCACCCCGGAGGGCAAACTCAACCGAGAGCTGTGGATCGGCTCCGTGATTGCGTCCTTCGTCGTGGGCGCCATCGTGTGGGCTCTGATCTTCTGGTCGAGTGCGTTCCACCGGAAGAAGAAGGGTGACACCGAGCTTCCGCGCCAGTTCGGCTACAACATGCCGCTCGAGCTGGCCCTGACGGTCATCCCGTTCCTCATCATCTCGGTGCTGTTCTACTTCACCGTGGTGGTCCAGGAGCGCATGCTGCACAAGGATCCCAACCCCGAGGTCGTCATCGACGTGACCGCCTTCCAGTGGAACTGGAAGTTCGGTTACCAGAAGATCGACTTCGCCGACGGGTCGTTCGACTACGACGGTGCCGATCCGGAGCGCAAGGCCGCGATGACCTCCAAGCCGGAGGGCAAGGACGAGCACGGTCACGAGCGCGTCGGCGCTGTGCGTGGCCTCAACCCCGAGGATCGCACCTACCTGAACTTCGACAAGATCGAGACGCTGGGCACCTCCAACGAGATCCCGGTTCTGGTGCTCCCGGTCGGCAAGCGCGTCGAATTCCAGCTCAACTCCGCGGACGTGATCCACGGCTTCTGGGTGCCGGAGTTCCTGTTCAAGCGTGACGTGATGCCCGAGCCGGTGGCCAACCACTCGGATCACATCTTCCAGGTCAGCAAGATCGAGCAGACCGGCGCGTTCGTCGGGCGCTGCACCGAGATGTGCGGCACCTACCACTCGATGATGAACTTCGAGGTCCGGGTCGTCGAGCCCAACGACTTCAAGGCCTACATCGATCAGCGCAGCGCGGGCAAGACCAATGCTGAGGCGTTGGCGGCAATCAACCAGCCGCCGCTGGCCATCACCACTCACCCGTTCGACACCCGACGCGGTGAGCAGGCACCGCAGGCGAGCAAGTAGGGGCTACACGCAATGCATATTGAAGCTCGACTGTTCGAGATCCTGACGGCGTTCTTCGCGTTGTCGGCGGTCGTGTACGGCGTGTTGACGGCGATGTTCGCCACTGGTGGCGTCGAGTGGGCCGGTACCACCGCCCTGGCGCTCACCACCGGTCTGACCCTGATCACCGGAACGTTCTTCCGCTTCGTGGCCCGTCGCCTCGACACCCGCCCCGAGGACTATGAGGACGCCGAGATCAGCGACGGCGCAGGCGAACTGGGCTTTTACTCGCCGCACAGCTGGTGGCCGATCCTGATCGCGCTGGCCTTCTCGGTCGTTGCGGTGGGCACCGCCCTGTGGCTGCCTTGGTTGATGGTCGCCGGCATCTGCCTGGTGCTGATGGCAGTCGGTGGCCTGGTCTTCGAGTACTACTGGGGTCCTGAGAAGCACTGACCCGTCCGACGACGTGCCGATTGTGGCCTGATCAAGGTCACAATCGGGTCGTCACTTCATCCGCCACCGGCAGCGCCGGACTGACCGGCCTCTCCCCGTTGGGTAATGTTGCCGGGGCGCTGTCACCAGCGAACGGCTCCGTTCGATCCGCGTGGCAGCGAAGTTGTCGAGAAGGATAGGCGTAGATGAGCGGGCCGAATCCCCCGGAACCGGGTGCCTCCGGTTCTGACGTGCCGGATCAGCAAGCCGGAAAGCATTCGGCACCCGAGGACGCAACACAGGTGTCGGGTGCCGACGCGGATGCCGGTGAGACGGAGTTCTACTCACAGGCGTACTCCGCGCCGGAGTCCGAGCAGTTCACCAGCGGGCCGTACGTGCCCGCCGACGTGGCGCTCTACGACTACGACGACTACGACCCGGCGACCGAACTCGTCGACACCGCCCCGCCGCCGCGCTGGCCGTGGGTGGTCGGTATCACGGCCATCATCGCAGCGGTGGCGCTCGTAGCCTCGGTGGCTGCGCTGGTGACCCGCGACAGCGAAACCGACAACCTCGCGACGCCCAAGCCCAGTACGACGACGTCGAGGCCGCCGGTGCAAGACGAGATCACCACCACCACACCGCCTCCGCCGCCGCCCCCGCCGACATCGGAGGAGCTGCCGCCTCCGCCGCCGCCCGAGACGGTGACCGTGACCGAGCCGCCGCCGCCTCCGCCGGCCCCGACCAGTGAGGCCCCGCCGCCGGCTCCGAGTACGACGACTCCGCCGCCCACCACGACCACGACGCATGCCGGACCGCGTCAGGTCACGTATTCGGTGACGGGCACCAAGGCGCCGGGTGACATCATCACGATCACCTATGTCGACGGCAACGGAAACCGGCGCACGCTGCGCAACGTCTATATCCCGTGGACCTTCACGATGACGCCGATCTCCAATTCGGACGTGGGTTCGGTCGAGGCCTCCAGCCTCTTTCTGGTCAGCAGGCTGAACTGCTCGATCACGGCCAGTGACGGGACCGTGCTTTCCTCCAATGCCAACAATTCGGCACAGACAGCCTGCTGATGACCAGTCCGATCAGCGAACTCGAGAACACCGACCGGGTCTTGCTGGGCGCGTGCGCCGCGGTCTGGCTCGCTGCCCTGGGAGCCGGGGTGGCCGCGGTGGTCGCCCTTGTCGACTTGGGCCGAAGCCACCCGCAAGGCTCCGAAGGCGCTGACACCCCGTGGGTGCTCTACACCGTGATCGGGTTGTCCGTAGTGGTGATCGCTGCGGCGGTGCCGCTGTTGCTGCGGGCGCGAGCCCAGGCCGACAACCGTCAGCCAGGACGGCGGCCGCAGCCGCCGGCCCGCTCACCGCGTCCCATCGGTGGCAGTTACCGCGCCGCACCGGTCTCGATGAGCCGTTACGCCGCAGACAACGGGGCGCCGACCGCCGCGGCCGCGGTGGTGTGGCTGCGGTTCACCTTGGCGGTCACCTGCGCCTTGGGCATCGGGACCGCGGCCGTCGGGCTGGCCACCTACCTGATGGCCACCGGCAGCAATGCGCTGGCCTGGTGCCTCTACGGCCTGGTCGGTGTGGTCACCGCGGGCGTCGTGGCGCTGCTGATCGTGGCGCTGCGCGAGCTCGACCGTCTCTCGGCGTAGTTCTTTCTCAATTCTTTCTGCCCACATCCGGCGTTGCCGATCGCGGTGCGGCGGATCCGCCCAGCTGAGATCCAGGATCGCGTGAATTGCTCTGGCTGTTACCTCCCGTGAGGGTCCGGCAGCACCGAGATTGCACGCAGGGACAAGATCGTCGCCAATCTTGTCCCTGTCTGCAATCTCGGTGGACCGTCAGCCTTAGATCAGCCCGAGATCAGCCCTAGACCAATACCGGCACACCTCACATAAGACAATCGCCGCAACTCTCCGAAGAGAGCTGCGGCGATTGTTCAGGGTAGGGGAGTGGTCAGTGGTGACCGTTGGGCTTCCCGTTACCGTCCTGCTCCTGGTACTCCCGCAACGCGGTGAGCGCCTTGTGCTCGGAGGCGTGGGCCGCCTCGGTGAGCGCATCGTGCTCGACGGCCGGATCGGCGAACAGGAAGCTGCCGGTGCCGGGTGCACCACCCGAGCCGAGCTTGTTCATCCGCTTCGGCAGGGCAGCACCCTGGTACTCCAGCGGGATCGGGTGGCCGTGATCGTCGACCGGTCCCAGCGGCTGGTGCAACTCGACGTACGCCCCGTGCGGCAGGCGCTTGATGATGCCCGTCTCGATGCCGTGCTCCAGCACCTCACGGTCACTGCGCTGCAGCGAAATGGCCCAGCGGTAGGCGATGTAGTACACGATGCCCGGCAGCACCACCATGCCGATACGACCGATCCAGGTGGTCGCATTCAGCGAGATGTGGAACTTCAGGGCGATGATGTCGTTCATCGCGGCCAGGGTCAGCACCATGTAGAACGCGATCGCCATGGCACCGATCGCCGTACGCACCGGAACGTCGCGCGGACGCTGCAGCAGGTTGTGGTGCGCGTCGTCGCCGGTGACCTTCTTCTCGATGAAGGGGTAGGCGATCAGCAGCGCGAACACGCCGCCCATGATCAACGCGACCCAGACCACCGCGGGGATGGTGTGGCCGAACGGGTAGAACTCCCAGGCCGGCCAAATACGCGCCAGACCCTCGGTCCACATCATGTAGAAGTCGGGCTGGCTACCGGCCGAGATCTGAGACGGCTTGTAGGGACCCAGATTCCAGATCGGGTTGATCGTCAGCAAGCCGCCCATCAGGCCGAGCACGCCGGTGATGATCGCGAAGAACGCACCCGACTTCACCGCGAACACCGGCATGACGCGCACACCGACCACGTTGGTCTCGGTGCGGCCGGGGCCGGGGAACTGGGTGTGCTTCTGGAACCACACCAGCGCCATGTGGGCACCGATGAGGGCCAGGATGATGCCCGGGATCAACAGGATGTGCAGGGCGTACAGGCGCGGGATCAGGATCTCGCCGGGGAAGTCCCCGCCGAACAGCGCCCAGTGCAGCCAGGTGCCGATGATCGGCATGCCAAGGGTGATCGACGACAGCGCGGCACGCAGACCGATACCGGACAGCAGATCGTCGGGCAGCGAGTAGCCGAAGTAACCCTCGAACATCGCCAGGATCAGCAGCAGCGAGCCGATCACCCAGTTGGCCTCACGCGGACGGCGGAACGCACCGGTGAAGAAGATGCGCGCCATGTGCACCATGATCGACGCGGCGAACATCAGTGCGGCCCAGTGGTGGATCTGGCGGACGAACAGACCGCCGCGCACCTCGAAGCTGATGTCGAGTGCGGACTCGTAGGCCCGCGACATCTGTACACCCCGAAGGGGTTGGTACACACCGTCGTAGGTGACGTGTGCCATCGACGGATCGAAGAACAGCGTCAGCCAGACACCGGTGATCAGCAGCACGATGAAGCTGTACAGCGCGATCTCACCCAGCAGGAAGGACCAGTGGGTGGGGAACACCTTGTTCAGCTGCCGGCGCACCGCCGCCGACGGATGGTAACGGGAATCGATCGCATCGCCTTGTGCGGCAGCGATCTTGGCAAGGTCAGGGCTCATGATTTGCGCTCCCAGAATGCCGGTCCGACGGGTTCGACGAAGTCGCCGTTGGCGACGAGGTAGCCGTCTTTGTCGATGGTGATGGGCAGCTGCGCCAACGCGCGCGCAGCCGGACCGAATATGGGCTTTGCGAAGTGCAACGCGTCGAACTGCGACTGGTGGCACGGGCAAAGGATGCGGTAGGTCTGCTGCTCGTACAGCGACGACGGGCAGCCCAGGTGCGAGCAGACCTTGGTGTAGGCGAACAGCTCACCGAAGTTGAAGCTCTCCTGGCCCTTCCGCTTGACCACGCGGGGCATGTCGGCCGGCTTGATGCGGATGAGCATCACCGGGTTACGCACACCCATGGCGATCTCGGTCAAGTGGTGCTCGGACTCGACGGTGGTGCCGTCGCCGTCAGACTCACGCCAGGGGAACACGGTCTCCATGCCACCGGCATCGAGATCCTCGGGCCGCATCTTGACGAACGGCGACGAGCCGGGACGTCCGGTCGCGCGCGCCAGGTAGATGGTCTCGCCGTGGAATCGGGGCGTCCACCCCGAGGTCCACAACACGGCCTTCTTGCCTTCGGCGGTGGGCACCACGGGCTTCCACGGGTTCTTGATCAACCCGCCGATGAAGGCCACCAGGGTGCCGGCGCCGAATGCACCCAGGCCGATGCCCAGCGACAGACCGATCAGCTTGCGGCGCTTGACGGTCGAGCCCTCCAGGGCGTCGGTCAGGTTGGCCGCGATGGTCTTGCGGTGCAGCTCGGGGGAGCGCCCGTCGTGACGCTCCTGGACCGAGATCTCCTCGGGGATGAACTTCTTCTGGAACAGCACCGCCCCCACGCCGATCGACAGGATCGACAGACCGAAGGTCAGGCCGTACAGCGGGGTGGCCAGCGTGTAGAGGAACTCACCTTCGGAACCGAAAGGCTTGTACTCCCACGGCCAGAACAGGAAGACCAGCAGCAGCGCCAGGCCCGAAAGCCCGCCCAGCAGAAGCCAGTACGCGACCATCCGTTCGGTGCGCTTCTCGGCCTTGGTGCCGGGAACCGGCCAGCGCGGCTCCTTGAAGATGGTCTCGACGCCGTCCATCTTGCCGCCGAGGTCGACGAGTTCCTCACGCGACATGTTCGCCAGTTCGGCGTCGGTGGGCTGCCCGGGCACACCGGTCTGACCCGGGGTGTCGGTGCCCTTCATATCACCCTTGTTGTTCGGGTCGTCCTGACTCATGCGCGTGCCCCGATCCACATGGCCACACCGATGGCGGCCACCATTCCGATAATCCACATCGCCATGCCTTCGGGAGCCGGCCCGAAGCCGCCGAGCCCGTAGCCGCCGTAGCTGGGCGTCTCGGCCGATTCGCGGACATAGGCGACGATGTCGCGCTTCTCTTCCGGCGACAACTGCCGGTCGGAGAACTTGGGCATGTTCTGCGGCCCGGTCAGCATCGCGGTGTAGATCTGTTGCGGGTTGGCGTCCCCGAGGTCGGGGGCGTACTTACCGGAGGACAGCGCGCCGCCCTTGCCGGTGAAGTTGTGGCAGGACGCGCAGTTCAACCGGAACAGGTCGCCGCCGCGGGCCACATCGGACCCCATCAGGGACTCCTGGGCCACCGCGCCGTTCTCGTCGCGGATCACGGTCGGGCCGCCGCCGTTGGCCTGCACGAAGGCGCCGAGTGCATCGATCTGCGACTCGTCGAAGTGTTCCGGCTTGGACGGTGCCTGGGCCTCACCACGCATTGCGGGCATCCGCCCCGTCGACACCTGGAAGTACACCGCGGCCTCGCCGGTGCCGATCAGGCTGGGCCCGCGATCGGGCACACCCTGCAGGTTGGCGCCGTGGCACGAGACGCACGACGTGTCGAACAGTTGCTCACCCGTGCGCAGCAGCGCCGACTGCGATTCGTCGGCGACCGCAACCTGCGGTGTAGGTGTCAGCGTGGCCGCAACACCACCTGCGACTGACAGGCCGATCAACAGCAGCAGACCTGCTGACAATCGCCGGCGCAGCCGTCGGCGCGACTTGCTGGTCATCGAACCCCTTCTCATCGAGTCGATCATCGGACGCTTTGGCGAGCCGATCATCGGACAAAGTAGATGGTGGCGAACAGCGCAATCCAGACGATGTCGACGAAGTGCCAGTAGTACGAGACGACGATCGCTGCGGTGGCCTGCGCGGGCGTGAACTTACTCATCTTGGTGCGGGCCAGCAGCAAGATGAAGGCAACCAGACCGCCGATCACGTGCAGTCCGTGGAAACCGGTGGCCAGGTAGAAGACCGATCCGTAGGCACTGCCCGGGATGGTGGTGCCGTGCTCCACCAGGTGGATGTACTCGTATCCCTGGCCCAGTACGAAGAACAGGCCCATCAGGAACGTGATCACATACCACCGGCGCAGCCCGAACACGTCGCCGCGCTCGGCGGCGAACACGCCCATCTGGCAGGTGAAGGATGACGCGATCAGCACCAGCGTCACCGGTACGGCAAGGGCCAAATTGAGTTCGGTTGGCTCGGGCGGCCAGTCTCCACCAGCTTGGGCGCGCGCCGTGAAATACATCGCAAACAGTCCAGCAAAGAACATGAGTTCACTGGAAAGCCACACGATGGTGCCGACACTGACCATGTTCGGCCGGTTCAGCGAATGAACGCGCGACGTGATTGCCGTTCCCGAGGTACCTACAGCGCTCGTCACATCCGCAAGTATGACGCTTTGTAGTTGTCGATCTCCACCCGGGTCGAGCAATTGGTCGTAAACGTGTCGCGTTCGGTTCCCCGCGACCCTGGATTCGGATGGTCACAGCGATAGCATTCGGCGGTGTCTTCTGGATCTTCACCGCAGTCCCCGTCCCCGTCCGGCTCCGCGTCGCGCTCTCATCCTGAGCCGACGTGGCCGCTCATCCTCGGACGCCTGACCACCGAGCAGAGCCTGCCCAACGGTTACGCGGGATGGGCGATGGACCAGATCATGACCGGCGTGGCCACCCCGGCTCAGATCGCCGGCTTCGCGGTGGCGATGAAGATGAAACGGCCGACCTCGGGTGAGGTCGGCGAGTTGGCCGACATCATGCTGTCGCATGCCCGCCGGGTGCCCACCGATCAGATCGGGACCGCGACGGTGGACATCGTCGGCACCGGCGGCGACGGCGCCAACACGGTGAACCTGTCGACGATGGCGGCCATCGTGGTGGCCGCGTGCGGTGTCCCGGTGATCAAGCACGGCAACCGGGCCGCGTCGTCGTTGTCGGGCGGTGCCGACACGTTGGAGGCGCTCGGGGTGCGGATCGACCTGGGGCCGGAAGAAGTGGCGCGCAGCGTCGCCGAGGTCGGGATCGGGTTCGCCTTCGCGCCGCAATTCCATCCGTCCTACCGGCACGCCTCGGTGGTGCGCCGGGAGATCGGCGTTCCGACGGTGTTCAATCTGCTCGGGCCGCTGACCAATCCGGCCTCACCGCGTGCCGGGTTGATCGGTTGTGCGTTCGACGATCTGGCCGAGGTGATGGCCGGCGTGTATGCCGCCCGCGGTTCCAGTGTGTTGGTGGTGCACGGTGACGACGGCCTGGACGAGTTGACCACGACGACCACCAGCACCATCTGGCGCGTGCAGGCCGGCACCGTGGACCGGTTGAAGTTCGACCCGGCGGCCTTCGGTTTCAAGCGGGCCGACATCAGTGAGCTCGTGGGCGGCGACGCCACCGCCAACGCGGCGGAGGCGCGGGCGGTCCTGGGCGGGGCCAAGGGACCGGTACGCGACGCCGTCGTGCTCAACGCGGCGGGGGCGATGGTCGCCCATGCGGGGCTAGCCAGCGACGCCCAGTGGGTTCCGGCGTGGGAGGCCGGTTTGGCGCGGGCCACCGAGGCGATCGACTCCGGTGCGGCCGAACAACTGCTCGCGCGTTGGGTGCGGTTCAGCCTGCAGTTCTGAGTTCTGCTGTTGGTCGGCGGCCAGCCGGGCCGAACGGGCGGTGGCCGCCCACGCCGCAAAGCGACCGGCCGAGCCGATCGGGGTGGCGTATCCGATGTCGGTGCGCACGATGCGGACGCCCGGGGTGGCCAGCCACCGGGCGATGAGTGCGGTCTCCTCCACCAGTGCGCCGCCCAAAGGCGTTGCGGTCGGCAGGATCACCTGGGCAGCCGCGCAGATCGCGTCGACCACCGGCATCGGCGGCACCCCGCGCGGTGCCGTACCCGCCCCGGCCAGTTGGCCGTGTCGGATCACCGCGAAATGCCAGCCGCCGCGGCCATCGCCGCGGGCGGCCACCAGTTCGGGCACCTCGGCCAGCGCGCGTAGCCGTTGCCCGCGCCACAGCGCCTCGATGGCAACCGCGGCATGATCGCGGAGCCGGGCGGCGGTCTCGTACCGTCTGGCGGCCGCCACCTCACCGATGTGGTCGAGCGCGGCCGTCATCGCGGCGTGGTCGGTGCCGTCGATCAGTGCGCAGGCACGCTCGACTGCGGCCGCGTACGCGTGGGCATCGATGTCTTGGGGCGCCGGGCACGGTGACAGCTCCACCTCGGGGCAGCGGTGCCGACCGGCCGCCCCGAAGCGGGCCGTGCAGGTGCGCAGGCCGGTGAAACGGGCCACCAGAGCCGCCGACTGTACGGCGTCGGATCGGGCCGAGAACGGTCCGAAAGCGCTGCGGGGGCCCGGGTTCCGCACCGCCGACAGTCGTGGGAAGGCTTCGTCGGTGACTGCCACCCACCACCATCGCTGCGGGGCTTTGGAGCGCCGGTTGTAGGGCGGCGCGTGGGCGGCGAGCAGGCGGAGCTCGCGAACCCCGGCCTCCAGATCATGCGCGCACTCGACGTGATCGACCGCGACAGCCAGCGAGGCCATCTCTTTCATCCGGGCCCGCGGGTCCGCACCGGTGAAGTACTGCCGGACCCGCCGGCGCAGATCCACCGCGGTACCCACATAGAGGACCTCGCCGGAGGGCCCGCGAAACAGATAGACGCCGGGGCGGTTGGGCAGCCCGTCGGCCAGAGAACGGTTACGACGCTGCGCCGGCGTGACATCGGGTAGGTACGACCGGAGATCGGCGTAGGTGTGGACGCCCTGGTTGCCGACGCGTTCGATCAGTGCGTGCAGGACGTCGACGGTGGCGCGGGCATCGTCGAGCGCGCGGTGGGTCGGCGTGGTGGACGCACCGAACAACCGGGCCAGCGCCGACAACTTCACACTGGGCGCCTCGTCGCGGGTCAACACACGGCGGGCGAGTTTCACCGTGCACAGCACAGGTGGCCGGGGCCAGCCGAGCTGCGCACGTTGGGCCGCCGCGCGTAGGAAGCCGATGTCGAACCCGGCGTTGTGGGCGACCAGCACTGCGCCCCGGGAGAATTCCAGAAACGACGGCAGCACCGCTTCGATGCGCGGCGCGTTGCGCACCATCGCCGTGGTGATCCCGGTGAGCTCGACGATCTGGGGTGGAATCGCCCGACCCGGGTCGACCAGGGTGGCCAGCTCACCGAGTACCTCGCCGCCGCGGACCTTGACCGCGCCGATCTCGGTGATGGCGTCGTAGCCCGCACCCGGGGCCTTGGCGGTGGCCCGGCCACCGGTGGTCTCCAGGTCCACCACGACGAAGGTGGTGTCAGCGAGTGACACCGAATCGAAGGTGGGGTCGAAACTCAGCGCCAGCTGCTCGGCGTCGGCAGTGGTGCGCTGGCCCATGGCAGTGACCGTAGGTACTGGCACCGACAAGGTGCGGCTGCCACGCGCTACGCGTGGGGCTTGTCGGTACCCGGCGATACGGTGCGCCCAACACCGATCGAGAGGACGGTCAACATGAGCGGACTGCGGCGGGACAACTGGTCCTACGCCGACGAGCCCGACACCGGCGAGCCGCGCGCGGGAAGCGTGACCATCGACTGCGACGATTGCGCGGTACGTGGCCCGGGTTGTCAGGACTGTGTCGTCAGCGTGCTGCTCGGCGTTCCGGAAACTTTGCTCGATGACGAGCGTCGGGCCCTGGAAGTGCTGGCTGACGTGGGCCTTGCGCCGCGGCTGCGGCTCGTGCCGATTCACCGGGACGGCAGGTCCGGCGTCGCCTGACGACACGCATCCGCTGGCGCACAGGAAAATTCCCAGACCGGGCTGTTAAATTGGCAGCTTCTGTTGGACAAGGCCGATGCCGTTTCGTAACCTATCTGAGACCTTCGAGCAGTTCGAGGCGGCTCGCCATCGCCAGTTGTAAGGACAAACACTTGAGGCACGACCGCGCGCATCGGCCCACAAGTCGTGTCAAGCGACCTTTTGCAGGTGCAATTGCGGGCTTGACCCTGTTCGCCGGATTTCTCGCCGCCAGTTCGCACGCGGATCCCGCGGATGACGCGCTGGCAAAGCTCAATGAACTGTCGCGCCAGGCCGAGCAGACCACCGAGGCCATGCACTCGGCGCAGCTGGATCTGAACAATAAGCTTGCTGCACAAGAAGCTGCGGAAAAGAAGCATGCCGATGACGCCGCGGCGGTCGGCGCTGCCGAATCTCAGCTGGCAACCTTTCAAGGTTCGGTCAACAAGGTTGCTGCAGCCCAATACATGGGTGGCCGCACTTCGGGTGTGGACGCCATCCTGACGGCCGGTTCGCCACAGCAGCTGATCGATCAGCTCGCCGTGCAGCGGGTGATGGCGACCGAAATGTCCACGCAGATGAAGAACTTCCGCTCCGCTGGTGCGAAGGCCGTAGCGGCCGAGAAGGAGTCCGCGAAGTCGGCCGCCGAGGCCAAGACCGCCGCCGAGCAGGCCGCCGCAGTGCGCGCCGACCTGCAATCCAAGCAAAGTCAGCTGCAGGTGCAGATCGAGATCGTCAAGTCGCAGTACCAGGCGTTGACGCCGGCCCAGCGGGAAGCGCTGAACACTCTTCCGCCCATC
>NZ_MBEJ01000131.1 GCF_001953975.1 Mycobacterium sp. NS-7484
TCCATTGGGCCTACGCGCGCACTTCCGATGAGGCAACGATTCACCGTTTCACGCGCATTCCTGATGAGTCAACGCGGCCACCGAACTTGTCGGTGGTCGAATGTATGTTCGAATCATGCAGGCAAATGTGGTCGGGGCGGTGGCGGCGTTACGCGCCGCCTACGACGCCTTCGCCGCCTGCGACGTGGAGTCGTTGACCCACACCGAGCTGTTCGCGGTGCTCGACGAATACGAGACCCTGCGGTGTCAGATGCCCACCATGTGGCATCGGATGCTGGCCCGGCTGCAGGCCGAGACCACGCCAAGGGAGCTGGGCGCCAAATCCTGGAACGAGGTGCTGCGGGTGCGCTGGCGGCTGTCGACCGGGGAGGCCGGCCGCCGCCTGGCCGAAGCCGCTGCCCTGGGTCCCCGCCGCAGCCTGACCGGCCAACCCATACCCCCGGCACTGCAGGCCGCGGCCGCCGCCCAAGCCGCCGGTCTGCTCACCGCCGACCACATCAAGGTCCTGCGCGACGCGGTCGACCGACTGCCCGGCTTCGTCGATCAGGTGACCCGCGAACAGTTCGAACTCGACCTGGTCCGCGTCGCCGTCGGGGTCGGGCCCAAAGAACTCAAAGAAACCGCCGAGCTGCGCCTGTTCTTGCTTGATCAGGACGGCCCCGAACCCGACGACACCGAACGCCAACGCCGACGCGGTGTGCAAGTCGGCGAGCAGGGCGCCGACGCCATGACGGCGTTGACGGGCAACCTCACCCCCGAAGCCGCCGCGGTCTGGAAGGTGCTCCTGGCCCGCTTCGCCGCTCCGGGCATGTGCAACCCCGACGACGAGGAGCCCTGCACCACCGGCACCCCCACCCAAGCCCAGATCGACAACGACCACCGCAGTCTGGCCCAACGCCAACACGACGCGCTGCTGGTTATCGGGCGCATCGCCTTGATGAGCGATCTCGGTCAACTCAACGGGCTACCGGTGTCGGTGATCATCCGCACCACCCTGCAAGACCTCGAATCCCGCGCCGGCATCGGCGTCAGCGGGGATGGCACCAAACTCCCGATCAAAGACGTCATCCGCATGGGCGCCCACGGCAGCCACCACTTAGCGGTGTTCGACGAAGCCACCGGGGCAGCGCTGGCCTACTTCCGGGCCCGGCGCATCGCCAGCCCCGCCCAACGCATCATGCTCATCGCCCGCGACGGTGGCTGCACAAAACCGGGCTGCACCGTCGGCCCCTACGGCTGCCAGGTCCATCACGCCCGCAAAGACTGGGCCGAGGGCGGTGACACCAACGTCGATGACATGGCCCTGGCCTGCGGCCCCGACAACCGCCTCGTCAACAGCGACGGCGGCTACACCACCACCATCAACCCCAACGGTGAGGTCGAATGGCACCCGCCACCTGCCCTCGACCACGGCCAACACCGCATCAACTACCACCACCGCCCCGAACTTCTCCTCGTCCCACCCGGATCCGAGCCCGAACCCGAGCCGGACGCGGCGGCCCCGGCCGAGCCGGAGCTGACGCTGCGGCCTGAGCACCAACCCGAGCCGGAACCCGAACCACAAATCCAGCCCGACCCTGAACCCGAACCACAAATCCAGCCCGACCCTGAACCTCCGGTTCAGCCCGCTCCCGAGCCGGAGCTGACGCCACGCGTTGAGCCGGGGTGGCACCTGGGACCGGAGCCCGAAACTCCCGCACCATGGGATCCCCAGTGGGACAGCATGTTCGACGAGCTCACACTCACCGCGCCCAATGTCGAACACCTCTGGGACACAGGCCCGCTCGAACCAGAACCGCCCGATCCAGTGCTACCGACCGGCTGGATACTGCTCGACGAGATCCCGATCGAACGCACATACCCCGTCAACGACTGTGTTCTCGAAAACAAGACAGCCCGCGGCCCGTAGGAAGCCGCCGCCGGGGCGGCCCAGGCCCACCTCACCGAGACGACTCCGCCCCACCTCAGCGAGTGACGGATGGGCGACACGGTGTAGTCCGGCGAATCACGTGCTGCGGCTGAGCCGGATCGAAGACCTACACGGGATCGAAGGAGGAGATTCGCCAATCGCCGTCGACCTTCGTCAGGCCCACCTTCACCGCGCTGGCGGCCTGGACAGGTTGGGGGTTGGTGCGACTTGTGGTGGCTTGGTTCAGGAACACCAACACCTGCGCCGTGTGTGGTTGCACGTCGATGGCGGCCGCCCGAACGACCGATGCGGCGGCGCGGATGTCTTTCTCCTTGCTCGCCGGTGTGACGAACTGTTCGGCGAATTGGCTGTAGTAGGTCAAGAATTCGCCGGTCAAGTGAGATCGTGCCGTCGCGATGTCCTGATCCAAACTGTCTGGGGCATAGGACAACAACGCCACCGAGCCGTCAGATGCGGCATCGATCGCCGCAGTGGTCTCGCCAGCCGTCTCGTCTGCGTCGTGGTACCCGCCGAAGTACACGGCCGCCGCCGAACCCGCTGAGGCCAGGAGTACACACACGATGGCAACAGCGCGCCATCGTCGCCGGATCCACCGCGTGCCGCGCTGCGGACCATCGGTGGCGGTGTCGTCGCACTCGTCGGCCACGTCATCCGGCTCGGCGGCTTTCGGCTCCTCGTCAAGGGATTCGCGCTCGGAAAGGATTTCAGTATCAGCTTCGATTGTGCTCACGGGACGAACTCCACCTTCGACATCTTGATCTGTCCCCCTTCGTCGAGCATCGTGACGCTCAGCCGCCAGTTGCGTGGCTGCTGACCGGCCCCAGCTGCGTCGTTGATCGTGGTCGCCGCGCTGACCAGCACAACGGCGGTGTCGGCGGTCATCGACTGCACGGCAGACGCGGCAACTGTGGCCTTGGTCGCCGCCTTGGAATCCTTCGCAGCTCTGATCAAATCGTCGGAGGCGGACTGGAAGTCGTCTTTGAATTGTCCGGTCGAGTTGTCGACGATCTGCCGTACGTTGTCCTCTGCGGCAGCGCTGTCGATCGACATCAGGGTGACCACGGCTTGTGACGCAGCTGCGGCAAATTCCGCGCGACGCTGTTGGGTCTGGTCGGCCTGCACTTGGTACCAGACGAGGTAACCGGTCACCGTCAGTAGCGCCACGCTCAGCAGTACGCCGACGGCGCCGGCCACGCCCGCCGCCGTCGCCAATTTCGGCCTGCCTCGGCGTTTCTCGCCCTGGTCTGACGGTCCGGCCTCGGGCACGGTTGTCTCAGTTACCTCGTCTGAACGGCTGAGTAACCGCATGGTGCACCTCCGATGGGATTGCCCCGCACGCTAATGCCGGTCGAGTCCACATCGATGCCGCTGTCCCGCCCAGTGGTCACCAGCGCAATTCACCAATGGCGCAGCGAACACAACGCACCCTTGGGCCCCGAGGCCCGGTCGACCACGATTCCATCGACAGCCAGTTCACATCGCAGAGTCTGCACAGCCTGCGGAGACAGCCCCGCCGTGGTCACGGTGACCATGGCCCACTGCATCGGATCGGCGAGCATGGCTTCACGAATCCAGGGCTTGTCAGGTTCGAGCGTGAGATCGTCTTTGGGGCTGAATTCATAGGGGTTGTGGCTGTAATCCGCCCAGTTCGGTGGGTCGGCCTCGCGGAAGTAGATGCTGACCGGCGTCGCCTGTTCGACGCTGACCGTGTAGGTCACCCGGTGCAGTGGCCTGTCGTCCGCGCGCGCCGGCGTGACCGGGAGAACCACGGCACCGACGACGACCAACGCGCCCATCGCACGACGCACGACATCAGACATCACCGCGGACCCACCTGCTCGCCCCATCGGTCACCACACAGCTCAGGAACAGTCCGTCTGGCGCCTGCGCAACGTTGTTCACGGACCCGCCGCATGGCGTGTTCTCCTCACGGATGCCCTTCAACGGCGGGGACCGGAACCAGCGCGGTTCGTAGCGGCGCGGTGATCCGCAAAAGACGAGCCGCCCCCACGAGGTGGTGCCGAACACGAAGTGTGTCGTGTTCGCGCAGGCTGCGCCGAGCACCACTCCACCGACGATGCCGGGTACGCAAGAGGGATCGTTGCACTCGACCGGTGTGGCGTTCGCCGGGGTCGCAGCGGCCAATCCCGCAACGAGCAGTCCAATCGAGGCCGCCACCGCTATCCGCACGGACGACACTGTGGCACGGCGAAATCCGCGTGCCATCACAATGCCCACTGGGCGGGAGGGTGGCCGTCACAAATCGGCAGACGTTGGACAGTGAAGGCTGCCGCGGCGACTGCCGCGGGCCGGCATGCAGAGGAGTGGTCATGCGGATGTCGACGGCATTCACTGGGGCGGGAGTGCTCAGCGCTGCGGTGCTCGGCTGCGTGCACAGCCCGGTTGCGGACGCGTCGCCCAAGTGGGGCCTCAACGGCACCTATGTCGCCACCTCCAACGGCGAGTGGGCGAAGACCAACGACGTCTTCCACGATGAGGCCAGCATCCGCAGCACCTGGACGATCTCCACGACGTGCAGCTATCCCACCGAGTGCACCGGCACTGTCAACAGTGACTGGGGATGGAGCGCACCGATCTACATGAAGAGCGGTGTCTGGTTCGTCAAGAAGACGGTGGACAACTGGCAGCCGTGCCCCGACGGCACGGCCGGCCCGGGCTTGCAGGTGTACCGCTTCTTCCCCTCCAACAAGGACGCCACGGCAAGCGATCCCACCTCGACGACATTGCTCGGCGAAGATTCGACCACCGGGGTCAGCGGCAGTTGTGGAAGCAGCAACGTACTTTTCATCACGATGCCGTTCAAATTGGTGAAGACCGGCTGACCCCCGCCCCGCAGATCAGGTCGGAAACAGGTCTTTCCAGGTCTGATCACCCGCGTGTGGCACCAGGTTGCTCTGGCGATACACCGCCCCGTCCGGCGTCGCATACCGGCCCGTGCTCGGGTCGTAGGTGGCGATCGCCACCGACGGCCCGTCAGATCCGTTGGGACCGAACGCACTAGGAGCCACCGCGGGCGCACCGGAAGGCGGCGGGGGCGCCATGGGAGCGTCGGCGGGCGGCGGGGTGCCCTCCACCGGTCCGTGGATCGTCGCGTCGTGATCCACCCGGGTGTCCGGGGCGATCCCCTGGGCCAGCAGGTTGGGGTCGATCGGGTACGGGCCGAGCGCATGCTGGCGCATCGCCAAAGGCTGGTAGGGCTGGTCACTTTCGCAGATCTCGACCGTGGGTGCCCGCTTGCCCGGCTTGCCCATGCACGGATAGTTGCGTGCCCCGCGGACACCGATCGGCGAATCCTGCGGCAGTTTGCAGTACAAGCCATCGGGGGTGTCGATATCGCTGGTGTCCTCCGGAGACCGCCATTCCGAGGGCGGCAGGAATCCGACGGTGCACGCCGGCGGGTCGCCGATGTTGAGGGTGAAGTCACCCAACGACATACCGGTCGGGTTGTTCTTCGGCACACCGTAGGACTGGGTCGACGCGATAGAGGGAGGCAGCAACACCAGCAGTTGTTCCAGCGCGGGATGGTAGGTCACGCCGATCTGCCCCAGGCTGGTCAGGTTGGCCAGCAGCAACGGCAGCGTCGGTTTGACTTGATTGAACAGTCGAGAGGCTTCGTCGGCCGCTCCCGGTCCATCCTTGAGCAGAGTGCGCACGTGTGCGTCGTCGTCGACGAGTTGGCGGCTGATGCCGGCGACGCTGCGCGCCCAGGTCCGGATCGCATCGATCGACTCGGCCTGGCCGTCGAGAAGCGGTGCGCTGTCATCGATCAGCGCACGGGACTGATCAGCGGCGGCGTTCGCATCGGCGATCAGTTGCGAGGAGGAGTCCAGCAAGGATCCGATGTCGTATCCAGAACCGTTGAAGGCCTTGAAGGTTTCGTCCAGCAGTGGACTGATCTTGTCTTTGGGGATGCTTCCGATCAGGGCGCTGACCTGATCGAGCATCGGCCCCACCGCTTGGGGGATCGAGGTGTCGCCCACCGGGATCACCGACCCGTCATGCAGGTACGGCCCCGATTCGTTGCGCGGTTGCAGGTCGACGTACTGCTCTCCCACCGCCGAGACGCTCAGCACCGCGGCGTGCAGGTCTGCCGGGATCTTGGGGGAGGTGTTCAGTGACAGAGTGGCTTCGGCGCCCTCCCGCGTCGGCTTCACCTCGGTGACCTTGCCGATCTGGACGCCGCGGTACGTCACGTTGGAGAACTGGTAGAGCCCCCCGGTCCCCTGCAGTTGCAGCGTCACCGTCATGCGCCCGATACCCAACAGGGTCGGAGCCTGCAGGTAAACGATGCCCATGGCGGCCATCCCGATGACAGCGGCCACCGCGAAGATCACCAATTGCACACGAATGAAGCGGGTGAGCATCAGTTGCCACCTTCGGTCGGCGCGGCCGGTTGATCGTCCGACGGGGCCGGGTCGATCAGCGGCGGCATCGTGGCCACTGCTGCCGGCGGCGGTGTCAGCGGCATGTTGATCGGGTCTTTCGTGTAGTTGGCGAACCAGGGATCTCCGGGAGCCGGCGTCAGCGGCAGCCCCTCCTGGCCCCATCGGGTTCCCAGGAACAGTCCCCGCTTCAGTCGCGGGACGGTGAAGTCGAAGGTGATGAACTCGTTGAGGTAGTCACCGCGGATTGCCCGGTCGATGAAGTTCTGTGGATAGGGGTAGGCCGGGGCAAATGCCAGTACCGTGCCCAGATTCGGCCCGACGTCAGCCAGTGCGCGCACCGTCGGTTCGAGGTTGCGCAGGTTAGTGACGACGTCGTCGCGGGTCGCGTTGATGAGTGTGGTGGCGGTGTCGCTGAACCGGCCGAACTTCTCCAGCGCCGTGGTGATCCGGGGACGTTCCTTGAGCAATACGTCCAATGCGGGTGGAATCCGTTGCAGCGCAGCGGTCACCACTTCCTGCTGCCCGGCCAGCGTGCCACTGAGCTGGTTCAGCTCCGTGATGGTGGCGTTGATGTCGTCGCGCTGGTCGGCGAACAGGCCGACGATGTCGTCGAGGCGGGTGAGCAGATCGCGGATCTGTACCTGGCGGCCGTCGAGCGCGGCGTTGAACTCGGTCACCAGGTCACCGATCTTGCCGAGACCGCCGCCGTTGACGAGTACCGCCAGTGACGACAATGTCTGTTCGGTCGACGGATACGTTGCCGTGCGGTCGAGTTCGAGCGTCGCGCCCGGAGCCAGCCGGCCGGACGGAGATTGCCCCAGCGGCGGGTCGAGGGCGATGTGCATGGAGCCCAGCAGGCTGGTCTGACCCACCGTCGCAACAGCATTGGCGGGGACGACGACGTCGGGTTTCACCGAGATCTCCACGTCGGCGTGCCAGCCGTCGACTTTCATGCCGGACACACTGCCCACGATGACGTCGCTGATCATCACGGGCGAATTCGATTCCAGCGTACCGATATTGGCCAGCTCCACGTGATACACCGCCGCATCGGACCCACGCCCGACCGTGCCGGGCAGCGGCAGCGAGTTCAGCCCGTGGAATGCGCAGCCGCTCAGCGTCACCATCACCGCCGAACAGGCTGCGGTCACCTGGGACAGCCTCCGTCGAGCCGTCATGGCGTCCCTCCTTGATCGGGCGGTGCGGCAGCGGGGCCGGCTTCGGCGGGAAGCAACATGTCGTGCAGCGTTTTTGGTGGCTCAGCCGGCGCCGCGGGCGGCGTACCCGGCGGTACTGGCGCCCCGGGGAACAACGCGGGTGCCGGCGAGGCCGGGAGTCCGTCTGGTGCGTAGGCCCCGGGTGGGCCGGGCGGCGCACCCCATCCGGCCGGCGGCGCGACGTCACCGGCGCCGGTGTAGGCCGATACGGCCGGTGGCTGTTCCGGCGGTACGGGCTGTCCGCCCGCTCCGCCGGGGGCGAGAGCGGGATCGGTGTACACCAGGTTGTGCGGGCTGGGCGCCTTACGTAGATAAGCGTTGAACGGCATCGGTAGGTAATTGAAGTTGATCAATGACAGGGCCGGGCCGAGGTACTGCGCACACAGTTTGGAGGTTTCTGCCGCCGTGGCGTTCTTGACCGCCGCGATCGCCGAGCACACCACCGCAACCGGATCGGCGAAGTTGGACAACGCGAAGGCACCGACCGCCGTCCCGCTGTCGGGGTTGTAGATGTTGTAGCCGTTGGCAATCGCGTTGGGCGCGACGTGCAGGACGTTCTTCAGCTGGGTCTGGTTGTCCACCAGGTTCTGGGTGACGTTGGTCAACCGCTCGAGTTGTTCGGCAGTCTGGTCCCGGCTGCCGGCGATGAATCGCTGCACGTTGCCGACCGCGGACGCCAGGTTCGTCAGGGCACCGTCGAGATCGGAACGGCTGCCGTCGACGACGCTGGTGACACTGGCGAGCCGGTCCTGGAACTGGACGATCTGGGTGTTGCTGTCCCGCAGCGCAGTGACGAAAATCTGCAGGTTCTTGATGATGTCGACGATGTCGCCGCTACCGTGGGCGAGAACACGCCCCACACTGGACAATTGGTTGATCGCCTGGTGCAGTTTCTCGCCGTTGCCGTCCATGGCAGCCGCCGCGCTGTCGACGAAGCGGCTAAGCGAGGTGGCCGATTCCCCGTGGAGCGGCCCCAGATCGGTCGCCAGCCGCATCAGCTGGTCTTTGACCTGGTCCCACTCGACCGGCACGGCGGTGCGCTCGACGCCGATCTGGGCACCGTCGGCCATGGTCGGCCCGACGTCTTCGTAGGCCGGAGTCAATTGCACATAGCGTGCGGCCACCAGGTTCTGTGCCATGACGATGGCTTTGGCGTCGGCCGGGATCTTCACCCCGCGATCGATGGCCAACGTGAATCGCGCCTGTCCACCGGCCGGCTCGATTCCCGTGATGGAACCGACCTTGACACCGGCCACCCGCACTTCGTCGCCCGGGTAGATCGCCGTGGCCGACGTGAAGTACGCGGTGATCGTGGTGGGCGCCATGACGGTGTGCCGCACCACCACCGCGGTGCCGGCCAACGCCAAGGCGACGAGCAGGACCAGGGCGCCGCGACTGATGCGCGCACGGTGACGGGTGATCATCGACTTCCTCCCGGAATGCCGTTGCGGGGCCAGGGGAACTCGGCGCGCGGGCCGGCGTTGTCGGGCGGCTGTCCGGCGTTGGTGCCGCGGCGGAAGCCGAACGCGTAGTCGAGGAAGGGCTGCAGTGTCTGCGACGGCAGCAGGTTGCCGACGAATGCGTTGTAGTACCAGCCGTTGTTCACCGATTCACCCTGGGTGACTTGGTATTTCGCCAGACCGGACAGAGCCTTGGCGATGTTGTCCCGGTTCTTCTCCAGCATCGCAGTCACCGCGTTGAGTTGCTTCAGGGTGGGCGCCAGTTCTTCCTCGTTGTCGTGGACGAGCCCGTTGATCTGCTGAGCCAACGCCGAGGTGTTGGCCAGCAAGTTGACGATGGCGTACCGGCGCTGATCGAGCACCCCGGTCAACGCGTTCGCGTCCAGCAGCAGTGCGTTGACCTGCTCGCTGCGCTTGGAAAGGATGCCGGTCACGTCGGCGGCGCTCTTGAGCAGGTTTGCCAGGGAGTCGTTTCGGTCGTTCAGCATTTCCGAGAGCCGGGTCAGGCCGTCGAACGTCGGCCCCAGCTGTGGCGCCATGCGATCGATGGTGTCCGACAACGTATCCAGCGATTGGGTAAGCGCCGCGGTGTCGGTTCCTTCGGTGTTGGTCGTGAAGTCACCGACCGCATTGGTCAACGAGTACGGCGACGACGTGCGGGTGACCGGGATCGTGTCCGAAGCACGCAGGGCTCCGGTGCCGGCCGGTTCCACGGTGAGCATCCGGGCGCCCAGCATGGTTCCGGTCCGGATGTGCGCGGTGGTTTCCGATCCCAGACGTACCGTGCTGTCGAGCGTGAAGGTCACCAACGCCTTGCCGCGGCTCAGGGTGACGTCGGTGACCATACCTTTGGTGACGCCGGAGACCTTGACGTCATTGCCCTCGGTGAGCCCGCCCGCCTCGGTGAACAAGGCGTGGTATTTGATCGAGGTGGCCCACGACCACAGCGCTTGCGGCTGCAACCCCACGGCGATGATCAGCGCGATCAGCACGATGCCGATGAGCCCGCTGCGGATGAGATGTGATCCACGGTATTTCAGCATCAGGGCTCTCCACAGCGTCCGGTGTTCTGCATGATCCACGGGAAGTACGCGGTGCGGCCCTGCAGATCGGTGACCCGGACGTTCATGCCGCACAGGTACTGGTTGATGAAGCTGCCGTAGGCGCCCAACCGCACGAGCTTGCGGTAGTTGGCCGGTGCCTTCTGCAGCGCGAGATCCAAATGCGCCATGTCGTCTTCGTTGGACAGCAGCGGCGCCAGGCGCGTGAGTTGGTCGACGGTGCCAGACAGGGGCGGCCGGGCCTGGGTCATCAGATCCGTCAGGGATGCGGTGCCGTTGTCCAGGGCGGTGATGGCCTCTCCAATGGGATCGCGCTCCTGCGCCAGACCGGTGACGAGCTGTTGAAGCTTTTCCACGGCGCCGGAAAAGCGGTCACCGTCCTTGGCCACCGTGGCCATCACGGTTTTCAGGTTATCGATCAGTTGCTGCACGGTCTGCCCGTTGTCGGCGAGCGCCTGGGTAAACGTGGTCGTATGGGACAACAGCGATTCCACGGTGCCACCCTGACCCTGGAGGATCTGGATCAGCGAGTTCGTCAGGGCGTTGACGTTCTGTGCGTTGAGCCCCTGGATGACGGGCTTGAGGCCGCCAAGCAACAGGTCGAGGTCCAATGCCGGCTCGGTGCGGGCCAGGGGGATCTGGGATCCCGCCGGCTGGATCTTCGTCGATCCGGGACTGTCGAGCAGCTCCAGATACCGGTTGCCGACCAGGTCGAGGTAGCGCACCGCCACCTTGGTGGCGGTGGTCAGCACCACCTCGCGGTCGGAGTCGAAGTGCACCAGCACCGTGTTGTCGGGTTGCAGCACAACGTCATTGACGGTGCCGACGCGAATACCGGCCACCCGCACCGAATCGCCGGCCTTCAGGCTGGACGCGTCGGCGAACACGGCCGAGTAACCGTTCACCGCGCCGGTGCGGTACTGGCCCATGATCGCGAACAACGCCGCGGTCAACAACAGCATCACCACGCCGAACACGCCGAACTTGATCGCCGTCCCGTAGCTGCGCGTCATCCCGGTTGTCCTATCTGGGGGGTGTTGCGCGGCGGACCGTCGAGCGGTCCGTACAGGGCTTGCTTGAGCGCGTCGGAGTTCAACAGAATCCCCTGATTTCCGTACTGTGCCGGGTCCGCGTCGATATCGGTGACCACGAACGGCGGCCGCTGTTGGAAGCCGACCTCGGGTAGGCCCTGGCACTGCGGGCCGCCCTTGGCCGCGACCTTCGGCAGGTTGCCCGGGTAGCGATAGCGCTCGGTGCCCAGCAGAAACGAGTCGAGCAACATGACGCCGGGCAGCGGCTGCGGGGGCCCCATGGCCAGCGGCTCCATGCCTTTGAGCCCACAGGTGAGCGCCGGGTGGTACTGGTTGAGCAGGTTGGTGGTCGGCACCAGCAGGTTCATTGTCTGAGTCACCGCGTCGCCGTTGGTGGCCACCACCTCGGTGCCGATATCGGCCAGCCCAATTGCGCTGAGCAGCAAGGAATCCAGGTCGGCCTGGCGGTCGACGACGGTGTCACTGAGCTGCGTCGCATTGCGCATCGTGTCCGTCAGATCCGGTGCGGCGTCGGCATAGGCGCCGATCACCTGTGGCGCGACGGAGATCTCGTGTCGGAGCGTCGGCAGACTGGGCCCGATCTTGGCCAGCATGGCGTCGAGATCGACCATGGTCTGGCCGAGCTTGTCCCCTCGGCCGTCGAAGGCCTGGGCCATCGCGCCAAGGGTTTCGTTGAGCTTTTCCGGTTGGATCTGGGACAGCACCGACACCAGTTGCTCGAACACCGTGTTGATTTCGACGGTGGTGTGGCCGGCATCGAGAACCTGGCCGGCATACATCGTTTCCGGCGACGGCTCCGGCGGCGGGACGAGCGCCACGAACTTGGCACCGAACACCGTACTGGAGGCGATCTCGACGCCCGTGTTGGCCGGAATCAATTGGAGTGCATCGGGATTCATGGCCAGGCGAAGCGCGGCTTGCCCGTCGGGCAGGGTATCGATGGCGACGACCTTGCCCACCTGCGCACCGTGCAGTTTGACCTTGGCGTCGGGGTTCATCACCAGTCCCGCGCGCGGCGAGATCACCGTCACCGAGGCGGTGGGTGCGACGCCGCCGCGAAACAGCACGATGGCCCCGGTGATCAGCGCGGCGATCACCAGGAGCGTGGTCAGCCCGCTCAGAAGACGTTTAGCGTCACGCGACATCGGTTGCCTTCGCTAGCCGGAAAGGTTGAAGTTGCCGTTGGACCCGTACACGGCCAGTGAGATCAGTAGCGTGATGGACACGACGACGATCAGCGACGTGCGCACCGCGTTGCCGACCGCCACGCCCACGCCGGCCGGACCACCGGTGGCGAAGAACCCGTAGTAGGTGTGGACCAGCAGGATCGCCAACGCCATCAGCAGGGCCTGCAGGAACGACCACAGCAGGTCGATCGGGTTGAGGAACGTGCTGAAGTAGTGACCGTAGAGCCCACCCGACTGTCCGAGCAGAACGACGGTGGTGAACTGCGACGCCAGGAAGGACAGGATCACCGCGATCGAGTACAGCGGTGTGATGGCCAGCATGCCCGCGGCGATGCGCGTGCTCACCAGGTATTCGACCGAGCGGATGGCCATGGATTCCACCGCGTCGATCTCTTCGTTGATCCGCATCGCGCCGAGCTGGGCGGTGACGCCGGCGCCGAAGGTGGCGGCCAGGCCGATGCCCGCGACGATGGGCGCCGAGATGCGGACGTTGATGAAGGCCGCCAGAAAGCCGGTGAGCGCTTCGATGCCGATGTTGCCCAGCGAGCTGTAGCCCTGGATCGCCAGCACCCCACCGGTGGCCAGGGTCAGGAACCCGACGATCACGACGGTTCCGCCGATCATCGCGAGCGTGCCTGCACCCATGCTGATTTCGGCGATCAGGCGGATGACTTCCTTGCGGTAGTGCGCGACCGCGTAGGGCATGCCGGCCAGGGCCCGACCGTAGAACAGGACGTGGTCCCCGATCCCGCCCACGACGTCGACGGGCCGCCGCACGGCCCGCGACAGGCGCGGGTACGCCGACTGGAGTGCCGCCGCGGACGCCGTCATCGGGTCGTCATCTGGATACCGATGGCGGTGACCACCACGTTGACCACGAACAGCGCCATGAACGCGTAGACGACGGTTTCGTTGACGGCGTTGCCCACTGCCTTGGCGCCGCCGCCGGAGACGGTCAGTCCGCGATAGCAGGCGACCAGTCCGGCGATCAGGCCGAACAAGGCGGCCTTGACGCACGAGATGACGACCTCCGGAATGCCGGTGAGCAGGGTGATGCCCGCCGCGAACGCACCGGGGTTGACGTCTTGGACGAACACCGAGAACAGGTATCCCCCAAGGATTCCGATGATCACGACGACGCTGTTGAGCAGCAGAGCCACCAGACCGGAGGCCAACATCCGCGGAGTGACCAGCCGTTGCACCGGGTTGATGCCCAGCACCTCCATGGCGTCGATCTCTTCGCGCACCGTGCGCGAGCCCAGGTCGGCGCACATCGCCGTGGCGCCGGCACCGGCCACGATGAGCACGGTCACCATCGGCCCCACCTGGGTCACCGCGCCGAAGGCCGCGCCGGCCCCAGAGAGGTCTGCCGCCCCCAACTCCCGCAACAGGATGTTCAAGGTGAACGACACCAGGACGGTGAACGGGATCGCCACCAGCAGCGTCGGCGCCATGGCCACCCGCGCCACGAACCAGGATTGGTCGAGGAATTCGCGCCACTGAAATGGCCCGCGCACCACGAACTTCACCGCGTCGACCGACATGGCGAACAACCCACCCACCCCCTCAAGTGGGACGGCGAGCTGTCGCTGTGGCATAGGGATTCTCCGTTCTGCGCGGGGTCGGTCGAGGTTGGGTAAGACACCGGGTATGACGCGGACCACACGTCTGGGGAACAATCGCAGTCCGTCACCGGGCCTGCCATGGGCCGTCCCGCCCAACGGGAGATCGAAGCCGGGACCAGGGATCGGCGGTGTTCACCGGTCAGCGGAACACGTCGTTGCCGACTGCGCGCCGGCATGTGAAGGTGGACAGCGATGACTCCGCGAGACGAAGGACAACCCGTGTCGAATTCTGCAGCTGCACTACGTGAGATCAACACCAGCGCAGGCAGTTTGCGGTACTACGACGTCGGCGACGGGCCGGTCGTGCTGTTCCTGCACGGATCGGGGCCCGGGGTGACGGGCTGGCGCAATTTCCGTGGCGTGCTGCCGACGTTCGCCGAACGCTTCCGGTGCCTGATCCTGGAGTTCCCCGGCTTCGGTGTGTCAGATGACTGGGGTGGGCATCCGATGGTCACCGCGCAGGGCACGGTGGTTCCGTTTCTCGACGCTCTCGGTGTCGAGCGAACCGACATCGTCGGCAACTCGATGGGCGGCGGCGTCGGCATCAACACCGCCATCACCGCCCCAGACCGCGTGGGCCGGCTCGTGACGATCGGCGGCATCGGTGCCACGATCTTCTCCCCCGGGCCCAGCGAGGGCATCCGCCTGCTGCAGGAGTTCACCGAGGATCCGACCCGGCAGCGCCTCGTCGACTGGCTGCGTTCCATGGTCTACGACCAGTCACTGGTCACCGACGAGCTCATCGAAGAGCGCTGGACGCTGGCCACCGACCCGGAGACCTTGGCCGCCGCACGGCGGATGTACGGCAAGGCGGCCTTCACGGCAATGATGGCGGCGATGGCGGCTTCAGACCTGCCCATGCCCTGGGCACGGATGCACAAGGTGGCCGCGCCGACGCTGTTGACCTGGGGACGCGACGACCGCGTCAGTCCACTGGACATGTCGCTGATCCCGATGCGCACCATTCCCAATGCCGAACTGCATGTGTTCCCCAACTGTGGGCACTGGGCGATGATCGAGGCGAAGGAGGCCTTCGAATCGGTGGTCACCGGGTTCTTGACCCGGTGAGACAGCTGCCCTAGGGGCGCTTCAGAAACCGCAGCAGGTACGTGGGGAGGCCGTGCGTCGGCACCCGGCGCGGCCAGGCATCAGAGCGGAAGTAGGCGTCCGATCCACCGTCGACGAACACCACGCTGCCGCATAGAAAATCAGCGGCGTCGGAGAGCATGAAGACCATCCACTCGGCGAGATGGTCCGGGTTGCCGAAACCTCCGACAGGCACCGGGAACGACTGCACTGCCTTGGCTTCGCGCGGTGAGGCCAGTTGCTTTTCCAGTAGCGGCGTCATGATGGCGCCGGGGGCGATCGCGTTGAGCCTGATACCCGACCCCGCCCAGGACTTCGTGACGGCGGTACGCCGGACCCAACGGGAGACGGCGATCTTGGAGGCACCGTAAGCGAGCGACGGGGCGGCAGCGAAAAACCGCCGCAACACGCGGTTGGCCCGGTCCAGGTCATCGCGCAAGAGTGCCCGCACCGCAACGTTGGGCACCATCGGCATCGTGGTGCTCGAGTTGCTTCCGACGACGACCACTTTCGCGTTGCCGCTCGCGGCGAACGCCGGCTGCCAGGCCCGCAGTAGGTCGACGACCCCGAAGTAGTTGACCGAGAGGATCAGTTTGACGTTGTCACGTCCCGGCAATGGGCCGACGCCGGCCGCCAGGACTGCGCCGTCGAGCCGGCCGTCGGCCAACGCGAGCACCGCCGCCGCGCCATCCGAACGACCCTGCGGTGTCGAAAGATCCGCGATCACGTCGGCCTCACGCAGGTCGACACCGATCACCCGATGTCCGTCGGCGATCAGTCGCTGCGCCGCCGCACGCCCCATGCCGGACGCGGAACCTGTCACCACATATGTGCCCATGGTCACCAATCTTGCCAGGGGATAATTGTGTTCAACGGTGTGTCGATGACGAGTTCGCCAGTCGCTGTCGGCGACGGGGTCTGAGCCAACCGCTCGGTGATCCGCTCGGAAACGCGAATGGGTTCTTCGTCGAGGTAGAGCAACCGAATGCGCAGACCACCGGGCGAATCCGCAGCCTCCAACGACCGCAACCCCAGGCCATTCCGCTGGTGGCGGTCCAGCGCAAATGTCCAGGCGCCGGCCACTCCATCGAGATCCAGCAAGGCGGGAATCGCGACCCGGTCCTCCCATTGGTGATGCTGGTGGGCAGCTTCGCCCAACGGTTCGGCGAAGCGGGTCATCGTCAGGTGCAGTCCGCGGTTGGGCCGATATGGGATGACGCCGGGCGAGACCAACGCGGAGGCGGCTGCATAACCCTTGACCGGGCGGAAGAACGCCAACACTGTGCGGCGCACCCCGGGGATCGCGGGACCACGGCCCCACTGGACGGAGTCGGCGCCCAATTGTTCCCATTCGCGCACCGATTCCTCGACTGGAGAACGAAACCAGTACATCGCGACGTAGTCGGTGTCGGCGTGGGCGGGCTCGGACATAGAGGCCGCACGGCACCTGACCGGACGGCTCCACCGGTCGCCCCAAGCGATTCCGGGTAGCGCGAGGTTTTCCGGGCGGTGGTCGAGTTGATGCCATTCGTTGTATCGGCGGTGGTCTTCAGCGTCGCCGCCTTCGAGTGAGACGAATGAAAAGAACACGAGTGGGCAGTCGGTGGCGGACATGCGCGCCTCTCAGTCGCGTCCGGGCACGGGTTCCCCGGCCAGTCCGCGGTTCAACAGCGTATGTGCGTACGGATCCCCGTTAAGCAATCGGCTGGTGCGGGTGGTGATCTGCCATCGCCCGTCAACGCGTTCCAGCGCAAAGTGGTTGGCGGTGGCGCGCCACACCCGATAACCCGCATCGTCACGCACCAGCACCAGCGATTCGCACACTGCGACCGCAGTGTCGCCGTCGACCGTCACCACGGCCGGCCCCAGAAAGTGACAACAGCCCTGGGCCACCAGGTTCTGATGGCTCGCCGAGCTGACCATCTCGTGTACGCCGCGCCGGCCGGTCATCTGCCAGTCCTCGACGTCGTAGGTGCCGTCGACGGACCACAGCGCAGCCGCGTTGTCGGCATTAGCGGCATCGACCGACGGGCCGTAGGAAGCCAAGAGTTTCGTGATGGCCAGCTCATCTTCGAGACGCTGCAGGCGGGTGAGTATCTGCTGCTCGATGGTCATAGGTGGCGCTCCTCTATCTCACGTAACCGGGCGAGTTGCTCGCAATAGTGATCCCCGTTGTCGGCCCGCACCGCGCAGGTGATCGCGGTGGCCCCGGCGTCACGCAGTGTTGTCAGCCGCTCTCGGGTGGCCTCCGGATCAGACCCGGGATCCACGGTAGCCGAGAGCACCACGTCGAAACCTGGTGGCGGCTCGACCTCGGCCAGCAACTCCCGTATCGATCCCGCGGGCAACCCGAACGGCATCCAACCATCGGCCAGTTCGACCGCCCGGTGCAACGACGCGGCGCTGCGCCCACCGACCCAGATCGGCACCCGATCTTGCTCGGCAGATGGCAGCACCGTCATGCCCTGGTAGTCGTAGAACGGCCCGTGATAGCTCGGGGTCGCAGTCGACAACGAGATGCGCAGTGCACGAAGTGCATCGTCAGCTCGTGCCGCCCGTTGTTCCCACGCAGCCCCGAGAAGATCGAATTCCTCTTTGAGAGAACCAATTCCGACACCGAGCACCAGGCGTCCGGCACTGACCCGGTCCAGGGTGCCGTAACGTTTGGCGATTTCCAGCGGGTGATGGTAGCCCAGCACCAACACCGAGGTGGCCAGGCGGATCCGTCGGGTCCGCGCCGCCAGGAATCCCAGGGTCGCCACCGGATCCCAGTAGACCGCCCCGCGGACAGCCGCCTCCGCCGATGGCACCGCCACGTGCTCAGAGCAGGTCAGGTGATCAAATCCGAGATCATCCGCCGCTGAGGCGATCCGGGCCAGATCCTCGATTCCGGCCTCGGCCTCCCAGGGCGAGGCAATGCCCGGGACCTGCACCACAATCGGCGTCGACAGACCCAGCCGCACGGTCAATGCGCTCCGGGCATCAAGGCCATGATCGCCTGATGGGTTTCCGACACCACCCGGGACCGGTCCGGAGCACTGTTGGTCTCCGCCTGATCGGCGTTACCACCGGCCACCCATACCGGGCCGTCAGCCAGGTGGGCCAGGCCCTCCGCGGCCACCTCGGCCGGCTCGCCGACGCGGATCCCGGGCGCATCGAAGTTCAGACCGACCCGCTCCATCGCCGGTGTCCGGGTCACGCCCAGGACCAACTCGAGCACGTCGACGTTGCGCTCTCGCAGTTCGAGCCAAAGGCTTTCGGCGAACATCCGGGAAAACGCCTTGGCCCCGGCGTAAATGGAATGCCGCCAAGCGCCCATGTAGCCCGAGAGCGAGCCGACGATCATGATGCCGCCCCGCCCGCGGTCGACCATCGACCTGCCGTAGTGCTGCACCATCTCCAGCATCCGGGTGACGTTGAGGTCGGTCATCTTCTGAAACTCGCCGAGGTCCGCGTCCAGGAACAACTCATTACAGGTGCTGGCCCCGGCGTTGTAGATCAGCAGGCCGACGTCGAGATCGGCGGTGATTCCGGCGATCTGAGTCACCGACTGCGGGTCGAGCAGGTCCACGGAAATGGTCCGCACCTCGGAACCGACTGCGCGACAGCGCTGCGCGGTCTCTTCCAGCGGCCCCGGTTTGCGAGCGATGAGCACCAGGTTGAATCCTGATTCGGCGAGCTGACGGGCGAATTCGGCACCGACACCTTCGGATCCTCCGGCGATGACGGCCCACGGCCCGTACTTGGCCAGATCGGTCATGGTTACTCCTAACGTTGCGTACTGCCGGTCACGTCGTCTTCTGAGTCAGGCCGGCATCGACGACGAGTTGCGTGCCGGTGATGTAACGGGCGTATTCGGAGGCCAGGAACACCGCGGCGTTGGCTACGTCAACGGGTTCCACCCACGGCACCGGCAGCAGGTTGCGGGCGGTGAGAACCTCGACGGCGTCGGCTTCGGTGGGGTTGTCCAGGTCGGGGCGCAGCCGTTTGTAGGTGTCGGGATTGCGCACCATCGGTGTGGCCACCGCGCCGGGGTGCACGGTGTTGACCCGGATACCTCGTGGTCCCAGTTCATTGGCGAGCGTGCGAGCCAGCCCCACGACGGCGTGCTTGCTGGCGGTGTAGTGCGCGGCGCCCGCCGTGCCACGTAAACCGTTGGTGGAGCTGATGATCACGATGGAGCCGCCGTCGGGACCGAGGTGCGAAACTCCCGCCTTGACGGTGTGCCAGACGCCGGTCAGGTTGACATCGAGCGTGCGTTGCCAGTCCTCGGCGCTGATGGTCCAGGCCGGCCCGCCCGGGGTGTGGATGCCGGCGTTGGCGACGATGACATCGAGCCGGCCCAGCGCCCTCACGCCGGCATCGACCCCGGACGTCATGGCGGCGAGGTCGCTGACATCGCCCAGTCCGATGACACAGCGCCTGCCGCGCTGCTGCACCCGATCCGCGGTCTCACGTAGGTCGTCGGCGACGTCGGGGCGGTCGAGCGCGATCACATCGGCCCCGGCGTCGGCGAAGCGTTCGCAATGCACGCGCCCGGTGCCCCGCGCGGCGCCGGTCACCACGACGACCTTGTCCAGCAGTCCCGGCCCTACCGCGTCTTGCACAGATCAAATCCCTTGTATCCCGCTGCTGCCACCTCGTTGCAGATGTCGAGGTAGACACCGAAGCCGCCGATGAACAGCATGAACACCCGTGGTTTGCCGGGCACGTTGGCGCCCATGTACCAGGAGTTGGCCTTGGTGAACAGCGTCGCCTCGGCCCGCTGCGCGCACTCGGCAATCCAACCGTCCACCGCGTCGGCGGTCGGTTCGATTGCGGCGTAGCCGTTCTGGTCGAGGTAGGCGATGGCGTCGGCGATCCAGTTCACATGAGCTTCGGCATGCAGCACCATGTTCGCCAGTACCGCGGGCGCGCCGGGACCCGATACCAGGAACAGGTTAGGGAAGCCGTCGGTGCCTAGGCCCAGGTAGGTGCGCGGTCCGTCCGCCCAGTCGTCGACGAGCTTTTCCCCGCCGCGGCCCACGATGTCGACCTTGGCCAGCGTGCCGGTCATCGCATCGAAGCCGGTGGCCAGCACCAATGCGTCGATGGCGTAGTGGCCGTCGGTCGTGTTGATCCCCGATTCGTCGATCGACTCGATCGGGGTCTTGCGGACGCTCACCAAGGTGACGTTGGGCCGGTTGAACGTCTGAAAGTAGTTGGTGTCGGTGCAGATCCGTTTGGTGCCGATCGGATGGTCGTTGGGGATCAGCAGTTCGGCAACTTGCGGGTCTTCGATGATCGTGCGGATCTTGTCTTCGTAGAACTTGCGGGCCTCTTCGTTGGCTTCCAGGGAGACCATCTGATCGGTGAAGGTCTTGGAGAACAGCACTCCGCCTAATTGCCAACGCTTTTCGAAGGCCTCTTGGCGCTCTTCGGCGGTGGCCTCCATGGTCAGCTTCGGGTGCGCCACGTGCGGGGAACCGCCGCCGCTGCGCCACGACATCCGGCGCCGCTCGGGGTAGTTGGCCTTGATGTCGGCAACCTCGTCGGCGGTCAGCGGCCGGTTGCCGGCCGGCACGCTGTAGTTCGGCGTCCGCTGGAACACGTAAAGCCGTTCGGCCTGCTCGGCGATGATCGGAATCGACTGGATACCAGAGGATCCGGTGCCGATCACCGCGACCCGCTTACCGGTGAAGTCGACGCCCTCATGCGGCCAGTGCGCGGTGTGGTACACCTCGCCACCGAAGCTGTCGAGTCCCGGAAAATCGGGAGTCATGGCCGCCGACAACGGACCGGTGGCCATCACCACGAACCGCGCGTCGACCGTCTCACCGGTATCGGTGGTGACCGTCCAGCGCAACGCCTTCTCGTCAAGTACGGCAGCGGCCACCCTGGTGTCGAAGGTGATGTCGCGGCGCAGATCGAGCCGGTCGGCCACCCAGTTGATGTACTTCAAGATTTCGGCCTGCGTGGCGTACTTCTCGGTCCACGTCCACTCTTGTTGAAGCTCGTCGGAAAACGAGTAGCAGTAGTCCACACTCTCAACATCGCACCGGGCACCGGGGTAGCGGTTGTAGTACCAGGTGCCACCCACATCCGGTGCCGCTTCGAATACCCGCACCGACAGTCCCTGCGACCGGAACTTGTGCAACGCGTACAGGCCGCCGAACCCGGCGCCCACCACCACGACATCCACGACACTCGTCGATCCAGTGCTCACCCTGCGTACGCTAGGCGGCCGGCATGACGTCAGCCGCCACGGTTCCCGGTCACCGGACGACGAGCCCCGGTGTCCCGGCCACTGGAAGTGGCAGGTTGGCGACCGTCGTTCCTCCACCACAATGTCGGCCCATGATCGATGCGAGCATCCCGACGAGCCGGGGCGTGCTGGTGACGGTGGCCGATGTGATCGAGGAGAGCCCCGATGCCCGTTCGTTGGTATTCGCCATCCCTGACTCCGAGCGCGAGCGGTTCGCCTATCGGCCCGGGCAGTTCTTGACGTTGCGGGTGCCCAGCGATACCACCGGATCGGTGGCGCGGTGCTATTCGCTGGCCAGCTCACCGCACACCGACCCCGCCCCCAAGGTCACGGTGAAGCGCACCGTCGACGGCTACGGCTCGAATTGGTTGTGCGACAACATCACTGTGGGCGACACCATCGAGGTGCTGCCGCCGTCCGGCGTCTTCACCCCCACCACACTCGACACCGATTTCCTGTTGTGGGCGGCAGGCAGCGGCATCACGCCGGTGATGTCGATTCTGAAATCGGTGTTGGCGACCGGCACCGGACGCGTCGTGCTGTGTTACGCCAACCGAGACGAACGCTCGGTGATCTTCGCCGCCGAACTCCGTGAGCTCGCCACCCGCTACGCCGGCCGGTTGACCGTGCTGCACTGGCTGGAGTCGGTCCAGGGCCTGCCCACCCGCGCTCAGCTGAGCGGGTTTGCCCACACAGTGTTCACCGGCTCCGGCTTCGAGTCGTTCGTCTGCGGCCCCGGCCCGTTCATGACGATGGTGAAGGAGACACTCACCGAGGCCGGGGTGCCAAGGGAGCGAATCCATCTCGAAGTGTTCCAGTCACTGGCGGGGGATCCGTTCGTCGTCGTCGACGACGCAGCCGCCGTTGCCGACGACGGCGACGCCGCGGACCTGCAGGTCGACCTGGACGGCAGCATCCATCAGCTCCGGTGGCCGCGGAACGCGACCCTGGTCGACGCGCTGGTCGCCGCCGGTGTCGACGTGCCGTACTCCTGCAAGGAGGGTCAGTGTGGGTCGTGTGCGGCGACGGTGCTGCGCGGCCAGGTGGACATGGCCACCTGCGACATTCTCGCGCCAGACGATCTCGCCGATGGGGTGATCCTCGGTTGCCAGGCCAGGCCGGTCTCCGACGACCTCCACATCGAATTCTGAGCTGCTTCCACTGACCGGGATTCGCCGCCACGACGAGGTTCGACGCGGTACACCATCAATGCCAGCCCTCGACGATAGGACCAAATGATGACTGAGCGGGTACTCGACCGGGTGCACGAGATCGCCGACCAACTGCGCAACCAGGGCCCCGAGGCCGAGAAGATCGGCAAGCTCACCGACGAAACCGTCAAGCTGATGAAGTCGGCCGGCAACATCCGTCTGTTGCAACCGAAGTCCCACGGTGGCTTGGAGGTTCATCCCCGCGAGTTCGCCGAGACCGTGATGGCCACCGCCGCGCTCGATCCGTCGGCCGGCTGGATCAACGGCGTGGTCGGCGTGCACCCCTACCAGCTGGCCTATGCCGATCCGAAGGTGGCCGCCGAGATCTGGGCCGATGACGTCGACACCTGGGTCGCCTCGCCGTACGCGCCGCAGGGCGTGGCCAAGCCCGTCGACGGGGGTTACCTCTTCAACGGCCGCTGGCAGTTCAGCTCGGGTACCGACCACTGCGACTGGATCTTTTTGGGCGCGATGCTCGGTGACGCGGACGGCAAGCCGTTGATGCCGCCGCAGATGCTGCACATGATCCTGCCGCGCCAGGATTACGAGATCGTGCAAGATTCGTGGGACGTCGTGGGGCTGCGTGGAACCGGCTCCAAGGACGTCATCGTCAAGGATGCCTTCGTGCCGTCCTACCGCACGATGGACGCGATGAAGGTGATGGACGGCACGGCTCAGCGCGAGGCCGGGATGACCGAGACGCTGTATCTGATGCCGTGGTCGACGATGTTCCCGCTCGGCATCAGCTCGGCCACCATCGGCATCGCCGAGGGCGCGCTCGCGGCCGCCCTCGACTACCAGCGGGAGCGGGTGAACTCCAGCGGCGTGGCGATCAAGGACGACCCCTACGTGATGTACGCGATCGGCGAGGCCGCCGCCGACATCAACGCCGCCCGCCAGGAGTTACTGGCCAACGCCGACCGCATCTACGACATCGTCGACTCGGGTAAAGAGGTGAGCTTCGAAGACCGGGCCGCCGGACGACGCACCCAGGTTCGGGCCGTGTGGCGCGCGGTGTCGGCGGTCGACGAGATCTTCGCCCGCTGCGGCGGCAACGCCGCCCGGATGGACAAACCGCTGCAACGGTATTGGCGTGACGTGCATGTCGGCCAGGCGCACGCCATCCACGTGCCCGGGACGGTGTATCACGCTTCGGCCCTGAGTTCGTTGGGCGTGGATCCACAGGGCCCGCTGCGGGCGATGATCTGAGAGGAAGGACATGGGATTGATCAAGAGCCTCGGCTACGTCACCGTCGCGGCCTCCGACATCGAGCGCTGGCGCCATTTCGCGTTCAACGTCCTCGGGTTCGCCACCGGTACCGGCCCCGACGAGTCCGCGCTGTATCTGCGGATGGATGAGCGTGCCGCCCGGATCATCGTCGTGCCCGGTGAGGTCGACAAGATCGTGACCGTCGGCTGGGAGGTGCGTGACCATGCCGATCTGGAGCAGGTGAAGGCCGCGCTCGATGCGGCCGGTGTGCCGTTCAAGCAGCTGTCACTTGAGGAGACCGACGCCCGACGGGTCGAGGAGGCGATCGCCTTCCAGGATCCGGCCGGTACCGCGCTGGAGGTGTTCCACGGCCCGGTGCTCGACCACTCCCCCGTCGTCACCCCGTTCGGCGCGAAGTTCGTCACCGGCGATCAGGGACTCGGGCACGTGGTGTTGCCCGCGCTCGACGTCAACGGTTTGTTCGAGTTCTACACCGAGGTACTGGGTTTCAAATCCCGTGGCGCATTCCGGGTTCCGGTGCCGCCGGAGTTCGGACCGATCCGCGTTCGATTCATGGGCGTCAACGAGCGCCACCACAGCCTGGCCATCTGTCCGGCACAGACCCTGCGCGATCCAGGGCTGATTCACCTCATGGTCGAGGTCGACACGCTGGACGCCGTCGGGCAGGCCCTGGACCGGGTGAACGCCGAGGGCTTCCAACTGTCCTCGACGCTGGGCCGGCACACCAACGACAAGATGGTGTCGTTCTATGTGCGAGCGCCGGGCGACTGGGACATCGAGTTCGGCACCGAGGGCATGCGCGTCGACGAAACCTATTACACCGCTGAAGAAATCACCGCTGACAGTTACTGGGGTCATCAGTGGGTCAGCGATCTACCGAAGGCTATGCAACCGTGACGATGTTTGATCCGACCCCCATCGCCGCCGCCGAGGTGGCGAAGTGGGACCACGAGGCCGACGTGGTCATCGCCGGTTACGGCGTCGCCGGCGCGGCTGCGGCCGTGGAGGCGACCCGCGCCGGGGCCGACGTCCTGGTCCTGGAGCGCACCGGCTCCTGGGGCGGGGCCGCCTCGATGGCCGGCGGATTCATCTACCTCGGCGGCGGCACCCCCATCCAGAAAGCCTGTGGCTTCGAGGATTCGGTCGACAACATGGCCGCGTTCCTCAACGCCGCCATGGGTCCCGGCGCCGATGCCAACCGTATCGCCGATTACTGTGAGGGCAGCATCGCGCACTTCGACTGGCTCGTGGGCTGCGGGGTGCCGTTCAAAGCCGAGTTCTTCGGCGAACCCGGCTGGGAGCCGATGGGCGACCAGGGGTTGATGTACTCCGGTGGCGAGAACTCCTACCCGTTCAACACCATTGCGACGCCGGCCCCGCGCGGGCATGTGCCGCAGATGTCGAACAAGAAGCAGGGCGAGGCCAGCGCCGGTTTCATGTTGATGAAGCCGCTGGTCGATACCGCGAATGCGGCTGGCGCGCGGTCCCTGTACGACGTGCGGGTGCAGCGGCTCGTCGTCGACTCCGACGGCCGGGTGGTCGGGGTGGTGGCGCGACAGTACGGCAGCGAGATCGCCGTGCGGGCCCGCCGCGGCGTGGTGTTGGCGATGGGAAGTTTCGCCTACAACGACGCCATGGTCGCCCAGTATGCCCCGCGTATCGCCGGGCGTCCGGCCGCTTCGATCGAGCAGCACGACGGGCAAGCCATCCGGATGGCGCAGGCACTCGGCGCCGATCTGGCCCATATGGATGCCACCGAGGTGGCCCTGTTCATCGATCCGCAGCAGCTGGTGCGCGGCATTCTGGTGAACGAGCGCGGTCAACGCTACGTCGCAGAGGACACCTATCCCGGCCGGGCCGGCCAGTTGACGCTGTATCACCAGAACAACACCGCCTACCTGATCATCGACGGCGATGCGCAGGAGGAGGCGATGGCCTCGCTGTCGCCGCAGTTGATGATGCGACCGCCGACGTGGGTGGCCGACACCGTCGCCGAACTGGAGGCCGAGATCGGTCTCCCACCGAACTCGTTGCAGGCCACCGTCGATGCCTACAACGACGGTGCGGCCCGGGGCGAAGATCCGCTGCTGCACAAGAAGGCGCAGTGGCTCAAGCCGATCAAGTCTCCGGTGGGCGCCATCGACCTGCGCGAGAGCACCGGCGGCTTCACCCTCGGCGGCCTGACCACCACGCTCGATGCCGAGGTGCTTCATGTGAGCGGCGAGCCGATCCCGGGTCTCTTCGCGGCCGGGCGCTGCACTGCCGGCCTGGCGGCCTGGGGTTATGCCAGCGGAGTTTCCCTGGGCGACGGAAGTTTCTACGGTCGCCGGGCGGGACGGTCCGCAGCCAAGGCCTGACTCCAGGTATGACAAAGTCGCGAGACTCTCCAGGGAGTCTCGCGACTTTGTTGATATTCGGCATGCGGGCGTAGCCGATCCACCGAGCCGCCTACCGGGCACAACGCGGGCGGATTATTGAGTTAAGCTAACAATCTGCGGCAGTTGGCTAGGGTTTCCCAATTCGACCGCGAATGTCGCGGTACGTCGTCGACGCGACGCAGCTATAGAAACGGTGGCCGAATGAGCTCGATCAAAACAGTAGTTTCCAAAGACGGTGCAACGATCAGCTGCCACACCGCAGGACAAGGGCCACCCCTCCTGCTCGTTCACGGTGGGGGCGGCGATCATTCGCGGTGGACGCATATTGTCGGCCAACTCACTGAGCGCTTCACCACCTACGCGATGGATCGCCGGGGACGCGGTACCAGCAGCGACGGCACCGGCACGTATGACATCGAAACCGAATTCGACGACATCGCGGCGGTCATCAATGCAATCGGCGGCTCTGTCGACGTCCTCGCCCACTCATTCGGCGCGTTGTGCTCGTTGGAGGCAGCCCTGAGGACAGCGCGCATTCACCGCCTCGCACTGTATGAACCACCGCTGCCCGTCGGTATCGACTTCTATCCGGCGGGCTTCGTCGAACTCCTCAGCAATAGGCTCGCCGCTGGCGATCGAGACGGACTGGTAGCTGCGATGTTCACCCAAACCGGAACGCGACCAGAAGATTTGGCCACAATGCGAGATCTTCCGGTCTGGCGCCGGCGAGTGGCTGCGGCCCATACGATTCCGCGTGAGATGCAGGCGATATCCGGGATATACCAACCGGACTTCGGCAGCTTCTCGCGCATTACCGTACCGGTGCTGCTGCTCGTCGGTAGTGACAGTCCGCAGCCACTGACGACGGCCACTGAACGCCTGTATGAAACACTGCCCGACGCTAGGAAGGTCATCTTGAACGGCCATGCGCACTTCGCGATGGACACAGCTCCAGATGTATTCCTGCGCGAGGTGCTCGCCTTCTTCGAATGACCCTCGCGGGCGCGAAGATCCCAGTGGTGCGATTCCCGGGCCCGCTCAGGGGTCGCAAATGTGACGCAACTTCTTTGATTCTGCTCACGTCGCCACCACCTTTGGGCCAGCAGAAATGACCAGCGACAGCGTGTGGCAGAGGCTATCCTTCGGCGAGATCGGCTGGAGCGAAATAGCTTCGCACCGAGGCGATCTTGCCTTCGGCGTCGAATGTCATCGTGTCGATCGGTTGCAGGCGCATCGGGGTGTCGCCGATCTTGAAGGTGATGGTGAACGAGAACGCTGCCTCGTTCCCGACCACACGGAGCAGGACCAGCTCGGTCTGGCGCTCCAATTCCTGCAAGGTGGAGAAGAATTCGCGGATCTCATTCCGGCCGGCGCGGACATCACTGCCAACGGGATCCTCCACGGTCGCGTCTTCGGCGAACACCTCCAGGAGATCATCGGTGCTACCGGTCGCGAGCAGCGAAACGCAACGGCGAATCACTTCGGCAATCTGGTGATCCTTGGTCGACGGCATCATTCCCCCCTCATTGTGATGACGACCTTGTCGGCCGCTCCAGGCGTGGCCACAGTTTGCAATGCCTCCTGGAGGTCGTCGAAATCGAAGGTGTGGCTGATGATCTCCCGATACTTCTCCCAGTTGTCGACGATGGACTTCGTCACCTCGAAGATCTCGGTGGGATAGCCCATCGACCCGACGATGGTCAGCTCGTTGCTCATCACGTTCATGAAGTCGATGTTGATCGGCTCTTTGTGGACAGCGACGATGCCGAGCTTGGCTCCCCGCTGGGCAGCACCGAGGGCCGTACCGACGGCCGCCGGAACGCCTGCAGCGTCGAGGAACACATCCGTGCCCGCTTTGTTCGGCCACATCGAATCGCCAGGCCCGTGCAGCTCGATCAGTCGCGCGATGACGTCCTCGTCCTTGGAGTTGATCACCGCGTCCGCGCCGACTTTCAGTGCCTTCTCCAGACGCGACGGCAGGATATCGGCCACCACAACGTGTTTCACCCCGCGCGATTTCAGCGCGATCGTGATGCCCAGGCCGATGGGGCCGGCTCCGAGCACCAGCACCTGGTCGCTCGGGCGCGGCGCCACCTGGTTCACCGCGTGAAGGGCCACTGCCATCGGCTCGTTGAGGGCGGCGACCTCGTACGGGATGTGCTCGGGCACCACCTCTAAGCTCTGACCCCGGACCGCGTCCTTGATCAGCAGGTAGTCGGCCAGCGCACCGGTCGAGCCTCCGTTGCCGATGATGTCGTCGGCGATGGCCATCGGGTTGACCACCACCCGGTCACCGACCGCGATGTCGCGCACTTCGCCTCCGACCTGCACCACCTCGCCGGACGGCTCATGGCCGATCGGCATGTTGCAGTGCCGCGGGGGCAATCCGCCGATGGAGATGTAGAGCGTGTCGGAACCACAGATTCCGCACGCTCGGATCTTCACCAGAACGTCCTTGGGCCCCGCCGTGGGTGTGGGTATTTCGAGGATCTCGGTTTTCTCGGGCGCGGTGATGATGGCTGCTCTCATGTGAAATTCCTTCCGTCGATGTCGTCGAATCCTCAGAACACGCTGTAGCCACCGTCGACGACGAGCGCCGATCCGGTGGTGTACGAGGCATTTCCACTGCACAGAAACAGGATGGGACTCGCGATCTCCTCCGGCGTGGCAAATCTGCCGAGCGGAATATGGTCCAGCTGTTCCTGTTTGATCTCCGGCACGTAGTCCATGGGCGCGGTCATGCGGGTGGCCACGACTCCCGGAACGACGGCGTTGACGCGAATGCCGTCACCGGCCCACTTCACCGCCAGGTTTCGGGTGAGTGCGAGCACTCCGGCCTTCGCCGATCCATACCCTGGCACCACTGGTACCGACCGGATGGCCGCCATGGAGGCGGTCATGACCACGCTGGCCCCGCCCGGCGCGTTCGACGCTTTCAGTGCTCGGTACAACCGTTCGGTCAACCGGAACGGCGCCAACAGGTTGACGGCCACCGACTCGGTGAAACCCTCCGGGGTCGATTCGTCGAGCCCGCCCGGGAAGTTGGCCCCGGCGTTGTTGACCAGGATGTCCAACTCGGTGAATTCTTCGGCCAGCGCATCGATTCCGGCTGTGTCGGTCAGGGCCAACTGTCGATACGTCAGCCCCGACAGGTCGACGTCGTAGTCTTCCGGGCCGCCTCTCGTGCCGGTGATCGTGACCTGCGCGCCACTGTCTCTCAGCAGCGATGCGGTGGCATGACCGATTCCGCTCGTGCCACCCGTGACGAGGGCGGTGGTGCCGGAGAACTCGAACAGCACACGGTTTGTCATGACAGTTCCTTGATCTTTTCGCGCAGCCACGCTGCTTCCCAGAAATTGGTGCTGCCGGCCAGCAGATCTTCGTGAGCAGCAATCAACACCTGCCTGGCCTCGTTGTCGTCGGGTTCGGCCCGGTGCACCATCTCGGCCAGCCGGATGGCACGCACCGGTTCGCCGGCGTCGCGCAATGCGCGGGCCCGGGCGAGAAGCGCGGCGGCACCGGCGAGTTCGAGCAGATCGGCCTCGGTGGCGTCCGGGGCGTCGGCATAGAGTTCGGCCGTCGAGCGGTGGTGGAACCAGCCCGCGTAGTTCTCCCAGATCGCCCGCACATTCCAACGGACCATGCCGTAGCCTTGGCCGACCTCCAGCTCAGGCGGCAGCACGATGTCGCGCATCAGGGTGTACACATCCTTGCCCGCGTTCATGCCGGCGACTGTCTGGTCGTGGAGATAGAGCACCGCGTCACGCAGTCGCGTCAGTTCCCAGTCGATCCGCTCGCGGCCGGTGATGGGCCCGAAATGGCCGGTCAACAGGGTCTCAGCGCCCAGGGACCGGACCCGCTCGATGGTGTCGGCCACCGTCAGCGCGTCACGGTAGCGGTCACCGCGCATGGTCACCAGGTTCGGGATGTGGCCGAACAACGCACCGAATACATTGCCGCACAGGCAGATCCCGTCGTCGGGCAGCCAGATCACCAGACTGTCGGTCGTCTCGCCGCCTGGGGTGGCTAAGAACTCGAGGTGGCGACCGCCCACGGTGAGTTCCAGACTGTCCTCGACGACGAGCGTGGGGGTAGGTGCACTCTGCGGAGGCACCTGGCCGAACCGTTGTGCCGTGTACGTGGCCGCCGCGGTGACCGTCTCCAGGAACGCGAACGACGAGTTGGCGGCGCGAAAGGTGGCCAATAGCTCGTTGTCCCGCCGCCACTGCCCCCAGTTGGCCTGGGCAATGACGTCGGTACCTGGCTCGATGAAGCTGTCGACCCCGCCGACGTGGTCGTAATGTCCTTGGGTCAGCACGATGTAACGGGTCGGCGAGGTATCGACCTCGTCGTAGTTGGCCCGATGCACCGGCCCCTCGAAACCCATGCCGGTGTTCACCACGATCCGGCCGTCACCCGTGCTGATCAGGAACGAATTGGACAGCCCCGGCGACATCCAGATCCCGGGCCCGACCTGCTCGGCCTGCGCCCCGGCGCCGGCGATGCATTCTCCGCCCGGCCGGCTCAGGTAGAGCGGTTCGTAGGTCATGCTTCCTCCCTGACGTCGAAGCGATCGAAGTAGAAGCCGAACCGGGAGCGGACCTCATCCGGGGATCGCCCGAAATGGCGCTCGAGGTCATAGCGCAGGCGGCCGTGCTTGCCCCGCGGGTTGTCATCGAGGTAGCTGCGCAGTTGTGCTCGCGTCTCGGTTGGCAACTCGGTGCCGTTGCGCTGGTAGAGCTGTTCCAGCAGCGGCATCTCGTTGCCGTTGAGGTGGTGGAACCCGATGTCCAGACTCTGTTCGGGTGCCACCAATTCGCGGTCGCGTACGCACGCGCGCAGCAGTCGTTCCACCCGGTCGATCCAGTAGTCGACGAGGCCTTCGGGATCGATCTCGGTGCGTCGCATCCGGTCGCCGTAGGCCAGCATCGTGACCGCGGACTGGATCACCGCAACCGGATCGCGGTGCGTGAAGGCGACTGTCGCATCCGGGAACGTGCCCATCAGCGGCCCGAGTTGTTCACAGTGTTGCGGGGATTTCAGGACCCACTGCCGGGGCCCGCGCAGGAAGGTGAGCGCCTTCAGCACGGTCCGCAGGTAGCCGTAGTGCTCGTGTTGGTCCAGGGTGAAATAGAAGTCCCGCCATTGCGGCACGCGCGCATGCCATTCCAGTACGTAACTGGCGAAGTCGAGGTCGAGGATCTCGACTTCCTCCTCGATGGCCTGGGGATACCTGTCGTGCATGGCCTGGATGAGTGGGGTCATCACCATCGCCGCGTCATGCTCGGCCACCGAGCGGGCGAACCGCGGATCCACACCATTGACGTCGGGCCCCTCCCCACGTCGGGGGAACGGCTCCTGACTTTCCCAGTAGGGCAGCGCCCGCCGACGGCTGTCGGCGGCAATGAGATTGACCAGATGCGTTGTCCCCGAACGCGGTAGGCCGACCACGATGATCGGACGTTCGATCTCGATGTCGTGGATCTCGGGGTAACGACGCAACAGGTCCGTCAACAACAACCGCTGCGAGAGCAACCGCACGATCCGGTTCCGCAGGATCATCCGGTTGAGATTGGTATTGCCGGTGTCGGCGTCGATCGCCGCGGCGTAGGCCTGCAGGCGGGGACGGAAGCCCGGATCGCCGAAATCGTCCAGGCCGGTCTGGTGCACGGCGTCGTCGGCCATGGCGGTCGGGTCCAGCTCCACGGTCAGCGTCTTCAATTGATCGAGGACGTGACGCTGGTTGCTGTCCAGGACCGGTGCCGCGAGGTCGTTGATCATCAGATCGGGCTTTAGATCGGGCATGCCAATCCTCTTTCTTGAGAACACTATTGGCGATGTCGAATATTCGACATATGATCCGAATATATGAACGACAAGCTAGGTGAACCAGTCCAACCCGGTCAAGACCCGTCGCCACCGACCAGCCGAGTCGTCGCGGTGATCGAACTCCTCACCACCCGCAGCACCGCGGCGATGACGCTCGCCGAAATCAGCCGCGAACTGGGCATTACCCGATCCACCGGGCATGCGATCCTGCAGACGCTGGTCAACCATCGGTGGGTGGCGCGTGACCCGCTCACCGGGAGATTCACGATCGGTCCCGACTTCCCCGCCGCGACGCCCGGGCGTGGATCCACGCCGCGACCACTTCACGACGCCGTGCGCGTCCTGAGCCTGGGCATCCAGATGCCGGTGTGCATCTCCGAGATCCAGTCGGGTGCCATCGTCGTGATCGACTCAGCCGCACCCGGTTCCACACCTCCGCCCGTACCAGCCGGGATGCGCCTACCGTTTGCCGCGCCCTTCGGCCGGGAGTTCGTTGCCTGGGACACCCCAGAGACAAGCGAACGATGGCTGTCAGCTCCGGGGCCGGTCAGCGACACCTTCGTCGACCGGATCACCCATGTGCTCGGCGAGATTCGTCGTCGCGGATTCGGAGTCGAACGACTCAGCGCGCCGTTGATCCGAGTGTTCGACGCACTGATCGCCCTCGATGACGGAAAGACCCCGGACCCGGTGTCCACGAGACTGGCCGGCGCCGTCGCCGATCTGACCCTCGTCGACGTCCTGCCCGACGAGTTCGCGGACACCGACGGCACCATCCCGGTGGCCACCGTCTCGGCGCCGATCCGCGACCTCGACGGCAATGTCGTCATGTCGGTATCGGCTCAGCCCTACCGCGAACTCAACCACGCGGAGATCGCTGACCTGGGCAAACAAATGACTGCGTTCGGCGACAACGCGACGGGCCTGATCGCCCACAAATCGGCGACAACGTGACAGCCGACACATACTTGTGGTAGTCATATGACTATTAGTCATATGCCCAGTCAGGGCGGCCCCTGGAGGAACCATGACCGCGATGATCGAACAATCCCCAGTCACGGGTAAGAAGGCGACGCTCGAGACACCCAGCGCTGTCATCGACCGGGTTTCCCTGGTCCTCGATGCCTTCGACGGCACGGCCCGGCTGACGCTGGCCGACATCGTGCGCCGCACCGGGCTGCCCCGGTCGTCGGCGCACCGCATCCTCGAACGCCTGGTCCAGCTGCGATGGCTGCGCCGCGATGGCCGCGACTACGAGCTGGGCATGCGCCTGGTCGAGCTCGGGTCGCTGGCGCTACATCAGGACCGCATCCACCGAGCAGCGATTCCCTTGCTGCGTGATCTGCACCGGGCCACCGGGCTGGTAGTCCATCTGGCGGTCCTCGACGGATCCGATGTGGTGTACCTGGAGAAGATCGGTGGCCAGATGGTCGCCGCCATCCCGACCCGCGTCGGCGGCCGGCAGCCCGCGCACTGTACGGCGGTCGGCAAGGCCATGCTGGCCGACAACCCGATGACCGAGGTCAACCTCGCGACCCGCAGGACTCGGTTCTCGATCAGCACGGAACGTCAGCTGGAAGCCGAACTGGCCAAGGTCCGGGCCCACGGGGTGGCCTTCGAGCGTGAAGAGTCGTTGGCCGGATTCGGTTGTGTTGCAGCGCCGATCGGGCCGGCCGGGGCAGCCGTGGCGGCGGTATCGGTGTGCGGCCCGATGAGCCGGATGACCTTCGATCAGCGACTGACCGCACCGGTACGTATGACGGCCATGGGCATCTGGCGCAACGCCGAAGACGGGCCGCAACGAGTCGCGCCGACGTTGCAGCCGCTGCGGCCACTCCGCGTCGGCAGCCACGTCGGGCCGCGAAACTCTGCCGCCCTGCTTCCGGCATGACACTGGATCCCCAGATCGCGCGGATCATCGAAACCCTCGATTCGGGTTTCCCCCCGGTCCACACGATGACGGGTGCCGAGGCGCGGGCCGCGATCCGCTCCCGCTTCGTTCCCAATCCTCAACCTGAGCCGGTTGCCTCTGTGACCGACCATCAGGTGCCGGTCGACAACGGTCGCATCGACGTCCGGGTGTACCGGCCCGACACGTCCGAGCCGCCACCCATTCTGGTCTACGCTCACGGCGGCGGGTTCGTGTTCTGCGATCTCGACAGCCACGACGGCCTGTGCCGCAGCGTGGCCAATCTGACTCCGGCCGTGGTGGTTTCGGTCGATTATCGACTGGCTCCCGAGCACCGTTGGCCGACCGCGGCGGAGGATTTCTACGCGGCGGTGTGCTGGGCCGTCGACCACGCCGCCGAGTTCGGTGCTAATCCGGCGCGGGTGGCCGTAGGTGGCGACAGCGCCGGCGGGAATCTCGCCGCGGTGACGACACTGATGGCCCGCGACCGCCGTGGCCCGGACCTGGCGGCGCAGCTTCTGCTGTACCCGGTGATCGCCCCGGATTTCGACACCGACTCCTACCGGTTGTTCGGCCGCGGCTTCTACAACCCTCGCCCGGCGCTGCAGTGGTATTGGGATCAGTACGTGCCCGCTGTCGCCGATCGGCACCACCCGTACGCCTCCCCGCTACACGGTGAGCTCGGCGGATTACCGCCGGCCGTCGTGGTTCTCGCCGGACATGACCCGTTGCGCGACGAAGGAATCGCCTATGCCGACGCCCTGCAGAAGGCGGGTGTGCCAGTGACGAGGTGCGCCTACGAGGGCGGCATCCACGGCTTCATGACGATGCCGATGCTCGACATCGCGCATGTGGCCCGCCGCGAGGCGAGCCGAGCCCTAAGTGACCTGCTCGGTCGCTAGCACGGCGCCATAGCGTTGGCCGGGATCCAGCACGCAGTGCGTGCGACCGAACACCGTCACCATGCACTTGTTGTTGTGGTTGCAGCGACTGCGTGACGCCGGTTCAGCGATCATCGTGTTGACGCGGTCGGGTTCCCGCAGTAACGCGCGGCCCATGGCGAGGAAATCGAATCCTTCGGCCAGCCCGGTCTCCAGGTGTTCGCGGTTCGTGATCCCGCCCAGCAGAATGAGTTTGGTGTTCCGCATGATCGGCACGAACTGGCGGGCCGCCTCCAGCATGTAAAGATCGCGGTACGGGTAGACACCCATCGCCTGCTTGCCGACCAGCCGGACCGCGGGCCGCAGCGCCGGCGGCATCACCGTGGCGAACTCCTTGACCGGCACATCGCCCCGGAACAGATACATGGGCTTGTACACCGAGGATCCCTGGGTGAGTTCGAGCGCATCCAGCGTGGCGTCGGCATCGAGTAGTTGAGCGGTCCGCAGCGCCTCGTCGATCCAGATGCTGCCCGGAAGGCCGTCGTCCATATCCAGTTTGGCGATCACCGCGATCCGGTTCCCCACCACCTCGCGGACCCGGGCGGCGATCTCTCGAACGAACCGCGAGCGATTGTCGATATCGCCGCCATACTCGTCCTTACGGCGGTTGATCAGCGGGCTCAGGAACGAACTGGGTAGGTAGAGATGTCCGAAATGCAGCTCCACGGCGTCGAATCCGGCGTCGATCGCCACCTGCGCGGCGTCCGCGAACTGTCCGATCACCATGTCGATCTCGCTGCGGGTGATCTCGCGGCAGTAGGCGAACGAGGTCGGATTGATGAACCGACTCGGCGCGACGGCGGTGACGCCGGTCAGCTTCTTCTGTGCCACCACACCGGCATGCCCCAGCTGCGCCGAGATGGCCGCTCCGGCCTGATGCACTTCATCGGTGAGCCGGCGCAGGCCCGGCAACACCTTGCGGTCCATGACGATCTGGCCCGGTGCGCTGGCGCCCTCCGGGGACACACAGCAGTACGCCACGGTGGTCATCCCGACGCCGCCCTCGGCGAAGCGGCGATGGAAGTCGATGAGGTCGTCGGTGACCAGTCCGTCGGGTGACCGGCCTTCCGAGGTGGCGGCCTTGATCACTCGGTTGCGCAGCGTGACTGGCCCCAACTGGGCCGGGCTGAACGGATCGGTCATCCGCCCACCATGGCGCGGTCGCCCCCAGCGGTCAACGGCAGTTTCCCGATGGTCGGGAGTGCGACGCCGCCCGGCCGCTGGTGCGCCATAGCCTCGCGGCATGGGTGAGGTATTCGTCATCGACCGCGTCGTCACCAAGCCAGGTTGCGCACAGAAATTCATCGACGCCTACCTCACCGGCTACGCCCCTGGCGCGCGCGAGCGCGGCATGACATTGCGGGACGTCCTTGTCAGCCCGCCCATCTGGTTCGACGACCGTTCCAACGTGGTCACCATCACCTGGTCGCTGCCCAGCCCGCAGGCGTGGTGGGAGATGACCTGGCAAGGCCGACCCGATCCGAGTGTGGCCCAGTGGTGGGACAGGGTCACCGATCTGGTCGCCGAACGTGATCGCAGCGTCGCCTTCCGCCCCGATGACGTCGCCGCTGCCGCGGCCGCTCAGCCCGAGGCGCCACCCAGCTCGACCACGTTCGGAGTCACCCGGTTGCTCGACGTCGTCGAGTCCGAACGCGACCGTGTGCTCTCCGCTTTGCGCGACGCCGCCGACCGCAGCGGGGCATTGACCTCACTGGTGCAACCGACGCTGCCCGGCTCACGCAACGGTGGCGACATCCTCGTCCACCTGCGGTTCCGCAGCCAAGAAGACTGGGACACCAGTGCTTTCAATGACGCGCTCGCCGACCCGGCGATCACCCGCATCAATGGCGTCACCTACCAGGGTTCTCCGGTGCGCCGCGGTACGGGCAGCGTGTACCGGGCGTTGCTGCTGCGCGTGCCGGACGACGTGGAGGCTGCCACGGTCGCGGCGTTCGAGAGTGAACTGGCCATGATGCCGCGCTACGTGTCCACGATCGCGGCCTGGCAATTGAGCCGAGTCGACACAGCAATCGGAACAAGCGGCTGGACGCACGTGTTCGAGCAGGAATTCACCGACGTCGACGGCCTCATGGGCCCCTACCTCATGCACCCGATCCACTGGTCGGTCGTCGATCGCTGGTTTGACCCGGAGACCGCCGACGTGATCATTCGAGATCGGGTGTGCCACAGCTTTTGTGCGACAACCGCACCCGTTCTCGCTTGAGCCTGCAGGGTGGGCGTCATCGACGGCGCTAGTCTGATCGACATGGGTTACCGCCTGAGTTTCGAGCGGGCTTGTGCGGCACCGGCTCAGGACGTCTATGACCTCCTCATCGACGTCGAAAGGTGGCCGGACTGGCTGACCGCGGCCCGCACAACTTCGTGGGAGGAGCCGGGAAACCCCAGCACCCGGCAGGGCGCGATCCGGCAAATAGTGGTCAGCGGATTGACCATGCGAGAGCAGATTCTCGTGGCAGACCGGCCGCACCACCAGGCCTACGCCATCCTCTCCGGAATCCCGGTCACCAACCACCGGGCGGATGTCCACATCCATGACAGCGCGGCCGGGTCGTGCATCGTCTGGCAGGCGACTTTCGAGGCCAAGGTTCCCTTCACCGGACCGCTGATCTGGCTGTTGTTGCGCGCCAGCATGCCGAAGATGGTGTCCGCCTTGGCGCAAGGAGCCGAACAGCTATCCGGCTGACCGACTCCTGAACACCGGCGCGTCGCGTGGAGCCGGCAGGTGCCGAGCTGCCCGACTATGAGCGACAACTCAGCGACAATCGCCCCAAAGGTACTCATGGGAACCAGTTGTCACACCGTCGTTCAATACTCGCGCCACTTAAGTCACGAAATGCCCCACGTGCCACGCGTTTTCGCTTGCCCAGCCATCAGCGACAGAGTCGCTCGTATGCGAACACTGGACGGATGAGGCGCGTGAGATCACAGGTGTACGAGTGGCGAATCCGAAGAGCAACCATGTGTCTGATGAGGTTCAGGTTGCCGCTGTGGCGATTGTCGCTGAGTTGTCGCTATTAGGCGGGCACATCGGACACCCGGCCGAAATCTGTGACTCACGCGAAAGCGCGCCCGACCTAGAGCCCCGCGGACAGGATGTTCGGATTCGCCGCCGCCGGCGGCTCCAGGGGCGGCAGCACCGATGCACCATCGAGGGAATGCACTGCCAACCGCTGCGACCACGGATAGTGCAAGCTGAACGCCACCAGGCCGGTCCGCTCCGCGGCAGGATGGTGGCACATCGCCAGCACCGTCTCAGCAAGATACTCGACAGGTTCGGTCGGAAACGTATCCGGGATCAACGATGCCGCGCCCGGCGTGCGGACCGCGGTGGAGGGGCCGACGCAGTTGACCGCGATGTTCGCGTCGAGCAGCTCGGCGGCCACGCCCTGGGTGAACCGGTGCAGTGCGGCCTTGCACGACGCATAGATCACGTCCCCTGCGGTCTTGTTGTAGTCCCGGTAGGGCCGCACCGGCGCCACCCCGGTAACTGATCCGATGTTGACGATCCAGCCCCCACCCTGCGACCGCATATGTGGCACAGCCGCTTTCGTCAACGCGAACGGGGTCTTGAGATAATGCTCGACGGTGCGATCGAAGGTCTCTACCGACATGTCCTCGACGACCGAGTAGTCCGCATAGCCCGCGTTGTTGACCAGGATGTCGACCCGGCCGGTGCGCTCCACCACGCCGTCGATCAGCCTGTCGCGGGCGGCGCTGTCTTCCAGATCGGCAGCCAACCCGAAGGCCGAACCACCGGCTTCTTCGATGAGCGCGATGGTCTCCTCGATCGTGCCGGGGATCGCCTCGGTGACGCCGGCCCGCGTAGACGGGGTCGGGGCAAATGCGCGGGCGGTCACCGCCACCGTTGCACCCTCGGACGCCAGCCGCTGCGCGATCGCCCGGCCGATTCCGCGGCTACTTCCGGTCACCAATGCCGTTCTACCGGCGAGGATCTTACTCATCGGAGAACGAAATCCTCTTCGATCGGGGCGCGGTGTTGCTGCCACAGATCCACCAATCGGTACGGTGTGGCCACCACGACCCGGCCGGACCCGGACCGGTAGTAAGTGTGGGCATTGGGTGTGTGGCACCAGACCGTGCCTTGCATCGCTTCGTCGATCCCGGCAACGTAGTCGTCGTAGGCGCGCTGGGTGACCTCCATCGTCGACGCCCCACGCAAAGCCATCAACTGCAGGCACTCGAAGATGTAGTGCGCCAGCACTTCCATCGAGAAGTTCGCGCCGGCACCATGTCCGGGACTGTAGTTCGGGGCCGAGGTGATGAACAGGTTCGGGAAGCCGGGCACGGTACCGCCCCGGTAGGCGCGCGGGCTGTCACCCCACTCCTCGACGAGGGTCTTGCCGTCACGGCCCCGGATGTCCACCGTGGACAGGAAATCCAGGTGGTAGCCGGTGGCGTAGATGATCACATCGAGATCGATCTGACGACCGTCAACCGTGACGATGCCACGCTCGTTGATCTCCGCGGGTTCACTGGCTTCCACGTCGACGTGGTCGCGGGTCAGCGCAGCGTAGTAACCGCCGGGATCGCGAATGATGCGCTTGCCGTACGGGGCGAAGTCCGGGGTCACCTTCTTCGCCAATTCAGTTCCGGCGCCGAACATCCGATCGATGTACTCGAGGCACATCTGCAGCAGCACATCGTTGGTGGGCGAGATCGACAGGTGCGTCTCAGACCACTCGGGGTCTCGCAGGATGATCGGGTAGTTGTTGTCCGCCGTGCCCCAGTACGACTTGAGCCGGTGCCACATCGCATAGAACGGCAGCACCCGGCCCAGGTAGCGCCGGTGCTCGGGCACCTCGTCGGAGAGCCGTTTGCGCGGGGCGACCCAGTGCGGTTGGCGCTGGAACACCGTCAGGTGCTCGACTTCGTCGACACACGCGTCGACGATCTGCACCGCCGTGCAGCCGGCACCGATGATCGCCACCTTCTTACCGGTCAGGTCCAACGACGAGTCCCATTGGGCCGAGTGAATGCTGGTGCCGGCGAACGTGTCCCGACCCTTGATGTCCGGGAAACGCGGACGGTTCAAGTAGCCCGCGGCCGTCACGACGACAGTGGCATGGTCGATGCTCTTGGTGCCATCGGCGGAGCGGGAGTGGATCTCCCATTGTCCCCGCTCCTCATCCCACCACAGGGCCTCGACTTCGGTGCCGAAGCGGATGTGGCGGCGCAGATCGTGTTTGTCGGCCAACGAGACCAGATAGGCCTGGTACTCCGCGCCCTGCGGGTAGTAGTTCGACCAGTCCGGGTTCACCTCACGCGACAGCGAGTAGTACGCCGACGGGGTGTCCACCCCGATGCCGGGATAGGTGGTGGTCAGCCAGGTACCGCCCACCTCGTCGTTGCGATCGAAGATCTCGAACTGCACTCCCTCCTCGGCCGCCGCCAGCGCCACCGCGATACCGGCGATGCCCGCGCCGATGATCGCCACCGTGGTGGAAGAGGGAATCGGCGTGGTGCGCGGCAGCGTGGGCTGAGACGGCCGGAAACCGCCTTGCTCGAGCAGCAGATCCACGTGTTCGTCGTCGACGGCACTGCCCAGGGCGACCGGCAGCAGCCTGGTGAAGAAGTCGCGGTCGTCGACCCGCGCTGCGTCGGCCGGCCGTGGACGACCGAGCGCGGCGATGATCTCCTCGGCCAGCGCCTCCGCGGTGGCCGCGTCCGTGGTTCCGGCCCGCTCCGGTGGGTCCGGAACATACTCGATCTTGACGGCGTACCGATCGATGATCGACGCATCGCCGGTCATCTGCGCCAACACTGCGACCAGCACACCGGGATCGGCCTGCATCAGGTGGCCGCGCAGAACGTCGGGGTCTGGATCGCGATCTGCAAGCGACGAAGATTCAGTGGTAGCCGTCATGGGATCGAGTATCGAAGGATCCACCCCTGACCGCCCCCACCCTGTCTACTGAGCGGGAGACGAACCACCGCACCGGCGGCTCCCATGCCTACCCTGCGGCACATGCACTCGGACGACCTCGCCGCCGTCATCGCCCAAGCGCGCAGCCATAGCCTCGCCGACATCCCCCGCCGCTCGGCGCGCAGGCAGCCCGACAAGACGGCCATCATCGACGGCGACGTCGTCCTCAGTTTCGCCGAGTTCGATCACCTGGTGGACCAGGCGGCAGCAGCCCTGCACGACAACGGTTTGTCACCCGGCGACCGGGTGGCATTGTTGGCACGCAATTGCTGGCAGTACGCGGTGCTGGCGTTCGCCACGGCACGCGCAGGCGTGGTGCTGGTCCCGATCAACTTCATGCTCACCGCAGAAGAGATTTCGTACATCCTCGGCCACAGCCAGGCCGCCGGTTTCATCGTCGAGAGTTGTCTGGTCGAGGTCGCCGAGCAAGCGATGACGCATGGCTCGGCAGTGCGCCAGAAAATCGCGCTGACATTCCCGGGGCAGTCGAGCCCCAGCGGCTGGCTCGATTTCGCCGACCTGCTGACCACCACGGCCGCCGTCCCGGACATCCACCTCGATGACGATCAATTGCTGCGGGTGATGTACACGAGCGGAACCGAATCCCGACCCAAGGGCGTGATGCACAGCAGCCGCAGTTTGATGTGGCAGTACATCAGCACGATCGTGGCCGGTTCCATGTCCGGCGACGACGTCGAAATCCACTCCCTGCCGCTGTATCACTGTGCACAGCTGGACAACTTCCTGGCCACTGACATCTACCTGGGCGCCACCAGCATCATCGTGCCCCGGCCAGATCCGGAGCTGGTACTGCGCACGATCGAACGCTTCGGTGTCACCAATTACTTTGCGCCACCGACGGTGTGGATCAGCCTGCTGCGCAGTCCGGTGTTCGACGAGGTGGATCTGTCCAGCCTGCGCAAGGGCTACTACGGCGCCTCGGCGATGCCCACCGAGATCCTGCACGAGATGCGCCGACGGCTGCCCAATCTGCGACTCTGGAACTTCTACGGGCAGACCGAGATGGCGCCGCTCGCGTCCGCCCTGGGACCGGATGAGCAGGACGCCCACGCCGGGGCGGCAGGCCGGCCCGTGGTCAACGTCGAAACCGTGATCCTCGACGAGCACGATGTACCGGTCGAGTCCGGAACGGTCGGCGAAATCGTGCATCGGAGCCCGCATCTGATGCTGGGTTACCTCGACGACGAGGACAAGACCGCCCAGGCCTTCACCGGTGGCTGGTTTCACTCCGGCGATCTCGGGTTCTACGACGAGCACGGCTTACTGCATGTAGTCGACCGCAAGAAGGACATGATCAAGACCGGCGGGGAGAACGTCGCCAGCCGCGAGGTCGAAGAGGTTCTCTACCGGCACAACGGTATCGAGGAAGCCGCGGTGTTCGGGGTGGCACACCCGGTGTGGGTAGAGGCTGTCGTCGCCGCAGTGGTGGTTCGCACCGGAGCCGGTTTGACCGAAGACGACGTGCTGCGGCACTGCCGCGAGCACCTCGCCGGGTTCAAAACGCCGAAACAGATCTTCTTCGTCGACTCCCTGCCCAAGAACCCCAGCGGCAAACTGCTCAAACGCGATCTGCGAGAGCGGTTCAGCCTCGAATCCACCAGCAACTGAAGGGATTTTCGTGCATACAGGTCGCATCGCGCGCTTCGACGAGCCCGGCAAGCCGTTCCAGATCGAAACGGTCACGCTGCCCGAGGTCGGTCCCGGAGAAATACTGGTCCGGGTCTTGCGGGCGAACATCTGCGGCTCGGACATCCACGCTTGGCACGGCACTTTCGCCACCCGCGGGTTGGGCGGGCAGCTGCCGACGGTGTTGGGCCATGAGATGGTCGGTGCGATCGAGGTCCTGGGTGACGGGGTGAGCACCGACTCCAACGGCACACCGTTGACCGCAGGCACCCGCGTGGTGTTCCCGTACTTCTACTGCTGCCACAAATGCCGCAATTGCCTGGCCGGGCGGCGCAACGCCTGCCTGAACCTGAAGATGGCGATGTTGGGCCGGGCCGACGAGCCGCCGTATTTCGTCGGCGGCTATGCCGACTACTACCTGCTGCCGGCCGGTGCCGTCGTCTACACCGTTCCCGACACGCTGAGCGACGATATCGCCGCCGGCGCGAATTGTGCGCTGTCCCAGGTGATGTATGGGCTGGAGCGGGTCGACCTGCAACTCGGTGAGCACGTGGTGGTCCAAGGGGCTGGGGCGTTGGGTTTGTACGCCGTGGCGGTCGCCAAGGCGCGCGGCGCGGCCAACGTGATCGCGATCGACGGGGTACCCGAACGCCTCGAGCTGGCGACTGAGTTCGGTGCCGATGCGGTGATCGATCTGAATGAGGTTGCCACGCCCAGGGACCGGGCCAAGGCAGTACGCACGTTGACCGACGGCCAGGGCGCGGACGTGGTGGTCGAGGTGGTCGGGCACCCGTCGGCCATCGACGAGGGCCTGCAGATGCTCGCCCAGTTTGGCCGCTACGTCGAGATCGGCAACATCAACATCGGCAAGACGTTCGAGTTCGACCCGTCTCGGTTCGTCTTCACCAACAAGACCATGGTCGGGGTCTCGCTCTATGACCCGGCGGTGCTGTCCCGGGCGTTGGCCTTCCTTGACCGTCATCAGCACCATCTGCCGTTCGAGCGCCTCGCGGCGGCGTCCTACCCACTCGACGACATCAACGACGCGTTCGCCGCAGCCGACGGCAAGCGCGACATCCGCGCCAGCCTGATTCCCTGACCCCCAAAAGGATTGACCGTGCCCACCTACGAACACAGTTCACTGTTCATCGACGGCCACTGGACCGCCCCCACCGGGGATGGCGTGATCGACGTGATCGACCCGGCGACCGAAGCCGTGATCGGCCATGTGCCCAACGGTGACTCGGCCGACGTCGACGCCGCGGTGGCCGCTGCCCGGCGGGCGTTCGATCCGCTCGTCACCGTCGCCGAGCGACGGGACCGGGTGCAGCGGGTCATCGCCGCGATGGAGAAGCGCCTACCCGACATCGCCGATCTCATCACCGCCGAGATGGGCGCCCCGGTGCGCATCGCACAGACCGTGCAGACGCAGGTGCCGCTGGCGGTTGCCAAGGGCTTCGCCGATGTACTGGAGACCTTCGAATTCGAAGAGCGCATCGGCAATTCGCTGATCCTGCGGGAACCCTACGGCGTCGTCGGCGCGATCACACCTTGGAACTACCCGCTCTATCAGGTGGTCGCCAAGGTGTTGCCGGCCATCGCCGCGGGGTGCCCCGTCGTGCTCAAACCCAGCAATGAAGCACCCCTTTCGGTGTTCGCGTTCGTCGAAGCCTGCGAAGAGGCGGGACTGCCGCCCGGGACGGTCAACCTGGTGTCGGGACCCGGTCGGGTGATCGGTGAGCGGCTCGCGGCGCATCCTGACATCGACTTCGTCTCGTTCACCGGATCCACCGGCGTGGGCGCCCGGGTCGGAGAACTGGCCGGCCAGTCGATCAAGAAGGTGGCCCTGGAACTCGGCGGCAAGTCGGCCAACGTGATCCTCGACGGTGCGGATCTCGCCACCGCCGTCAGGGTCGGGGTGGGCAACGCCTTCCTCAACGGCGGGCAGACCTGCATGGCCTGGACCAGGATGCTGGTGCCACAGAACCGCTACGGCGAGGCGCTGGATCTGATCGAATCCGCCGTGGCCCGCTACCCCGTCGGCGACCCGCGCGACCCGGCCACCCGCATCGGACCGTCGGCGTCGCGGTCACAGTTCGACGCCGTGCGTGGCTTCATCGAGCGGGCGCAGCGCGACGGTGCCCGCCTGCTGACCGGTGGCGCCGAGCCGATCCGCGACGTCGGGTATTTCGTGGCGCCAACGGTTTTCGCCGATGTCGATCCCGACTCCGAGCTTGGCCAGGAAGAGGTGTTCGGTCCGGTGCTTGCGGTGATCCCCTACGCCGATTCCGACGAGGCCCTGCGCATCGCCAACGGCACCCCGTATGGGCTGTCCGGCGCGGTGTGGGCCGCCACCGACGACGAGGCCATCGCCTTCGCGCGTCAGGTCCAGACCGGCCAACTCGACATCAACGGCGGCGCATACAACCCCACTGCCCCGTTCGGCGGGTACAAGAAGTCCGGGATCGGCCGCGAACTCGGCAGGTTCGGCTTCGAGGAGTACCTGCAGACCAAATCCCTTCAGCTCAAGGAGCAGGCGTGACCGCACCGCTGGAAGTCCACACCGAAGGACCGGTGCAAGTCTGGACGATCAACCGGCCCGAGGTCGGCAACGCCATCACGGGTAAAGACGTCATCGCCGCGTTCGAGGCCAATGTGGACGCGGTCAACGCGGACAACACCGTGGGCGCGGTGATCCTCACCGGTACCGGCAAGATCTTCTCGGCCGGCGGCAACGTCAAGGAGATGGCCGACCGTCAGGGCATGTTCGGCCTGGACGCCATAGAGCAGCGTCGGGCCTATATCGATGGCATCCAACGGATCCCGCGGGCACTGGGCCGGCTCGAGGTGCCGCTCATTGCCGCGGTCAACGGTGCCGCGATCGGTGCCGGATGCGATCTCGCGATGATGTGCGACATCAGGATCGCCTCCGAGCGGGCGTCCTTCGCCGAGAGCTTCGTCCAACTCGGGCTCATCCCCGGCGATGGTGGCACGTGGTTCCTGCCTCGTGCCATCGGCTACGCCCGCGCCGCTGAGCTGACGTTCACCGGCGAACGCATCGATGCGGCAACCGCATTGGAGTGGGGACTGGTCAGCCGAGTGGTCCCCCACGACGACCTGCTGACCGAAGCACGTGCACTGGCGGATCGGATTGCGGTCAACCCGCCACACGCGCTACGAATGGCCAAGCGCCTGTTGCAGGAATCGACGACCGGCTCCCTGGAATCCACTCTGTCCATGGCGGCGGCCATGCAACCGCTGGCCCACCACGACGCCGAGCACGAGCGGCGCATCGCGAAGTGGCGGACGTCGTGACCGCACACTTGGACCAGTTGCGCGCCGAGGTCCGCGACTTTGTGGCCGATCAGTTGGCCGCCGGAGCCTTCACCCCGTCGGTCGATGCCTGGCTGTGCGGATGGGACGAGAATTTCACTGCGGCCCTGGCGCACCAAGGCTGGCTGGGGATGACAGTCCCGGTGCAATACGGCGGCCATGGCCGCTCGTTTCAGGAGCGGTTCGTCGTCACCGAGGAACTGCTGGCCGCGGGTGCCCCCGTGGCGGCGCATTGGATCGCCGATCGTCAGATCGTGCCGTCGCTGCTGAAATACGGGACAGAAGACCAGAAGTCGACGTTCCTCCCCCGCATCGTGCGCGGTGAGTGTTTCTTCGGAATCGGCATGAGCGAACCGGATTCCGGCTCGGATCTGGCCAGTGTCCGCACCCGTGCGGTACCTGTCGAGGGCGGCTGGTCGATCACCGGCACCAAGGTCTGGACGTCGGGAGCGCACCGCGCGCACGCGTTCATCGTGCTGGCCCGCACCGAACCGGTGGATCCGGCACATCGGCACGCCGGCCTCAGCCAGTTCATCGTCGACCTGCGCGCGCCCGGCGTCGACGTCCGGCCCATCATCTCGATGAACGGCGGCCATCACTTCAACGAGGTCGTGCTCGACGAGGTGTTCATCCCCGACGCCATGGTCTTCGGTGAGATCGGCCGGGGTTGGACGCAGGTGACCTCCGAGTTGAGCTTCGAGCGCAGCGGCCCGGAACGATTCCTGTCCACGTTCCCGCTCCTGGCCCAGGCACTCGAAAACACGCCAGACGATGCCGAGTTGGGCCGTCTGGTGGCACGAGTCGCCGGCCTGCATCACATGTCGACCGCAGTCGCCGGCGCCCTGGAACGCGGTGAGAATCCCAATGTCTCGGCAGCCGTCGTCAAGGTCCTTGGCACCACGGTCGAAGGTGACATCGCCGACTTCGTCGACCGCCAGACCGGAGACGACAATCCACCGGACGCCCAGTGGGCTCAGTTGGTGGCCACCGCGGTGGACCAGCGGTCCGGCTTCACCTTGCGCGGTGGAACCAACGAAGTGCTGCGCGGTGTCATCGCGCGGGGATTGGGATTGCGATGAACACCACCGAACTCGCTCCGAACACGCTGTCGGCGGTGGACCCCGATCTGGCCGCCATGATGGACGGCGTCTTCGCCGATTACCGCGAGACCGCGAGCCCGGGCCGCCCGGGTGAGCGCCTCCGGTATGACCGCACGCTGTGGCAGCACCTCGATTCCCTCGGGCTGGTCCGGCTGACCGGTGCCGAGGCATCCGGCGGCAGCGGTGCGGGTTGGCTTGAGGCTGCCGAGTTGCTGAGTGCCGCAGTGCGCCACGGGGTCCGGATTCCGCTGGCCGAACATGACCTGCTGGCCTGCTGGCTGCTGGAGACCCTGGGCAGGCCCGTCGATGACGCCGTGCGAACGGTGTATGTGGCGCCGCGCAGCGGCGAACCCGCTGCCCCGGCGCCCTGGGCCGGTGATGTCGACCGCGTCGTCGTCCTGTGGCCGACCGACGACGAACACCAACTCACCGAGTTCGACACCGCAGACCTGTCACTCACGCACGGCACCAACCTGATCGGCGAGCCGCGTGACACCATCCGCCTTGACGACACCGGAATCACCGGTGAACCGGTGACTAGGGAGCTGGTGAGTCAGCTCAGACGAAAGTCCGCGCTGATCCGGGCGATCCAGACGTGCGCGGCGCTGGACCGGGCCGTCGCACTGTCCATCGAGCATGTCGCCTCACGGGTGCAGTTCGGCCGTCCCCTGAGCAAGTTTCAGACGATTCAGAACCTGATCTCGGATGCCGCGGCCGAGGCGGCACTGGGCCGGGCCGCAACCGAGGCGGCGCTGCACACGGCCGTCGAAACCGACTGGCAATCGGCACATCTGGACTTCCAGATCGCGACCGCGCGGTCGTGTGCCGGGCATGCCGCCTCTGTCGTCACCCGCAACGCACACCAGGTGCACGGCGCCATCGGCACCACCCGCGAGCATCGGCTGCACGAATACACCCGCGCCGCGCTGGCCTGGCGCTCGGAATTCGGCTCGGTGCGCTTCTGGGACAACCAGGTGGTTGCGGCGGCCGCGGCGGCGGGTGGGCAGCAACTCTGGGCGTTGATCACCGGCGGATAGCGGTGTTCCGCTGACCGGTCATCGGTGCTGTTACCAGCACCACAACCCGGGTTGACTGCCGGCATGAGCAACGAGATCACCCTGTCTGACGTCCAGGAGTTCATCTCCGGTTTCTGGTTCCACTACGACCAGGGCCACTTCGAGGAGGTGGGTGCCCGCCTCGCCGACGAGATGGAGTACCTGAGCCGCTCGGATTCCGGGGCCTGCCCATTCGAGCACCTGCTGGCCGCCGAGCTGCACGGTAAGGCCGAGACCTTCGCCTGGCTGATCGAGCATCGCAACGAGAATCCGTACCCGTGCCGCCATCACGCCACCAACGTGTTCCGTACCGGGGTCGACGGTGAGGTCACCAACGTGCGCTTCTACCTGTTCGTCAACCAGATCACCAACAACGTCCCGTTCGCGGTGTCCAGCGGTGTCGTCGACGCCGGAATCCGGCGCGCAGCCGACGGTCTCGTCTTCACCTCACTGAACGTCATCCTCGACGCCGAGGACTCGATCCCGCTCGCCGAGCACACCGCCAAGGCCGCGGCTCCGTCGGCGTGAACGCTGCAGAGGCCTTCGGCGGCGGGATCGCCGTCATCACGGGTGCCGGTGCCGGGATCGGCGCCGGCCTGGCCCGGCATGCCGCCCGGCTGGGTATGACGGTGGTGCTCGTCGACATCAATGCCGACGCCATCGCCGCCCTGCGTGACGAAATCCGTGCCGCCGGAGGCTCGGCCACCGACGTGGTGTGCGACGTGCGTGACGCCGACGCGGTGCAAGCCCTGGCCGACGATGTCTACCGCGACCTCGGCCCGGTCCGGCTGTTGGTGAACAACGCGGGCATCGAGCAGTTCGGCTATCTGTGGGACACCCCGGTCGCCAATTGGCAACGGGTCGTCGACATCAACATCAGCGGAGTGTTCCACGGCGTCAAGGCGTTTCTGCCCAAGATGTTGGCCACCGATGCCCCGGCCTGGGTGTGGAATCTGTCCTCGATCGGCGGGGTAGCCGTGGTCCCGCTGCAGGCCCCGTACATCATGAGCAAGCATGCCGTGCTGGCTCTGACCGAATGTCTGCATCTGGAAGTGCAATCCGCCGGCCACGACCACCACGTACACGTCCAGGCGGTGCTGCCGGGTGCGGTGGTGTCCAACATCTTCGAATCGGCCGGCGGAGTCGACAACGGAGATGCCGATGCGGCCGAAGGACAACGCTCCGCGATGCTCGACATCAAGGCCGAGGCGATGGATCCGCTGGCCGCCGCCGAGGTGGTGTTCGAGCAGGCCGCTGACGGCCGGTTCTATCTGCTGACCCAACCTGACTATGTCGGGTCCGCGATGACCGAGCGGGCCCGCGTGTTGACCAACCAAGAGGCTCCCCGGTTGCGGAGCGAGCGCCGTTTCGACCCGGCACAAAACTGATATGAGCTATCCACCACTGGATCCCGATGCCGCCGCCCGCGTCGCCTCGTTCGGGGACATCGCTCCCATGCGCGCCCGCGGCCTGACCGCCGTACGCGGCGGCCTGGAATCCGCGCCGCTTCCGGACATGCCGGCCATGGCCGCCATCGACGACCTCGACGCCGCCGGCCCGGCCGGTCCGATCCCGGTCCGGTTATACCGCCCCACCGCCGACGCCGGCTTGCCGGTGCTGGTGTACTTCCACGGCGGTGGGCTGGTGATGGGTTCCAATCGTTCGTTCGAGCCTCTGGCCCGGGAACTCGCCCACGCCAGCGGCGCCGCGGTGGCCGCCGTCGAGTACCGGCTTGCACCGGAATCACCGCCACCGGCGCAATTCGACGACGCCTATGCCGCCACCGAATGGATCGCCGACCAGACTGATCAGCTGAACCTCGATGCCGGCCGGCTCGCGGTCGTCGGCGACAGTGCCGGCGGATCACTCGCGGCTGCAGTAACTTTGGCGGCGCGCGATCACGCCGGCCCGCACATCAGTGTGCAGGTATTGCTGTATCCCGGCCTGGATCGCGACATGGGGGCGGCGTCCATCACCGCCATGCCCGATGCCCCACTGCTGCGCCACGAAGACATCGTCTACATGCACGAGTTGGTCGACCGCGGTGGCGTCCCACGGGACCCGTATCAGGTTCCGGCATACGCAACGGATCTGCGCGGCCTGCCGCCGGCCATCGTCGTCACCGGAGAGTGCGACCCGATCCGGGACTGGGGTGAACGTTATGCCGGCCGGTTGCGTGACGCCGGTGTCCAGACCACCGTCACCCGCTATCCCGGGATGTACCACGGCTTTCTGATGCGCTCGGACGCCACCGCACGCGGACGTCTGGCGGTCGCCGAGATCGGCGCCCTGCTGCGGGCGAAGTTCGCACACACCTTGGCATTCTGACGTGGATCAGATGCCGAGTACCTCTCGCGCCCGGTCGATTTCGTCGGGGTCGGCCGTCGTCGGGACGAGCCTGAGCTCATCGAGACCCGCTTCACGTGCGCCATTTACGGCCGCAAGGAGGCCCGCGGCTCCGCAATTCAACGTCCCTGCGGTCGGCGCCGTGAGATAAGAGGACTCAACTCCGGTGAGGTCGATATCCTGGACCCAGAAATCCTTTACATGCTCCCCGAGCTGATTCTCCGGGTCCGGACCGAGTGCGAACCAGACCGGTGCGGAGAAGTGCGGCCGGTCCGTCCTTCCCGCCGCCCGCCAAGCCTGGATGACGCGTTCCCGCTGCGCCGCCAGCGCCTCGGCATCAAAGTGGAGGGAATGCGCCGGGTCGCTCACCCCGACCGCCCACTGCGCGGCCCGAGCCAGCGCCTTGGGGCCGATCACGCCGGCGACAAGCGGGATGCCGCCTTCCTGGACCGGCGCGGGCCCTACGGGATGGTGTCCTTCGACGGGAGGCTCCTGTGCCCACACCCTGCGCATCGCCGCTACGGCCTCGTCCATCCGTTGGCGCTTCCGGTCGAGCGCACTGCCGACCGCGAGATAGTCCTCATCCCACGCGCCGATCCCGACCCCGAGGGTGAGACGTCCGCCGGACAGAACGTCAACGGTCGCAAGGTCCTTCGCGAACTGGACCGGCTGCCGCATCGGGAGCGCAACAACGTCGGTCCAGAGCCGCACGCGCTCGGTCATCGCTGCCGCGGCGGCGAGCTGCGGGACGACCGACCAGCTGTCGGGATAGAGCACCCGTTCGTACGTGACGAGGCCGTCCCACGGCCCTTCGTCGATCTTGCGATACCACGCAAGCTCCGTCTCGCGCCCGTGGGGGAAGAGGGTCGGAAGACCCATGCTGATCTGCATTTGGGAGTACGTCTCTTTCCGAGGAGTTCTAGTGGCCGTCGGGGTTATTTGAACAAACTGTCGCGTTAACACTCTCCAGTTGGACCGCTCAGTGGGAGACGATGATTCGAGACCGACATGCCGTAGTACACCGGTGGCATGGGCGTCCCGGATTCAGCAGCCAGGCCACGCGTCCGGCCCGGCGGACGCAGCGAGCGGGTCCGCAAATCGGTGCTGCGTGCGTGTCTGGAGCTGTTGACCGAGGGCAAGGTCGAACTCCCGATCGCCGAGGTTGCCGACCGGTCGGGCATCAACCGCGGCACCATCTATCGCTGGTGGCCCACCTCGATCGAACTGCTCAACGACGCCCTTGCGTTCCACGCCCGTCAGCGCACCGATGCTCCGGACACCGGAGCGTGGGAGAGTGACGTCCGCTCCCTGATCACCGAGCTCGCTTCGCTTGCAGCCGATCCCGTCGAGCGCGGAATCATGGCCACGATGATCTCGGATCGATACCCGTCATTGAACGACGCGATGATGGGTTGGTACCGAAACGACCTCCCACAGTGGTTCGCAATGATCGAACGCGCCATCGGGCGTGGCGAAGTGAGTCCTGACGCGGACCCCGCCGTCGTGCTCCAGACGATGTTGGCGCCGGCCGTGTCCGTCTCGCTTTTCGAAGGGCGCGCGCTGACACACCAGGAGATCGACTCGCTGGTGACATTGGTCTGCCGCGCAACGGCGCCTGTACGCAGCTGAGCAAAGAATCGCTTCATACCCGGTGGCGCCCCGAATTGGTCTCCCGATCAGCGGTCAACTCCGCGTCCGAGAATTCGCGCTGCCTCCAGACTCGGACCAGCGAGACCGCTGAAAGCCTTTAGGAGACAAGAATGCTGACCGACGAACGACGACTGGAACTGTCCGACGTCCTGCGTCCCGCGGCCCCGCCGCGCGAGATCACCGACGTCTACACCGACGACCAGAAGCAGCGGCTCCTCGACGTCGTCCACACCCAGGGCCCCTGGAAGCTCATCATCGCCCAGCACTTCGCCTCGGCCGACGAGTTGATGGCCACCATGAGTGGCGCCTTCCCCGAGGGCTTCACGCCCTCGCTGGACCTGTTCCTCACCCCCACGTTCCGCGGCTACCTCGCCAACTACGGCACTGTGCTCTACCCCGAGCTGCACGACTGCTTCTACAACGCCGGATTCCTCGAGCAGGCCAAGAACTACTGGAACGCCGAGTACGCCAAGCCGGAGATGATGCTGTTCAACATCAACGGCCCGTGCGCCAACCGCGACCCCGGCCACCTGGACTCCCCCAGCTTCCGGGGCGTGCGCCACGAGAACGCCCCCACCTGGTTGTGCAGTGTGATGGGCAAGTCCGGGCTGTTCACCGACTACCTGATCAAGATGGCCCAGGTGATCACCTGGTTCTCGCTGGACGAAGGCTCGGGCTTCACCTACTGGCCCGACGGTCCGCTCAAGCCACCCGCACGGGTGCTGCCCCCGATCAACAACCGCGGCGTCGTCGTGCAGAACGAGATGATGGTGCACCGCGGCGAGGCGAACGGCCCACTAGAGCAACAGGTTCCGGCCGGACTGGCGTTCGACACCGTGTTCACCGGCGACCCGGCCGACCGCAACCAGTGGCTGTTGAAGAACGGCGAGGACGTCATCGCCCGCCACCACACCGACGAGTTGCGGTTCCTCGTGCACTGGTCGGCCGAGGTGTTCTCGGACTACGACGAACTCAAGAAGAACATGGACGGATCCGACGACATCACGATCGAACGGGCGATCGGCATGATGGTCGACGATCTCAAGGGCAAGGGCATCGATCTCGACGTCCCCGGTGAACCGCTGCACGACCCGGCGTTCATCGCGGCGCTGAATGCCGCCTACGACCTCGGCGGCCCCAGCAGCTACCCGGACGAGGCACCGATCTCGGCCTTCCAGCTCGCCTGATCGGCGGTGAGCACGACCGCGTTGACCGTTGCGACGCCCCTCAGCTCACGGCGACTGGCTCGACGCGACCGGATTGTCCAGGCGGCAATGCGACTGGCCGCACAGGGCTACGACAGCTGCCAGATCCGTGCGGTCGCCACCGCAGCAGGGGTGGCGGCCAGCACGGTGTACCAATACTTTCCGTCCAAGGACGACCTGCTGCTGGCGTGCTTCTACGACTGGCTGTGGGACTTCGAAACCGAGTTCCACTGCGGTGCCAGCACGTCGGATCCTTTTCAGCGCCTGCTGCAGGTGTCCCTGAGCCTCACCGAGAGGCTGTGCTCGTCACCACGGTTTGCCGAGGCCCTGATTCGTCCGTATCTCTACGCCGATGGCACTGCCGCCACCCAAGCTGACCTGGTCCGCCGGCAGACGGTGCAGATCTTCGTCGAGGCCGTCGGGGGCGCCACGTCGACACCGCGAGAAATCGGCGCCGCCGAAGTGCTCTCCGACGTGTGGATGGCCAACGTTGCAGCATTCACCCAGCAGCGCATCGCTTTCGGTGAACTGTCCCAACGGCTGGCCCGGACGGTCCGTCTGCTGACGCACTAGCCCCGTCAGCGCGACTCGTCGACCACCGGTAGCGCCCCGGAGCGTACTGCGGCGGTGATCGAGCCGGCCAAGGCCGAGCAGGCCAGGAACAAGCCCTGGCTGCCGGGGCCGATTAATTGAGTTGCGGTGCAACGTTCCTCGCAACGGCTCAGCGCGGCGCCAGTCCACTGCACGCTGGTTTGATTCCAGCTGCTCTTACGCACCTGCACGCCCGCGCCGCACCGTTGACACTCCACCGGCAGCATCGGCGCGTCGGCGAGGCGGTTGTCCGGGCGGGCAGCCATCCTCATCCCACCGGCCCCGCGGAGGCACGGGCGGCCAGGTTGGCTTCAACTTCCTTCATCCACGCCTCATACGGCCGGGTGGTGTCGAGCTCGAATTCGAAGCGGTCCACCATGTCCGGCGTCACGTCGGCCGTATCCACGTAGAACTGCTCATACCAGCGCCGCAACTGATAGACGGGGCCGTCCTCTTCGACCAGCAGCGGATTGTCGATCCGGGTCTTGTTGCGCCAGATCTCGACGTCCTGTTCGAATCCCATCTTGACGAAGTCACCCAGCGCGATCGCCGTCTGCATGGCCAGCTCCTCGGGCATGGCCGCGTTTTTCTCGACCACGATGCCGTACTGCAGCACAAAGGAATTGGCGTCAATCGGGTAGTGGCAGTTGATCAGCACCGTGCGCTGGTCGAATTCCTGGTAGTGGTAGGTCAGGTCGTCGATCATGAACGAGGGCCCGTGATAGGACGCCAGTGATGTGGTGCCCAGCAGCTTGGACCCTTCAGGATCACCGATGTCTGGCCGGCCGGCGCTCTTCATGTACTGCGTCGCGACGTGGCCTTCGAAGATGTTCTTGAAGTGCGTGGGCAGTGAGCCGTGGATGTAGAAGAAGTGCGCCATGTCGACGACGTTGTCGATGATCTCGCGACAGTTGGTGTTGACCACCGTGGTGTACCAGTGCCAGTCAGTCCAACTGTCGCTGGTGGCGCCTTCGATGCGCGGAATGGTCACATCTGCCGGCGGAGCCTTGCGCTCAGGGTCGTTCCAGACGAACAACATGCCGTCCTGCTGCAGTGTCGGCCACGATGCGGTCCGGGCCAGGCGCGGGGTGCGCTTGCTGTAGGGCACCATCTTGCACCGGCCGTCCCCGCCCCAGCGCCAATCATGGAACGGGCAGGCGATCTCGTTGCCCTTCACGGTTCCCTGGGACAGGTCACCGCCCATGTGCCGGCAGTACCCGTCGAGCACGTTGATCGCGCCGTCCTCACCCTGGAACACCACCAGCTTCTGGCCGAAAGCATTGACCTGATGTGGTTCTCCGTCGGCGAAGTCACGGATCAGGCCCAGGCAGTGCCAACCGCGGGCGAACCGGGTTGGTACCGAACCGGCCTCGATCAACCGAATTTCGTCACCGTCTGTGTGCGTTGTCATGGCTCACATTGAACTGCGGCCGGCGGTACCCAGAAAGGTCAGTTGTCCACTCATCAGGACAGTGGATTCACCGACGGTCGGTCCCCGCTCTACCGTCGGCTCGTGACCGCCACCAGCCACCAGACCATCCCTGCCGGCCTGCCCATCGCCACCACCGAAGTCGACCTCCTCGTCGTCGGGTCAGGTACCGGTCTCGCCGCCGCCCTGGCCGCTCGCGAACAGGGATTGTCCGTCCTCGTCGTCGAGAAGTCGGCGTACGTCGGCGGTTCGACCGCCCGATCCGGTGGTGCCCTCTGGTTGCCGGCCAGCCCGGTGATCGAGGACTGCGGTGGCAGCGACCCGGCCCCGCGAGCCCAGACGTACCTGGAGGCCGTCGTCGGCGATTCCGCCCCGCGGGAACGGTCCGTCGCCTACCTCGACAATCTGCGCGCGACGGTCGAGATGCTGCGCCGCACCACACCGATGAAGCTGTTCTGGGCCAAGGAGTACTCCGACTACCACCCCGAAGCCCCGGGTGGGTCGGCAGCGGGACGCACATGTGAATGCCGCCCGCTCGACACCGCGATTCTCGGTGAGTACCTGCCCGACCTGCGGCCCGGTGTGATGGAAGCCAATGTCCCGATGCCGACCACCGGCGCCGACTATCGCTGGCTGAACTTGATGAGCCGGGTCCCCCGCAAGGGCCTGCCCACCGTCGTCAAGCGTCTGGCCCAGGGTGTCGGCGGCCTGGCGTTGGGACGGCGTTATGCCGCCGGCGGGCAGGCCTTGGCCGCCGGATTGTTCGCCGGGGCGATCCGCGCCGGAATCCCGATCTGGCTCAACACTTCCCTGACGGAACTGGTCACCGACGGCGTCCGCGTCACCGGGGCTGTCGTCGAACACGACGGCCAGGGTCTCACCGTCACCGCCCGGCGCGGTGTCGTCCTCGCAGCCGGGGGCTTCGACCACGACATGAGCATGCGTCACAAGTTCCAATCCGAGTCTCTCGGAAGCAATCTCAGTCTCGGCGCGGAATCCAACACCGGCGACGCCATCCGCATCGGCCAGGACATCGGTGCCGATATCGCCCTGATGGATCAATCCTGGTGGTTCCCCGCGGTCGCGCCGCTACCGGACGCCGCCCCGGCGGTAATGCTGGCCGAGCGGTCATTGCCTGGATCGTTCATCGTCGACCAGTTGGGTCACCGGTTCGCCAACGAATCTGCCGACTACATGAGCTTCGGTCAGCGCGTGCTGGATCTGGAGAAAGCCGGCACCCCGGTGGAGAGCATGTGGATCGTCTTCGATCAGCAATACCGCAACAGCTACCTCTTCGCCGCCGAACTCTTCCCGCGCATGCCGATCCCGCAGAAGTGGTATGACGCCGGAATCGCAGTGCGTGCAAACGATTTCACGGAGTTGGCGGACAAGATGGGGATACCTGCCGACGAGTTCGCCGCGGCAGTGGCCCGCTTCAACGAAAACGCCCATGCCGGGCAGGATCCCGACTTCGAGCGGGGCCGCAGCGCTTACGACCGCTACTACGGTGATCCGACGATCACGCCCAACCCGAACCTGCGGCCCTTGGTCAAGGGGCCGTTCTACGCGGTCAAGATGGTGCTCAGCGATCTGGGAACTTGCGGCGGCCTGCGTGCTGACGACAAAGCCAGGGTGTTGCGCGAGGACGGCACTGTGATCGGCGGGCTGTATGCGATCGGCAACACCGCCGCCAACGCCTTCGGCAACACCTATCCGGGTGCGGGCGCGACGATCGCCCAGGGACTGGTCTACGGCTACATCGCCGCACTCGACGCGGCGGGCAGGTAACACCAACGGACGGAAGGTCAGTCAGTACCTTCCAAGTCCTCGGCCAAGTCCTCGGCGTCGTATTTCCGCTCGATCTCGTACCAATACGACGCATCCGGCCACGGAACCTTGCCGCCCTCACCGACTTTCGGAAAGTTGGCCTCCGCCTCGTCGAGATCCTTGATCAGCTGCAACGTGAGTTCGCGCTCCGAGGCGTAGTAGCGAGCCGCCCAATCCAACGCGACCTTGGCGTACGCCCAGGAGGGATCGGCGCCGGCCCACTTCGCTTCCTTGGCGGCATCGCGCTGCATGCCCTCGACATAGGCAAGGTGCTCATGAAGCATCTTCTTGAGCAACTCCGGGTTGCTGAGGTGCCCCAATGTCACTCGCAGTACCGCGGGATGTTTCAGCGACGGGGGTTCGGCCGGGGACTCGCGAGCCCACCGAGTGACAGCGGCAAGGCCGCTTTCGGTGATCTTGTAGAGGCGACGGTTCCGGGTGCCGGTGCCATCGACTCGCGAGGTCAGATAACCCAGCTTTTCCAGCTTCTTCAGCTCGGAGTAGATCTGGCTGTAAGCCGGGCTGCCGTAGTAGAACCGCATGCTCCAGTCGATCCATTTGCGGATGTCGTAACCGGACAACTCGGTCTCGTACGACAGCAGCCCGAGCAGCGCCCAACTCGTCGCGGCGAGCTGCGGCTTGGCTGGTGGCTCGGGATCTTCCACTGCCCAAGCGTAACAATCCAGGTCACAGCATCCGTTGCGACCAACCGCTGGCCGGGAAGCGCAGTTGCGCCGGGTGGCCGGCTCGGTGAATCTTGGGCAGAGATACGACGAGATGGAGATCGATGGGACTCGATGACCACGGAACCGATGTGCCAGAAGCTCTTTACGCGTCCCTCACCGAATCTGTTCGCCGACTTGTCGATGCGACCATCCGCAGCCGTGTCGGTCGTGACGGCATTGCCTCTGCCCAGGCGAAGATCGATGCGGCAGCCGACGAACTCAGCCAGTCGCTGATCCCCGGGTCCTTCGGTATCCCACAAGCTCCCGATGGGCGCTCGCTCACCTGGGGAAATGCGGTCATCGGCGTGCGCAACGCCCTGGCTCCCCCGCTGGAGGTCCAGCATGAGCCCGACGGGCGAGTGTGGGCCGAGGTCACGCTCGGCGCCGCCTACGAGGGGCCGGCCGGGCATGTCCACGGCGGGATCTGCGCCCTTCTGCTCGACCACGTGCTCGGCGCCGCCGCACACAAGCCAGGGCAGCCCGCCGTCACCGGCACACTCACGCTCCGCTACGAAGCCGGTACCCGGCTGGGCCCGCTGCGCGCCGAAGCGCACATCGACCGGCTGGAGGGTGTGAAGACCTTCGTCGTCGGGCACCTTGCCGGCCCCGACGGCGTTACGGTTCGGGCCGCGGGCGTCTTCTTTCATCCACCGGTATCTGCGCCCTACTATCGCGGGAGTGACCACGCCCGGCGGGCTGCAACGTCGTCTCGGACCAACAGACGCCGTCGTGATCGGCCTTGGATCAATGGTGGGCGCAGGCATTTTCGCCGCTCTGGCCCCGGCCGCAAGCGCAGCCGGCAGCGGGTTGCTGATCGGCCTCGCCGTGGCCGCCGTCGTCGCTTACTGCAACGCGACGTCCTCGGCCCGGCTGGCCACCCACTATCCGCAGTCCGGCGGCACCTATGTGTACGGGCGGGAACGCCTCGGGGAGTTTTGGGGCTACGCGGCCGGCTGGAGTTTCATCGTCGGGAAAACCGCGTCGTGCGCGGCGATGGCGTTGACGGTCGGGCTGTATGTCTGGCCGTCGGCCGCGCATGCGGTGGCGGTCGCGGCGGTGGTGGCGCTGACGGCCGTGAACTACGCCGGAATCCAAAAGTCCGCGCTGCTCACCCGCGTCATCGTGGCCTGCGTGCTGGCGGTACTGGCCGCGGTCGTGGTGATCATCACCGGTTCCGGTGCGGCCGATCCGGCCCGATTGGCACTCGGTGACGATGTCAGCGCGGGTGGTGTCCTGCAGGCCGCGGGGCTGTTGTTCTTCGCGTTCGCCGGGTACGCCCGGATCGCGACGTTGGGTGAAGAGGTCCGCGACCCGGCCCGCACCATTCCGCGCGCGATTCCGATCGCGCTGGGTATCGCGCTGGTGCTCTACGCCGTGGTGGCCGTCGCCGCGCTCTCCGTTCTCGGCGGGCCGGGGTTGGCCACGACCCCGGCCCCGTTGGCCGATGCCGTGGCCGCAGCCGGTGCCCCGCAGTGGCAGCCACTGGTGCGCACGGGCGCCGCGATAGCAGCACTGGGATCCCTGCTGGCCTTGATCCTCGGGGTATCGCGCACCACGCTGGCGATGGCCCGCGACCACCACCTGCCGCACAGGCTGGCCGCCGTGCATCCCCGGTTCAAGGTGCCCCACCGGGCCGAGGTGGCGGTGGGCATCGTCGTGGCGCTTTTGGCCGCGACCGTGGATCTTCGTGGCGCGATCGGGTTTTCGTCGTTCGCGGTGCTGTTGTATTACGCGATCGCGAACGTGTCGGCATGCACGTTGGAGCCACTCGTCCGTCGACGCCTCATCCCGGCGGTCGGTCTGGTCGGCTGCCTGGTGCTGGCCTTCGCCCTGCCGCTGGCCTCAGTACTCACCGGACTGGGCGTGGTGGCGGTCGGTGCCGTGATCTACGGGGTGTGTAACGTGCTGCGACGCTGATGCCGGCCATCCCGCGTGCGCGGCGGCCGAACATGGTGTGTAGTTCTCAATCGTGATTCCGCTGAGTTGGAAATACGTCGAAACCCGCACGGACGAGGATTTCGTCGTCGCCCCCGGGGAACGTCTCGATTGGGCCAGCACCATCGGCATCGGGGCCCAGCATGTGGTGGCCATGTTCGGGGCCACGTTCCTGGTCCCGGTGCTCACCGGCTTCCCGCCGGCCACGACGCTGCTGTTCTCCGGAATCGGCACCATTCTGTTCCTGCTGATCACCGGCAACCGGCTACCGAGCTATCTGGGCTCGAGTTTCGCGGTGATCGCCCCGGTACTCGCCGCGACAGCCGCCCACGGCACCGGCAGCGCACTGGGCGGCCTGATCATGATCGGACTGCTGCTGATCCTGATCGGCGTGGTGGTCCACCTGGTCGGCACGCGCTGGATCGACGTGGCCCTGCCACCGATCGTCACGGGCGCGATCGTGGCGTTGATCGGCTTCAACCTGGCCCCGGCAGCCAAGGACAATTTCGAGAAGGGCCCGCTGGTCGGCCTGGTGACGCTGGTGCTGCTGGTCGTCACGCTGGCGTTCTTCAAAGGGTTGATCGGCCGGTTGGCCATCTTCGGCGCGGTCCTGATCGGCTATCTGCTGGCCCTGTTTCTCGGTGAGGTGGACACGTCGAAGATCGCCGCCGCACCGTGGCTCGGCCTGCCCGAGTTCCAGACGCCGACGTTCAGCCTGGCGGTGCTGCCGCTGTTCCTGCCCGCAGTGATCGCGCTGATCGCCGAGAACATCGGACATGTGAAGTCGGTGGGGCAGATGACCGATACCGACCTGGACCCGCTGATCGGCCGGGCCCTGGCCGCCGACGGCGTGGCCACCGTCCTGGCCGGGGCCGGCGGCGGGTCGGCCACCACCACCTACGCCGAGAACATCGGGGTAATGGCGGCCACGCGGGTCTACTCGACCGCCGCATACTGGGTCGCCGCGGTCGTGGCGATCGCATTGTCGTTGTGTCCCAAGGTCGGCGCCGCCATCTCGGCGATCCCACCGGGTGTGCTGGGCGGCGCGACGGTCGTGCTCTACGGTCTGGTCGGCATCCTGGGTGTGCGGATCTGGTTGACCAACCACGTCGACTTCTCCAAACCCGTCAACCAGATGACCGCGGCGATCCCGCTGATCATCGGGATCGCCGACTTCACCTGGCAATTGGGTTCTTTGACGTTCACCGGGATCGCGCTGGGCTCGATCGCCGCGCTGCTGGTCTTCCACGGTATGCGGTCACTGGAATACCTCGGGGACCGGCTGCGACCTAGCGCCCCAGTGCGTTGACGACGCCGCCGAACACCGACGGCAGCGCCGCCGACACCGGGGTGATGCCATGCCGTACCGGACCAAAACCGCTGCCGTGTAACAGGGCTGCGGTCAGCAACCGGTAGCGGCGGGTCATCGCGCGCCACTGCCGGTCGTAGTCGCCGGGCCGGTCGTCGCGCACGCAGTTCACCAGGAGTTCGGCGGCCCCGAAGGCCAGGCCCATCCCCTCGCCGGTCAACGCATCCACGTACCCGGCGGCGTCACCGACGAGCAATACCCGGCCCGCGCTCCGGTGACGGACCTTCTGCCGCAGTGGCCCGGCCGCCCGGTCCGGACCGTGCGGCACGCCGCGAATCCGCTCGGCCAGCACCGGAAATGCCGCCAGGTGCTCGTCGAACCCGCCGCGCACCGAGGTCAACACCGCCACCCCGACGCAGTTCTCACCCACCGGCGTCACGTACGCCTCGGCGTCCCGCCCCCAGTACACCTCGACGCAGTCGGACCACGGCGCGATCTGGACGTGGCGCCGGATGCCCCACCGGCGGCGTCGGCCTTCGCCGGCGCTGAGACCCAGCGCGCGGCGGATCGGTGAATGCAGACCGTCGGCAGCGGCCAGATAGCGGGCCCGAAAACCCGCTGCGCTCACCGAGATCCCGTCCTGAGTCACCGGCCCCACCTCGCCGTGCACCACCTCGACCCCAGCCGATGACGCCGCCTCTGACAACGCGGCGTGCAGCACGGTGCGACGCACTCCCCGGCCGGTACCGTCACGGAATCTGGCCTCGGCGGTATGTCGCCCGTCCAGGTAGCGGATGCCGAAGAAGGCCCTGCAACTTCGTCCGTCGATCTCCACCCCGAGCTGCTGCAGCTGCCGCACCGAGTGCGGCATGAGCCCCTCCCCGCAGGCTTTGTCGATCGGTCCACGGCGACGTTCCACCACCACGACCTGCAGCCCGGCCCGCGCCGCACGCACCGCGGTGGCCCGCCCGGCCGGGCCGCCTCCGGCAACGAGCAGATCGATCACGTCAGGCCTTGCAGCGCTTCGTTTTCCACCCGAATCCGGGTTCGCAGCAACGCCGCATTGGCGATCGCGAACACCAGCGCCGTAATCCACGCGCCGCCGGCCAACGGCAAGGCGGCTCCCTCGGTGACCACCGCGACGTAGTTCGGATGCGGCAACACCCGGTACGGGCCGTCGACGACGCGCGTCGCCCCGGGCACCACCACCACCCTGGTGTTCCACTGCCTGCCCAGTGTGGTGATGCACCACCAGCGCAACGCCTGGGCGCCCAGCACGATCACAACCATGCCCCTGCCCAGCACCGGGTGTGGCCGCCGACGGCGCGCCTCCAGCACCGCGCCGGCCAGCAGCCCGGTGTGCAGGGCCACCATCGCCGGATAGTGTCCGGCACCGAACTCCTTGCCGCCCTGGGCCATACTCCATCGCAGGTTGCGGGTGGACACCACAAGCTCCAGCACCCGCTCGGCGGCGACGACGGCGATCAACGCCAGAAAACTCTTGGGTTTCATCAGCGCCAGCGCAGCAGGACGAGTTCGGAGCAGAAACCCGGCCCCATCGCCATCAGCACGCCCGGAGCGCCCGGCGTGGGACGTTTACGGATGGTGTCGCGCAGGACGTGTAGCACCGACGACGACGACAGATTGCCGACATCGGCCAGCGACTGCCAGGTCAAATCCAGCGCGTCTTCAGGCAATCCGAGGGTTTCGATGATCGCCTCGATCACCTTCGGACCGCCGGGATGGCTGACCCAGGCGGCCACATCCTCGACCGACATGTCGTGGGCACCAAGGAAGCCGGTGACGTCATCACCCAGATAGCGGCCGACGAAGCCAGGCACCTCGGCGCTGAGCACGATCTCGAAACCATCGCTGCCGATGTCCCAGCCCATGGTGTCCAACGAGTCCGGGTAGAGGTGGCTGCGCGAGTCCAGCACGTCGGGTCCGGCCGGATCCAGCTTGCGGGCCCGTTGTTCGCCGACCGCCACGACAGCGGCAGCGCCGTCGCCGAACAGCGCGCCGGCCACCAGGGTCGGCATGGCCGGATTGTGTTTGCGGGTCAACGAACACAGCTCCACCGATACCAGCACGGCCACCTTGTCCGGGGCACCTCGCAAGTAGTCGTTGAGTCGGGCGATGCCGGCGGCGCCGGCCACGCAGCCCAGCCCGAAGATCGGGATGCGCCGGACGTCCGGCCGAAGACCGAGCCGCCCGGCGATACGCGCATCCAGCGAGGGCACCGCGGCACCGGTGACGGTGGTGGTCACGATGAGGTCGACGTCCTCGGGGCGCAGGCCCGCCTCGTCCAGCGCCCCCGACAGTGCGGCACAACCCAATTCGGTGGCGTGTTCGATGAACAGTCGGTTGCTTTCGCCGAAGTCGTCGAGATCGGCATATCGCTCGACCGGCAGAACCAGGTACCTGCTGTTGACTTTTGCGCTCTTGTGCAGCGCCCGGACCATGTCCTCGACCTCGGTGTAGCCGGGAAGATCCAGCAGGGCTCGGGTGACTTCATCCTGGGTATACCGGTGCGGCGGCAGTACGGCGTGGACACCGGCAATCGTGCTGTGGCTGGCCATCCTGGCGACGTTAATTCGCATACCACTACAACGGGGGTCTACCCCGGCCGGTTCATCCGGTCATGCCGAGAGGAATTCGTGGAAATGGTCGGGCGGTTGCAGATTCAGCAACTTTTGACGGTCGAGTGCCAGGTCAGCGTAGGTCAGCGCACTGATTTGTTCGGTGGAGCAGTGCAACCGCGACTCCGGGCTGCCGCGGCGCACCACCCCGAGACCGAAGTCGCAGTTCAGCACGGCAACTCGGAGGTCAGAGCGGGTGCTGCGGAGGTGAACGATCGCCTTCCACACATCGCCGCTCCACCCGCGCAACGCCGACCACAACGGGGTCTTTTTGAAGAATTCGTCGTATGACGCTGCAGGACAGGCAATCGAGGGCGTCGCCGGGTTGCAGTCGTGCAGGATGAGTACTCCGTCGGGTCGCAAATACTGCAGGGTGTTCTCGACGTCACGCACGGCCTGCTCGTAGGTGTGCAGGCCGTCGATCAGCGCGACGTCGATGCCCCGCCTTTCGAGGAACGCCGTCTCGTTGGCGAAAAAGTCGTCACTGGTCATGTCGAAGAAGTGAGTGGCACGGGCCTGGCGCTCGGCCCGTCTGCGCGAGCGCGCCGACACCCGGAACGCCGGGTCGACGGCGATCTTCTCTGCCGCCGAGATCTGCCGGAACACCGAACCGCGACACACGCCAATCTCCAGATAGACGGACTCTTCCCGACCATCGAGCGCCTGCCGTACCGCCTTGACCCGATTCATCCCGCCCTCCGGTAACCGAACTCCTCGAGCAGATCGACCGCGCGGTTGACGCTGACGGCCGACGGAGTCATCTGAGTGGCCAGCCTCCGCGCCGCCGTGGCACGTTCGGGGGCCAGGATCCGTCGCAGATCCGTCGCGAGCGTCGCTTTCGACGACGATTTGAAGCTGCGAGTGGCACCGACGTTCAACCGTTCGAGTTGACGGCCCCAGAACGGCTGGTCACCCGCGGTCCACAAGATCAATCCGGGCACCCCGGCCCGCAGCCCAGCCGCGGTGGTTCCGGAACCGCCGTGGTGCACCACCGCACGACACAACGGGAAGACCTTCTCGTAATTCACCGCTCTGACCACCTTGACGTGGTCATTGGTCGGCACGTCGCCGTAGTCGGTCCACCCCGAGCAGATCAACGCACGCTGGCCCAGCTCGGCGCAGGCCTGCCCGATCATCTCGACGGTGCCGGCCGGCGAGGGCACCGGCATCGACCCGAAGCCGAAGCAGATCGGCGGCGATCCTGCCGCGATCCAGGAGACGACCTCCTCGTCGGCGTCCGTCGGCTGGTGCATGGTCAATGCCCCGACGAACGGCCGGTGTTCACGCCACGTGGACCATTCGGCGGCCAAGCCGGGAAAGCACACCTGGTCGTAAGTCTGGATTTCCAGCGCTTTCCGGTCGGCGATACGTCCCGCCGCCGGTTTGGTCGCCTTCGGTAGACCGAGCTCACGGCGTTGCTCTTCCTCGACTTCCCTGTGCATGTGCCACCCGAACCAGTCGTAGGTCTTCATGGCCGCGCAGGCCATCCCGGCGGGCAACATCCCAACGAGCCGACCGTTGGGGCGTACCGGGAAGTAGTGCAGGGCGGCGAGCGGGATGTCGTAGTGCTCGGCGACGTTGGCGGCGACATCCTGAAAGACCAGGCCGGCGCACAGCACATCGGCGCCGTCTGCCACCGATGCCAGGGTTTTTCCCATACCCGCCCAGTGCTGCAGTACCGGATCCCAAAGCTGCCGCAGCACTTTCACCGGACTTCGCCCCCTCAACAGGCCGCGCCATATTTCCGGCGAGCATTTCTCCAGCAGCTCCGCGTCCCACATCTCCGACGCATCCGGGCCGTATGAGGTGCTTGCCAGTCCGACCGACTCGGCGAAGCCAGTCAGGTTCGGCGGCAACGCTATCCAGACATCGTGCCCACGTTGCTGCAATTCGAGACCGATGGCGACCAACGGTTCACAATCCCCACGAGTCCCGCTACATGCCAGTGCAAATCTCATATCCCCCAACCCCTCAGACGGCAAGAGGTTTCGGACCCAATGTTAGGTCGTGCGCGCGTGCAGACAAGGGCCTAAGCCGAAGTGGTTGCTGCCGCAACCACTCGGCGCATCGTCACGACGCCGAAACCCCTTGGCCGAACAGGAGTTTTCGTCAGCAACTGACCATCGAGCAAATAGCTCTGCCCGGTGAGCCCGAGAGAGCTTCAGCCGCGGTGCCGCTTGTCACGTACCGGCACGCCGTTGGGTCCCTCGATCGACGCCGCGTAGGTGCCGACGGTGAATGCGATGGCCGGTCCCATGATCCCGAGGGCATGCGCATCGACGTTGTCGATGGTGTCGCGGCCGGTGTGATAGTTCGGGTCGAACGCCACGCCGGCCCGGCCGCCCCACAACCGGGCCTGAACCTGGGTCTTGCGTTGCGACGCGCCCGTGGTCACACCGCCCACCGGCACGCCTGCCTGCAGGAACGGGTGATAGTCGGTGTTGGCGCCGATCGGCATGTCGGCCGGCCGCACACCACTCAGGTTCAGATAGCCGGCCATGGTCCGTTCGATGCCCGCCGACCCCTCCGGCATCGATTTGGGATCGGTGGCCTGGCCGGACTGATCGCCGTCGTAGGTGAAGAATCCGGCGTTGGGTGAGCCGACCATGTCGAAGTTCAGGTACAACGCGAGATCGTCGAGTTGGTCCAGCGGCAGGCCGCGCACGTACTGCGTCGACCCGTCCAGGCCCAATTCCTCGGCGCCCCAGAACGCGAACCGCACCGCATTGCGCACGTTGGGCGAACTTCCCAGCTGCAAAGCGGTTTCGAGTAGGGCGGCCACCCCGGAACCATTGTCGTTGATACCCGGTCCGCCGCCCACACTGTCGAGGTGGGCACCGGCCAGCACCACATCCGAGGCCGATCCGGTCTTCGTCTGCGCCGTGACATTGCGGTGTTTGACCATCTCGGCCCGGCCGTCGAGAACCAGCCGCACCGGTGCACTGGTGCGACGCAGTGCCGCGTCCGCGGTCTCGTCGATGACGCCGACCGGGACCGTGAGCTCGCGGTAGTAACCCGTGGAGAACAGTCCACCCGGCGCGGGCTGCCCGCCGGTGTTGACGACCAGCAGTCCGACCGCGCCCTTGGCCAGCGCGGTGTTCTGTTTCACCACAACCGAACACCCGGTGTCGTCGACCACCGCGATGGCACCGGAGATGTTCAGCGTTCCGTAATCCTCGGCCGCACATCCGGTCGGCTTGCCCGGCCGCAACGTCGGTGCGCTGAGCCCCTCTGACGAGGTCGTCACCAGCATCGAGGCCTGGTCCACCGGATAGGTGCGTCCCGACACCGTCAGCGCCGGGTGCCCGCCGCGCATCGTGCCCATCCGCTCGAACTCAGGCGTCTGAACGTCAAACCCCTTGTCCCGCAGGGCCTGAGCCACATAGTCGACGCTCGCGTCGTACCCCGGATTGCCGACTGCCCGATTACCGCCATGACTGTCGGCGATGTCCTGCAGCTTGCGCAGATGGGTGAACATGTTGTCGACGGTGATCCGGCCCGCCAGTTCGTGCGGGTCGAGCGCCGCTGCCGACGGTGGCGCCGAGCACGCCGCCAGAGCGGCCGCGAGCACGACGACGACGAGTCGACGGGCTGTCACTGCGGGGTGATCTGATGACGCGTGCGGTCCGAGCGGACCGGGATACCGTTGCGGCCCCGCTGATCCTGCGCGTACAGACCGACCGCGAAGGCAACGCCCTCGCCATGTATCCGCAGTGCGTCGGCATCCACGTGCTCTAGGGTATCGGTGTTCTTGTGGTAGTTCGGGTCGAACGGCTGATCCACCTGCCCGCCCCACAGTTTGGCTTCCTCGCCGTTCATCTTGTCCTCGGCACCGGAGAACAACCCACCGGCGGGCACCCCGGCCAGGGTGAACCCGTCATAGTCGGATCGCCCGTCGAAGTTGGTGTCCCGCGGCGTCTTTCCGGCATCTTCCAGGTAGGCCGCCAGGGTGCGCTCGATACCTGCCGAGCCTTCGGGCACGCGCGGGCGACCACGCTCGTCCGGCGGTGCGGACTGGTCACCGTCATAGGTGAAGTAACCCGGATTGGGCGAGCCGAGCATGTCGAAATTCAGGTAGAGGGCGATGTCCTTGAGCGCGTCGAGGTCCAGCGATTCGACGTAGTTCGTCGACCCGAGCAGGCCTTCTTCCTCGGCTCCCCAGAAACCGAACCGCACGGCATTGGCCACATCCGGCGAATCACCCAGCTGTAAGGCGGTTTCCAGCACGGCGGCCACCCCGGAGCCGTTGTCGTTGATGCCCGGGCCTTCGGGAACGCTGTCGAGATGCGCCCCGACCATTACCACATCGGAGGTCGACCCGGTCTTGGTCTGCGCCACGACATTGCGGGTACGTTCGGTCCGCACACCGGCGACGAGCTTGATCGTGGTGGGCCCGGGCGCGTTGCGCAGCCGCGTCCCGACATCCTTGGTGACGCTGACCACCGGGATCTTGACGTCGGTGCGGCGGCCCAGGGTGCCACCCATCTGCTCGTCGTTGTTGGTGTTGACGACGATCATCGCCACGGCGCCGCGCTCGGCGGCCGCGGCCTGCTTGTCACCGAAGGCGCAGGCACCCCGGTCGACCAGCACCACCGCCCCGGCCACCGGTAGCCCGTCGTAATCGGCAGCTTCACACCCCGGGGTGTCCTCCACCTTCGCGGGCACCAGCGGCGCGGACACGCCTTCGGGCGGGGTGCCGATGGTGAACTCCAGCGGCTTGGCGGTGACGGGTTGACCACCCACGGTCACCTGCGGGTCCTCGGCGAAGGGCAACCGCACCTCGAATTCCGGGGTGTCCACGTCGAAGCCCTTATCCCGCAGGGCATTGACGACATAGTCGACGCTGGCGTCATAGCCGGCCGTACCCAGGGCGCGGTTACCGTCGTGGGCGTTGGCAATGTCTTGCAGCTTGCCCAGATGCCCCATCATCGCGTCAGCCGACACCCGCTCACGCAACTGATCGGCGAACTGCACGGCCGCCGCGGAGGCGGACCCGGAGGACTGCTGCCCATCGGTCTGCAGTTCGGTCTTTGCATCACAGCCGGCCAGTCCCGCGGTCAGCACAAGTGCACCGAGAACCGCCCCCGTCGAAGTACGTCGCATTGCACCCACGGTAGCCGGTGCGCTGAACTGCCCGGCGATTAAATCGGTTGCCTGCCGGTTTGCTGTGATGGCAGGGTGATTCCCGGCGCCGAGCGGGAAGCAGACCGAGCGGGGTACCGCAACGTTTCTGTGTGTTGCCGGCGGCGCCGTGGCACAGGTAAAGGGCCTGAGGTTCGAATCCTCTCTGCAACCCCGATGCCGTCGCCGGAATCGCGCAATCCGCGGCCTTGCGGCCCGCATCCGCTCGTATGGGGATGCGACGCCCCGCCAACGATTGTGTCCGGCGGCGGTATTCCTTTGCCGCGCAGACACATACCGGAAGGAGGACACGACATGGGAATCTTCACGTTCAACCGCATCACTGTTTCTGCAGGCCAGTGCGCGCTGGAGTACGTCGACGGCACGCTCGGTCGGGTCCTGCCGCCGGGACGTCACCGCATTGATGTGGCGGCCTCGGTGGTGCGTGTCGAGATGCGTGAGCAGGTACTGACGCTGGCCCCGCAGGAGGTGCTGACCTCCGACGCCGTGTCGCTGCGGATCACCGTTGCGCTACAGACCAAGGTCACCGATGCGGTGGCCTACGTCGAGGCGGCGGCCGATCCGATGGCGGCGGTGTACCTCGCCGCACAGATTGCGCTGCGTGACATCGTCGCCGGCCTGACCGCCGATGAGGTGCTGCAGCGCGGCAACCGCATCGACGCCGGGGTGATCGCCTTCGTCGCCGCCGCGGTGGTACTGAACAGGCGTGACGCCTGACCCGGGATCACTCCGGGTCAGACGCCACGTCACCACCGATCGCCAGCACCACCTTCGACCCGTACGGCACCTGCTGGATCAGCCGCAGCTGCGCCAGTGCCGGGTGGGCGTCCAGCAGCTTGCCGGCGTTGGCCAGCGCGCGCAGGGCCGCGGTCTCGGCGCGGGCGGCTTCCAACTTCGCCGCACCGG
>NZ_MBEJ01000132.1 GCF_001953975.1 Mycobacterium sp. NS-7484
ATCACCGCCGCCTGCTGCCGGTCGGTCCCAGATGTGCCCCCACACACGTAACCCGGGTTGTAGTGAACCACATCGCCGCTTCACCCGACGCTGGAAACGACTGACGGCGGCGGGCCCCGGGGGGGGGCGCCGCCGTCAGTACTGTCAGCGTTGGTTCGCCGCCTACCGCCGGATCAGGCAGTCGGGGTGGCGCCCAGCACGCGCTGCAGGTCAGGCTTCATGGCCTGCAGCTGCTGGCCCCAGTAGGCCCAGGCGTGGGTACCGCTCTGCGGGAAGTTGAACACGCCGTTCTTGCCACCGGCCGCGATGTACTTCTCCTGGAAGGTGGAGTTGGTCCGGCAGACGAAGCCCTCGAGGAACTTGGCCGGGATATCGGAGCCACCGAGCTCGCCCGGCTTGCCGTTACCGCAGTACACCCAGATCCGGGTGCCGTTGTTGGCGATGGTCGCGACGTTCTCGGTCGGGTCGTTGGCCTTCCAGGCGTTGCCCGGGTCACCGGTCTTGCCCCACATGTCGTCGGCCTTGTAGCCACCGGCGTCACCCATCGAGACACCGATCAGCATCGGCCACCAGCCCTCGGACGGGTTCAACGTGCCCGACAGCGAGGCCGCGTAGATGAACTGGTCCGGGTGGCGGGCCGAGAGCATCAGCGCGGACGAACCGGCCATCGACAGACCGACCACGGCGCTGCCGGTCGGCTTGACGTCGCGGTTGGCCGCCAGCCACTGCGGCAGCTCCTGGGTCAGGAAGGTCTCCCACTTGTACGTCTTGCAGCCACCGTCCTTGCTGCCACACGCCGGCTTGTACCAGTCGGTGTAGAAGCTGGACTGGCCGCCGACCGGCATGACCACGGAGATGCCCGAGTTCAGGAACCACTCGAACGTCGGGAGTTCGATGTCCCAGCCGCTGTTGTCCTCACGGGCACGCATGCCGTCGAGCAGATACAGCGCCGGTGCACCCGGTCCGCCGCTCTGGAACTCAACCCTGATATTGCGTCCCATCCCTGCTGACGGAACGTCGAGATACTCGACCGGCAGGCCGGGTCGAGACCATGCTCCAGCGGTCGCCGAGCCGCCGACGGCGCCGACCAGGCCAGGCAGCACGGCCGCTGCGGCGACCGCAACCGTCAGCCGGCGCGACAGACCTGCCGCTGCGCCGCGCATCTTCCCAACGAACTTCATACCGCTCCCTATCTGAATCTTTTCTTCGTATTCCGCACATCGATACACACCGACGTAAGCGGCTCACGTGCCCGTGTAGTCAACCACACGTGCACGTGGTGCTCCTCTACAGCAGTTGTGGCCCTCATCGCCCCGACGCCCTGGTCGGGCGAGGTTGCGACGTACAGCGGACGTGACGCCCCGCGGACCCCGGTGTGAGCAACGTCTCCCCGTCCAAGGCGGAGACCACAGAGGTCAGCATCGGTTTCTCGCACGTCCAATCAAGATCGTTCACGCGGGCTCGTCTGGGTATCGGCCCAAGACGGCCGGGCGTTACGGACCGGTGGCCGGCATCCCGGTGTAGGGCGGGTTCTTCGGTTCGGGGACCGGCAGGCCGCAGCGCTTCAACTCGTACAGCGGGACCCGGTCGATCCGGTACTTGGTGAACTCATAGGCGTGCACCAGGTTGGACAGGAACCGCCGTGGGGTCATCTCCCCGCGCACCGAGTTGAGCATCGCTTCGGTGGCCGGGCATTTCAGCGCCGCCTGGGCCTGCGCGATCCATTCCTCGTCGAGGTAGGCCGGGATGTAGGGCCGGATCTTGAAGAACGGCCCCTCGGCCACCGCCCAGTCGGGGAAGAGGTTCTTGTCGTGGCCGATGCGGCCGTCGGTCAGCCGCTGGGTGTGGGTGGCCAGGGGGTTCGTCAGCCCGATCTGGTCGATGACCCGTACGTCCAGGCCGACGTTCATGCCCAGCATGCCCATGTTGGTGAAGAACACCGTGTGCGGAAAGTCCATGTCGCGCCGGGCTTCCGGGGTGAGTCCCGCCGGCGGCGGATAGGCGGGGACGACGTCCCACTGGTCGTAGTTGCCCGACGGCAACAGCAGTGCCCCGTCGGGGGTGTTCTCGATCGCGGTCAACACCGCGCGCATGCGCGGGTAGTCCAGGTAGTCCGCGGCGGTGAGCGGGTGGGCGTGACCGGTGGCCTGCGAGTAGAACCGGCGCTCGTCGACGATTCCGCTGTACGTGACGCGGGTGGCGTCGGCACCCATGCCCGGTGAGTTCGCCGCCCAGATCGCCCAGCCCACCACCGCGGCCCACAGCACGCTGGTGGCCGCGGCCAGCAGGTAGCCCGTCTCCCGGGTGAACTTGGTGCCGTCGGGCAGCACGACCGGGATCACCGCGATCGGCATCAACAGGCAGAACAGCGGGGTGAGCAACACCCGGCCGTGCATGAAGTCACCGCCCTGACGCACCCAGTAGATGCCCTGCAGCAGGCCGCTGACGAACATGAAAAGCACTACGGTAGCCGGACTTTGGACGGTACGGGCCAGCCAGCCGTAACCGCGCGGCACTTGGCGGCGCACCCACCACGGCCGCGTCCGCGTGGTCAGCAGCACCAACCCCAGCGCCACACACAACATCAACGGCACCCACAGCAGATAGGGCTGGTTGAAGTTGGCCAGATAGGTAAAGCCCTGCGACCATTTGGATCCCGACGCATCTTTGGCCACCGCGGTGCCCGGGACCAGCAGGCCGTAGTAGCCCATCCGGAAGATCTGATAGGCCACCGGCAGCAAGCCGCCGGCCACCACGATCAGGACGCGGCGCCGCCATCCGCGCGCGGCGATGAGCATCATCACCAGCGCACCGCCGCCGATCAGCGCCAGCTCGGGACGGACCAGCACGCTCAGGCCGGCCACGGCGGCCAGGGCGCCCTCGAAGAACCGCCCGAGGATCGGGTACGGCCCGTCGTGGGTCTTGCCCGCGGCCGCCGGTCGCGCCGCGCGCAGCGCCTGCGACCAACACACCAGCATCCACCACAGCAGGCCCAGATAGGCCAGCACCAAACCGTTTTCGAGCCCCGAGGTGGCGAAGTCGCGGGCCGGGGGCACGGCGATGTAGACCAGAGCACCGGCGGGCAGCAACAGTGCGCGACGGCCCTGCAGGCTCGGGGCGTACAACCGGGCGGTGCCCAGCATCATCAGGACCACACCGAGCACGCTCAGCGTCAGCGCCAGGGCCAACACCACGTACTCCATCCGCACCGAACCGCCCAGCCACGCACCCAGCGTCACCAGGTAGGTCCACACGGTAGAAGTGTTGGCCTCCACCCGCTCCCCGGCATTGAACACCGGGCCGTTGCCCGCCAACAGATTTCGCACGGTGCGCAGGACGATCAGGCCGTCGTCGGCGATCCAGCGGCGCTGCCAGGCGCCCCACCCGAACAGCGCGGCCACCACGACCACGCTGACCCACAGGCTGATCCGCACCGAGGGGTGGTACGGGAACACCGGCCACCGGGCCAGACGATCGGCCACGCTGCCGGCGATGCGGCGCAGGCTCGGGCCCGGCCGGTCAGCTGAAGTAGATGGCCGCACCGATGGTTCCGATCCACGCCAGGAACAGGATCTGCAGCACTCGGTCTTTCAGCGCGATCTCCTCGGGCTCACCGGCGATGCCACCATCGATGTCAACGGCGTACCGCAGGATGGCGATGGTGAACGGGATCATCGTGACGGCGTACCAGGACGCATCCTGTGCATCCAGGCTCATCATGTCGTTGGCGCGGTCCCGCCCGAACGCCCACAGGCCATAGCACAGCACCATCGCGGTGGCCGACAACGTCCACACGAAGCGCAGGTAACTACTGGTGTAGCTCTCCAGCGATTTGCGGATCTTGGCGCCCGTGCGCTCGGCCAGCTGCAGCTCGGCGAACCGCTTGCCGGCGGCCATGAACAGTGAGCCGAAGGCCATCACCAGCAGGAACCATTGGGACAGCGGGATGTCGGCGGCCACGCCACCGGCGATCGCCCGGATCAAGAAGCCCGAGGACACGATGCAGATGTCCAGCACCGCCTGGTGTTTGAGACCGAAGCAGTAGGCCAGCTGGATGGCGATGTAGACCGCCATCACGACGGCCAGGTTCGGGGTCAGCAGCCACGAGATGCCCACCGAGGCCAACGCCAGCACGATGGCCAGCCCGTATGCCAGCCCTTCGGGGACCACCCCGGCCGCGATGGGCCGGAACCGTTTCGTGGGGTGGGCCCGGTCGGCCTCGATGTCGCGGGCGTCGTTGATCAGGTAGATCGACGACGCCGCCAGGCAGAACACCACGAACGCGATCGACACCTTGTAGGCGAGGTCGGCGTAGTCGTACTCGATGCCGCTGCCGACCGCGGCCAGCGGGGCCGCCAGCACCAGCAGGTTCTTGATCCACTGACGCGGACGAACCGCCTTGATCAGCCCGGCGGCCAGGTTCTTCGGCGGACCGAGTTCCGGCTGCGCTTCCTCACTCATTTGGCCACGGTCTCCTCAGTCCCGACACCGGCAGTTTTCCCGACGACAGAACCCACGAGGGTCCCGACGGCCACGCCGGTGAGCACGTCGGTGGGATAGTGCACGCCCAGCACGAGACGCGACAGCGCCATCGGCACCACCAGCACCGCACGCAGCGGCAGACCGGTGACACGGGCCAGCAGCACGGCCGCGGCGGTGGTCGAGGTGGCATGGGCCGACGGGAAACTCAGCCGGCTCGGCGTACCGACGTTGACCGCGATGTCGGGGTGATGGGGGCGCTCACGGCGCACCACCCGTTTGATCAGAACGGCGGCAGCGTGCGCGGCGAAGGCACCGGCGCCGACGGCCAGCCAGGAGCGGCGCTTGGCCGGCTGGGCCAGCGCACCCGCAGCCGCCACCGCGAGCCAACCCGCACTGTGTTCACCGAAGTGCGACAGCGCACGAGCGCCGGTCAGCACGCCGGGCCGGGGGGCCAGGGCAGACTGCACGGCGACCAACACGGCGTCCTCGCCGCGCGGGGCATCGGTCATCTCAGTTTTTCTCCGGCGACTCGCTCAGCAACACCGTCTCCCACTTCTGGGTGCTGGTCAGCACCGGCAGCGCCTCACGATAGACCTTGCGCATCCGGTCGAATTGACGGACCACGCGCATCTGCTGGCGCAGCGAGGCCCGCAGCAACGCGAACATCTTGGCCCGGTCGCGCTGCCGGAAGACCACACCGCGCCCATCGGCGGTGGTGACGGTAACGCCGTCGACCCGGCACAGCGAGAACCAGCGGGCATCCTGGGTGGCCACGTTGATCTGCGGCCGGATGTGGGTTTCGGGATCGTGCCGGCGCAGTTGGTGGACCGCACCGCGGGCCAAGTTGACCAGGATGGCCGGCTTGGACACCGGGATGCCGATCTTCTTGCGCTTGAGGTCCGAGGCCGCGGGTAGCTCGGTGGCACCGGGCAGCACGACGGCGTCGGGGTATTCCTGCCGCATCTTGCGGATGTCGGGCAGGGCCGATTCCAGGATCGAGAAGATGTGCTCGGGACCGGCCAGGAAATCCTCCATGGCCCGGTTCTGGATCGCAACCGTCGAATACTCAAGGCACAGAAGATGTTTGAACGTGGCCTTGAGGTGGCTGGCGAGAAGCCCACGCACGTCGCCGTCCCAGTGCAGGGCCGAGACCACCAGCCGGTTGCGCAGGTGGAAGTAGGCCTGCCAGTCGATCGCGTCGTCCTTGTCACTCCAGGCCATGTGCCAGATCGCCGCACCGGGCAGGGTGACGGTGCGGTAGCCATGTTCGGCGGCCCGCAGCCCGTATTCGCAGTCGTCCCACTTGATGAACAACGGCAGCGGCTGGCCGAGCTCCTCGGCCACCTGCCGCGGGATCATGCACATCCACCAGCCGTTGAAGTCGACGTCGATCCGGCGGTGCAACAACTTGCTGCGCTCGGAGTCGGTGTCGTCGAGTGCGTGCTTGGCGAAATCGTGGTCGTACTCGGCATTTGGTGCGGCCGACCACATGAAGTTCGACCGGTCCACCATCTCGCCCATGATGTGCAGGTGCGAGGGCTCCTGCAGGTTGAGCATCTGGCCGCCGACCAGCATCGGCTCCTTGGCGAACCGGTTCATGGCCAATGCCCGCAGGATCGAATCGGGTTCGATGCGGATGTCGTCGTCCATGAACAGGATCTGCTCACAGTCGGTGTTCTTCAGCGCCTCGTACATGACGCGGCTGTAGCCGCCCGAGCCACCGAGGTTGGGCTGGTTGTGAATCGAGAGCCGGTTGCCCAGGGCCGCGGCGGCGGCCTCGAAGCCGGGATGGTCCTTGGCCTTGCTGGTGCCCTGGTCGGACACGATCACCGCGCTGATCACCTCGTCCACCAACGGATCCGAGGTCAGCGCGGCGAGTGCGTTGACGCAGTCCGCGGGCCGGTTGAAGGTCGGGATGCCGACGGCGATGTTGGCCCGGCCCGGCGCGGGCGACGGGGCATACCAGCCGGCGCTGTGCACGCGCACCGCGGAGTTGGTGGTGATGTCGAACCAGATCCAGCCGCCGTCTTCGAACGGGGCGAGGTCGATCTCGAATTCGACCGCGGCGCGGGCGCCGCCATCGGCCTGAGCCTGGTTTCCGTCGGTCCCGCTGGAAACCGGGGCGCCGCCGACGGTGATCCGGGCGCCCGTGGCCTTGGACCGGTACACGTCGACGCGGGCGCTGCCGGTCAGCTCGACGCGAAGCACCACCGTCTTCAGCGTCGACCACCGGCGCCAGTAGCTGGCCGGGAAGGCGTTGAAGTAGGTCGCGAAGGAGACCTCGGATTCAGTGCCGATCTCCAGGCTGGTGCGGGTCGGCGCATGTGCCCGACGCGCGTTGGTCGACGATTCCTTGATGTAGAGCTGGCGCACATCGAGCGGCTCGCCCGGTCGCGGCAGGATGACGCGGGCCAGCAGACTGACGGCCCGCGATTCCCCGGCCTCGAGCGCGCCGGATGGGATGTCACTCATGCTTTGCTGCTTTCCTTTTCGGGTTCGGAGACCAGCGGCGCACCGTCAGTCAGGTGCGGGGCCAGGGTGTTGTCGTACATGTTCAGCGCACTGGCGATGGCCATGTGCATGTCGAGGTATTGGTAGGTGCCCAGCCGGCCACCGAAAAGCACCTTCGCCGAGGCTGTTTCGGCCTTCGCCCGGGCCCGGTAGCCGGCCAGCAGGGTGCGGTCGGCCTCGGTGTTGATCGGGTAGTACGGCTCGTCCTCGTCGCCGGCGAATCGCGAGAACTCCCGCATGATCACCGTCTTGTCGGCCGGGTAGTCACGTTCGGGGTGGAAGTGCCGGAACTCGTGGATCCTGGTGTAGTCCACATCGGCGTCGTTGTAGTTCATCACCGGGGTGCCCTGAAAATCTCCGGTGTCGAGCACCTCAAGTTCGAAATCTAGTGTGCGCCAGCCCAACCGGCCCTCGGCGTAGTCGAAGTAACGGTCCAGCGGCCCGGTGTACACCACGGGGGCGTCGGGGTTGGCCGCCCGCAGTTCGTCGCGGACGTCGAACCAGTCCGTGTCCAGCCGCACCTCGATGCGATCGTCGGCGGCCATGTTCTCCAGCCAGGCGGTGTACCCGTCGACCGGCAGGCCCTCGTAGGTGTCGTTGAAGTAGCGGTTGTCGAAGGTGTAGCGCACCGGCAGCCGGGTGATGTTGGCCGCAGGAAGTTCCTTGGGATCGGTCTGCCACTGCTTGGCCGTGTAGTGCTTGACGAACGCCTCGTAGAGCGGGCGCCCGATCAGCGAGATGGCCTTCTCTTCCAGGTTCTGCGCGTCGGCGGTCTTGATCTCGGCAGCTTGCTCGGCGATCAGGGCCCGCGCCTCGTCGGGCGTGAAGTAACGGCCGAAGAACTGTGAGACCAGGCCCAGCCCCATCGGGAACTGGTAGGCCTGGCCGTCGTGCATCGCGAAGACCCGGTGCTGGTAGCCGGTGAAGTCGGTGAACTGCCGGACGTAGTCCCACACCCGCTGGTTGGAGGTGTGGAACAGGTGGGCCCCGTATTTGTGGACCTCGATGCCGGTCTGCGGCTCGGCCTCGGAGTAGGCGTTACCGCCGATGTGGGGCCGGCGTTCGATAACAAGGACACGTTTGTCGAGTTGCGTCGCCACGCGCTCGGCGATCGTCAGACCGAAGAAACCGGAACCGACGACAAACAAGTCGAAATGACCGCTGGTCTGGCCTGCAGCGACCCGGGGAGATAAGGACTTCATCGGCAGCCAGGGTATCCGACCGCGCCCCCGTGCCCCGAATTCGACAAAGGGTCCAGGTCGCAATTCGCTCACGATTCAATATCGTCACTCCAGACACAGGAGTCACAGCCTTAACATCGATCACGTTGGCACTCAGGGGCTTCAAACCACCGGTCCACCAAGCGCCGACGAAGCAAGAGGAAAGCACCACCCCGCTATCCGAAGTGCAGACCTTGCAGTACACATATTGAGGAGACTTCCGTGCCGAACCGACGTCGACGCAAGCTCTCGACAGCCATGAGCGCAGTCGCCGCAGTGGCAGTCGCAAGTCCAGTCGCCCTTGTCGCCATGTCGCAGCTTTCCCCGTCCGCGCCCCAGCAGCGCGAGTTCACGCAGGCCGCGCTGGTCACCGACCTTCCCGGCGAGCTGATGTCCGCCCTCTCCCAGGGGTTGTCCCAGTTCGGCATCAACATGCCGCCGATGCCGACCGGCCTGCTGACCGGCTCGACCCCCACGCCGACCCTCGGCTCGCCGACACTGACCTCGCCGGGTCTGGCCGCACCGGGGCTGACCTCACCGGGTCTCACCTCGCCGGGCCTGACCTCCCCCGGTCTCACGTCGCCGGGTCTGACCTCGCCTGGTCTCACCTCGCCTGGTCTGACCTCGCCTGGTCTCACCTCGCCCGGGCTCACCTCACCGGGGCTCACCTCCCCCGATCCGTCGCTGACCAGCCCCAACGGCTTGTCGCCTGCGCTGACGTCGCCCGAGGGAGCACTGCCGTCGGCGTCGCTGACAGATCCGGGCCTGACCAACCCCGGGTCACTCACCAACCCGGCGCTCACCCCGCCCGGTGGGCTGACCACCACGCCGGCCGGGTTGGGCGGTACGGGCCTGACCACCTCGCCGGTGGGTCTTGACCCGTCACTGTCGGGCGGCCTGCCCGCCCCCGGTGAGGTGCCGATCTCGGCCCCGATCGGACTGGACCCGGCCGCGGGAACCTACCCGCTGCTCGGCGCCGCCGATCCGTCGCTGGCTGCGATGCCCGCGACCGGCGGTGGCGGCGGTGGCCTGTTCGGCGATCTGACCAGCGCCGCCAATCAACTCGGCGCGGGCCAGGCGATCGACCTGCTCAAGGGCATGGTGCTCCCCGCGATCACCTCGGCGATGAAGCCGCCGGTGCCCGCGCCGGTCCCGGCGCCCGCACCGCCGGCTCCGTAAACACAGCTCCGCCACAAGAACGGCACCGCAGAAGCCATCGGGCTCTGCGGTGCCGTTGCGTGCGTGTCGAAACATTAGTAACACCAGACCCATACGTAACATCAGTCCGTGCAGTCCCGTCGTCCCGCACCGTCCGTTCTGTTCACCGCACTCGCGGCGACGGTTGCCATCGTTCCGTGGGCGATCGCCGGATCCGATTTCAGCGAACAAGGCAATACGTCACACAGTGCGCCGAAGCTGACACAGCAACCCTTGGACAACCTCGCGGTCGGCGAGAGCATTCGGGAGATCCATCAAGACACCCCGTTCTCGATGGTGGCGCTCACCTCCGCGGATCTGCGCGGAACCACCGCGCGGGTGCGGGCCCGCAAGGATGACGGCAGCTGGGGCCCCTGGTACGAAGCCGAGAATCTCGACGGTGTCGGCGCCGACACCGCGGGCCCGCGCGGTACCGAGCCGGTGTTCGTCGGCCGCACCACCACCGTGCAGATCGCCGTCACCCGCGCGCCGCAGCCTCCCGCCCCCAAACCGGCCAAGACCTCGAAAGCCGGGCCCGCGCTGGGCTACGTGCCCGCCAACGCCGAGGCGCCGATCGGCCAGAACGTCACCGCGGTGTTGATCAGCCCGCCGCAGGCCCCGGCCGACATCGGCCCGCTGCCCACCGCCGCCATCAACCCGGGGCAGCCGCCGACCATCATCAGCCGCGCCCAGTGGGGCGCCGACGAATCGATGCGTTGCGGAAATACCGTGTACGACAAGGGGATCCGCGCCGGTATCGTGCACCACACCGCGGGCAGCAACGACTACGCCCCGGAGGACTCAGCCGGCATCATCCGGTCGATCTACGAGTACCACACCCGCGAGCTGGGCTGGTGCGACATCGCCTACAACGCCATGGTGGACAAGTACGGCCAGGTGTTCGAGGGCCGCGCAGGCGGGATGGACAAGCCCGTCGAGGGATCCCACACCGGCGGCTTCAACATCGACACCTGGGGGGTGGCGATGCTGGGCGACTTCGACGTCGTGCCGCCCACCGACATCCAGATCCGCAACACCGGCCGGCTGCTGGGCTGGCGGCTGGGCCTCGACCACATCGATCCGCACGGCACCGTGGCCCTGACCTCGGCCGGCGGCTCCTTCACCCACTTCCCGCGCGGGGCCACCCCGACCCTGCCGACCATCTTCACCCACCGCGACGTCGGCATCACCGATTGCCCGGGCAACGCGGCCTATGCCCAGATGGACCGTATCCGCGACATCGCCGCCCGGTTCAACCGCCCACCCGGGCCCGAAGACCTGGCCGAACAGATGCGCGGCGGCGCGATCTACGCACGTTGGCAGGCCGTGGGCGGGCCGGCCGGGATGCTGGGCAACCCGACGTCTCCGGAGACGGTCGGGCAGGCCGGAGCCCGCTACGCCACCTTCGAGCACGGCGCCGTCTACTGGTCACCGGTCAGCGGCGCCCAGCCGGTCACCGGTTCGATCTACGAAGCTTGGGGGACACTGGGTTTCGAGCGCGGAATCCTGGGCCTGCCGACGAGCGCCGAGATTCCCGAACCACAGTGGATCGTTCAGAACTTCCAGCACGGCACCCTGAACTTCGACCGCGAGACCGGCCTGGTCACCCGCGTCGTCGACGGGGTGCCGGTGGAACTGCCGCCCCCGGCACCCGATCAGCAACCGGTACAGCTGGAGCGCTTCACCCCGATCACCTGAGCCGGCCAGGCCGGGTCAGGACCACCAGCGTTCCAGGACGCGGGCCACGCCGTCCTCGGCATTGGTCACGGTCACCTCGTCGGCGGCGGCCATCGCCTCGGGATGGGCGTTGCCCATCGCCACACCGCGCCCGGCCCAGCTCAACATCGGAATGTCGTTGGGCATGTCGCCGAAGGTCACCACATCGGCTGCGGTGAGCCCCAGCGGGGCAGCCAACTCCGCCACACCGGTGGCCTTGCTGATCCCCAGCGGCACCACCTCGATCAGGCCATTGTTGGTGGAGTAGGTGATATCTCCTTGTAGCCCAACATGTTTCAGCAACTCAGCGGCCATCTCGGCACTGCGCGCACCGGACTTGCGGATGAGCAGCTTGACCGCGGGGGCGCTGAGCAGATCCTCGACCGACACCTCGGTGTTGTCCGGGTTGAGCCAGGCGTGCTCGTATCCCGGCGAGCTGACGAACTGCGGGGTGGCGGCATCGTGCGCGGAGGAGCCCACCCGTTCCACCGCCAGCCCGGAGCCGGGGATCACGCGGGTGGCGATCTCGGCCAGCTCACCCAGCACCTCGGGCGAGAGGGTGCGTGCCGAGACGATGCGGTCGGTGGCCGGGTCGTAGATCACCGCACCGTTGGCGCACACCGCCATCGGCGCCAGTCCGAGCCCGTCGACCACCGGGGCCACCCAGCGCGGGGGACGGCCCGTGGCCAGGATGAACGTCGCCCCGGCGTCGACCGCGGCCTGGACCGCAGCCCGGGTGCGCGGGGTGACCAACTCGTCGTCGTCGAGCAGTGTTCCGTCCACGTCGGTGGCGATCAGCCCCGGCGTCCGCTCCGGATGCATCACTTCTTCCCCGTGGCTTCCCGCGCCGCCCGCTTGCGCGCACGTTCGGCCAGCTCCGCTTCGTCGAGACGCTTGGCCTCGGCAAGCGTCGGCGCGGTTCCGCCGAGACGACGCGGCACCCAGTGCCGGCCTGCCGGTGTCGGGTACTCGCGCTGCACCCGGTCCAGCAGCTGTGTCATCGCCGTGCGCAGCCGCCCGTCGAGCTCGGTCACCGAACCGGTCGGCGCAATCAGTTCACCGACCTGGACGGTGACCGGAATCTTCTTCCGGCCCAACGCCTTCGGATGATCTTTGGTCCAGATCCGGTGCGCGCCCCAGACGATCAGGGGGATGATCGGGACGTCGGCCTCCAGCGCCATCCGGGCCGCTCCCGTCTTGAAATCCTTGAGTTCGAAGCTGCGGCTGATGGTGGCCTCCGGGTACACCCCGACCAGCTCGCCACGACGCAGCGCGTCCACCGCGACGGCGTAGGCGCCCGCGCCCGCCCCGCGGTCCACCGGGATCGTCCCGGTGTGTTTGATCAGGTATCCGACCGGCTGCACTTGCTCCATCTCAGCTTTGATCATGAAGCGCATCCGGCGACCGCGCTCGGTGGCGGCCAGCCCCGCAGGCAGGAAGTCGACGTAGCTGGTGTGGTTGATCGCGACGACGGCGCCGCCCGTGGCCGGAAGGTTGTCCAACCCGCCGAAGGTGATCCGGGTTCCGGTGGCCCGGACCGCGAGCCTCGCGGCGATCTCCAAACTGCGGAAAACCGGTTCCATTCTCGACTTACTCCGAGGCCCCTCGCTTGGCTGCCTTGGCGGCGGCCTCCTCGGCATCCATCCGGTTCGCCTCGGCCAGCGTCGGGGCGGAACCGCCGAGCCGGTGCGGCACCCAGAATTCGCCAGGCGGGTACGGCCCGTAGGCGTCCTGCACCTCGGCGAGCAGATGTTGCATCCGGGAATGCAGAAGTGCGGTGAGCTCGGCTGCCGGCAGGGTGGGCTGGATCGGTTCCCCCACCGCCACCGTGATCGGCACCTTCGGCCGGTACAGGTTCTTCGGGTGGCCCTTGGTCCAGATGCGTTGGGCGCCCCACACGATGTGCGGCACGATCGGCACGCCGGCCTCGATCGCCATGCGCGCCGCACCGGACTTGAAATCCTTGATCTCGAAGCTGCGGCTGATCGTCGCCTCGGGGTACACCCCGACCAGTTCACCGGCCTTCAGGTAGTCGCACGCCGCCTCGAACGATGCCGCGCCACTGTCACGGTCCACCTCGATATGGCGCAAACTGCGCATGATCGGTCCGGTGATGCCGTTGTCGAAGACTTCCTTCTTCGCCATGAACCGCACCTTGCGGCCGCGCTTCTGCCGGTAGGCCGGCAGACCGGCGAACGTGAAGTCGAAGTAACTGGTGTGGTTGATGGCCACCACCGCTCCTCCGGTGACCGGGAGGTTTTCCACCCCGGTCACGGTGAACTTCAGCCCCTGCAGCCGCCAGGCCAGCCGAGCGAGTTGTATGACTGTCCCGTACGCCGGTTCCACGTAGCCAGCCTAATCCCAGCCCGCATCGGCGCATCACCCAACTCGGGCTAGGCTGGGCGAGCATCAAAGTTCTCCATCGAAAGGCTGTTTGTGCAGGTCACCAGCGTCGGGCATGCCGGCTTCCGGATCGAGACCAAGGCCGGCAGCATTTTGTGCGATCCCTGGGTCAACCCCGCGTATTTCGCCTCGTGGTTCCCGTTCCCCGACAACACGCAGTTGGACTGGGCGGCGCTGGGGGATGTGGATTACCTCTACGTCTCGCATCTGCACAAAGACCACTTCGATCCGGAGAACCTGCGCCGCCACGTCAACAAGGACGCCGTGGTGCTGCTGCCCGACTTCCCGGTGCCCGACCTGCAGCGCGAACTCGAGAAGCTGGGCTTTCACCGGTTCTTCGAGACGACGGACTCCGTCAAGCACACCGTCAGCGGCCCCAAGGGCGACCTCGAGGTGATGATCATCGCGCTGCGGGCCCCGGCCGACGGTCCGATCGGCGATTCCGGGCTGGTGGTGTCGGACGGCGTCACCACCGTGTTCAACATGAACGACGCGCGTCCCGTCGACCTTGATGTGCTGCACGCCGACTTCGGCCAGATCGACGTGCACATGCTGCAGTACTCGGGGGCCATCTGGTACCCGATGGTCTACGACATGCCGGCGCGGGCCAAGGAGTCCTTCGGAATCCAGAAACGCCAGCGCCAGATGGACCGATGCCGCCAGTACATCGCGCAGGTGGGTGCGACGTGGGTGATCCCCTCGGCCGGCCCACCGTGTTTCCTGGACGCCGAGCTGCGCGACCTCAACGACGACCACGGCGATCCGGCGAACATCTTCCCCGACCAGGTGGTGTTCCTGGACCAGATGCGCCGCCACGGCCACGACCGCGGCCTGCTCATGATCCCGGGCAGCACCGCTGATTTCACCGGATCGCAACTGGATTCGCTGACCCACCCGGTCGAGGATCCGGAGTCGATCTTCACCACCGGCAAGGCCGCCTACATCGAGGACTTCGCGCAGCGGATGGCCCCGGTGCTGGCCGCCGAGAAGGCCTCGTGGGCGCCCGCTGCCGGCGAGCCGCTCCTGCCGGCGCTGCGGGCGCTGTTCGAACCGATCATGAGCCAGACCGACCAGATCTGCGACGGCATCGGGTATCCGGTGGAGCTGCGGCTGAACGGCCCCGAGCACAGTGAAACCGTGGTCCTGGATTTCCCGAAACGCCTGGTGCGCGAGCCCATTGCCGACGAAAAGTTCCGCTACGGCTTTGCGATCCCGCCCGAGTTGGTGCGCACCGTGCTGCGCGACAACGAGCCGGACTGGGTCAACACGATCTTCTTGTCCACGCGCTTCAAAGCCTGGCGGGTGGGCGGGTACAACGAATACCTGTACACGTTCTTCAAATGCCTGACCGATGAGCGCATCGCGTATGCCGACGGCTGGTTCGCCGAGGCGCACGACGATTCCGCGTCGATCACCCTCGACGGCTGGGAAATCCAACGCCGGTGCCCGCACCTGAAGGCCGACCTGTCGAAATTCGGGGTGGTGGAAGGAAATACGCTCACCTGCAACCTGCACGGCTGGCAGTGGAACCTGGAGAACGGTAAGTGCCTGACGACCAAGGGGCATGAGCTTCGCTGCGCACGCGAGGAGCAGAAAGGGCCGGGCGCACGCGAGGAGCAGAAAGCGCCGGGCGGGAAGCTGTGACCGCGCCGCGCCAGTACTACGACGACGGTTTGGTCCAGCTGGACCGTGAGGCAATCACGTTGCGCCGCTATCACTTCCCGTCAGGAACCTCGAAAGTGATTCCGCTGCGGGACATCCGGTCGTTCAAAGCCGAGCCGCTGGGGCTGTGGATGCAACGCTTCCGGCTGTGGGGCAGCACCGACCTGCGCCGCTGGCTGCCCCTGGACATGCACCGGCCGCTGCGCTCGATTCTGGTCACCCTCGATGTGCCCGGTGTCTACCCCAAACCCGCGTTCACCCCGGCCCGCCCGGACGAGTTGATCGCCCGGTTGGACGAGCTGCTCGGACGCTAGTTCGTCCCGCCCTCAGCGGGCCGAAACCACCTGTCGCAGTTCGGAAGCCCCGCTGGAGGCAGCGTCGTACACCCGCACGATGGCCTCGTCGCCCGGCTTGAGAAAAGTGGACTCGCCCAGCGGTGTGTAACGGGTCGCGCCGATGCCGATGAGCACATTCTCCGGGTGTCCGGAGGCCACCATCATCGCGCCGACATCCTCCAACGGGGTATCAGCCGAACCCTTCTGGTTGGCCAGCCGTTCCACGATCCAGTCGAGCAGGACCTCGCCGTAGTACGAGTAGCCCACCAGCGGTGAATCGATACCGTAGGCATGCTGCTGCCCACCGTCCTCACGCAGGTAGCAGACCAGCCGCATGTTGGCGGTGGGGCCGTCCGGGGTCAGGTCGCTGATCTCGAAGAATTGTGGCGCAACACCTTTGGACGCCGGCCCCCAGTTCTTCTTGTAGCTGATCTTGGGTGCACCCGGCCTGCGGATCGAGCAGTCGTTGAAGGCGCCGAGCGCGAAGGGTTCGAGCCGCGCGACGGTGTCGCCGTTCCACACCACCCGGCAGGCCACCCCGACCTCGGGCTCGATCTGCAGGTTCAACGGGCCGTCAACCTCGCCGGCCGCCGGCAACAGGATGGCATCGGTGGACAGCGGGAACTCGCCGAGAAAGTCATCCCGTCCGGGCGCATACCACGGAAAGATGCCTTTGGGGGCGTACCCTTCGGTAACAACTTTGACGAAATCACCGGCCTCCCCAGCTTGTTCGAGGTGACCGGCGAAGTTACCGGCCACACCGAAGCCGAACCAGTTGCGCACTTCGGCGAGGTCGATGTCCATCATGGCTGCAACCCTACTGCGGGGGCGACAAGCCGGTGACAAGTCATACTTAAGTCACGGTCAGCACGATGTGGTCCATGACTACCACCAGCACCGTCGCGCCCCGTCTCCCAGATGATCCGGTGCCCGACCTACGCGGCATCGCGGTGGCGCACCGGGTGATGCTGGCCGACCTGCTGCGGCTGACCGACCTGGCCATCGCGGTTCGCGACCGTGACGTGATCTGCACGCCGGGGCGGGCCCGGGCCATCTCCCGATATGTGGAACTGCTGTGTGATTCGATTCACCATCACCACACCACCGAGGACACCGTGCTGTGGCCGGTGATCGTGGCGAGCGCCGGTGATCACGTGGACCTCAGCGAGCTGACCGACGACCACGCCGCGCTCGAGCCGCGGTTGCACCAATTACGGGCCCGCGCCGCATCGTTCCGATTGTCGATGGGTGATCGACAGATCGCCGGTCTGATGGCGATCGAGCTGGCCGAACTCTCGGCGCTGCTGACCGAGCACATCAACGACGAGGAGCGAGAAGTCTTCGGGCTGATCACCGAACACGTGTCGGTCACCGACTGGACCGCCGTGGAACGCGCCGCCCGCGACGGCGGCCGGATGTCGTTCGACGCACCGCGGGCGCTGGCGGTGATGACCGCCGACGAACGGGACGCGTTGGTGGGCAGTGCCGGTATCGGGGTCCGCGTCCTGTTCGCCGTGCTCGGGTTGGTGCATCGGCGGCGGGAGCGTGCGGTGTTCGGTACTGCCGTCAGTCGATGAACGGCCGGGCTTCGGCCGCCAACCGGTCCCGCAGCACCGCAGCCGCGCTCCGGTACTCACGGGCCTGATCCGGCCGGCCGAGTGCCTCGGCAGCCGCGGCGAGCGCGTCGTCCACCGGGCCCACCATCAGCCCGTCGACGCCCAGCCCGGCGATCCGGCCGGAATACGGATCCAGCTCTGCCGCACGAACCCGGGCCTCCTCCAGATCGCCGAGGGCCACGGCCGCGTTGACCCGCAGCACGGTGAACGGAAGCCAGAAGTACGCCCGCTCGATCGGCCTGCGGTCCTGCCACAGCGCCCGCGCCTCGGCCTCACGACCCCGGGCGATCAACGCCAGCACCGCGGCATCCAACGCCGCGACCGACACCTCGCGGTAGAAGAACAGCAGTTCGTCGGCCAGCAGGCCGAGATCTCCGAGGCAGAACTCGCCCGTCACCCGTCCGACCATGGCCAGTTTGGCCCCGTTGGCCGCACCGTTTTCCACCATGCGCGCAGCCAGGTCTGTGTAGGCGCGCACCGCCTCGTCCAGGCGACCGACCAACAGGTACATCCGGGCCCGGAACAGGCCCAGCACCCCGAGCAGGTGGACGAGCTGACCGGTGCCGGCCCGGGCCACGGCCAGATCGACGTGCCGTTTGGCCGTGGGCAGGTCGGATCGGTGGCCGGCGGCCAGCGACAACAACCAGTGCGCCACGGCTTGATAGTCGGCCTGCTCGGTGGCCTCGGCGGTCTGCAGCAGTTCGGCGGCGACGGCGTCGCGCTCGGCGTCGAGGTCGGGCCCCAGCGAGCAGTAACCGCGGACGTTGAGCGCGGTGCACAGCAGCCGGCCCGACGCCGCCGGGTCCTCGGCATAGACGCGCCGGGCCAACTCGAGCAGTTCGGTGCTGACCGCGAGCGCCCCGTCGGGATCGGTGCCCTCGAGTTCGACGAACAACGCCTTGAGAAGCCTGATCCGGTCGGGCGCGGTGATCTGGTCACCGGCCAGAACATGACGCAACAGTGCGATCATCTGGGCATCGGACTCGTCGTACTCGCGGTCGCGCCACACCAACGGGGTGTCCCACGCGGTGAGCACCCGCACCGTCAGGTCGTCGCGCGACCTGCCCGACAACAACTGCAGTGCGGCCTTCATCTCGGTGCGCGCCGCCACCGCGTCGCCGGACTGAGCGAGCGCGGAGATCAGGCCGCACCGCGCGTCGATCTCGTCATCCGGTGCGTCGGCGCCCTGAGGCAACCGGCGACTGGCCGCCAGCTCCAGCATCTGCACCACCGTCCGCCACTGCCGAGCGGCCTCGGCGTTCGCGCCGACCGAGCTCGCCTCGCGGGCCGCTTCGGTGGCGAATGAGGCTGCAGCCAAAGCGGTTTCGGAGGTGGCGGCGGCGACGGCGTGGTGGGCCAGGATCGCCGGGTCGACCGATCGTCCCGGCGCCTGCAACAGGGCCAGGGCGGCCGCGTGCAGCCGGGACCGCCGCAGCTTCGAGGTGTCCTCGTAGAGCGTGTCGCGGATGAGCGCGTGCGCGAACCGGAGCCGGCCCGGCGCCGGCTCGTCGAGAAGGCCGAGCAGCACCGCCGGTTCCAGTGCGTCCAACAGGTCGTCGGGGTCGCTGTGGCCGAGTTCGGCAAGCAGGTCGAGGTCGATATCGCGGCCGAGCACCGCGGCCTGCCGCAGCGCGGTGACGGTGTGACCGGGCAATCGGGCCAGCCGACGCCGCAACACATCGCGCACCCCGACCGGTACCGATGCCCACACCGCGTCCGCGCCTTCGGCAGCCATCAGCCGGGCCAGCTCCCGGACGAACAGCGGGTTGCCGCCGGTGCGCTCACGCAACAGTCGCAGCGCCTCGCCACTGACGGAGGGCAGCCCGCAGTCCGCGGCCAGCGCCGCGGTGGCCGCGGCGTCCAGACCGGCGAGCGACAGGTGCCCGGCGGTGTGAACGGCCAGCGCCGCCCGCGCCACCTCCAGCTCGCCCCGGTCCTCCGACGGGCGATAGGTGGCGATGACGAGGATCGGCAGATCCTTGATGCGGTCGGCCACCAGCCGCAGCAGCTCCAACGTCAGGCCATCGGTGCGGTGCAGGTCGTCGAGCACGACGACCAACGGCCGGTCCGCCGCGACGGTGCTCAGTACATCGGCGACCGCGTGCCCCAGCCAGAACGTGCCGGGCTCGACCACTGCGCCGTCGTGCAGGAGCGGGGCCAGCGCGGGCCGGTCGTCCGTCGGCCCCTCCGGGTCGAGGAGCTCCCGCAAGACCTCGGTCCACGCCCAGCCGGCCGGCGCGCCGTGGACTTCCGGGCACCGGCCGTGCACGGTGCGCCAGCCCGCACCGCGCAACCGTCCCGTGGCAGCCAGCGCCAAGGTGGTCTTGCCGGACCCGGCCTCCCCGGCGATCCACAGCACCGCGCTGCGGCCCGCGACGACAGCCTTTGCCGCAGAGTCGATTTCGGCGAGTTCCTCGGTCCTGCCGTAGGCGGCCTGTCCACCCCGAGCCGGTGTCGCGACCTCCGGTGTCGCCGGCTGCGGAACCGGCCGGGACGGTTCCAGATGATCGGCCTGCCGCAAGATGTCGCCTTCGAGGTCACGCAGCGCCCGGCCGGGTTCCAAGCCCAGTTCCTCGACCAGATGCTCACGCGTGCGCCGCAACACCTCCAGGGCGTCGGTCTGACGGCCGCTCTGGTACAGCGCCGTCGCCAACACAGCCGCGGCGCCCTCCCGGCCGGGTCGCTCGCTGACATGGCGTTCCAGCGCTGCGATGGCGGTGCCGTACCGGCCCAGCTCCACCTGCGCCGCGGCCCGGGATTCCACCGCCGCCAACCGGAGTTCGGTCAGCCGGGCCACCTCGGGCGCGGCCCACAGCGCGTCACCCGCGCCGGCGAACGGATCTCCCGACCAGCAGTCAAGCGCCTCGTCGAGCAGGCGCACCCGCTGCTGAGGATCCGGTTCCTCGTATGCCACAGTGACTTTGGCCTCGAACCGCCACGAGTCGACGGCCTCGACCGGCAACCGCAGACAGTATCCGGGCGCGGCGCTGACGAGGATCTGAGCGGGCGCTCGACGCTGCCGGCCCGGTTCGAGCGCCCGCCGCAGATGCGAGACGTAGACCTGCAGTGCCGACAGCGCCTTGGGCGGCGGCTCGCCCTCCCACAGATCCTCGATCAGCCGGTCGACCGACACCGTATGACCGTGTGCGGCAACCAGTCTGGCCAGCAGCGCCCGTTGCAGCCGGGCGCCGAGGTCCACCGGATCGTCTCCCACCCAGGCCGCTACGGGCCCGAGCACCCTCACCCGTGCCGGGTTGTCCCCCCTCATGTCCGCAGTACTACTGGGCCGCGGTGTGGACGGTTACCGGGGTTCCAGCACCGAGGCGCCGACGAACGGCACCAGCGCGTCCGGGACCCGGACGCTGCCGTCGGGCTGCTGATGGTTCTCCAGGATCGCCACCAACCAGCGGGTGGTGGCGAGCGTGCCGTTGAGCGTGGCCGCGATCTGCGGCTTGCCGTTCTCGTCGCGGTAGCGGGTCGACAACCGGCGGGCCTGGAACGTCGTGCAGTTCGAGGTGGAGGTGAGCTCCCGGTAGGTCTGCTGGGTCGGCACCCACGCCTCACAGTCGTACTTACGCGCCGCCGAGGAGCCCAGATCGCCTGCGGCGACATCGATCACCCGGTAGGGCACCTCGATGGCCGCCAGCATCTGACGCTGCCAACCGAGCAGCTTCTGGTGTTCGGCCTCGGCATCTTCGGGCTTGCAGTAGATGAATCCCTCGACCTTGTCGAACTGGTGCACCCGGATGATGCCGCGGGTGTCCTTGCCGTAGCTGCCCGCCTCGCGACGGAAGCACGACGACCAGCCGGCGTACCGCAGCGGACCCGCCGACAGGTCGAGGATCTCGTTGGAGTGGTAACCCGCCAGCGGCACCTCCGAGGTGCCGACCAGGTACATGTCGTCGGCCTCGAGCCGGTAGATCTCGTCGGCGTGCGCGCCGAGGAATCCGGTGCCGGCCATGACTTCCGGTCGGACCAGCACGGGCGGGATCATCAGCGTGAACCCGTTGGCCACCGCCACCTGGGTGGCCAGTTGGAGCAGACCGAGTTGCAGCAGGGCGCCGGCACCGGTGAGGAAATAGAACCGCGAGCCGGACACCTTGGCGCCGCGTTCCATGTCGATCAGGCCCAGCGCCTCACCGAGCTCGAGGTGGTCCTTCGGGTTCTCGATCGCCGGCGGTTCACCGACGGTGTCGAGCAGGACGAAGTCGTCCTCGCCGCCGGCCGGCACCCCGTCGATGATGACGTTGCCGATCGCCATGTGCGCGGCGGTGAAGGCGGCTTCGGCCTCGACCTGTGCGGCCTCGGCGGACTTGACCTGTTCGGCCAGCTCCTTGGCCCGCTCCAACAGCGCCGGACGCTCGTCGGGGGTCGCCTTGCCGACGAGCTTGCTGGCGGCCTTCTGTTCGGCACGCAGATTGTCGGCCGCCGAGATCGCGGCCCGCCGTGCCGTATCGGCCTGCAGCAGGGCGTCGACACGCGCCGGATCCTCACCGCGGGCCCGTTGTGATGCACGGACGATGTCGGGATTGTCGCGCAGCAGCTTGAGGTCGATCACGGGCGCAACCCTACTTTTCGGAACGCGGCGGCGTACATCTGAGGTGACGACGATGACGGCACCGCGACGACGACCACCACCGGGCAGAAACCACGCAACATTACAACCGCATCAGTTGTCACAGCGGCTGACACGCCTGTCACAATGGAAGCAATGTTGGAAGCACCCGAGCACCCCGACCACCCCGAGAGTGGGGAACTGCTCGACTCACGTCCGCCCGAGGACCGACCCACCCGGGAACGGTGGTGGCAGAGTCTGGCAGCCGCCTCGACGCGACGTGCGCTCCTGTTGACCGCGCTCGGCGCACTGCTCATCGCCGGCCTGATCACCGCGCTGCCCCGCAGCGAGGGCGCCAGCGCCGTGCCGGGGGCGATCGCCCTGGGACCGCGCGGCAACGACACGTTCAATCACGTCAAGCGCGGCGATTGCCTGACCTGGCCCGGCCGCAATCCGGACGCCGCGCACATCGTGGACTGCAAGGACAACCACCGCTTCGAGGTTGCCCAGTCCGTCGACATGCGCACCTTCCCCGGCAGTGAGTACGGGCCGGGTGCGCCGCCACCGTCGGTGGAGCGGATCAAGCAGATCAGCCAGGAGCAGTGCACCCCGTCGGTGCGCAACTACCTCGGTGCGAAATACGACCCGAACGGCAAGTTCACCATCGGCCTGTTGTGGTCCGGAGAGAAGGCCTGGAAGCAGTCCGGTGAGCGGCGCATGCTCTGCGGTCTGCAGTTGCTCGGCCCCGGCGACAGCCAGTTGGAGGCTGCGGGCAAGGCGGCCGACGTCGACCAGTCGAAGGTGTGGGCCCCGGGCACCTGCCTGGGCATCGATGCCGCCACCAACCAGCCCACCGACGTCCCGGTGGACTGCGCGGCGCCGCACGCCATGGAAGTCACCGGTGCGGTCAACCTCGCCGAGAAGTTTCCCGGTGGGCTGCCGCCCGAGGACGATCAGGACGACTTCATCAAGGACGCCTGCACCTCGATGACCGATGCCTACCTGGCCCCGGTCCAGCTGCGCAGCACCACGCTCGCGTTGAGCTACAGCACGATCTCGCTGCCGAGCTGGTCGGCCGGAAGCCGTCAGGTGTCGTGCAGCATCGGCGCCACCTTGGGCAACGGCGGCTGGTCCACCTTGGTCAACAGCGCCAAGGGGCCGTTGATGATCAATGGCCAGCCTCCGGTCGCCCCGCCCGACATCCCTGAGGAGCGGCTCAACCTGCCGCCGATCCCGATGCCCGACGTGGATGAACCCTCGTCGTCGTCCTCCTCGTCGTCGAGCTCGTCCGGCTCGTCGGGCTCGTCGGGCTCGTCGTCCTCGAGCTCATCGGACTCGTCCGGGTCGTCGGGTGGATCCTCATCGAGCGGGCAGCACCTACCGCAGTCCGCGACCACAGAGGCGCCGGCGCCGGCGCAGTCCAACACCTTCAATCCGCCTCCGCCGGAGCAGGCCCCGGCTCCGGAGCCGCCCGCCGGTCCGCCGCCGGGCGAGCCGGTGCCGCCAGCTCCCGGTGAGCCGGCCCCGGTCCCACCGGGGCCCTGACGTGCCGGTGCGGATGAGCTCGGAGCGGTTCGACGAGCTGGTCTCCGATGCGCTCGACCTGATTCCGCCCGAGTTGGCCGCCGCGTTCGACAATGTCGTAATCCTCGTGGAGGACCGCGATCCCGACGAGCCCGACATCCTGGGTCTCTACCGCGGGGTCGCGCTGACCGAACGGGACTCCTGGTACGCGGGATCGCTGCCAGACACGATCACGATCTACCGGGAGGCCTTGCTGGACTTCTGCGACAGCGAGGCCGACGTGGTCGACGAGGTGGCCATCACGGTGATCCATGAGATCGCGCACCATTTTGGGATTGATGATGAGCGGCTCCACGAGTTGGGCTGGGGATGAGCCGCTTGCGCGAAGACAGAGAGCTGGGGATGAGCCGCTTGCGCGAAGACAGAGAGCTGGGGATGAGCCGCTTGCGCGAAGACAGAGAGCTGGGCTAGGCGCGGCAACCACATTTTGTCGGCCCACAGTGCTATCAACGGGGCTATGACGATCCAGTGCCGGGAGTGTGTGGCCGGTCTGGAGCATTGCCACGGCACCTTGATTCACCATGTCCGGTACCGCGTGGAATGCACCGACGAAGGCTGCACCACAACCGAAGTTGCGCATACCTTCCGCCTCGACTGTGAGTCGGTGGGCTGCCCGTGCGGACGCGAGGACGAACTGGCGCTGCGGCGGTACGGCTAGCCCATCGGGTCGGTATCGGAGGTCACCGCATCGGCAACCGGTGTCGCGTCGGGCTCCGGGTAGAACGGCGGGGTCAGCGACGCCCATTGCATACAGCTCCACCGCCCGTCGGTGACCGGCGCCAGCACCACCGATTCGGTGTTGCCGAGGTGGTGATCGAGGGCGAAGGTGCCCTCGACACCGGCCAGCACGGCGGCCACCAACCGGATCGCCGCGCCGTGGCTGACCAGCACGATGTCGCTGTTGAAGTCGTGGTCGTCCAGATAGCGCAACCGGAGTTCGGTGAGCACCGGCACGTACCGCGCGAGCACGGCCTCGGCGGTCTCGCCACCGGGCATCGGGACATCCAGCTCGCCGAGGTGCCAGCGTTTGTAGATCCGGTTGAACTCGGCGACCGCGTCGTCGTCGTTGCGGTCCTCCAGGTCACCGACCTGGACTTCGTGCACCCCTTCGAATTCGAATGGGGCCAGGCCGGTTTCGATGCCGATGCCGGCCGCGGTCTGTGCCGCGCGGCGGGCCACCGAGTGAGCCAGGATCGACGGGCGCGCACCGAGTGTCCCGGCGTACCGCCGGGCTTGGTCGTGTCCGAGCTCGGTCAGCTCGGCACCGGGCGGCCGCGTGTCCAGACGCCGCGCGACGTTGCCGTGGGACTGACCGTGACGGACGAGGATCAACCGTCCGCTCATGAGCCGCCCGTCCCGTCCCGCAAGCCTGCCAACCAGCGTGTGGCCTCGTCCAGACGCGGCGGGGGTGCGCCCGCACTCGATCCGGTGGGCCAGGAACCCAGATATCGCACATCGGTACAACGTCGGTGCAGCGCTTTGAGTGCCTCGGCCACCGGATCATCGTTTATGTGCCCGATGCAGTCCAGGAAGAACATGTACGTGCCCAGCTCGGTTCGGGTGGGCCGGGATTCGATGCGGGTCAGGTCGATGTCACGGACGGAGAACTCGGTCATCGCCGATACGAGTGCCCCGGGGGCGTTGTCCAGGCGCAGCACCACCGACGTGCGATCGGCTCCGGTGGCCGGAGGCGGGGCGCCGGGCGTTCCGACGAGGACGAAGCGGGTGCGCGCATTGGCCTCGTCGACGACGTCGGCGGCCAGCACATCGAGGCCGCAGCGCTGGGCGGCCAGCTGCGTGCTGACCCCCGCGTCGGCGCGGCCCTCGGCGACCTCGTGGGCGGCCGCGGCGTTTGAGGTGGCCGGCACGACGGTGGCGTCGGGCAGGTGGGCGGCCAGCCAGCGACGCACCTGCGCAAGCGCCACCGGGAAGGCGGCAACCGTACGCACCGGGCCGGTGTGTCCGGGCCGGGTCACGATGGTGAACGCGACGTCGAGGACCAGCTCGGCGTAGATCTGCAGCGGTTCCCCGACTGCCAGGCTGTCGAGGGTGGGCAGGACCGATCCCTCGATCGAGTTCTCGATCGGCACGCACGCATGGTCGGCTCGGCCGTCACGCACCGCGGCGAGCGCGCCCGGTGTGCTGTCGGTCAGTACCGGGGTGAAACCGGCTTTGCCGTCCGCAGGTGCCGGTCGCACGCCGGGCACCATGTCGCGGCCCACCATCTGCAGCAACGCCACTTCAGTGAAGGTTCCCTCGGGACCGAGGTAAGCGATGCGCGGCACATCCCAACCCTATCGGTTCAGCGCCGTCGCACACCTGCACGACAGTCGCGGCAGTGTTCCTCGCGAAAGCCTTGCCGACCACCCGCCACCCAGTTAAGTTAGGCTTACCTCACCTCAGTTCCTCACTAGTTTTCGAAGGCGGCGAGATGGCCATTGCGACACCGACGACAGCCGAGCGGATCCGCAGCGCATGCGCACGTGGCGGCGGCGCCATGGTTGCCGTCGAGGGCATCGAGCCGGTGGCCTCGCCCGTTCACCACTTGCTCGACGACGGATCCTTCGCGATCACCGTCCCGGACGCCGGTCCGCTGGCGGGCATGGCGCTGTCGGCCGGTTCGGCCGGAGTGCAGGCCGTTCTCGAGATGACCGATTACGCCCCGCTGCCGCTGCGTGAACCGGTGCGCTCCCTGGTCTGGATTCGGGGCCGGCTGCAGCACGTGCCCGGTTCGGCGGTATCGGAGCTGCTCGACCTCATCGCCACCGAGAACCCGAATCCTGCTCTGTTGCAGGTGAATTCCGGACCCGGCCAAGGTGAGGACAACTACACCCTGATGCGTCTGGAGATCGAGTCGGTGGTGGTGGCCGATTCGACCGGTGCCGAGGCGGTCACCCTCGGGGCCCTGCTGCAGGCGCGCCCCGACCCGTTCTGCGCAATGGAATCCGGCTGGCTCCAGCACATGGAATCCTCCCACCGCGACGTGGTGGAACGCCTGGCCACCCGGCTGCCGATGACCCTGCGTCAGGGACGTGTGCGTCCACTGGGCCTGGACCGCTACGGCGTGCAACTGCGGGTCGAGAACGAACACGGCGACCACGACGTCCGGTTGCCGTTCGCCAAGCCGGTCGACGACGTCACATCCCTGAGCCAGGCCATCCGCGTGCTGATGGGCTGCCCGTTCCTCAACGGCCTACGGGCCCGACGGATCTGACCCGCACAGTCGTCGGCCCGGCACGGGCGCCGCTACCGTTGCTCCGGTGACATCTTCGGCGCCGGGTTCCCACGAGTTTCTCAACCCGCCGCGCCGCACGCTCAAGATCGAGATCGCCGTCGTCCTGGCGGTGACCTTCGGGCTCAGTGCCTACACCGCGGGCCTTCGGCTCATCGAGGCGGTGCTGCTCGGCCTGTCCGGGCAGACCGTCGCACTCAACCCGAAGCGCTCCCCCTTCGACCTGATCGACCTCGGCCTGCACCTGGCCGTCATCCTGCAGCTGTTGGCCTGGGGCGCGCTGGCGCTGTATCTACTGTGGCGCAGCGGCATCGGACCGGCCGCGATCGGGTTGGGCCGCCCGAGGTGGCGGGCCGACGGGTTGGGCGGGCTGGGGCTGGCCGCACTCATCGGACTGCCCGGTCTGGGTTTCTACGTACTGGCCCGGGTCCTGGGGCTGAGCGCCGACGTCGAGCCGGCCGAACTGTACGACACGTGGTGGCGCATCCCGACGCTGCTCGGCGTGGCGTTCGCCAACGGCTGGGCCGAAGAGATCATCGTGGTGGGTTTCCTGCTGACCCGCCTACGCCAACTCAACGTCAGTGCCGGCCGTGCCCTGCTGATCTCCAGCCTGCTGCGCGGCGCCTACCACCTCTACCAGGGCTACAGCGCCGGCCTGGGCAACATCGTGATGGGGCTGGCGTTCGGCTATGCCTGGCAGCGCACCGGGCGGCTGTGGCCGCTGATCATCGCTCATGCCTTGATCGACGCAGTGGCCTTCGTCGGCTACGCGTTGGTGGCAGATCATCTGTCCTGGCTGCGGTGACGGCCTCGGCACGTACATTTCTGCTGTGGACGACTACAGGGCTTCAGGCCGACCTCCCGACCCGCGCTCGCGGCGTCCGGGACCCCGCCGTGGCGCCGAGCCGTCCCAGGTGATCCGACGCGATCCGAATTACCGTCCGGCCTGGCCACCCAATCCACCGACCCCGCCACGTCCCGCACCGCCGCGTCCAGCACCGCCGAGGCACGCACCACCAC
>NZ_MBEJ01000133.1 GCF_001953975.1 Mycobacterium sp. NS-7484
TCCCACTTCGGCTCGTACGACATGCCCGGCGGGATCTCACGCACCGGCTTCGAGAGCATCGGCGAGACCGGCGGCATCACGGGCAGATCCATCTGCCCACGATGACATTGCCCTGGCTCGGTGGTCTACGTGAGTATGGAAGTTGTGGACTTGCCGGTGCAGCCGCCGGTCTCGCCGATGCTCTCGAAGCCGGTGCGTGAGATCCCGCCGGGCATGTCGTACGAGCCGAAGTGGGACGGCTTTCGCACCATCTGCTTTCGCGACGGCGACGAGGTCGAATTCGGCAGCCGCAACGAACGCCCGATGACCCGCTACTTTCCCGAACTGGTGGCAGCGGCCCGTGCCGAACTACCGCCGCGTTGCGTTGTCGACGGGGAGATCGTCATCGCCACCGGCGACGGCCTGGACTTCGAGGCGCTGCAACTGCGGCTGCACCCGGCCGCCAGCCGGGTCACGATGCTCGCCGAGCAGACGCCGGCGGCGTTCATCGCCTTCGATCTGCTGGCCCTCGGGGACGACGACTACACCGGAA
>NZ_MBEJ01000134.1 GCF_001953975.1 Mycobacterium sp. NS-7484
ATCAACTACTACACCCCGGCCAACGAGATGGCGACTTTCACCGCCGTGGCCAACCGCTGCAACGCCGAACTCGGCGGCCGTTTCACGATCAAACAGGTGAGTTTGCCGAAAGGCGCTGACGACCAACGGCTGCAGCTGGCCCGCCGGCTCACCGGCAACGACAAGACCCTCGACGTGATGGCGCTCGACGTCGTCTGGACCGCCGAGTTCGCCGAGGCGGGTTGGGCCGTCCCGCTGTCCGACGATCCGGCCGGGCGCGCCGAGTCCGACGCCGAGGAGAACACCCTGCCCGGGCCGTTGGAGACGGCCCGGTGGCAAGGCAAGCTGTATGCGTCCCCGATCACCACCAACACCCAATTGCTTTGGTACCGCGCCGATCTGATGGACGAGCCGCCGTCAACCTGGGATGGCATGGTCACCGAGGCCACGCGTCTGCATGCTGCCGGCAAGCCGAGTTGGATTGCGGTGCAGGCCAAGCAGTACGAGGGCCTGGTGGTCTGGTTCAACACGCTGCTGGCCAGTGCCGGCGGGCAGGTGCTCTCCGATGACGGCAAGACCGTCACCCTGACCGACACCGACGAACACCGGGCCGCCACGGTCAAGGCGCTACAGATCATCAAATCGGTTGCCACCGCGCCGGGCGCCGATCCGTCGGTCACCCAGACCGATGAGGCGACGGCCCGGCTCGCGCTGGAGCAGGGCAAGGCCGCGTTGGAAGTCAACTGGCCCTTCGTGCTGCCGTCGCTGTTGGAGAACGCCGTCAAGGGCGGGGTGAACTTCTTGCCGCTCGACCAACGTCCCGATCTCGTCGACGCCATCAACGATCTGGGCACGTTCTCGCCCACCGACGAGCAGTTCCAGGCGGCCTACGAGGCCAGCAAGGAGGTGTTCGGTTTCGCCGGGTATCCCGGAGTGCGCGACGGGGAACCCGCGAAGGTGACGCTGGGTGGGCTGAACCTCGCGGTGGCCAAGACCAGCCGGCACAAGGCCGAGGCGTTCGAGGCCATCCGCTGCCTGCGCAACGTGGAGAACCAGCGCTACACCTCGGTGGAGGGCGGGCTACCGGCCGTGCGTGAATCGCTGTATGACGATCCGGCGTTCCAGGCCAAGTATCCGCAGTACGCCATCATCCGCGAGCAGTTGACCAACGCCGCGGTGCGCCCTGCGACACCGGTGTATCAGGCGGTGTCCACCCGGATTTCGGCCACCCTGGCGCCGATCACCGACATCGATCCGGAGCGCACCGCCGATGAGCTGACCGAACAGGTGCAGAAGGCGATCGACGGCAAGGGGTTGATCCCGTGAGCACCGACGAGCGCTTGCGCGAGGAGCCGACCAGCACCGACGACCGCGCCTCCGAGCGCAAACTGGCCTTCGCGCTGATCGCCCCCGCGGTGATCCTGATGGTCGCGGTGACGGCATATCCGATCGGCTACGCGGTGTGGCTCAGCCTGCAGCGTTACAACCTTGCCGCTCCCGACGACACCGCGTTCGTCGGGTTCGCCAATTACCAGACCATCCTCACCGACCGGTACTGGTGGACCGCATTCGCAGTGACGCTGGCGATCACGGTCGTCTCCGTGGCCATCGAGTTCGTCCTCGGCATGGCGCTGGCGCTGGTCATGCACCGCACGATCTTCGGCAAGGGCCTGGTCCGCACCGCGGTGCTGGTCCCGTACGGCATCGTCACGGTCGCGGCCTCCTACAGCTGGTATTACGCCTGGACCCCGGGCACCGGCTATCTGGCCAACCTGTTGCCCGACGGCAGCGCCCCGCTCACCGAGCAGCTGCCCTCGCTGGCCATCATCGTGCTGGCCGAGGTGTGGAAGACCACGCCGTTCATGGCGCTGCTACTCCTGGCGGGCCTGGCGCTGGTTCCGCAAGACCTGCTCAACGCCGCCGAGGTCGACGGGGCCGGGGCCTGGACGCGGCTGGTGAAAGTGATTCTGCCCCTGATCAAGCCGGCCATCTTGGTCGCGCTGCTGTTCCGCACCCTGGATGCGTTCCGGATCTTCGACAACATCTATGTGTTGACCGGGGGAGCGAACAGCACCGGGTCGGTCTCGATCCTGGGATACGACAACCTGTTCAAGGCCTTCAACCTCGGGTTGGGTTCGGCCATCAGCGTATTGATCTTCCTGTCGGTGGCCGTCATCGCGTTCGTCTTCATCAAGCTGTTCGGTGCGTCGGCGCCCGGTTCAGAGGCGGAAGGCCGATGAGCGCTTGCGCGAAGAGCGGAGGTCACTCATGACCGAACGGGTGGGTGCGCGCCGGGTGACCGGGTGGACGATCGTGAACGTCCTGGTGGTGCTCTATGCGTTGCTGCCGGTGTTCTGGATCTTGTCGCTGTCGCTGAAGCCGACGTCAAGTGTCAAGGACGGCAAGCTGATTCCGGCCCAGATCACGTTCGACAACTACAAGGGCATCTTCAGCGGCAACATCTTCTCCTCGGCACTGATCAACTCGATCGGCATCGGTCTGATCACCACGGTGATCGCGGTGGTGATCGGCGGGATGGCCGCCTACGCGGTGGCTCGGCTGGAGTTTCCCGGCAAGAAGCTCCTGGTCGGCGTGGCCCTGCTGATCGCGATGTTCCCGCAGATCTCGCTGGTGACCCCGATCTTCAACCTGTGGCGCAGCATCGGGTTGTTCGACACCTGGCCCGGCTTGATCATTCCCTACATCACGTTCGCGCTGCCGCTGGCGATCTACACGCTCTCTGCGTTCTTCCGGGAGATCCCATGGGATCTGGAGAAGGCCGCCAAGATGGACGGAGCCACCCCGGCGCAGGCCTTCCGTAAGGTCATCGCACCGCTGGCGGCGCCCGGCATCGTCACCGCAGCCATCCTGGTGTTCATCTTCGCGTGGAACGACCTGCTGTTGGCCTTGTCGCTGACCGCGACCCAGCGTGCGATCACCGCGCCGGTGGCGATCGCGAACTTCACCGGCAGTTCGCAATTCGAGGAGCCGACCGGGTCCATCGCGGCCGGGGCGATGGTCATCACGATCCCGATCATCATCTTTGTTCTGATCTTCCAGCGGCGCATCGTCGCTGGCCTGACATCCGGTGCGGTAAAGGGGTAATTGGATGGCCGAGATTGTGTTGGACCGGGTGACCAAGAGTTACCCCGACGGCGCAGGCGGGGTCAGGGCAGCCGTCAAAGAGTTCTCGATGACGATCGCCGACGGCGAGTTCATCATCCTGGTCGGCCCGTCGGGTTGCGGAAAATCCACGACGCTGAACATGATTGCCGGACTTGAGGACATCTCCTCGGGTGAACTGCGCATCGGCGGTGAGCGGGTCAACGACAAGGCGCCCAAGGACCGCGACATCGCCATGGTGTTCCAGTCCTATGCGCTCTACCCGCACATGACCGTGCGCCAGAACATCGCCTTCCCGCTCACTTTGGCCAAGCTCAAGAAGGACGAGATCGAGGCCAAGGTCGCCGAGACGGCCAAGATCCTCGACCTGACCGAACTTCTCGACCGCAAGCCGGCCCAGCTGTCCGGTGGGCAGCGGCAGCGGGTGGCGATGGGCCGGGCAATCGTGCGCCGTCCCAAGGCATTTCTGATGGACGAGCCGCTGAGCAACCTCGACGCCAAGCTACGGGTCCAGATGCGCGCCGAGATCGCCCGGCTGCAGAGCCGGCTGGGCACCACCACGGTGTACGTCACGCACGATCAGACCGAGGCGATGACGCTGGGCGACCGGGTGGTGGTGTTGTTGGCCGGGGAGATTCAGCAGATCGGCACCCCCGACGAGCTGTACAACAATCCGGCCAACCTGTTCGTGGCCGGCTTCATCGGGTCCCCGGCGATGAACTTCTTCCCGGCCACGTTCACCGACGTCGGGGTGCGGCTACCGTTCGGCGACGTCACCCTGACCCAGCAGGTGCATGACCTGTTGGACCGGCAGCCCAAGCCGGACAACATCATCGTCGGCATCCGTCCCGAGCACCTGGAGGACGCCGCGCTGCTCGACGGCTACGCCCGCATCCGGGCACTGAGCTTCGCCGTCCGCGCCGACATCGTCGAATCGCTGGGTGCCGACAAGTACGTGCACTTCACGGTCGAGGGCGCGGGTGCGCAGGCCGCCCAACTCGCCGAGCTGGCAGCCGATTCCGGAACCGGAGCCAACGAGTTCGTGGCGCGGGTATCGGCGGAATCCGCGGTGACCAGTGGCCAGCAGATCGAGTTGGCGTTCGACACCTCGAAGTTGACGATCTTCGACGCCGACACCGGGGTGAACCTGACCCGCACCGAGCCGGCCGAACCCGACGAACCGGCGGAAGAACCGACAGAGTGATCGACGTCCTGGCCGCCGTGCGCACCCATGTGGGTGATCACTTCGCCGCGGCCGGCATCACCGGGGAGCCCGTCAGCGCCAGCGTCACCTTCCTGGGAACCGAGCGCATCGACGTCCTGCGGTTCGGCCCGGACCTGAGCGCCGGCGGGCAGGATCTGTATCACTATGTGACGCTGGGCTGTTCGCGTCACCCGATGTTCGATCCGACCGAGTTCGTATCGGATCCGATCCACGGGCCCCGGGCCGAGGTGGTGCTGTCGTTGCGCGGCCCGACGCCGGGTGGGCTGGCGCGGTCGTTGGCGGTGCTGGCCGCCGCACCTGCCGTGGAGGGATTGATCCTGGAGGCCGACGCCCTCATCGATCTCGAGACACCGTTGTTCGAGGGCGCGCCGTTCAGCGCATTCCTGTTGGGCCCCAGTGACATTGGCGAGGTGACCTTGCCCGATCCACTGTCCCCGGTGGCAGTGCTCTCGGCGACGCCGATCACCGCCACCGAGGCGGCGTGGGTTCGGCTGAAGGGCGCCGAGGCGATGCGGGAGGCGTGGCAGACCGACGGGGTCGACGTGCTGGACCCCACCCGCAGGGCGGCCAGCCCCAGCTAGCTAGAGCCAGTCGTTGCGCCGGAAGGTGCGGTACAGCACGAAGCAGATCGTCGCCATCAGCACCAGGACCGTGGGATAGCCCCAGGTCCACTGCAATTCGGGCATGTGCTCGAAGTTCATCCCGTAGATGCCGGCCATCGCGGTCGGTACCGCGGCGATCGCCACCCACGCCGAGATTTTGCGCATGTCCACGTTCTGTTGCATGGCGACTTTGCCGAGCGCAGCCTGCACCAGCGAGCTGAGCATCTCGTCGTAACTGGTGACGCGGTCGGAGGCCTGCACGTTGTGGTCGTGCACATCGCGCATGTACCGGCGCACCTCGACCGAGATCAGGTCGTTGTGATCGGTCAGCAACCGCGCCAGTGCCAGCGTCAGCGGAGCCACCGCGCGACGCATCTCGACCACCTCACGCTTGAGCAGGTAGATGGACTCGATGTTGGTGCGCGTGCGCGGGGAGAAGATGTCCTCCTCCATGGCGTCGATGTCGGTTTCCATCAGGTCGGTCACGTCGAGATAGCTGTCCACCACATGGTCGGCGATCGCATGCATGACCGCGAACGGCCCGAGTTTGAGGATCGCCGGTGCGGAGTCGAGCCGTTTGCGTACTCCGGCCAGCCCGCCGTGTTCGCCGTGGCGAACCGTCACCACGAAATCGGGCCCGACGAAGATCATGATCTCGCCGGTTTCGACGATCTCGCGGGCCAGCGCCACCGATTCGTGCTCGACGTAGGTGATGGTCTTGAGTACCAGGAAGAGGGTCTTGTCGTAGCGCTCCAGTTTGGGGCGCTGATGCGCGTGCACCGCATCCTCGACCGCGAGCTCGTGCAGACCGAAAACGTCTGCCACCGACTGCATTTGGAACTCATCGGGCTCGTGCAGGCCGATCCAGACGAATGCCTTGTGGCCGGCGCGCTGCAATTCGCGGACCTTGTTCAGCGCCGCGGCGTGGGTGTACTTGCCGGGCAGCCGGTCACCGCCGCTGTACACACCGCAGTCGACCATCGCCCGGGCCACGGGAACGTGGATCGCCTTGGCGTCAGGTTCGGGCTGGTGCGTCCGGGTGGCTGAGCGCAGGCCCGGCGGCAGGGCGCGGAATGAGGGCATGGGCTGCGACCTTCCTGCGCGGATCTTCCGGCGCCGTTTGCTCCCAACCTGATCAGCACATCGATGCTACGCGAAGCTACTGTTGCGTAACGCTCACCGGCGGGGAACCCGACCCTGTGAGAATTGGCGTTGAAGTACCCTTGCGCCGTGTCGGAAAGTACAGTCGCGTCCTCGTCCGAGCGCTCGCACACCGAGCGCACCCCGCAGGTTGTCATCGATGATGCCGAGATCTTCGATGCTCATGAGGGCGGAAAACTCTCGGTCGAGTTGAAGTCGCCGCTGGACACCCAGCGGGCGTTGTCGATCGCCTATACCCCGGGTGTGGCCCAGGTGAGCCGGGCGATCGCCACTGATCACACCCTGGCGGCCAAGTACACGTGGGCCAACCGGCTGGTCGCGGTGGTCAGCGATGGCAGCGCGGTGCTCGGGTTGGGTGACATCGGCCCGGCGGCCTCGCTGCCGGTGATGGAGGGCAAGAGCGCACTGTTCAAGACCTTTGGCGGGTTGAACTCGATCCCGATCGTGCTCGACACCAAGGATCCTGACGAGATCGTCGAAACGCTGGTGCGGCTGCGTCCGACGTTCGGGGCGGTGAACCTGGAGGACATCTCGGCGCCGCGGTGCTTTGAGATCGAGCGCCGGGTGATCGAGGCGCTGGATTGCCCGGTGATGCATGACGATCAGCACGGCACGGCGATCGTGGTGCTCGCGGCGCTGCTGGGCGCCACCAAGGTGCTCGACCGTGACATCCACACCCTGCGCGTGGTGATCTCGGGTGCCGGGGCCGCAGGTGTGGCGTGTGCCAACATCTTGTTGAACAAGGGCATCACCGATGTCGTGGTGCTCGATTCGCAGGGCATCGTGCATTCCGGGCGGGACAACCTCAACAGTTTCAAGGCCGAGCTGGCCGGGCGCACCAATCCGCGCAAGCTCACCGGTGGTGTGGCCGAGGCGCTGCAGGACGCTGACGTGTTCCTGGGGGTGTCGGCCGGCATTGTGCCCGAGGAACTCATCGCGACGATGGCTCCGAAGTGCATCGTGTTCGCGCTGTCCAACCCGGATCCGGAGATTCACCCCGATGCGGCGCGCAAGTACGCCGCGGTGGTGGCGACCGGGCGCAGCGACTTCCCCAACCAGATCAACAACGTGCTGGCCTTCCCCGGGGTGTTCCGCGGTGCGCTGGACGCCGGGGCGCGACGGATCACCGAGAAGATGAAGGTGGCCGCGGCCGAGGCGATCTTCTCGGTCGTCGGTGACGATCTGGCCGTCGACCACATCGTGCCCAGCGCGCTCGATCCCCGGGTCGGCCCCGCGGTCGCCGCCGCGGTCGCCGCCGCAGCGGACACCGCAGAATCCTGAGTTCGCGAATGCGCCGCACGCTGGCGTCGGCGCTGTCGGCGCTGTTCGTGCTGGTCGCCGCCGGTTGCGGGGCTCGTTCGGCCCCGGCTGAGATGGCGGTCGGGGCGGGGCCGACGCCCGAGTCGGCGCTGCTCGGTGAGCTCTACGCCGCGGCGCTGCGCTATTACGGCACCCCGGCCAAGGTCACCGAGACCAACGGTGACCTGGGCGTGCTCGATTCGGGATCGGTGACCGTGCAGCCGGGCTTCACCGGCCGGTTCCTGATCGAGCTGAACCCCACCGCCACGGCCCGCTCGGATGAGCAGGTGTACCGGGACCTGGTGTCGGCGCTGCCCGAAGGCGTGGCAGCCGGTGACTACACCATGTCAGCGCAGGACAAGCCCGTGCTGGTGATCGGCGAACCCACCGCCAAGGCATGGGGCGGCACCGATCTCAGCGCGGTGCGCCGCAACTGTGCCAAGGCCCGACCAGGTGCAGTGGCCGGTGCCGAGGTGCCGAAAGCGCTGGGTTTCTGTGCCCTGGCCGAGCCCGCGGTATTCCCCGACGACACAACCCTGTTCGCGGCGCTGCGGGCGGGCAAGATCAACGCTGCCTGGTCGACGACGGCCGATCCGCGGATCCCGTCGGATCTGACGGTGCTGTCGGACAAGACGGCGTTGATCCGTGGTGAGAACGTGGTGCCGCTGTACCGCCGCAACACGCTGAACGAACGTCAGATCCTGGCGCTCAACGAGATCGCCGGTGTCCTGGACACCGGGTCGTTGGCCGACATGCGCCGCCAGGTCAGCGAGGGAGCCGACCCGCGTGGCGTGGCCGAGGCGTTCCTGCAGGCCAACCCCCTCGGCCACTGACCCAAACGAGAATCAGCGCGGCATGGCGCGGGCGGCCGCCGCGCCGAACAGCCGCTGGTATCCCGAGCCGGTGATCCGCACGATCACGTCGAGGATCTTGGCATCAGGCCCGACGAGCACGCGCGCCTTGTTCTTACGCACCGCTTCGAGAATGATCTTGGCCGCGCGCTGCGGTGTGGTGTTGGCGAGCTTCTTGTCGAAGGCCTCGGCCAGCGCCTTCTGGTCCAACCCGTCGGCGGCGGTGGCGTTGCGGGCGATGGCGGTCTTGATACCGCCGGGGTGCACGCAGGTCACCTTGACCGGGTGCCTGGCCACGGCCATCTCCTGACGCAGGGCCTCGGTGAAGCCGCGCACGGCGAACTTGGCCGAGTTGTAGGCCGCCTGCCCGGGCACCGAGAAGATGCCGAACAAGCTCGACACGTTGACGACGTGTCCGTCGCCCGAGGCGATCAGGTGCGGCAGGAACGCCTTGGTGCCGTTGACGACGCCCCAGTAGTCGACGTCCATCACCCGCTCGATGTCCTTGAACGAGCTCACCTCGACGTCGCCGGTGTACGCGATGCCCGCGTTGTTGTAGATCTGGTTGACCTTGCCGAAATGTTCTTTGACCGCGTCGGCGTAGAGCAGGAAGGCCTCGCGTTCGGTGACGTCGAGCCGGTCGGTCTTCACCTCGGCGCCGATCGCCTTGAGGCGTTCCTCGGTGATCGCCAGGCCTTCGGTGTCGACGTCGCTGATCGCCAACTTGGCCCCGGACCGTCCGAGCTCGATGGCCAATGCCTGTCCGATACCCGATCCGGCGCCGGTGACGACGGCGACCTTTCCGGCGAAGCCCTCCATAGAACACTCCTTGTGTGGTTCGACGTGTCGAGCTTCCGAGGCTACGCGGTACCGGCGGTCTCGCATATGGCGGCCTCCGTTGCGGCCGCCTCGGACCACACGTCGGCCAGGGTTTGCAGCGGAATGCCGAGTGCCGCACTCAATCCGACCACCGTGCCGAACGCGGGGGAGGGCAGTCGGCCGGTCTCGATCTTGCGCAGGGTCTCGGGCGAGATCCCGGCCTGCTCGGCGACCTCGTCGAGTGGGCGGTTGGCCCGAGCCGCTCGCAGGGTCTCGCCGAGTCGGCGGCCTGCGGCGATCTGTGCGGGGGTGAGTGGAGTGCGGACCACGCCACCACGGTAGCGCCGGTATTTATATACCGCTAGGGTGGTATTTAAATACCGAGGAGGGCTGTTCGTGATCGAGTTGAAGACCGACGCCGAAATCCAGAAGATGCGAACCACCGGTCGGTTCGTGGCCGAGGTGCTCAGCACGTTGAGCGGGCTGGCCGACATTGGGGTCAACCTGCTCGACCTCGAACATCACGCCCGGGACATGGTCAAACGACGCGGTGCGCAGTCCTGCTACTGGGACTACGCCCCGTCGTTCGGCAAGGGACCGTTCCGCAACGTCATCTGCCTGTCGGTGAACGACGCGGTGCTGCACGGCCTTCCACACGATTACCGGTTGCGTGACGGTGATGTGCTCAGCATGGACTTCGCGGTGTCCATCGACGGCTGGGTCGCCGATGCGGCTCGCACCGTGATCGTCGGGACCCCCGCGCCCGCCGATGTGCGGTTGATCCGGGCCACCGAGGAGGCGCTGGCGGCCGGAACGGCCGCGGCGGTACCCGGAAACCGACTCGGCGACATCTCGGCGGCCATCGGCGCCGTCGCCGCCGATTACGGCTATCCCGTCAACCTCGAATTCGGCGGCCACGGACTGGGCCGCACGATGCACGAAGACCCGCACGTGCCCAACCGGGACAGGCCCGGCCGCGGCCTGAAGCTGCGCGCCGGGATGACGCTGGCGCTGGAGCCGTGGCTCGCCGCGGGCACCGACCGCATCGTCTACGACCCCGACGGCTGGACCATCCGATCGGCCGACGGCTCCCGTACCGCGCACACCGAGAACACCGTGGCGATCACCGAATCCGGTCCACTGGTGCTGACTCGTTAGACGCCTCAGTTCAGGTACCGCGGTCGCAGCAGCCACGTGGCCACGACGCTGATTGCCGCGGTGGCGACCAGGTAAGTGCACGCATACCAGGGCTTCCCGTGGTTCGCGGCGATCAGTGCGGTCAGGATCAGCGGGGTGAGTCCCGAGGCGTACACACCGGAGAGTTGATAGACCGTCGACAAACCCGTGTAGCGGGTCCGGGTCGGGAACAGCGACGCATACAACGTGCCCTGAGCCCCGTAGAACCACGCGTGGATGATGCCGAAGGCCAACACCATTCCGATCGCGTACGCCGTGATGCTGCCGGTGTTGAACAGCGCGAAGGCCGGGAAGACCGCCAGCCCGTAGGCGGCGATGCCGGTGCCGTACACCACCCGCGGGCTGAAGCGGTCGGCCAACCACCCGGACACCGGGAGCAGGGCAGCCATCAGCAGCGCCGCGACGGTGACGACGATCAGCACCGGCACCTTGTCGAGATGCAGGGTCGTGGTGGCGTAGGCGATCGTGAAGACGCCCCAGGTGTTGTACGCCGCGCCTTCGCCCCAGCGCGACAGCAGGCCGAGCACGGTGGACCGCAGGGTCGGCGGCCGGAAGATCTCCTTGACGGGGACCGCCGCACGGTCGTCGTCGCGGCGGATCTTCTCGAACGCGGGGGTCTCGGCCACCCGGAAGCGGACCACCACGCCGAAGATCACCAGCGCGATGCTGATCAGAAACGCGATGCGCCACCCGTAGGACAGGAACGCCTCGGCCGACAGCCACAGTTGCAGCAGGACGAAAACCCCGGTGCCCAACGCCAGCCCCAAAGCCAGCCCGACCTGCGGGATGCTGCCGAACAGGCCGCGGCGGTGCCGTGGGCTGTGCTCGACAGCCAGGAGCACCGCGCCGGCCCATTCGCCGCCGAGCGCGAACCCTTGCACGATCCGCAACAGCAGCAGCAGGATCGGCGCCAGCACGCCGATCTGCGCCGCGGTCGGCAGTAGCCCCATGAGCGCGGTGGCGCCGCCCATCAGCAACATCGTCAGCGCCAGGGTGCGTTTGCGGCCGATCCGATCACCGACATGGCCGAACACGAACCCGCCGATCGGGCGCACCACGAACCCGACCGCGAACGTCGCGAACGCCAGCATCGTCCCGACGAACGAACTCTGGTCCGGGAAGAACGCGTGGTTGAACACGAGGCTCGCGGCGGTGGCGTAGAGGAAGAAGTCGTACCACTCGATGGTGGTGCCGACGACGCTGGCCAGGACGGCGGTGCGGACGGTCTTCGCCGGGGCGGGTGTGGCCGCGGGGTCGGTCTCGGCGGGACCGGCGACGGGTGTCAAAGTCACCCTAGTTGTCTAGTGACCGCCTCTCACCGCCAACAGCATTGTGCGCGAGGTGATTCAAACCCGAGCCGCGAGCGTGCGCAGAATGCTGACGTACACCGGAGTGTCCATCGGCAGACACGCACGCTCGCGCGGCTGGGCTAGCCGAACGCCAGGTCGATGATCTCCTGCTGCTCGACGGCGTGGACCTTCGACGAGCCCGAGGACGGTGCCGACATGGCGCGCCGCGAGATCCGCTTGATGCCGGTGAAGTAGTCCGGCAGCACCTCGGGCAGGGTCAGACCCAGGGACGGCCAGGCACCCTGGTTGGCCGGCTCCTCCTGCACCCAGAACTTCTCGGTGACATTCGGGTAGCGGTCGAGCGTCTCGGCCAACCGCCGGCGGGGCAGCGGTGCGAGCTGCTCGAGCCTCACGATCGCCACATCCTCGCGGTTGTCCTTGGCCTTGCGTGCGGCCAGCTCGTAGTAGAGCTTCCCGCTGGTCAGCAGGATCCGCCGCACCTTGTCGCGGTCACCTTCGCCGTCGGTGTAGACCGGCTCCTCCAACACCGAACGGAACTTGTTCTCGGTGAAGTCGCGGATGTCGCTCACCGCAGCCTTGTTGCGCAGCATCGACTTCGGGGTGAAGACGATCAGCGGACGCTGGATGCCGTCCTTGCCGTGGCGACGCAACAGGTGGAAGTAGTTCGCCGGGGTCGACGGCACCGCGATGGTCATCGAGCCCTCGGCCCACAGCTGCAGGAAGCGCTCGATGCGGCCCGAGGTGTGGTCGGGGCCCTGACCCTCGTGGCCGTGCGGCAGCAGCAGCACGACGTCGGAGAGCTGGCCCCACTTGGCCTCACCGGAGGAGATGAACTCGTCGATGATCGACTGGGCACCGTTGACGAAGTCGCCGAACTGGGCCTCCCACAACACCATTGCGTCAGGGTTGCCCACCGAGTAGCCGTATTCGAAGCCGACGGCGGCGAACTCGGACAGCGCCGAGTTGTACACCAGGAACTTGCCGCCGGTCGGGGTGCCGTCGGTGTTGGTGGCCAGCAGCTGCAGCGGGGTGAACTCCTCGCCGGTCTTGCGGTCGACGATCACCGCGTGGCGCTGCGTGAAGGTGCCGCGCTGGGTGTCCTGACCGGACAGCCGGATCAGCTTGCCCTCGGCGATCAACGATCCCAGCGCCAGCAGCTCGGCGAACGCCCAGTCGATCTTGCCCTCGTAGGCCATCTCCCGGCGCTTCTCCAGCACCGGCTTGACCCGCGGATGCACGGTGAAGCCCTCGGGGACCGCCAGGTGGGCATCGCCGATGCGGGCCAGCAGCGACTTGTCCACCGCCGTCGAAAGGCGTTGTGGGATCTGCTGGTCGGCCTCGACCGATTCGCTGGGCTCGGCCGCGTGCTTCTCCAGCTCGCGCACCTCGTTGAACACCCGTTCCAGCTGACCCTGGTAGTCGCGCAGGGCGTCCTCGGCCTCTTTCATCGAGATGTCACCGCGGCCGATCAAAGCCTCGGTGTACGCCTTGCGGGAGCCACGCTTGGTGTCGATCACGTCGTACATGTACGGCTGGGTCATCGACGGGTCGTCGCCCTCGTTGTGTCCGCGCCGGCGGTAGCACAGCATGTCGATGACGACGTCCTTCTTGAACGCCTGGCGGAAGTCCACCGCCAGCCGCGCCACCCAGCCGCACGCCTCCGGATCGTCGCCGTTGACGTGGAAGATCGGCGCGCCGATCATCTTGGCCACGTCGGTGCAGTACTCGCTGGAGCGCGAATCCGTTGGCGCCGTGGTGAACCCGATCTGGTTGTTGACCACGATGTGGATGGTGCCGCCGGTGCGGTAGCCGTCGAGCAGCGCGAGGTTCAGCGTCTCGGCGACCACGCCCTGACCGGCGAACGCCGCGTCACCGTGCAGCATCAGCGGGACGACGGGGTAGTCACCCGAGCCGTCGGCGTCCTTGCTGCCGTCGAGCAGATCCTGCTTGGCGCGCACCAGACCTTCCAGCACCGGGTCGACCGCTTCGAGGTGGCTGGGGTTGGCGGTCAGCGACACCTCGATGTCGTTGTCGCCGAACATCTGGATGTAGGTGCCGGTGGCGCCCAGGTGGTACTTCACGTCGCCGGAACCGTGTGCCTGCGACGGGTTGAGGTTGCCCTCGAACTCGGTGAAGATCTGGCTGTAGGGCTTGCCGACGATGTTGGCCAGCACATTGAGCCGGCCGCGGTGCGGCATGCCGATGACGACCTCGTCGAGCGCATGCTCGGCACACTGGTCGATCACGGCGTCCATCATCGGGATGACGGTCTCCGCGCCTTCGAGCGAGAAGCGCTTCTGCCCAACATATTTGGTCTGCAGGAACGTCTCGAATGCCTCGGCCGCGTTCAGCTTGCTCAGGATGTACTTCTGCTCGGCGACCGTCGGCTTGTCGTGCTTGACCTCGACCCGGTCCTGGATCCACTTCTGCTGCTCGGGTTCGAGGATGTGGGTGTACTCGACACCGATGTGACGACAGTAGGCATCACGCAGCACCGACAGGACGTCGCGCAGCTTCATGTACTGCTTGCCGGAGAACCCGTCGACCTTGAACTCGCGGTCCAGATCCCACAGCGTCAGCCCGTGGGTGTTGACGTCGAGGTCGGGGTGGCTGCGGAAGCGGGTGTTGTCCAGCCGCAGCGGATCGATGTCGGCCATCAGGTGACCGCGGTTGCGGTAGGCCGCGATCAGCTCGATGACGCGGGCATTCTTGTCCGCGATCGAGTCCGGGTTGTCGGTGCGCCAGCGAACCGGCTCGTAGGGGATGCCCAGCTCGCGGAAGATCTCGTCGTAGAACTCGTCGTCGAGCAGCAGGTGGTGGATGGTCCGCAGGAAGTCGCCGGACTCCGCGCCCTGGATGATCCGGTGATCGTAGGTCGACGTGAGCGTGATCAGCTTGCCGATACCCAGATCGGCGATGCGCTCCTCGCTGGCGCCCTGGAACTCGGCGGGGTACTCCATGGCGCCGGCGCCGATGATCGCGCCCTGACCCTGCATCAGCCGGGGCACCGAGTGCACGGTGCCGATGGTGCCCGGGTTGGTCAGCGAGATGGTGACGCCGGAGAAGTCCTCGGCGGTCAGCTTGCCGTCGCGGGCGCGACGCACGATGTCCTCGTAGGCCGCGATGAACTGGCCGAAATGCATTGTCTCGCAACGCTTGATCGCCGCGACGACCAGTGATCGGTTCCCGTCCTTGCCGGGCAGGTCGATGGCCAGACCCAGGTTGGTGTGAGCCGGGGTGACGGCGGCCGGCTTGCCTTTGGCCTCGGCGAAGTACCGGTTCATGTTCGGGAACTTCTTGACCGCCTGCACGATGGCGTAGCCGAGCAGGTGGGTGAAGCTGACCTTGCCGCCGCGGGTGCGCTTGAGGTGGTTGTTGATGACGACGCGGTTGTCGATCATCAGCTTGGCCGGGATGGCCCGCACGCTGGTGGCGGTGGGCACCTCCAGCGAGGCGTTCATGTTCTTCACCACGGCGGCTGCCGCGCCGCGCAGCACCTGGGATTCGTCACCCTCGGCGGGAGCGGGCGCCGGCTTGCTCGCCTTGGCCGGTACCTCCTTGGCCGGAGCCGGCTTCGCGGGTGCCTCCTTGGCCGGAGCTTCCTTCGCGGGAGCTGCCGGAGCCGGGGCCGGGGCGGCCGACGCAGCTGTGGCCTGACCGTTGGCGACCGTGTTGTCAGTGGTGGGTTCTGGGGAGTAGTCGACCAGAAATTCGTGCCAACTCGGATCCACCGAAGAGGGATCCTCGCGGAACTTGCGATACATCTCCTCGACCAACCACTCGTTCTGACCGAATGGTGAAGGTGAACTGCTCACGGCAGACACTCGCCTCGATTCTTGTGTTCGGCCAGCCGCCACATGCAGGCTCGCCGCTTGTGTTCTTGTCTAGGCGGTTGACCCCGCTCGACCGCCTCATAAAGGCTATCGCCTTTCGTAGCTGCCCGCGCTCGGCATCAGGCCGGGGGCCGAGCGGATGGCAACACATGCAACGTTGCGGGCCACCGCGGCGGGGGCGCACCGAAGGCCGAACGGGCATTGGTGACAATTTTCTTCCCCATCAACCGGTTGCCGACGCCGCCGATCACCGCGCCGATACCCACGGGCAGCATTTTGCCGAAAGCCATCGCGCCGCGCTTGAGCGTATACCGCTTGACGAAGTATTTGACCAGCCGGGAGTTCAGCTGCGAGACCGCCGGAAGCGGCAGTGTCGCGGCGCCGTCGGACAGCCATGCACCGCTGGTGCGTCCGGTGCCGAGCAGGTCGGCGATCGCGTGCTTGCTGTCGTCGCCGACGAGTACGGACAGGACCAGAGCGCGGCGTCGCTCGCGATGGTCGGCCGGGATGCCGTGCACCTCGGCGACCGCCAGCACGAACACCGACGTGGCCTCCAGGAACACCACCGTCTCGCCGGCCACGGCCGACAGGGCCATCAGGGTGCCGATCCCCGGGAACGCTGCCGCCGAACCGACGGCGGCGCCGCTGGCCATCACCGCGGCGAGGTAGTGCTTCTCCAGTCGGGTGACGATCTGGGCCGGGGTGGCGTCGGGTTGCTGGCTGCGCAACCGGTCGACGTAGGCCTTGACGGCCGGGGCCTGCACGCGCGAGCTGCCCTCGATGATCGCCGAGAGGACCTTGGCGGCGGCACTGGGATCTTGGGTCTCCTCGACCTTGGCCGGCAGCCGAGCTTTGGACCACGCACGCACTTCGGGGCCTCCCACGTGTGAACCCATCGTTGACTGCCAGGCTATCGCAGGAACAAAAAGCGGATCTGCGTTGCTGTTCATCCTCATGGCATCATCGCCCGACGTGGGCCGAATTCGGATGATCGTGGTGTTGGGCGCCCTGGTCGCGCTGGGCCCGCTGACCATCGACATGTACCTGCCTGCGTTGCCCAGGATTGCCGACGAACTCTCGGTCTCCTCGTCGGTGTCGCAGTTGACCCTGACCGGAACCCTGGCCGGGCTGGCGCTCGGCCAGCTGATCGTCGGTCCGCTCTCGGATTCGCTGGGTCGGCGCCGGCCCCTCATGGCGGGCATCGTGCTGCACATGGCGGCATCGGTGCTGTGCGTGCTGGCGCCGAACATCGCGGTGCTCGGGGTGGCGCGGGGACTACAGGGCATGGGTGCGGCGGCCGCCTCGGTGGTGGCCATCGCCGTGGTCGGTGACCTGTTCAGCGGCACAGTCGCGGCCACGGTGATGTCGCGGCTGATGTTGGTGCTCGGCGTCGCGCCGGTGCTGGCGCCGGCGCTGGGCGCGGCGGTGCTCTTGCACGGCTCGTGGCACTGGGTGTTCGTGGCGCTCGTGGTGGTGGCCGGCACGGTGTTGGCGATGGCCGCGCTCGCGCTGCCCGAGACGTTGCCGGTCTCCCACCGCCGGCCGCTGGCGGTGCGCGGCATCGTCGGCACCTACGTCGAGCTACTGCGCGATTCGCGGTTCGTGATCCTGGTGTTCGTGGCCGCGCTGGGCATGTCCGGGCTGTTCGCCTACATCTCCGCGGCGCCGTTCGTCCTGCAAGATCGATATGGTCTGGACCAGCAGGCATTCGCGTTGGTATTCGCCGCCGGGGCCATCGCGCTGATCGGCGCCACCCAGTTCAACGTGGTGTTGCTGCGCCGGTTCTCGCCGCAGTCGATCACGGTGGCCGCCCTGGGCTGGTCGGTTCTGGCCGGGCTGGTGTTCGTCGGCCTGACCGTGGCCCACGTGGGCGGGCTGTCGGCGTTCGTGGTCCCGGTACTGGCGATCCTGGCCGGGATGGGTCTGGTGTTGCCCAATGCACCCGCGGTCGCCCTGTCGCGCCATCCCGATGCGGCCGGCACGGCGGCCGCGTTGCTGGGGGCGGCGCAGTTCGGCCTCGGAGCCGCGGTGGCACCCGCGATCGGGGCCCTGGGTAATGGTGCGCTCGCGTTGGCTGCGGTGATGACGGCCGGCATGGCGATCGCCCTGGCGGCGCTGCTGGTGGTCGGTCTGCGTAACGACGACGACGAGCCGGCCGAATACCCAGACGACACATTCGACGTCGCCGTCGAGGCGGTCGCCGAGCCGGCCTGATCACCGCGCGGGTAGCGTCGGCTGGGCCCGCCCCCATCCCTGCAAGGTCGATCCCGAGGCCCTGACCACCACATCCGACATGTCTCCAGCGCCCAACGCCCGCACCCCGAGCCGGACCGGCAGGGTGCTCGCGCGTCCGGAGAATCCGTGGCACGCGCTGTGGGCCATGATGGTCGGCTTCTTCATGATCCTGGTCGACGCGACCATCGTCGCGGTCGCCAACCCGACCATCATGGACCGGCTGGGCGCCGACTACGACGGCGTGATCTGGGTGACCAGTGCCTACCTGCTCGCCTATGCGGTGCCGCTGCTCGTGGCGGGACGTCTCGGCGACGTGTACGGACCCAAGAACCTCTACCTGGCCGGCCTGGCGATCTTCACCGCCGCCTCGCTGTGGTGCGGGCTGGCCGGCAGCATCGAGATGCTGATCGCGGCGCGGGTGGTGCAGGGCATCGGCGCGGCGTTGCTGACCCCGCAGACCCTCTCGACGATCACCCGCATCTTCCCGCCTGAGCGCCGCGGCGTGGCGATGAGTGTGTGGGGGGCCACCGCCGGGGTGGCCACGCTCGTCGGGCCGCTGGCCGGCGGCGTGCTGGTCGGTGGGCTGGGGTGGCAGTGGATCTTCTTCGTCAACGTGCCGATCGGCATTGCGGGCCTGGCATTGGCGGTGTGGCTGGTGCCCGTGCTGCCCACCCAGCACCATCGGTTCGACGTGCTGGGCGTGGTGTTGTCCGGGATCGGCATGTTCCTGATCGTGTTCGCGCTGCAGGAGGGGCAGTCGCGGGACTGGGCGCCGTGGGTGTGGGCCACCGGCGCGGTCGGGATCGCGGTGATGGTGGCGTTCGTGTGCTGGCAGGCCGTCAACACCGGCGAGCCGCTGATCCCGCTGCGCATCTTCGCCGACCGCGACTTCAGCCTGGCCAACCTCGGTGTCGCGACCATCGGGTTCGCGGTGACGGCGATGATCCTGCCGTTGATGTTCTATGCCCAGTCGGTGTGCGGTCTGTCGCCGATCCGCTCGGCGCTGTTGACCGCGCCGACCGCGATCGCCAGCGGCGTGCTGGCTCCGGTGGTGGGCCGCATCGTGGACCGGGCGCACCCGACGCCGGTGATCGGGTTCGGTTTCTCGGCCATGGCGGTCGGGTTGACTTGGCTGGCGCTGGAGATGACGCCGAGCACACCGATCTGGCGACTGCTGCTGCCGCAGCTGGTGATGGGCATCGGGATGGCGTTCATCTGGTCGCCGTTGGCGGCCACCGCGACGCGTAACCTGCCGCCGGATCTGGCCGGTGCCGGCTCGGGGGTCTACAACGCCACCCGTCAGGTGGGGTCGGTGCTCGGTAGTGCCGGCATCGCGGCGTTCATGACGTCGCGCATCGGCGCCGAGATGCCGGGGACTGCCGGGGCCGCGCCGCGTGGCGAGGGCTCGGCCGCCCGACTGCCGGAGTTCCTGCATGCGCCGTTCTCCGCAGCGATGTCGCAGTCCATGCTGTTGCCGGCATTCGTGGCACTGTTCGGCGTGGTGGCGGCGCTGTTCCTGCTCGGGTTCGATGCCAAGCCCGCCTTCGATCCGAATCCGGAGCCCTACCTTGATCCGCGGGATGACGATGACGACGATTACGTCGAGTTCGTCGTAAACCACGACGACGAGGGCAGCGACGACGGCGAGGTAGCCGAGGCGGCGACCGATTCGTTCCGCGCCCTACCGGCCTCCGAGCACCCCGACCGGTGGGAAAACATCTACGCCGAGTTGATGGCAGACCGCGACGAGTGAGCGTTCACCCGAACAGCACAGCCGGGTTGAGGTAGCCGCTCGGGTCGAACGCCGCCTTGACCGTGCGCATGGCCGCGATGTCGGCCTCGGTCCGCGACATCGCCACATAGTCGCGTTTACGGGACCCGACCCCGTGCTCGGAACTGACATTGCCGCCGTGCTCGGCGATCAGCGTCATCATCGCGGCATACAACGCAGGTTCGACGCCTGCGGCGCAGCGCAGCACGTTGAGGTGGAGATTGCCCTCGCCGATGTGGCCGAACAACACCGGAATGGCCTCCGGCGCGTGGGCGGTGACGAGCGCGCCAGCCGCGACGGCGAACCGCTGTATCGACGAAAGTGGCAGCGAGACATCGAATTTCAATGGTGGACCGAACAGTCCGAGTACCTCGGCCAGTGATTCGCGAACCTGCCACAGCCGCTGTTGGGCGACGGTGTCGATGCCGACGGCCGGTTCGCCGCAGATCTCGATGCCCTCCAGCGCATCGGCCAGGCGCTCGGTCTGGTCGCTGTCGGCGGCCAGTTCGATCAGCAACTGCCAGGCGCCGTCCACCGGCGCGGCCACCCCGAGGTGCTCGGCGGTCAGCGCACTGGCTCGGGCGTCGATCAACTCGAGTGCGGCGATGCCGTCGAGATCGCGAAAGAGACGACCGGCCGCGACCAAGGCGTCCAGATCGGCGAAACCGCAGATCGCGGTGACGCGGTGAGTGGGCGTCGGGTGCAGCCGCAGATCCAGGGCGGTGATCACCCCGAGGGTGCCTTCGGCGCCGACGAACAGCGAGGCCAGGTCGTAGCCGGTGTTGTCGCGGCGCACCTGACTGTGCCGGTGCACCACCGACCCGTCGGGCAGGGCGATGTCCAAACCCAGCACCTGCTCGCCCATGTTGCCGTAGCGCACCGTGCGCAGCCCGCCGGCGTTGGTGGAGGCCATGCCGCCGACGGTGGCCGATTCGCGGGCGGCCAGGTCGACCCCGAACACCAGCCCGGCCGCGGTGGCGGCGCGCTGTACCGCGGCCAGTGGGACCCCGGCACCGACCCGGACCCGACGTTCGAGGGTGTCGACGACGCCGATCTCGGTGAGGCGCTCGGTCGACAGCAGGATGTCGTCGTTCTCCGGCACCGTCCCTGCCACCAGTGAGGTGCGGCCGCCCTGCACCGTGACACACACTCCGGCGTCGCGGCAGGCGCGCAACACCGCGGCCACCTCGTCGGCGGTGCCGGGGCGCACCAGGGCCGTGGCGTTGCCGCGGTAGCGCCCGGTGTGATCCACGCATCGGCCCGCCAGCACGTCGCGGTCGCTGGTCACGTAACCCGCACCGACGATCCCGGCAAGCGTTTCGGTAAGCGTTTCAGTCACCGGTTGGGTGTATCACAGGATCGGTCAAAGCCAGGAATGCGCCGAGTGCGACGAGACTGTCCGGTTGGGCGGGCAGGTAGTCGGTGAGCTGGGGCGACCGCACGATGTACGCGACGTACTTGGCCCGGCTGATCGCCACGTTGAGCCGGTTGCGGTTCAGCAGGAACCCGATGCCGCGCGGCACATCGGCGGCCGAGGACGCCGTCATCGACACGAACACCACGGGCGCCTGTCGGCCCTGGAACTTGTCCACCGTGCCGGCCTGCACCTCGGTCAGGCCCGCCGCGTCGAGGGCTCGGCGCACCGTGGTCACCTGGGCGTTGTACGGCGTCACCACCAGGAAGTGGTCCTGTCCCAACGGTGCGCTGCCGCGCTCGTCGGTCCAGGTGGTGCCCAGCAGGCCGGTGATGGCCGCGACGATCGCGTCGGCCTCTTCGGGACTGTCGGTGGAATTGCCCACGTGCGCCACCTCGAGAACTCGAACCCCAGGTTCGATGCCGTCGACTTTGCGTGCCGCGCTGACTTTTTCGTGTGCTTGCAGCCGACCGTCATAGGACAGTCGCGACACCGGCCCGCACACCGCCGGGTGCATCCGGAACGAGCAGTCCAGGAAGTAGCCGCGCTCGGGCGGCAACGTGTGCGCCCCCTCGACCAGCCAGCCCAACGCGGAATCGTCGACCGGTGCCGGGTGGGTGCCCTGGCAGACCTGGGGGAGTTGTTGCGGGTCGCCGAGCAGCAGCAGGTTGCGCGCGGCCGGCGCCACCGCGATGGTGTTGGCCAGGTTGAACTGTCCGGCCTCCTCGATGACCAGCAGGTCGAGGCATTGCCGTGGAACCCGTCCCTCGTTGGCGAAATCCCATGCGGTACCGCCGATCACGCAGCCGGGATGGTCGGCGATGAACGACGGGTAGTGGTTCTCGCCGATCGCGGTCCACCGCGGTTCGGTGCCCTTGCGTTTCTTGGCCACCCGGTCCGCGTCCACGCCGGCGTCGAGAACCTGATCCAGCAGGTGTTCGATCACCGCGTGCGACTGCGCGACGATGCCGATGCGCCAACGGTGCTCGTTGACCAGCCGGGCGATGATCTGCGCCGAGGTGTGGGTCTTGCCGGTGCCGGGCGGCCCGTGCACGGCGATATAGGAACTGTCGAGATCCAACAGGGCGGCGGTGATGTCGTCGGCAGTCTCCCCGCCGCGGGGCAGTGGTCGGCCACTGACGGTACGTGGCGGGCGTCGCAGCAGAACGTCGGTCACGGCGTCGAGGGGAAGTTTCGGTAGGCCGGCGCTCACACTGGCCGCCGTACTGTCGATCGACACCTGCAAAGGCCGGGTGTTGACCGGCGGACCGGGGGTCAACGCGAACGGTACCTGGGTGAAGGTGTCACCGCCGGTGGGTTGGCGTTCGGTGATCACCACCTCGGTGGGTGCGTCCGGGTTGTCGCAGTCGATGACGGCGGCGCTGCCGAAGCCGCGTCGGTCCGGGTCGTCGGACAGGCCCGCCGGTGCGGGTGGGGCATAGAGCGCGTACACCTCGGTGCCCAGCTCTCCGGAGTCGATGGCGCCGGTCAACACGACCTGCCGTTGTGGTTTGCGGGCCCGCGGCGGGACGTGCCAATCGTTGAGAACCCGTGCGTGTTCGGCGACGAAAACCCCGGTGCTGTCGGCCCATTCGTCGACGGGACTGTTGATCCGGTCGAAATGGCCCCACCAGAACGGTTTGTCCTCACGTTTGTGGAAACCGCGCGCGGCGGCGATGAGTGCCACCGCCTGCTGCTCGGCCGATCGCGGTTCCACTCCATCACCGGCGAATCGCAGCAGCTTGCGGTCGACGGCGTCGGCCTTTTCGATGGGCCCTCCGTCACGCACCGGTTGCGGGCCACGCGGTGGTACCTCGGCTTCGAACGCGCGGTTGATCAGCCAGTCCCGCAGCCGGTGGGTGGACCGGCAGTCGTAGCGGTTGTAGTCCTCGATCTCCTTGAGCACGGTGGCGGCCTCATCGTGATGACCGGCTTCGCGCAGGGCGCAGTAGCGGGCGTACTCGGTGATCGAATCGGTGGCTTTGGTGACCTCACCGTCGCGCAGCTCGTTGCCCATGTACAGCGGTTCCAGCGATTTGATGCTGTAGTTCTCGGTGCCGACGCGAATACTCTTGCGCACCAGCGGAAGCAGGTCGACCAGGACGCCGCCCCGCAGCAGATCGTCGACATCGTTCTCGCCCACCCCGTAGCGGCCGGCCAGCCGCAGCAGCGTGCTGCGCTCATAGGGCGCGTAGTGGTAGATGTGCATCTTCGGAAAACGCTTGCGGCGCTTGCGGACCAGGTCGAGGAAATCAATCAGGGCCTGACGCTCGTCGGCCCGGTCATGGGCCCAGAAGGCCTGGAAGTTGCCCTCCGCACCGAGAACGCCCCACAGGTACTCCAGGCCCCAGTCGTGACCGTTGACCGTCCACAGCGGGTCGCCCTCGTAGTCGAAGAACAGGTCGCCCCGGTCCGGATCGGGCAGCAGCATGAGGGGTTGCGGGTCGACGACTTCATACGGCGGCTTGGCATCCACCCGTGGTGCCACCTGCAACCGGGCCTGACCGGTCAGTGCCGTCACTGCGCGTTGGGCCAGCCCGGGCACGCCGCCGGTGTGCTCGGCCAGTTGACGGGTGGTGATGACGCCGGCCTCGATGAGCCGGGCGCGCTGGGTGGCGCGCATACCGGCGACCAGGAAGAGGTCGTCGGTGGCGCGCACCTGCTGTTCACATTCACCGCAGCCGAAGCAGGCCCGCACCGTGTCGTCGGACCAGCGCACCGCGGTCCCGGCCGCCAGGTGCCCGTCGAGCAGCGCCTGAAGCGCGGCGCGACGCGGCCGGTACACCGCGAGCAGCTCGTCGACGCGGTAGCTGGCCAGCGTGCCGCCGCCGAGCACCAGATCGACCTCGTCGGCGACGGGAATGCCGGCTCCGGTCAGCGCATCGGCGTAGGCGGCCAGCTGCAGCAGGGCCTCCACCTTCACCGAACGGGAGAGTTTGGTGTCCCGCAGGCGGTAGCGGTCGCCGTCCCAGATCAGGAAGTCGGCGAACCCGGCGAACCGGCCGTCGAACATCGCGGCCTGGTAGATCACTGGGTCCCGCCGCTGCGCGGCTGCCACGGTGGCCGCGGCCGCTGCCGACAGCCCGGCCACCGTGTAGGCGGGCCGGCCGATCACGGTCACCTTGGACGGCCCGGCCCCGGCGCTCAGTTCATCGAGATGGCGCCGCTCGTGTTCGGCGCCGAGTTCTGCTGTGCGGGCAAGCAATTCGTCTGCGTCGGACACCGCAGGCCCCCGGCCGAGCCGGGCGTCGAACGAGCGCAGCAGCGCATACTCACAGCGGGCGGCCGCGGCCAGGTCCGACGCGCTGTAGATGACCGTCGGCCCCGACGCGCCCTCGTCGGTGACGAACACGCTGCCACTGTAGGTGAGGGCACCGACGTTCTTGACGTGCCTCGCGAAACAGCATTCCGGGTTGCTAAGCCGCGGCCTTGGCGACCCTCGCTTCTATTTCGCGCTGGGCCCACGCCGCACGGACCCGGTTCAGCACATCGCGGGGATGGTCTTCCTTGATCACACGTATGTGCAACCAACCCTGGTGCTGCACCATGCGTAGTCGCTTGGCGTCCCAGGCGTACCGCTTGCGGTCGGTCTGGTGCTGAATCCCGTCGTACTCCAAAGCGATCTGGGGTACCTCCCAGCCCATGTCGAGGTACGCGAACTCGTTGCCGTAGTCATCCAGCACAGGGATCTGGGTCCGGGGCCGCGGGTAGCCGGCGTCCATCACCAGCAGGCGTAGCCAGGTCTCTTTCGGGGAATCGGCGCCGGCATCCATCAGGCCGAGCGCTTCCCGGCACCGTCGGACCCCGCGGGCGCCCGCATACCGCTCGGTGAGCGGCAGGACGTGCTCGACTTCGAGACCCGTCGCGTGGGCGAGCGCGTCGAGATGCTCGACGGCGGCACGGCGAGGGAGGAAGCGGCCGAGATCGAGCGCCGTCCGAGCGACATTTGTGACGGCCATGCCGTTGATCTCCTCGAGTTCGTCAGGAGCGATCCGGTCGTTGTGGGTGATGATTCCGCGCGGCGGCCGGTTGTTGGCCCAGATGAGTTCGATCGGCACGTCCTCGTCGACCCATTCGGCACCGTGCAGCGCCGCCGCGGCCCGGCCGGTGACGACTCCTTTCCGCTTGGACCACAACCAGGCCGCGACCGTGTTGCTGTACAGCGATGGCTCGGCCACCCGAGGTGTGTAGACGTCTGGAAAGATCGCCCGGTAGGCAGCGCGCAGGCGGCCTCTGCTGAGTTCGCCCCGTTCTACGGCTTCACTGCCGACAAATATCGTTCCCATGGGCCGAGAATGCCGTCGCTGTCCGACACCCACCGCGAGAGTGAAACCAAGGTCGCCAAGCCGCCGACTCAACGACCTGGAATGCTGTTTCGCGGCAAAAACAACAACTCAGACGTTGCCCATCAACTCCACACCGCCGCCGTTCCAGCGGAACTTCACGGTGCTGGCCAGCCCGTGGAAGCCGCCCGAGTACTGCAGGGCCACGGTGTCGCCGGTGGTCGCGGTCTTGTCGATGCCGTTGAAGCCGTAGGTGTCGGGCACGCCGGTGGGGATGAACTTGCCGAGGTGGAACAACACCGCCCGGGTGTTGGGATTCTCGGAGTTGGTGTTGGCCCGCACGATCACCGCCGACAGCTGCGCGCACTCGTTGTAGTTGCCGGCGATCGGCTCGGGACTCCAGGCTTGATTGCTGCGCGGGTCGCGGGGCAACTCCGAGACGGCCTTGGCGATCTCCGGGGCGGCCAGGTTCACCGCGCACGGATCGGCCTCTGGCGGCGCCGAGGTGGGGGC
>NZ_MBEJ01000135.1 GCF_001953975.1 Mycobacterium sp. NS-7484
GCTGGGGAGACGCGCCACCCGCCCCCGCGATGCGGGGGACCGCCCCCCCCGCCCCCCGCACCGGGGCGGCCGCCGCCGCCGGGACACTGGCGCTGACGCCATAAAAACTGAGGCCCTGCTCGAAACATCGAGCAGGGCCTCAGTTTTGGAGTAGGGGGATGGTACCGATGACAACGCTGAAGATTGCGGCTCAATGCTGACCGGAATCTTCAGCGCAACGTCGTCGGGCGCTACTTCATTTGGAAGTTCGGGGCCCGCTTCTCCTTGAACGCCAGCGGGCCTTCCTTGGCATCCTGCGACAGGAACACCGGGATGCCGTTGGCGGTGTCGGGTTTGAATGCCTCGTTCTCGTGCATGCCCTCGGTTTCACGGATGGTCTTGAGGATCGCCTGCACGGCCAGCGGGCCGTTGTTGTTGATCACCTCGGCGATCTCCAGGGCCTTGTCCAGCGCGGTGCCGTCCGGGACGACGTGACCGATCAGGCCGTACTCGAGCGCCTGTGCCGCGGTGATGTGCCGGCCGGTCAGCAGCATGTCGCACGCGATGGTGTAGGGAATCTGCCGCACCAGGCGTACCGCCGAGCCGCCCATCGGGTACAGGCTCCACTTCGCTTCGGAGATGCCGAATTTGGCGCTCTCCCCGGCGACGCGGATGTCGGTGCCCTGCAGGATCTCGGTGCCACCGGCGATGGCCGGACCCTCGACCGCGGCGATCAGCGGTTTGGTGAGCCGGCGGCCCTTGAGCAGACCCTCGATCTTCGACGGGTCGTAGCTGCCGTCCTTGAACGAATCGCCCGGCGGCTTCTTCGTCGCGCCCTTGAGGTCCATGCCCGCGCAGAAGTATCCGCCGGCACCGGTCAGGATGCAGGTGCGGATCTCCGGATCGTTGTCGACGCGGTCCCAGGCTTCCACCATGATCGAGAGCATCTCGGTGGAAAGTGCGTTGCGCGCCTCCGGCCGGTTCAGCGTCAAGATCAAAGTGTGTCCGCGCTGCTCAATGAGGGCGTCGGGCCCTTTATCAGGCTCAGTCACTGGTGTCTGCCTCTCTACATTTTCGACCCAGACTTGTATCGAAATGTAACACGTTCTAGTTTAGGTTCTGTGGCTCTGAATATTGCTGATCTTGCCGAGCACGCCATCGACGCTGTGCCGGACCGTGTCGCGCTGATTTCCGGTGACGAGCAGCTGACCTACGGGCAGTTGGAAGAGAAGGCCAACCGCCTGGCCCACTATCTGATCGACCAGGGCGTCAAGAAGGACGACAAGGTCGGCCTGTACTGCCGCAACCGCATCGAGATCGTGATCGGGATGCTCGGCATCGTCAAAGCCGGCGCGATTCTGGTCAACGTCAACTTCCGCTACGTCGAAGGCGAACTGAAGTACCTGTTCGACAACTCCGACATGGTCGCGGTGATCCACGAGCGTCGCTACGCCGACCGGGTGGCCAACGTGCTTCCGGAAACGCCGAACGTCAAGACGGTGCTCGTCGTCGAGGACGGCTCGGACGACGACTTCCAGCGCTACGGCGGCGTGGCCTTCGAGGACGCGCTGGCTCAGGGCTCGCCGGAACGGGACTTCGGCCCGCGCAGCGAGGACGACATCTACCTGCTCTACACCGGCGGCACCACCGGATTCCCCAAGGGCGTCATGTGGCGTCACGAGGACATCTACCGAGTGTTGTTCGGCGGCACCGACTTTGCCACCGGCGAGCCGGTGGCCGATGAGTACGACCTGGCCAAGGCGGCCGCGGCGAATCCGCCGATGATCCGCTACCCGATTCCGCCGATGATCCACGGCGCCACGCAATCGGCCACCTGGATGGCGCTGTTCTCCGGCGGAACCGTCCTGCTGACCCCGGAATTCGACGCCGACGAGGTCTGGCAGGCCATCCACGACTACAAGGTCAACCTGCTGTTCTTCACCGGCGACGCGATGGCGCGTCCGCTGCTGGACTCGCTGTTGGCCGCGCAGGCTGCCGGCAAAGAACATGACTTGTCGTCTCTCTTCCTGCTCGCCAGCACCGCGGCGCTGTTCTCCACGAGCCTCAAGGAGAAATTCCTTGAGCTGCTGCCCAATCGCGTCATCACCGACTCGATCGGCTCCTCGGAGACCGGCTTCGGTGGCACCAGCATCGTGGCCAAGGGGCAGTCGCACACTGGCGGTCCGCGCGTCACCATCGACAAGAACACCAAGGTGCTCGACGAGGACGGCAACGAGGTCAAGCCGGGCTCCGGGGTGCGGGGCATCCTGGCCAAGTGCGGGCACATCCCGGTCGGCTACTTCAAGGACGAGAAGAAAACTGCCGAAACCTTCAAGACCTTCAACGGTGTTCGCTACGCCATCCCCGGCGACTACGCCGAGGTCGAGGCCGACGGCAGCGTGACCATGCTGGGTCGCGGCTCGGTGTCGATCAACTCCGGCGGCGAGAAGATCTATCCCGAAGAGGTCGAGGCCGCACTCAAGGGGCACCCCGACGTGTTCGACGCGTTGGTGGTCGGTGTTCCCGACGAGCGTTTCGGCCAGCACGTCGCGGCCGTCGTGCAGCCCCGGGAAGGGGCTCGGCCGACGCTGTCCGAACTCGACGCCTTCGTGCGCAGCGAAATCGCCGGGTACAAGGTGCCACGCAGCTTGTGGCTGGTCGACGAGGTCAAGCGCTCACCTGCGGGCAAGCCCGACTACCGGTGGGCCAAGGATCAGACCGAAGAGCGTGCCGCCGACGAGGTGCATGCCAACCATGTGGGAGCCAAGAGCTGATGCGTACAGAGCTGTGTGAACGGTTCGGGATCGAATACCCGATCTTCGTGTTCACCCCGTCGGAGAAGGTGGCCGCCGCGGTCAGCAAGGCGGGTGGTCTGGGTGTGCTGGGCTGCGTGCGGTTCAACGACGCCGACGACCTCGAAGAAGTCCTGCAGTGGATGGATGCCAACACCGACGGCAAGCCCTACGGTGTCGACGTGGTGATGCCGGCCAAGATCCCCACCGAGGGCACGGCCGTGGACATCAACAAGCTGATCCCGCAGAGCCACCGCGACTTCGTCGCGAAAACCCTTGCCGATCTTGGTGTTCCGCCGCTGTCCGCGGATGAGGAGCGCAACGAGGGCGTGTTGGGCTGGCTGCACTCGGTGGCCCGCAGCCACGTCGAGGTCGCGCTCAAGCACCCGATCAAGCTGATCGCCAACGCGCTGGGCTCCCCGCCGGTCGACGTGATCGAGCAGGCACATGCCGCGGGAGTTCCGGTGGCCGCGCTGGCCGGTAGCACCAAACACGCACTGCGCCATGTGGAGAACGGTGTCGACATCGTCGTGGCCCAGGGGCATGAGGCCGGTGGGCACACCGGTGAGATCGGCTCGATGGTGCTGTGGCCGGAAATCGTTGACGCCCTTGATGGTAAGGCTCCGGTGCTGGCCGCTGGCGGTATCGGCACGGGCAAGCAGGTCGCCGCGGCGCTGGCGCTCGGCGCCTCGGGCGTGTGGATGGGTTCGGCGTTCCTGACCTCGGCCGAGTACGACCTCGGACACCGGCTGCCCGGCGGCACCTCCACGATCCAGGAGGCCCTGCTCAAGGCCACCACCGCCGACACCGTGCGTCGAAAGATCTACACCGGCAAGCCGGCCCGGCTGCTCAAGACCAAGTGGACCGACGCCTGGGATGCCCCGGACGCGCCGGAGCCGCTGCCGATGCCGCTGCAGAACATCCTGGTCAGCGAGGCTCATCAGCGGATGAACGAGTCGGACAACCCCGACACCGTGTCGATGCCGGTCGGTCAGATCGTGGGCCGGATGAACGAGATCCGCCCCGTCGCCGACATCATCGGCGAGCTGGTCAGCGGTTTCGAGGCGGCCACCAAGCGCCTGGACGGTATCGCCGGAGCCTGACCCTCCGCGAAAAGACATAAACCCGTACCTTTTTCCGCGAAAAGGTATGGGTTTGTGTCTTTTCGGCAGAGGAAATTAGCGGCCGGGCAGCTTCTGCACCGCCTGGATCATCGGGGTCAGCGCCTTCTGCCACAGGGTCTGCGAGATCCCCAGCGGCGGATCGAGATTGATCACCCGGGCGGTGGACACGGTCTGCGACTCGGTGTATTTGAGGATGCCGTCGGCACCGTGGCGGCGTCCGACCCCGGAGGCCTTCATGCCGCCCATCGGCGCCGCGGTGCTGCCGAACGCCAGGGCGTAGCCCTCGTCCACGTTCACCGTGCCCGAGTTGATCTTCGCGGCAATCGCCTCACCCTCGGCCTTCGACCCGGCCCAGACACTGGCGTTCAGACCGTACTCGGTGTCGTTGGCCTTCTCGATGGCCTCGGCCACCGAATCGACCGGGTAAATCGACACCAGCGGACCGAAGGTCTCGTTGCGGGCGCATTCCATCTCGTCGGTGACGCCGGTCAGCACGGTCGGCTCATAGAACAGCGGGCCGATGTCCGGGCGGGCGTTGCCACCGGCGATCACCGTGGCGCCCTTGACCTTTGCGTCGTCGACATGGCCGGACACGGTCTTGACCTGGTCCTCGGAGATCAGGCTGCCCATGTCGGCGGTGAAGTCGTAGCCACCGGCCAGCTTCATGTTGCGGACCCGCTCACCGAACTTGGCGGTGAACTCATCGGCCACCTCGCGCTCGACGTAGATCCGCTCGATCGAGATGCACAGCTGACCGGCGTTGGAGAAGCAGGCCCGGGTAGCGGCCTTGGCCACCACATCGAGGTTGGCGCCCTTGGTGACGATCATCGGGTTCTTGCCGCCGAGTTCGGCGGAGAACCCGATCAGCCGGCGGCCGCACTGCTCGGCCAGCGTCCGCCCGGTGGCGGTGGACCCGGTGAACATCAGATAGTCGCAGTTCTCGACGATCGCGGTGCCGACCACCGAACCCGGTCCGGGCACCACCGCGAACAGATCGCGCGGCAGGCCGGCCTGATACAGCAGTTCGGCGTTGGCCAGCGTGCAGTACGGCGTCTGGCTGTCGGGCTTGACCACCACGGCATTGCCGGCCAGCAGGGCCGGGATGGAATCCGAGATCGACAGGGCCATCGGGTAATTCCACGGCGAGATGACGCCGATGACGCCCTTGGGGTGGTGGTTGACCACGGTCTTGACCAGGCCCGGCAGCAGGCCCTGCACCCGCTTGGGCGACAGCAGCTTGGTCGCCTGCCGGGCGTAGTAGCGCGAGTTCAAGATCATGTCGACGATCTCTTCCTGCGCGGCCGAGCGGGCTTTGCCGGTTTCGGCCTGCGCCACATCCATCAGGAAGTCGCGATTCTTGGCCACCAGTTCGCCGAAGCGCTCGATGACGGCAGCACGCTCCGAGACGGGTCGTTTGGCCCACTGGGCTTGCGCGGTGCGGGCCTTGGCGAAGGCTGCGGTCACGTCGTCGGCGGTGCCGACCGGGATGGTGGTCAGCTCCCGCCCGGTGAACACCTCGTCGATGGTTTTGGTCGCGCGCGCACCTACTTCAGCGTCGTCGATCGCGACGAGTGCGCGCAGACGAGCGAAATCCGCAGCGGACGGAGCAGGCATCGGAATTCTCCCTACTGGCAAGTAACCAACAATCAAGGCCAACCTACTCGGTACCCACGGTCCGACAAAGGCCCAGGTTGTCCGATTTGTTCACGACTGGGCCTGGCTCGTCGCTCTAACCTGCCGGTATGGCTGTGAACCTGAACGCGGTGGTCATCGAGATCGTCACCAAAGACCTGCACCGATCCCTGGATTTCTACCGGCTGCTCGGCTTGGAGGTCCCGCAACCGGACGGGCCGCACGTCGAGGTGGCGTTGCCGGGCGGAAACCGGCTGGCCTTCGACACCGAGGAGGTGATTGCCGGAATGCATCCCGGGTGGACGCCCCCGACCGGGCCCGGCCGGGTCGCGCTGGCGTTCGGGCTCGACGCGCCCACCGACGTCGACGAACTCTACGAGCGGCTCACCGGAGCCGGCCATGCGGGAACGCTCACGCCGTTCGACGCCCCCTGGGGGCAGCGCTACGCGACCGTCGAAGATCCCGACGGCACCTCGGTGGACTTGTTCGCCGCGTTGGACAAGTGACGTAACGGCACCCCGGCGAGGGCACGAGCTTCGCGGTGCAGGTGCGGCTGGTCGGCATAGCCCGCCTGGGCCGCGACTGCGCTGGTACTCATCCCGGCGTCGATCATCCGCACCGCGCGCCGAAACCGGAGAATGCGGCGCAGCGTGGCCGGGCCGTACCCGTAGATCGCCGTGCACTGGCGTTGCAGCGTCCGGTCTGACCAGCCGATGTGGCGTGCCGTCGCACTGACCGATTCGCCGGCCGCCAGCCGGCGTGTGACGGATCGCAGCATCGGCAGCGACCATGGGGCGGTCTCGGCCCCAGGTGTGCGAGACGCCAGTGCGAGCGCGAGCTCTTCGAGTGAGCGGTCGTGGATGATCGGGGTCAGCTCGCTCAGCTCAACCCTGGTGTTGCGCAGTTCGGATGCCGGGACACCCAGCAACCGCGGCAGCGCACCGGGACGAAAACGTAACCCGCGCACCGTGTCCGGGCTGCCATCGGTGACGAATGCCGTCGTGTCGGGCCCGGCCACGACGATCGTGCCGCCCATCTCGATCAAATCCATGCAGCCGTCGGGCAGCACGCGGCCGGGCTCGGCCGGGCCCGTGCGCGTCCACCGGCACTCGACGAGTTCGCGTAGCCGGGGCGGCGGATCCTGTTCGCGGTAGCCCACGTCCCCGACGCTACCCGTGTGGCTCATGGGGTTGAATCAGGGAATGACCGGGCGGCCACGCGATGCTTCGATCGACGAGCGGGTGCTCGCGGTCACGCGTGAGCTCCTGGTCGAGGTCGGCTGGGACGATCTCAGTCTTCGGTTGGTCGCGGCCCGCTCCGGCGTGGGCCGCTCCAGCCTGAACCGCCGATGGGCCTCCAAGGCCGAACTGGTGCTGCACGCGATCCTCGGCGAAACACCGGACATGTCACCGTTTTCCGGCACCGACCTGGCCGGGTGGATCGACTGGGTGGTGCGCGGCAGCCACGAGCTGTTCAGCCGAGCCGACGTCAGTGCGGCCGTGCCCGGACTGCTGCTGGCCCTGCGTGAGAACGGGGCGTTGCGAAAGGCCCTGTGGGAGAGCTTCAGTGGGCCGGCGGTCGAGCTGTTCGTCGCCCGGGGGTACGGGTCGGCGTCGGATGCGAAGGCTGTGCTGTCCATGGCGGCCGGGGCCGCGATGTTCACGACCACCGTGGCGATCGACGACGATTCAGCTCAGCTGCGGCACGGGGTGGTACGGCTGCTGCGCCAGGCGCTCGCCGGGTCACCGTCCGAATGAGGCCAGCATCGCCGCCTGCGGCGACCGCCAGGCCTCGATATCGAGATCGACGAGCGTGCTCTTGTCGTCGGTCGGGGTGGCGGCCGTCAACAACATCGCGGCCTCGTAGCTGATCCCGTCACCGAGCGGCAGCACTCCACCGATCAGATCGGAAAGCCAGCCGATGCCGCGAAATAGCGGTCCCGGCAGGGGAATCCGGCGGATTCTGCGTCCGGCGCCCTGTTCCAGCACGTCGATCATCTCGTTGAACGACACCATCACGCCGCCGCAGACATATCGCTTGGGGCCGCGGCCCGGGACCATGAGTCGCTCGTGCACCAGCGCGACGTCACGCACGTCGATCATCTGCATACCGCCGGTCATCCGGGGCGCCAGGCCGGCCTTGGCGATCGGTGCCCAGCCCCGCTCGGTGACACCGGCGGCGGTGTGGAATGCCGGGCCCACGACGCTCGACGGGTAGGTCACCACCACCGGTGCGCCGGCGTCCTGCAACCGCCGGGCCACCCGATCGGCGTAGGCCTTGGTCTTGGCATACGGGCTGCGGCCAGGCGCGGGTGGGGTGTCGGCGGAGATCACCCCGTTGGGCGGCGGGAACAGCGAGCTGTAGCTGCTGACCGAGACGATCGGATCGAGCCCGGCCTCGACGGCACGGTTGAGCACCGCCTCGGTGGCGTGCGCGTTGATCTCCCACATCAGTTGCTCGCGGCGCTGATCGGTGCCGACGATGCCTGCGGCATGAATGAGGGCCTCACACCCCGACAGCAGGCTGTCGACGGTCTCGCTGTCGCGGATGTCGCCTTCCAGCACGGTCATCTCGCCGAGCGCGGCGAGATGACCGATCACCTCCTCGCCTCCGCAGCCCGGTGCGACCAGCAGCCGGATGCGATGGCCCGCCTCGAGCAAGCGTCGAACGGTGTGAGCTCCGAGATAGCCGGTGCCGCCGGTCACTGCGATGTGCATACTGCGCCTCCCATGTTTCGATGCCAATGGTATCGAAATGGTAATGCGAGGTCGCGGTGGAGGTGCTTAGGCCGCGAATTGCGGTCAGTATCAAGCAGCAACGCGCGGCGTAGAGCGCAACGCGGCAGACACCGATCAGCGGGTGATCGGCCAGACCGGGTCGGTGCAGTCGGTGCCCTCGGCCGACAACTGGCGCTTGATCACCTTGAACGTCTCGGTGCGCGGCAACGCGGTGCCGATGCGCACATACGACGGCCACTGCTTGGGGCCGAGGTCGGACTGCTCATGCAGGAAGGCGCGGAACTTGTCGAGGTCGAAGACGGCGTCGGCGGTCAGCACCAGGGCAGCCATCACCTGATCGCCGACATTCGGGTCCGGGATCGGGAAGACCGCGGCCTCGACCACATCGGGGTGGCGCAACAGGATTCGCTCGATCGGGGCGGTGCCCAGGTTCTCCCCGTCGACGCGCATCCAGTCACCCAGGCGTCCGGCGAAGTGGGCATAGCCGTCCTCGTCGAGGTAGGCCAGATCGCCGGTGTGGTAGACACCGCCGGCCATCCGGTCCGCCTCGGCGTCGGGATCGTTGTAATAGCCGCGGAACCAGCCGGCACCGGTTGGGTTCACCAGCTCGCCGACCACGCCCGGCGGACACGGCTTTCCGGTGTCGGGGTCGACGATGGCCACCTGGTCGGTGAGCGGGCCCAGCGCACCTTCGGGGGTGTCGGGCGTGCGGGCGATGGCGACACCGCCCTCGGTGGAACCGAATCCGTCCACCACCCTGACCCCGAACCGCTCGGCGAACCGGTTCAGATCCCGCGGGGCGCCCTCGTTGCCGTAGAGGATTTTCAGCGGGTTGTCGGCGTCGTCGGGCGAAGGTTCGGTGGCCAGGATGTAGGACAGCGGCTTGCCGACGTAGTTGGCGTAGGTGGCGCCGTAGCGACGGACGTCGGCCATGAAGCCGGACGCAGAGAATTTGCGCCGCAAGGCAATCGAGGCGCCCGCGGCGGTGGCGACGGCCCAACCCGCCATGATCGCGTTGGAATGGAACAACGGCATCGACAGGTAGACGGTGTCGGCCGGGCCCAGGCCGAAACGCTCAGCCAGCATCCGGCCCGGGAACGCCACCTTGTCATGCGTGACCCGAACGGCCTTGGGATCACCGCTGGTGCCCGAGGTGAAGATCAGCATGAACAGGTCGTCGGCCGACAAATCGGCGAAGGACACCGGAGTATCGCGGTACGACGCGAGTTCGGTTGCCCAGTCCTCGGATTCGACGTCGATGTAGTCCACGCCCGGCGGGACGGTCACCGAGGAATCGGCCAGCACCAGCTGGCAGTCGGCGTGGGCGATGTCGCGGGCCAGCGCCTCGCCACGCCGGGTCTGATTGAGCCCAACCGGTACCAGCCCGTCCAGGCCCGCCGCGACGAGCAGGCTGGAGAAGAACGTGGTGTTGCCCAGTAGTGCCCCGACATGCGGGGGCTTTGTGGGGTCCAACCGTGCCCGTAACGCCGCTGCGAGCTGTGCGCCCGAGGTGATGTGGTCAGCCCAGCTGACGAACGAATCCGCTTGGTAGATACCGCAATCGGTGACCCCGGCCAGCGGGGCCAGCAGCTGGGTGACGGTTGGACCCCCCATCCCTAGACCGGAGTGTCGGCGAGTTCGCGGCCGATACGCAGCAGCTGCCCGGTGGCCCCGCCGACCCCGAACTCGGTCTGCTTGGCGGCCAGGAAGTACCGGTGCACCGGATGGTCCATGTCGATGCCGACACCACCGTGTACGTGCACGGCGGTGTGCGCGACGCGGTGGCCGGCATCGGCGGCCCAGAACGCCGCACTGGCGACGTCGATGTCGGCGGGCAGGTCTTCGGACAACCGCCAGGCGGCCTGGGTCAGCGTCAGGCGGAGGCCCTTGACGTCGATGTAGCCGTCGGCCAGCCGCGACGACACGGCCTGGAAGCTGCCGATCGGCCGGTCGAACTGTTCCCGCTCGCGGGCGTACTCGGATGTCAGCTCCAATGCGCGTTCCAGGACCCCGAGCTGAAAAGCGCTGCGGCCCAGCGCGGCATGCGTGGTCAGCCAAGCCAGCACTTCCGCTCCACCGATCCGCAGGCCGGCGTCGACGTCGGTGAACTCCAGGTGCGCGACACTGCCCTTACCGGTGGTGCTCAGCGCACTGACGGTCAGCCCGGCTGCATCGGCGGGAACCAGGAACACGGCGGTGTCGCCCTCGGTTTCGGCCGGCACCAGGAAAGCGTCGGCCACCGGCCCGTAGTAGACCTGGGTCCGGGTGCCGGTGAGTGAGCCGTCGGCCCGGGCCTGCACGGGTCCCTGGCCCATCTCGCCGTCGAGCGCGACCGCGAGGATCTTCTCGCCGGCCACGGCGGGCTGCGCCCATTCGGTGCGGAGCTCGTCGGATCCGAACGCGGCGAGCGCGCCGGCGCCCAGCACCACTGAATCCAGGTACGGCACGGCGGCCAGTTGGCGGCCGAGGGCGGTCAGCACGGCGGCCTGCTCGAGCACGCCGTAGCCACCGCCGCCCACGGATTCGGGGGCCGCGGCCGAGAGCACGTCGGCCTCGCGCAGCTTGGCCCACAGATCGGCGTCGAAACGTTGCTCCAGGCCGTCGAGTTCACGCTGGTGCTCGGGGGTGCACACCGACTCGGTGATCGTGCGCACCAGGCCACCGAGGTCGTCGGCAGCTTCGGTTGTCTTGAAATCCATGATGTCCCTTACCGATTGACCCTGGGCAGGCCCAAGGCGACCATGCCGATGATGTCCCGCTGAATCTCGTTGGTGCCGCCGCCGAAGGTCAGGATCAGCGCCGAACGGTGGAACCGCTCGATCCGGCCGCGCAGCAACGCGCCCTTGCTGTCCGGACGCAGTGTCGCCGCGGTACCCAACACCTCCATCAGCAGGCGGTAGGCCTCGGTGGCCAGCTCGGTGCCGTACACCTTGGCCGCCGATGCATCGGCCGGCGAGGGTGCGCCGTCGGCAGAGGCCAGCTCCCAGTTGATCAGCTTGAGCACCTCGGCCTTGGCGTGCACCCGGGCCAGGTTGAGTTGCACCCATTCGGAATCGATGTACCGCTTGCCGTGCACGTCCTTGGTGTTCTGCGCCCACTCGCGGACCCCGTCCAGCGCGACGTAGATCGGCTGCGCAGAAACCAGGGCCACCCGCTCGTGGTTGAGCTGGTTGGTCACCAGCTTCCAGCCCGCGTTCTCCTCGCCGACCAGGTTGGTGACCGGGATGCGCACGTCCTGGTAATAGGTGGCGCTGGTGTCCACCCCCGACATGGTGTGCACCGGAGTCCAGGAGAAGCCCTCGGCGGTCGTGGGCATGATCAGCATGGAGATGCCGCGATGCTTCTTGGCCTCGGGGTTGGTGCGCACCGCCAGCCAGACGTAGTCGGCGTAGGCGATGAGGGAGGTCCACATCTTCTGGCCGTTGACCACGTAGTCATCACCGTCGCGCACCGCCGTCGTGCGCAGCGCGGCCAGGTCGGTACCCGCACCCGGCTCGGAGTATCCGATCGAGAAGTGCAGCTCACCCGCGGCGATCTTCGGCAGGAAGAACTTCTTCTGCTCCTCGGTACCGAAGTGCATGATCGTCGGCGCGACACTGTTGATCGTCAGGAACGGCACCGGGGCGCCGGCGATGGCAGCTTCGTCGGTGAAGATCAGGCCGTCCATCGGCGGGCGGGCCTGGCCGCCGAATTCTTTGGGCCAACTCAGCGTCAGCCAGCCGTCTTTACCCATCTGGGCGACGGTCTCGCGGTAGATGTTGCCGCGCCCCATCTCACCTTCGGAGGAGCTGAGGGCCTCGACCCGCTCGGGCGTCATGAGCTTGGCGAAGTAGGCGCGCAACTCGCGGCGCAACTCCTCCTGCTCGGGGGTGTAACCGATCCGCATTCCGCTGCATCCTCACTGCTCGATAGACCTGAGTTCTCACCTGGTTGTAACACGTTCTAGTCTGATGATCCAGGCCGGTCTCGGACCGGTTTCCGTCAGGTGGGGTCGTATTCTGTGGCTGCGCGCACGCAGCCCCGTGTACGCACACGTCGTGAGGAGGTCGCCATGCGAGTTGAAGTTGACCGTGATCGCTGTGAAGGCAATGCGGTGTGCGTGGGTATTGCCCCTGATCTGTTCGATCTTGACGATGACGACTACGCCGTGGTCAAGTCCGATCCGGTGCCTGCCGATCAGGAGGGCCTGGCCGAGCAGTCCATCGCCGAGTGTCCCCGGGCCGCCCTGATCCGGAAAGACTAGAGGTATTCATAAATTGCGAGGAGCAGCATGACCGACGAGGCTCAGATCGATCTTTCCGGCAAGGTCGCCGTGGTCACCGGCGCGGCCGCCGGCCTGGGGCGTGCAGAGGCCATCGGCCTGGCCAAGGCCGGGGCGACCGTGGTCGTCAACGACATGGCGGCGGCGCTGGAGGGCTCCGACGTCCTCGACGAGATCGCGGCCGCCGGCTCCAAGGGTGTCGCGGTGGCCGGAGACATCAGTGCCCGCTCGACCGCCGATGAGCTGGTCGCGACCGCTGACGGACTGGGCGGCCTGGGCATCGTCGTCAACAATGCCGGCATCACCCGCGATCGCATCCTGTTCAACATGAGCGACGAAGAGTGGGACGCCGTCATCGCAGTGCACCTGCGCGGGCACTTCCTGCTGACCCGCAATGCCGCGGCCTACTGGCGCAACAAGGCCAAGGCCGGTGATGGCACGGTGTACGGCCGGATCATCAACACGTCGTCCGAGGCTGGTCTCTCGGGTCCGGTCGGCCAGCCCAACTACGGCGCCGCCAAGGCCGGTATCACCGCACTGACGGTGTCGGCGGCCCGGGCGCTGGAGCGCTTCGGTGTCCGCGCCAACGCGATCGCCCCGCGCGCCCGTACGGCGATGACCGCCGGCGTGTTCGGCGACGCGCCCGAGATGACCGACGGTCAGGTTGATCCGCTGTCCACCGACCACGTCGTCACACTCGTGCGATTCCTGGCGTCGCCGGCCTCAGAAGCGGTCAACGGTCAGCTGTTCATCGTCTATGGTCCAACTGTCACGTTGGTCGCGCCGCCCACAGCAGAGAAGCACTTCACCGCAGACTCCTCTGCGTGGAACCCGGCAGACCTCAGCGGGACACTGCACGAGTACTTTGCTGATCGTGATCCGGAGCGTGGATTCTCGGCCACTGAGCTGATGGGTTCGCGAGACTGACAGTCTCGTTGCCCCACGCTCGACGGCGGTAGAACATGTTCCAGAACTGTGTCGGCTCGGCATGCCCTGAACTGGGAAAATGTTGCGTTGACCTGAGAATTTGAATTCTTTGACAGTGCGAACGTGTTCTAGTTAATATGATCCGGCTCACTAAGAGCACCGTAAGATCAAGGGGTGGGGAAGCGGCCACGATATATGGCCGTCCATCTTTCGCTAACGCGATCTCGGCGAAGTTCGCCGCCCCTTGTAGCGCGACCCAGTTTGGAAACGAGAACGGAGCCCAGGTTGATCGAACAGCTTGCGGTTCCGGCCCGGGCCGTGGGCGGCTTCGTCGAGATGTCCTTGGACACCTTCGCCAAGATGTTCCGCCGGCCGTTCCAGCTCAAGGAGTTCCTTGACCAAACCTGGATGATCGCCCGAGTCTCGCTGGTTCCCACGCTGTTGGTGGCCATCCCGTTCACCGTGCTGGTGGCGTTCACGCTCAATATCCTCCTGCGCGAGATCGGCGCGGCGGACCTGTCGGGTGCGGGCACCGCGTTCGGCACCGTCACCCAGCTCGGTCCCGTGGTGACCGTGCTGGTGGTGGCCGGTGCCGGTGCCACCGCGATCTGCGCGGACCTGGGCGCGCGCACGATCCGCGAGGAGATCGACGCGATGCGCGTGCTGGGCATCGACCCGATCCAGCGCCTGGTGGTGCCGCGCGTGTTGGCCTCGATGTTCGTGGCGTTGCTGCTCAACGGCCTGGTCTGTGCCATCGGTATCGCCGGCGGATACGCCTTCTCAGTGTTCCTGCAGGGGGTCAACCCCGGCGCCTTCATCAACGGCCTGACCGTGCTGACCGGCCTTGGTGAGTTGGTGCTCGCCGAGATCAAGGCACTGCTGTTCGGCGTGGTCGCCGGCCTGGTCGGGTGCTACCGCGGGCTGACCGTCAAAGGAGGCCCGAAGGGTGTCGGGAACGCAGTGAACGAAACGGTCGTCTACGCCTTTATCTGCTTGTTCGTCATCAACGTGATCATGACGGCCATCGGTGTTCGGGTGCTCGTTCGATGAGCTACGACGCCACCCTTCGCTTCCGCCGGCTGTTCCGCGGTGTGCCCAAGTCCGTCGACAACGTCGGTGAGCAGGCACTGTTCTACGGCGAGACGATGCGGTACATCCCCAACGCCGTCACGCGGTATCGCAAGGAGACCATCCGGCTGGTCGCCGAGATGACCATGGGCGCCGGCGCGCTGGTGATGATCGGTGGCACGGTCGGCGTCGCGGCCTTCCTCACCCTGGCCTCCGGCGGCGTGATCGCGGTGCAGGGTTACTCATCCTTGGGCAATATCGGCATCGAGGCGCTGACCGGCTTCCTCTCGGCCTTCCTCAACGTGCGCATCGTGGCCCCGGTGATCGCCGGTATCGCGTTGGCCGCGACCATCGGCGCGGGCGCCACCGCCCAACTCGGCGCGATGCGGGTGGCCGAGGAGATCGACGCGGTCGAGGCGATGGCCGTACACGCGGTGTCCTACCTCGTCTCGACCCGACTCATGGCCGGGCTGATCGCCATCGTCCCGCTGTACTCGCTGTCGGTGCTGGCCGCGTTCTTCGCCGCCCGCTTCACCACGGTGTTCATCAACGGCCAGTCGGCCGGTCTGTACGACCACTACTTCAACACCTTCCTGATACCGAGTGACCTGCTGTGGTCGTTCCTTCAGGCCATCGTCATGGCGATCGCGGTGATGCTGGTGCACACGTATTACGGCTACAACGCCTCCGGCGGGCCCGTCGGCGTGGGCGTCGCGGTCGGTCAGGCCGTGCGCACCTCACTGATCGTCGTCGTCACCATCACCCTGTTCATCTCCCTGGCGGTCTACGGCGCGTCCGGCAACTTCAACCTTTCCGGGTAGGTGGCAGGAACCTCTATGTCAGACGCAACGACCAAACACCGCCGTCACGTCCGGATCGCCGCGGCGATCCTGGCGGCGATCGTGGCCGCCGCGGTGGTCTTCACCTACTTGTCGTACACCGCGGCCTTCACGCCGACCGACACCGTCAGCCTGACCGCCCCGCGGGCCGGCCTGGTGATGGAACGCGACGCCAAGGTCAAGTACCGGGGCATCCAGATCGGCAAGGTCACCGACATCGCCTACGCCGGCAACGAGGCGAAGCTGACGCTGTCGATCAAGCGCGGCGAGATGCGGTACATCCCGTCCAACGCCACCGTGCGAATCGCGGGCAACACCATTTTCGGTGCGAAGTCGGTCGAGTTCCTGCCGCCGGCGCAGCCGGATTCGAAGTCGCTGCGGCCGGGCAGCACCGTGGCGGCCAAGGACGTGCAGCTGGAGGTCAACACCCTCTTCCAGACGTTGTCCGACGTGCTCGACAAGATCGACCCGGTGAGTTTGAACGCCACCCTGACCGCCCTCGGTGAGGGTCTGCGCGGCCACGGGGACGATCTGGGCGCCAGCCTGGCGGGCCTGAACACCTATCTGCAGCAACTGAATCCGAAGTTGCCGACGCTGCAGGACGACTTCGCCAAGGCCGCCGTGGTGTCCAACATCTACGGCGACGCGGGCCCGGACCTGGCCCGGGTCATCGACAACGTGCCCGCGTTGAACAAGACCATCGTCGACGAGAAGACGAACCTCAACGCCACGCTGCTGGCCGCCACCGGACTGGCCAACAACGGCACCGCCACCCTGGAGCCGGCGGCCGATGACTACATCGCCGCGATCCAGCGCCTGCGGGCTCCTCTGAAGGTGGCCGGCGACTATTCGCCGGAGTTCGGTTGCCTCCTGCAGGGTGTCTCGGTCGCCGTCGACCGGTTCGCCCCGATCATCGGTGGTGTGCGGCCCGGCCTGTACGTGAACTCGAACTTCCTGCCCGGCTCCCCGGCCTACACCTATCCCGAGAGCCTGCCGATCGTGAACGCCTCCGGCGGACCGAACTGCCGCGGCCTGCCCAACATCCCGAGCAAGCAGTTCGGCGGCAGCTGGTACCGCTCGCCGTTCCTGGTGACCGACAACGCGTATGTCCCGTTCCAGCCCAACACCGAGGTGCAGTTCGACGCTCCGGCGACGTTGCAGTTCCTGTTCAACGGTGCGTTCGCAGAAAGGGACCGGTTCTGATGGCCTCCGACGCGCGTCCTGATCGGACCATGCTCAAGGTCGGCATCTTCACCGTCGCCATGGTGTTGGTCGGTGCGATGCTGGTGGTGGTCTTCGGCGAGTTCCGGTTCGCCTCGTCCAACAGCTACCACGCCACGTTCAGTGAGGCGTCCCGGCTGAAGGCCGGCCAGGACGTCCGGATCGCCGGTGTGCCGGTTGGCACCGTCAACGACGTGAAGCTCAACCCGGACAACACCGTTGACGTGGCATTCGACGTCAACAAGCGCTACCAGCTCTACACCTCCAGCAAGGCGCTGGTGCGGTACGAGAACCTGGTCGGGGATCGCTACCTGGAGATCACCTCGGGCCCAGGCGAACTGCGAAAGCTGGCGCCCGGGGCCACCATCCCGGTGCAGAACACTCAGCCGGCCCTGGATCTCGATGCCCTGCTGGGTGGATTGCGCCCGGTGCTCAAGGGCCTCGACGGGGCGAAGGTCAACGAGATCTCCAACGCGGTGATCGAGATGCTGCAGGGCCAGGGCGGCGCGTTGGCGAACATGCTCACCAGCACGAGCGCCTTCACCCAGAACCTGGCCGCGCGAGATCAGCTCATCGGCGACGTCATCACCAACCTCAACACCGTGCTCGGCACCGTCGACGAGAAGGGCGCCCAGTTCGACGCCAGCGTCGACGAGTTGCAGAAGCTGATCACCGGATTGTCCGAGGGCCGGGACCCGATCGCCGGCGCCATCGAACCGCTGGCCTCGGCCGAGAACGACCTGACCGACATGCTGGAGAAGTCGCGCCGGCCGCTGCAAGGCGTGATCGAGAACGCCCGCCCGCTGGCGCAGCGTCTGGACGAGCGCAAGGGCGACGTCAACAAGGTGATCGAGCCGCTGGCGGAGAACTACCTGCGCCTCAACGCACTTGGCGCCTACGGCTCGTTCTTCAACATCTTCTACTGCTCGGTCCGGTTGAAGGTCAACGGCCCGGCCGGCAGCGACATCCTGATTCCGTTCGGCGGCCCGCCGGACCCGTCCAAGGGGAGGTGTGCGCCGACCAATGGCTAGTACGCGCGAGTCGAATCCCGTGCGCACCGGGATCCTCGGCATCTTCGTGGTGGCGTGCCTGGTACTGGTGTCGTTCGGCTACACCGGTCTGCCGTTCTTCCCGCAGGGCAAGCAATTCGAGGCTTACTTCAGCGATGCCGGCGGGATCTCCCCGGGCAACGACGTCAACGTCTCGGGTATCACGGTTGGCAAGGTGACCGACGTGGCCCTGGCCGGCGATACCGCCAAGGTCGGCTTCACCGTCGACCGCGACATCAAGGTCGGCGATCAGTCGTTGGTGGCGATCAAGACCGACACCGTGCTGGGGCAGAAGTCGCTCTCGGTAACTCCCAGGGGCTCGGGCACGTCGACGGTTATCCCGTTGGGCCGCACCACGACTCCCTACACCCTCAACACGGCTCTGCAAGACCTCGGGCACAATGTCTCCGAGCTGGACAAACCGAAGTTCGAGCAGGCGTTGCAGACCCTGACCGACACGCTTCGCGATGCCACCCCGCAATTGCGCGGTGCGCTCGACGGCGTCGCGAACCTGTCCCGCAGCATCAACAAGCGTGACGAGGCCCTCGAGGGGTTGTTGACGCACGCCAAGCGGGTGTCGGATCTGCTGGCCGCCCGCGCCGGACAGGTCAACCAGCTGTTGACCGACGGCAATCAGCTGTTCGCCGCGCTCGACGAGCGCAGGCAGGCGCTGAGCAACCTGATCGCCGGGATCGACGATGTGTCCAAGCAACTTTCGGGATTCGTCGCCGACAACCGCAAGGAATTCAAGCCGGCGTTGGAGAAGCTCAACCTGGTGATGGACAACCTGCTGGAGCGTCGTCAACACATCGGTGAGGCCCTCAAGCGGCTGCCGGGATACGCGACGGCGCTGGGTGAGGTCGTCGGCTCGGGCCCGGGCTTCCAGATCAACCTGTACGGTCTGCCGCCGGCGGCCATCTCCGAGGTCCTGCTCGACACCTACTTCCAGCCGGGCAAACTGCCCGACAGCCTGGCCGACATGCTGCGCGGTTACATCTCCGAACGGACGATCGTTAGGCCGAAATCGCCATGACACAAGACAATTCGGCGCCCGGCCGGAGTCGCTGGCTACGTATCGCGCTGGCTGTGGTGCTGATCGGCGTTCTCGCCGTCGGCGTCTACCAGGTCTGGCCGTCGCGCCAGGGGCACACGCTGACCGCCTACTTCACCAATGCGGTCGGCATCTACCCGGGCGACGAGGTGCGGATCGTCGGCGTGCCGGTGGGCACGATCGATTCGATCGAGCCCAGGCCCTCGGACGTCAAGATCGAGATGACGCTGGATCGCGGTATCAAGGTGCCCGCGGACGCCAAGGCCCTGATCATCTCGCCGAACCTGGTGTCCTCGCGGTTCATTCAGCTGACCCCGGCCTACACCGAGGGCGACGAGATGGCCGACGGTGCGACCATCGGACTCGACCGGACCGGGGTCCCGGTCGAATGGGACGAGGTCAAAGAGCAGCTGACCCAGCTGAGCAGTCAGCTCGGCCCGCAGCCGGGCTCGGTGCAGGGGCCGGTGGCGGCGTTCGTCGACCAGGCCGCAACCACGTTCGACGGCAACGGCGACTCGTTCCGCAACGCCCTGCGCGAACTGTCGCAAACCGCTGGGCGACTGGGGGATTCCCGCACCGACCTGTTCGGCACGGTGAAGAATCTGCAGATCCTGGTGGATGCACTTTCCAACAGCAATGAGCAGATCGTGCAGTTCACCAACCACGTGGCGTCGGTGTCGCAGGTGTTGGCCGACAGCTCCAGCGGGCTGGACCAGACACTGTCCACGCTGAACCAGGCGCTCGGTGATGTCCGCGGGTTCCTCAACGAGAGCAACGACGCCTTGATCGCCCAGGTGGGCAAACTGGCCGACTTCACCCAGATCCTCACCGATCACAGTGACGACATCGAGCAGATCCTGCACGTCACGCCCAACGGGTTGGCGAACTTCTACAACATCTACAACCCGGCCCAGGGCACCGTCGGTGGTTTGCTCTCACTGCCCAACTTCGCCAACCCGGTGCAGTTCTTGTGCGGCGGCAACTTCGACACCGGCGCGAACCCGGAGAACTACAAGCGTGCCGAGATCTGCCGGCAGCGGATGGGTCCGGTACTGCGACGGATCACGATGAACTACCCGCCGGTGCTGTTCCACCCGATCAACAGCATCACCGCTTACAAGGGGCAGATCATCTACGACACCCCCGAAACCGAGGCCAAGTCCGAAACGCCGGTGCCGTACCTGCAGTGGCAGAACGCCCCCGGTGTGACGCCGCCGCAGATTCCGGCGGACGCAACGCTGAGCTCGTTGGTGCTGCCGCCGGAGGCGCCGGCACCCGCAGCCGGAACCGGTGTCGGTCCGGCACCCGGACCCGCGCCTGAACCTGCGCCTGCGCCCGCCGCGGCCGCGCCTGCCGAGGCTGGGGCTGGTGGATGATGAGGGGTAAAGCATTGAGGGGCAAAGCTTCCCGGATCGGCGGCCGGACACTGGCGATCGGCAGTGGCGCGGTGCTGCTGGCCGGCTGCCAGTTCGGCGGACTCAACTCGCTCAACATGCCGGGCACGGCCGGGCATGGCGCGGGCTCCTACACCGTCACGGTGCAGCTGCCGGATGTGGCGACCCTGCCGCAGAACTCGCCGGTGATGGTCGACGACGTGACCGTCGGCAGTGTGTCGGGTGTGGACGCTGTGCAGCGTCCGGACGGCACCTTCTACGCCGCGGTGGAGCTGTCGCTCGACGGTGACGTGAAGCTGCCGGCGAATGCGGTTGCGCGCGTTGCCCAGACGTCGCTGCTGGGCTCGCAGCACGTGGAGTTGGCCGAGCCGGTCGACGAGCAGCCGGAAGGGCAGCTGCGGGAAGGCTCGAACATCAAGCTGGCCCAGACCGGCCGCTATCCCACCACCGAAGAGGTGCTGTCCTCGCTCGGCATGGTGGTCAACAAGGGCAATCTCGGTGCGCTGCAGGACATCACCGATGAGGCCTATGCGGCGGTCGCCGGACGGGCAGGCAGCTTCACCGATCTGATTCCCCGGCTGGCCGAGCTGACCGCGTCGCTGGACCAGCAGACCGACGACATCATCGCCGCCGCCGACGGATTGAACCGGTTCGCCTCGATTCTGGCCCGCAGTAAAGACAACCTGGGCCGCACCCTCGATACGCTGCCCGGCGCGCTGAAGGTGCTCAACGACAACCGGTCCCACATCGTCGAGGCGTTCACCGCGTTGCGCAGCTTCGCCCAGGTCGGTGCGCGGATCCTGTCGCAGACCAAAGACGACTTCGCGGCAGACCTGAAGGATCTCTATCCGGTGATCAAGGCGTTCAACGACAACGCCGACGATTTCATCAAGGACCTGGAGTTCCTTCCCACGTTCCCGTTCCACTACAAGTACCTGCGCCAGGCCGTGCGGGGTGACTACCTGAACGTCTATGTCACCTTCGACCTGACCCTGCGCCGGTTCGGTGAGTCGATCTTCACCACCGGGGGCTTCGACCCCAACATGCAGCACCTCAGCGAGGTGATCAATCCGCCGGACTTCCTGACCGGGGCGATGGCCAACCTGTCCGGCCAGGCCGCCGATCCGTTCAAGATCCCGGCGGGCACCGCGACACAACACGACGAGGGGACGCCGTAATGATCGACCGGCTCACCCGCCTGCAACTGATGATCTTCGGGGTCGTCACGATCCTCACCGTGGGTGCCATCTCGCTGTTCTATCTGCACCTGCCGGCGGCAGTGGGAATCGGCACCTATCACGTCAAGGCGAACTTCGCCTCCGGTGGCGGGATCTATCAGAACGCCAACGTCACCTACCGCGGGGTCACCGTGGGGCGGGTGGAATCGGTCGGGCTGGCGCCCGACGGCGTCATCGCCGACATGCAACTCAACAGCAACACCGCGATACCCGACAACGTCACCGCGACGGTCAAGAGCGTCTCGGCTGTCGGTGAGCAGTACATCGACCTGATCCCGCCGGAGGATCCGTCGTCGGGCAAGCTGCGCAACGGCGCCATGATCGACCAGCAGCACACCCGGGTGGGGCAGGACATCGCCGGGCTGCTGCACGAGGCCGACACGCTGGTCAGCAGCATCGGTAACAGCCGGCTGCAGGACCTGTTGCGCGAGACGTTCAAGGCGTTCAACGGATCCGGACCGGAGCTGGCCCGGTTGATCGAGTCGTCGCGGCTGTTGATCGACGAGGCCAACGCCAGCTACGGCCAGACCACCCAGCTCATCGACCAGGCCGGGCCCTTCCTGGACGCCCAGATACGCAGCGGCGACAACATCCGTTCGCTCGCCGACGGGCTGGCCCGGTTGACCGGTGAGGTGAACAAGGCCGACCCGCAGCTGCGCACGACACTCAAGACCGTCCCGGGCGCCACCGAGGCGGCCAACACGGCGTTCAGCGGTATCCGGCCGACCTTCCCGGTGCTGGCCGCCAACCTGGCCAACTTCGGCCGGATCGGGGTGATCTACAGCAAGTCACTCGAGCAGGCGCTGGTGATCTTTCCGGCGCTGATGGCCGCGCTGAACACCGTCGCCGGTGGGTTGCCCGCCGACGAAGGCGCCAAGCTGGACTTCAAGATCGACCTCGGTGATCCGCCGCCGTGCTCGGTCGGCTTCCTCCCGGCGACCCAGATCCGGTCACCGGCCGACGAGACCCTGCGGGAGCTCCCATCGGATTTGTACTGCAAGACCGCGCAGAACGATCCGGCCGTGGTGCGCGGTGCGCGTAACTATCCGTGCATGGAGTTCCCGGGTAAGCGAGCACCCACCATCCAGCTGTGCCGCGATCCCAACGGCTATGTGCCGGTCGGCAGCAACCCGTGGCGCGGGCCGCCGGTGCCGTACGGGACTCCCATCGAGGACGGGCGCAACATCTTGCCGCCCAACAAGTTCCCGAACATCCCGCCACAGGTCGATCCGGATCCGGGGCCGCCATCCGTGCAGCTGCCACCCGGTGTGCAGCCGGGTCCGGGTCCGGCACCGCACGCGCCGTTCCCGCTGCCGGTGCCGCCGAACAAGCCGGGAACGCCGCCACCGCCGTGGCCGTACTTCGCGCCGCCGGACCAGATCGTGCCGCCGTACGGCCGGACACCTCCGGGGGCTCCGGAAGCACCGGCGCCCGATGCGCCGTTGCCTGCGGAGGCACCACCTCTGGCCAGCCCTCCCGGGATCGGCACCTACGATCAGCACAGTGGGGTCTTCGCTGACGCCGATGGAGGCACCGGTGTGTACGCAGCCGGCGCCGAAGATCTGGCACCCGCGGAGACCTGGGTAGACCTGATGCTGGATCCAAGGCAGGCTTGATGTCCGAAGAAACGGCCTCGAACCAGAGGCCGGTACGTAGGCGCGCGTCCAGGGCGGCCGGTCCGACCGGCGCCCCGGCCGCCGAGGTGACCACGACGACGGTGGCGGTCGAACCGCCATCCGGCTCCGCTCGCAGCAGCCGTGCGGGAGCCACCACACCGGTCAAGGCGCCGCCGCGGCGGCGCGGGCACCGCGCGCTGGTGGCGCTGGTGGCTGCCTCGGTGCTGGGGCTGGCCACCGTCGCGCTCGGAGTCCTGGCCTACGTGATGCTCGACCAGCAACGCGCCGTCGACGACGTCCAGGCCCGCAACGAGCGCTTCGTCGACACCGGCAAACAGACCGTGGTCAACATGTTCAGCTACACCCAGGACACCATCGACGAAAGTGTGAACCGCTTCATCGACGGGACCAGCGGCCCGCTGCGCGACATGATGAGTCAGGGCAACAACGCCGACAACCTCAAGGCGTTGTTCCGTGACACCAATGCCAGCTCGGAAGCGGTGATCAACGGCGCGGCGCTGGAGCAGGTCGACGAGATCGCCAAGAACGCCTCGGTTCTGGTGGCGGTGCGGGTCACGGTCACCGACGTGGACGGTCTCAATTCGCCGACCCGCCCGTACCGACTGCGGGTCATCGTGCACGAGGACGACAACGGGCACATGACCGGATACGACCTCAAGTACCCCGACGGTGGAAACTGACAGATGCGCTCGAAACTCGTTGCCCTGCTGATCGGCGTGCTGTCGGTGGCCTTCGTCGCGCTCGGCGGAATCGGCGGCTCGCTGTACTGGAACCGCGTGATGCAGCGGGGTCAAGAAGTCACCAGGACCACCCTGCCCGCGCTGGCCGCCGAGCAGATCCCGAAGGTTTTCGGCTACGACTACCAGACCGTCGAGCGCAGTCTGATGGAAACGTATCCACTGCTGGCCCCGGATTTTCGCCAGCAGTTCGAGCAGGACGCCACCGCCAAGGTGATCCCCGAGGCACGTAAGCGTCAACTGGTGGTCCAGATCAACGTCGTCGGGGTCGGCATGATGACCGCGGCCCGCGAATCCGGATCGGTGCTGGTGTACATGAACCGCACCGTGACGGACAAGTCCCGTCAGCCCCTCTACGACGGCAGCCGGCTACGGGTCGACTACCGCAAGGTCGACGGGGACTGGTTGATCAACGCGATCAACCCGATCTAGCGCTCGCCAGCGCTCAGGCTGAATTTGCGCTTGCCAGCGCTCAGGTTGAATCTGCGCTTGCCAGCGCGTCGAGAAACGCGCGGGCCCACCGATCCACATCATGCGCCAGCACTTGCCGGCGCAGGGCACGCATCCGCCGCCTGCCCTCCTCCGGACTCTGGTTCAGTGCCGCCTCGATCGCATCCTTGACACCCTCGAGGTGATGCGGGTTGGTCAGGTAGGCCTGGCGTAGTTCGGCCGCCGCGCCGGTGAACTCCGACAGCACCAGCGCACCGCCGAGGTCGCTGCGACAGGCCACGTACTCCTTGGCCACCAGGTTCATCCCGTCGCGCAGCGGGGTGACGAGCATGACGTCGGCGGCGACGAAGAACGCGACGAGCTCCTCCCGCGGCACCGGCCGGTGCAGATAGTGCACCACCGGATGGCCCACCTCGCCGTACTCCCCGTTGATGTGACCGACCTGGCGTTCGATGTCCTCGCGCATCATCTTGTAGCTCTCGACGCGCTCGCGGCTCGGGGTGGCCAGCTGCACCAGGACGGTGTCGTCGCGTTTGACCCGCTGCTCTTCGAGGAGTTCGGAGAACGCGCGCAGCCGCACGTCGATACCTTTGGTGTAGTCGAGCCGGTCGACACCCAACAAGATCTTGCGCGGGTTACCGAGCTCGGCGCGGATCTGCCGGGCCCGCTGCCGGATGGTCCGGTTGCGGGCCTTGGCGTCCAGGTCGGCGGAGTCGATCGAGATGGGGAAGGCACCGACCTTCACGGTGCGGAACCCGTAGGAGATCTCACCGAACCGGGACCGCACGCCGATCGAGGCGCGTGAGGTGTTGGCTCCGACCAGTCGGCGAGCCAGGACCAGGAAGTTCTGGGCGCCGCCGGGCAGATGGAACCCGACCAGGTCCGCCCCGAGAAGGCCCTCGACGATCTCGGTACGCCACGGCATCTGCATGAACAGTTCGACCGGCGGGAAAGGAATGTGCAGGAAGAACCCGATGGTGAGATCCGGTCGGAGCATGCGCAGCATCTTGGGGACGAGCTGCAGCTGGTAGTCCTGAATCCAGACGGTGGCATTCGGCGCGGCGGCCCGAGCCGTGGCTTCGGCGAAACGCCGGTTCACGTCGACGTAGCTGTCCCACCATTCGCGGTGGTACTCGGGTTTGACGATGAGGTCGTGGTACAGCGGCCACAGCGTCGCGTTGGAAAATCCCTCGTAATAGTCGGCCACGTCCTGCGCGGACAGCTGCACGGGGAAGAGCTGGACGTCCTCCTCGACGATGGGCTCTTCGCCGCTGTCGGGAATTCCGGCCCAGCCGATCCAGGCGCCGCGACGTTTCCGCAGCAGTGGTTCCAGGGCGGTGACCAGACCACCCGGGCTGCGTTTGAAGGTTGTGCTGCCATCCGGCAACCGCTCCATGTCGATGGGCAGCCGATTGGCCACCACGACGAAGTCGGAGTTACCGGAGGCGGCCGGTTGGCCGCGCTCCGGACTCATCTACGCCTCGTTTTTCGAGGGGCCGATGCCGAGCATCGACAGGAACATCCGGCATTCGTCGGCGTCGGTGGCGTAGGTGGCCACCACACGCCGGGCCTGGCTGGCGGTGCTGTCGGCGAGCGGCTCGACGTCGTCGATGTCGGCGGCGGGATCAGTTTTCGCAGGCATGGCACAACTCTATGCGACCGGGACAAACCCGGCCGCATCCTGTTGTCAGCCGATGGAACCGTGCACGGTCGGGCTGCTGCCGATCGTCGACTCGGGGGTCGCCGCCGGGCCCTGCGATTGCGCCTCCTCGGCCAGGCCGATGCATTCACCGGTGTTGGCGCCGGTGCACGGGATGGCCCCACCGCCGCCGGGTGCGTGGACGGCGGGCAGGTTGGGGTTGCCCGGGATGCCGCCGAACCCGCTGGGCGAATTCGGCACGGTGTGCGGGACGCACTGCCCGCTGTAGAGGTCTTCTTCTTCGCCTGACGGGCACGCCAGCGCCGGGCCGGAGGAGTCAGGCACGGTCAGCACGGCGACGGCCGGGGCGGCGGCCACGGCGAGGCCGAATCCGCAGCCGAGGATGAGCCGTCGTATCGAGATGGGGAGGGTCGCCATCGTCACGCTTTCTCTAGGTATTCGATTGTTTCGTCGCCGAGGATTCTATGGAAGCTGGGAAGAATCTGCATCAGTTCTAGGAGGTGCCTGGCAAAGCGTCGACACGCGTCTAGGGGCTGGCGCTGATGGTCGAGCGCGGGATGGCCCGCGGCCCCTCGGCGGCGTCCTCCTCGGCCAGGCCGATGCACTCCCCGGCGTTGTGACCGGTGCAGGGGATGGCGCCTCCGCCGCCGGGCAGGTTCACCGCAGGCAGGTCGGGATTACCGGGGATGCCGCTGAACGGAGACGGTGAATTCGGCACCAGGAACGGGGTGCAGACGGTGGTGAAGGAGTCCTCTTCCTCACCGGACGTACACGCCGCGTGTGCCGTCGGCGCGCCGGACGACAGCGACAGGGCGAATCCGACGGCGGCCAGTGCCAGTGTGGCGGCAAGAGGTGATTTCACGCCCAGCAGTTTAGAGCTGCTGGACGTTTACTGTGCGGCGTCTGAAGTAGGGCTGTGACCGCCCGAGCTCAGCCGATGGAACCGTGCACGGTCGGACTGCTGCCGACCGTCGATTGCGGGACCGGTTGTTGTCCTTGAGCCTGTTGCTCTTCACCGAGGCCGATGCACTCCCCGGTGTTGGCGCCGGTGCACGGGATGTCGCCGCCGCCGCTCGGCGCGTTCACCGCAGGCAAGTTCGGGTTGCCGGGAATGGAGGAAAAAGGTGAGTTCGGCACCAGGTCCGGGACACACACCGTGGTGTAGGTGTCTTCGCTCTCGCCGTTGGGGCAGTCGGCCAGGGCCTGCGAACCGGTGGAGAGGACGGTGAGCCCGGGAGCCGCCACAAGGGCTGCCGCGACACCGGCCGCGACGGTGAAACGGCGGATGCGAAGCGGGGAGATGGCCATTGTCGCGATATCCCTTCGGTGCCTGACGAGTTTGCTGAACGACCGATTGACGGGGCTGGGGCCACCGTCGTTGGCTTTTCAATATCCTACTCGTCACAAGGGAAAAGCGCTGTGCCGGCGGTGTGTGCGCGGTACGGATGACGACCTGCTGTGAGTCGACTGTCGAGTAGCTGTGACGCCGGTGTGAGTGGATCGTCGTGATACACGTAAGGTGCAGTTTGTTAAGCAACCATCCCACCTGCGAGGTATCCCATGGCCAGTTCCGACGACGCAGCCCGCCAGGTCGAATACGAGACACTCGATGACGGACGCATCGCCCGGATCTGGCTGAATCGTCCCGGCGCCCAGAACGCCCAATCCCGCACTTTGCTGGTCCAACTCGACGAGGCCTTCGGCCGGGCCGAGGCCGATGACGCGGTGCGGGTGGTGATCCTGGCCGCCCGCGGCAAGAACTTCTCCGCCGGGCATGACCTGGGCTCAGAAGAGGCGCTGGCCGAGCGTGAACCAGGTCCCGGTCAGCACCCCACGTTCCGTGGCTACGGAGCCACCGCCGCCGGCGTGGCCGAACGAACGTACTTGCAAGAGTGGCACTTCTATTTCGAAAACACCCGGCGGTGGCGCGATCTGCGCAAGATCACCATCGCCCAGGTGCAGGGCAACGCCATCTCCGCGGCGCTCATGCTGATCTGGGCGTGCGACCTGATCGTGGCGGCCGACGACGCGAAGTTCAGCGATGTCGTCGGCGTACGGATGGGGATGCCCGGTGTCGAATATTACGCCCACCCATGGGAATTCGGTGCCCGTAAAGCCAAAGAGTTGTTGCTGACCGGTGATTCGATCGATGCCGACGAGGCGTACCGGCTGGGCATGGTGTCCAAGGTGTTCGCCCGCGACGAACTCGAAGACAAGACACTGGAATTCGCCCGCCGCATCGCTGAGCGGCCGACGATGGCGGCGCTGCTGGTGAAGGATTCGGTCAACGCGGCAAGCGACGCGATGGGCTTCACCGAGGCGCTGCGGCACGCGTTCCACATCCACGAGCTCGGGCACGCGCACTGGGCATCGGCCAACGAGAACCGCTGGCCGGTCGGCATGCCGCCGGATGTTCCGGATTGGCGCATATTGGGCGCACCCAAGCCGGCCCGGCGTGATACACCTTGACCTGACGAGAACCTGTTCTAGTTCTTTAGGAGTGCAGCAGTGCAGCTGTCGTTGGCGGATCGTACGTATTTGGTGACCGGCGGCGGTAGCGGCATCGGCAAAGGTGCCGCGGCCGCGATCGTCGCCTCCGGCGGTAACGCGCTCCTGGTCGGCCGCAACGCCGACAAGCTCAGCGCCGCCGCCGAAGAACTCGAATCCCTCGGGCCCGGCTCGGTGCGCTATGAGCCCGCCGACGTCACCAACGAGGACGAGGTGCGTCGCGCCGTCGATGCCGCCACCGCGTGGCACGGTCGGCTGCACGGCGTGGTGCACAGTGCCGGCGGTTCCCAGACCATCGGCCCGATCACCCAGATCGACTCCGAATTATGGCGCCAGACCGTCGATCTCAACGTCAACGGCACGATGTATCTGCTCAAGCACACGGGCCGGGAGATGGTGCGCGGTGGCGGCGGATCGTTCGTCGGCATCTCGTCGATCGCCTCGAGCAACATCCACCGGTGGTTCGGCGCCTACGGCGTGAGCAAGGCGGCCCTCGATCACCTGTTGATGCTGGCAGCCGATGAGCTCGGACCGTCCTGGGTGCGGGTCAACAGCATCCGGCCCGGCCTGACTCGCACCGAGATGGTCGGCCCGATCATGGATGTCCCCGCCGTCACCGACGACTACAAGGCCTGCACTCCGCTGCCGCGGTTCGGCGAGGTCTCCGACATCGCCAACCTGGCGGTGTTCCTGCTCAGCGATGCCTCCGGCTGGATCACCGGCCAGGCCATCAACGTCGACGGTGGGCACGGGCTGCGCCGCGGTCCTGACATCTCCGGAATGCTCGAGCCGTTGTTCGGCGCGGACGGTCTGCGCGGCGTCGTCGCCGACTAGTACCAGGACTTACGCTGAAGATGGCGGCCACCACGTGACCGCCATCTTCAACGTTGTGGGTTCTAGGCCTCGCAGGCCCGGTGCACCGCGTTGACGATGCCCTGGTAGCCGGTGCAGCGGCAGAAGTTGCCCGAGAGTCCTTCGCGGATCTCCTCGTCGGTGGGGCTGGGGTTGTCGCGCAGCAACGCGGTGATCGAGGTGACGAATCCCGGTGTGCAGAAGCCACATTGCAGGCCGTGACATTCCTTGAGGGCGGCCTGCACCGGCGACAGTTCCCCGTCCGGGCCGGCGATGCCCTCGACCGTGGTCACCTCCTGGCCGTCCACCTGGACCGCGAACACGAGACAGGACCGGACCGCCTGGCCGTCCAGCAGGACCGTGCAGGCCCCGCAGGCGCCGTGCTCGCAGCCGAGGTGGGTACCGGTCAGACCGCAGTTCTCCCGGAGGAAGTCGGCGAGCGTGACGCGCGGTTCGACCTGATCGCGGTAGTCACGTCCGTTGACCGAAAGTGCAACGGGCAGTTCATGCATGGAGCGCCTCCTCGGTGACGTGCGTGACGGCCTGGGTCCAGGCTCTGGACACCATGGCGGCACCGACCCGAGCCCGGTAGGACGCCGAACCCTGCAGATCGGAGGGAATGTCGGTGAGGCCGGACATGGCCAGTGCACCGATCTCGTCGGCGGCGATGCCGGCGATCGGGGTGCCGAGCAGTGAAGTCTCGGCGCCGGTGGCCCGCAGCGGCGTGGAGCCGAGGCCCAGCAGACCGATGCCGCAGCGGGTGATCCGGTCATCCTCGTCGAGTTCGATACCGACCACCGCGCCGGCGATCGCGAAATCGCCGTGACGCCGTGCAAATTCGGCGATACCGAAACCACTGCGGCCCGCTGCGGCCGGGAAGCGCACCGCGGTGAGGATCTCGTCGGAGGCCAGCGAGGTCTCCCACAGGCCGGTGAAGAACTCCGTCGCGGGGATCTCGCGCGTGCCGCGTGCGGAGGTGGCCTCGATCGTGGCGTCGAGCGCCAGGGCGACGGCCGCATATTCGGCGGCCGGATCGGCGTGCGCGATCGCGCCGCCCAGGGTGCCGCGACTGCGGATCTGGAAGTGCCCGATGTGCGGCGTGGCCAGCGTCAGCAGCGGAACCGACTCGGCGACCTCGTCGTCGAGCCCGACCATCGCGTGCGGGGTCGCGGCACCGATCCGAACCTCGTTGCCCTGCAACGTGATGTCGTTGAGCTCGGCGATTCGGGAGATGTCGATCAGGTTGTCGAAGTGGGTCAGGCGCATGGCCAGCATCGGCACCAGGCTCTGGCCGCCGGCCAGGACCTTGGCGTCCTCGCCGTACTCGCCGAGCATGGCCACCGCCTCGGCCACATCCGCGGGCCGGTGGTAGGCGAACGGGGCCGGCTTCATGACACCAACCGCAGCAGCGCGGCGTGCAGATCGTCGGCCGACAGCGGACTGTGCTTACGGTTCTTGCGGCCCGTGCGGCCCAACACGAATCCGAGCACGCCGGCCGCGGCGACCGCGCCGATGGCCGGGGCGAAACGCTTGGCCATCGGCACCGCCATCACCTTCGCCAGGGCCAGCGCGTTGATCGGCGCGGCCTCCTGCGGTGCTTGCGGGGTTTCACCAGAGCCGGTCTCGGCTGCGGGTGCCTGGGACCTGCCACCGGTCAGCTCGGCTTCCAGGCTCTTGGCGAACTGGTCGATCAGGCTGCCGGCCACGTCGGCCAACACGCCGCGGCCGAACTGGGCGGCCTTGCCGGAGATGGCCAGATCGGTGGTGACGACAACGAGCGTGGAGTCGGCGCCTTCCTCTTTGAGCTGGGCGGTGACGATGGCCGAGGCGGTGCCGTTGCCGCGGGTCTCCTTGCCGTTGGCCTTGAGCACCACGCGTTGTGCCGCCGTGTCCTTTTCCTGGAAGGTGGCCTGGCCCTGGTAGGCCACCGTGATCGGACCGACCTTCACCTTGACTGCGCCGGTGAAATCGTCACCGTCGACGCTCAGCAGGGTGGCACCGGGAAGGCACGGTGCCACGCGCTCGACATCGGTGAGCACCTCCCAGGTTTTCGCTGCCGGTACCGCGACCCGGAATTCGTTGTTGAGTTCCACGACTGGTGGTCCCTTCCTTATGGTTTCTGCGAGCGTGCTGCCTGTGCCTGCTCGATGGCTTCGACGATCGCCGCAGGCGTGGCGGGCAGTGTGGTCAAGGTGACCCCGAGCGGGGCCAGCGCGTCGTTGACGGCGTTGATCACCGCGGGCGTGGATCCGATGGCACCGCCCTCGCCTGCGCCCTTGTAGCCGCCGACGCCGGGACCGGGAATCTCGACGTGGCCGTACTCGATCACCGGCACCTCGGTGGCAGTGGGCAGCAGATAGTCGACAAACGTTGAGGAGAGCGGGTTTCCGGCGTCGTCGTACGACAGCTTCTCCAACAGCGCGCCGCCGATACCCTGCACGGTACCGCCGGCGATCTGGCCCTCGACCACGTTGGGGTTGATCATCGGACCGACGTCCTCGCTGACGATGTAGCGGGTGAGGGTGACGTGGCCGGTGACGACATCCACCTCGCACGTGCAGGCGTGGGTCGCGTTGGCCCAGTGGATCGGAGCGGTGGGTGGTGCGGTGTAGCGAGCGGTCGCTTCGAGATTTGCGGACATGCCCGGCGGCAGCATCTGTGGTTCGTAGTGTGCGCGGTAGGCCAGATCGGCGAAGCTCACGCTCTTCTCGGGATCGTTGCGCGCTATGGCTTTCGAGCCGGCCAGTTCGATCTCGGATTCCTCGACCTCCAGCCGGGCCGCGGCCATCGCGACCAGCTGGTTGCGCAGGATGGTGCCGGCCTCGTTGACCGCACCCGCGGTCATCGGCGCGCTGCGGCTGCCCTGGGTGCCCGCGCCGTACGGCGTCACCGCGGTATCGCCCTGGATCGTGGCGACATCGTCGATATCGGCGCCCAGTGCGTCGGCGGTCAGCTGAATCACGGTGGTTTCCAAGCTGTTTCCGGTGGACCCGCCGTTGACGTAGACGTTGATCTTGCCGGTCGGCTCCATCCGGATCGTGCAACCCTCGCTGGCCAGGTGGCCGGTGGCCGCGCCGGTGGGCTCGATGTAGGCCGAGAAGCCCAGCCCGAGGTAGCGACCCTGGGCCAGCGCCTCGGCCTGCTCCTTACGGAAACCCTCGTGGTCGAGGATCTTGACGGCCTGCTCGAAGGTCTCGATTGGGGCGACGTGGTCGTACGGCATGCCGTTGGGGTTGAAGTACGGCATCTCGTCGCCGCGGAGCAGATTCTTGCGCCGCAGCTCCACCGGATCCATGTCCATCTTGCGGGCGGCGATGTCGAGAAGGATTTCGCGGGTGAGGGTTTCGTACTGCCAGGGCCCGCGGTAGGCGTGCAGGCCCGCGGTGTTGGAGAACACCGTCTTGTAGTTGAAGCTGGCCTTGGGCACCCGGTACGGCCCGGGGAAGAACATGCCGATGGCCGCGGTGGTCAGCACCGGATACGGGGTCGGGTAGGAGCCGACATCCTGGATGAAGTCGATGTCGGCGGCCAGGATGGTGCCGTCGGAGTCGAAGGCCATTCGGACGTCGCCGTCGACGTGGCGCGACTGGCCGGCCGACATCAGGTTCTCGCGGCGGTCCTCGATCCACTTCAGCGCGGCCGGCACTCTGCGCGCGGCCAGCATGATGCACATGTCCTCGCGCATCGGGACGACCTTCTGGCCGAATCCGCCGCCGGTGTCGCGCATGATGACCCGAACGTGCTGGGCCGGGATGCCGAGCAGGCGGGCGGCGAAGGCACGCAGCTCGTGCGGGGTCTGGGTGGAGGCCCAGATGGTCAGCTCGCCCGCCGAAGAGCCAGTGGCCGACCACTCGGTGACCATGCCGCGGCACTCGATCGGCACCGGCACGTGCATCTGCTGATAGATGTGTTCTTTCACCACATGGGCGGCGGAACCGAAGACCTCTTCGTCCGGCGGCATGCCGGCCATGCCGCCGGCATTGTTGTCCGGGAAGGCCTCGTGCACGGAGACCTCGGAGGTCAGCGCCTGGCGGAAGTCGGCGACCGCCGCCAGCGGTTCGTAGTCGACGTCGACGAGGTCTACCGCGTCCTCGGCGACATACCGGCTCTCGGCGATGACGAGAGCCACCGGATCGCCGACGAACTTGACCTCACCCTCGGCCAGGGGTGGCCGTGGGGTGTCGGGGACGTCCTTGCCGGCGACCGCGTGCCAGGCCTCCTTGACCTCGGGGTTGAGATCGGCCGCGGTGAGCACGGCGTGCACCCCGGGCAGGGCCAGGGCCGCGGTGGCGTCGACGGTGGTGAACCTGGCGTGCGCGTACGGGCTGCGCACGAAGCAGGCGTGCAGCATGCCGGGTCGTGAGATGTCGTCGACGTAGGTTCCGCGTCCGGTGAGCAGGCGAGTGTCCTCCACCCGTTCGACTCGTCTGCCGGCATAGCGGGTCGCGACGGTCTCCGGTACGGCTGACGCCATAGGGTCGCTCCAATCCCTCGGTTGCTTCTGCGCGTAAGTAAGTGGTCGTCAGGGCTGCGACGCCGACTCAAGAGTGTGATTATCGTACATTGGTAAGCGATATCTCAGAAGAGGAGAGCGTCATTTCCCCTGTGAATCTAGGGTAGTCGGCTACTCACGACACGGTCGCCGAACAGGGTGATCCTGTACTCCGTCGGACAACGGAGGTGGGATGACGATGACGACGCAAACCGATGTTCTGCAGCCTCTCGAAGATGCCACGACCTTCGACGGCGTGGTGCACAATCTGGACCTCGTCATTGACTGGTCGATCCGGGCGAACAGCACGATCGGCTACTTCGCCGCCTTGTACAAACGCGGCACGATCGCCATCCAGCGCGCAACCCGCGCCGGCGAGTTCACCGATGCGCAGTGGATCGAGCAACTCGACTGTGTGTTCGCGAGGCGGTACTTCGATGCGCTGAACGCCTTTTTCCATCCGGGCTCGCACGATCCGGAGGCGCTGACCCTGCCGTGGGAGATCGCGTTCCTCAACCAACACAACCGCAAGGCCTCGATGCTGCAGCACATGGTCGCCAGCCTGAACGCCCACATCTGCTTCGACCTGGGAATCGCGGTCGTCGACCTCGCCGCGAACCGCCTGCCCGAGATCCATGCCGATTTCGAACGCGTCAACGACTTGGTGTCCCTTCAGACGCCGGACATGCTCGATATCGTCCAACGCCGGTCGCCGCGGGTGCGGTGGCTGCGCTGGGCGATCCCCAAGGAGGACCTGTTCATCAAGGACACTCTGACCAAGTTCCGGGAGGGAGCCTGGAACTTCGCGACCAGTCTGGCCGTCTATCCGGAGGCTGCGCACGAGAAACGGGTCCACCAGCTCGCCTGGGCGGCCGGCCTGGGCGCCTTCTATCTGGAGCCACCGGCGAAGTGGCCGCCGATCGCGGTCGTGCTGCGAAGTATCACCACAGGTGAGAACCAAGACGTCGCAGGCAACCTGCGCGCCCTTGCCGGCATCACCGAGCAGCCGCACATGTCGGCGCAGTCCGGCGTGGGAAGTCTCAGCCGGAGCCACCCAGTAGCGCGAGCAGGCCGCGTGCGAGGGCGCCGGTAGTCTCCGGTATCCCGGCGAAGTCGATCTTGATCGGCGGTGTGACGGGTCCCCGGCCCAATTGCCAGCGCAGCTTGTCCCATCGGCGGAACGGCTCCAACGCCCGCGGCTCGTGCAGCGGCCACACCGGGCATCTGGCCGCGGGCGACCCGGTGGCGTCGAGTATCCCGTTGACCGCGCGCCGCGCGGCCTCGTTGGCGGCCTCCATCGTCGCCAAGTCGGTGTAGGTGCGGACGAAATCGGCGGCCAGGAAGAAGTTGGCGAGGGCCGTCACGGCGTCCGGGCGGTCCGCCCATGAGCCCTTGGTGTTGATCAGCAAGGGCTCGTCGTTCTTCGCCTCGACCTTTTTCTGTCCACTGCCGAATGTGATTGCCGGATCGAGAAAAAAGTCGACCACGTTGGCCTTGGCCAGGGAGCCGTCGTCGATGTGATCGGTGATCTGCTTCCACACCTCGGCACGAATCTCGTCCCGACTGCACATCTTGGCGATGTCCCCCGTGCTACCGGGCACATCCCAGGCCGAGATATCCACGGAGAGAATGCCTTCCACCCGGCCATCACCGCGATTCGCCCAGTTGAAGTTGCGCCAGAACTGTCCTTGGGAGATCGCGGTCAACGACCATTTGGAGTCGATGAAGATGGCGTGGCCGTGAACCAGGGGCTTGTCGACGTCCAGGTAGAACATCGCACCGTTCATCCAGTCGGTCGTCAGCCGCGGCAGCCCGGTGAGCCGTGGCTCGGCGGCACACAACTGCGGCGTCAGCAGCAGTTCAAGGCGCTCCTTGGGCATGGCGGCCACGTAATGATCGGCCACGATCTGCTCGGTGTGGCCGTCGACGGACATGGTCACGCCGGTGATCTGTGTTCCGTCACAATCGATCCCGGTGACCTCGTAGCCGCCACACAGGTTCACCCCGAGGCCGGCGAGATGGGCGAGCCACGGATCGATCCAGACGTCACTGGTCGGCCCGTCCAACACGCGGTCCATCTTCCCGTTCGGGCGTACCAGGTCGAACATCAACTGGCACAGGATCAAACCGCCGGTGCGCGCCGAGATCTCGGTGGCCTTCGCCGCCACCAGCGTGCGGGTCATCCCGTTGGCCAGGAACTTCTGGAACTGCGGCGAGCGGTTGGCCGCGCCGATGAAGTCCCACCAACTCGTCTGCTCCCACTGGCCGAAGCGACGCTCGTCGCACGAGGCCAGCAGGGTGAGCAGCCGTTCCACAAACACGGTCATCTCCTGCGGTGGGATACCCAACCCCACGCCCAGCTGCCAGATGGCCTTCATGGTGGCCGACAGATCGTCGAGTGCCGATGCGACCTGGGTGGCCACAATGATCTCGTTGGCGCCCTTGTGCTGCGCCAGCATCATCTGCGTGGCCGTGACGAGATGGTCGGCAACGGTCTGGCCGTTGTGGGGAATTCGCACCATCGTGTCCGGGACATGTCGATAAAACCCTGGGAAGAACCGGAATCCGTGTTCGCCCGGCAGGTCCTTGCGTCCTCCGGTGGCCGACCCGGGGAACGCCATCGACCGGGCCTTGCCGCCGAACGCCCCGGTATGCCGCTCGTAGACGGTAACGTCGAATCCGCGGTCGGCCAACTCGTGGGCCGCGGTCAGGCCGCCGATACCACCACCGAGCACCGCCACCGTCGTCATGACAGGATCCGTTCTGCCAGTTGGCGTTCCGGTAACCGGACGTCCTCGGGGAGGCGGTGCAGCGCCGAGGCCAGCCCGTCGGAGTCACCGTCTGTCAACAGCTCGAACGAATCCAGGTGACAGCGCAGTTCGAACAGCAATGCCTGCTGTTCGCGGGCACACGCCAACGCGTCGGCCAGCGCTGCGCGCCGCGCTGGTTCCTCTGCGAAGGTGTGGGCGCGTATGCGCATCAATTCGGCGTCGTGAAAGTGCATCCCCGTTCCCCCTGCGATGAGTAGTGACTTCTCCAACCGTTCCCGGGCCAGATCCGGCTGACCTGCCGCGATCAGCAATCGGCCGATGATCGCGTCGTGAAAGTTCAGATAGACGTTGAGGTGCATGACGCGCGACCCGTCGACCCGCGTGGCGATGTTGTCCGCGGCCGCCATCAGGGTCGCCGGGTCGGCGGCGCCCGAACGCAGCGCGGCCATCGCTTTCACCGTGGCGTACACGGTGGCGCTGACCACCCGCCACAGGTCCAGGCCGGACTCCTCGGTGCAGCGGCGCATGCCGGCCGACAACGTGGCCGCGGCCTCGATCTGCCCGCTCTCCAGAGACACCCAGATCTGTTTGAAGTACGTGTGGGCCCGGTTGAAGGCGTTGACCGGGAAATCCAAAAGGTCACACCGCCGCACGGATTCGGCGAGGTGATCCTCGGCGCCGGCGAGGTCGGCGCGCATCAGATCGCTCAGTGCCAGGTAGGTGTGCGCGCCCGAGATCGGATCGGTGTTGCCCCACCAGGTGGTGTCCAGGGCCCGCGGGTCGGCGGCCGAACTGTCGTCGAGTGCGCTCAGGAGGTGGCTGCGTGCCACCGCGAAGTCGCCCTGCAGCCACGCCACCGAACCCATGGACGACGCGATCGCCGAATGAAGCCATGGCCGGTCCTTGGTGATCAGTCCCGACAACGAATCGAGCAGTTCCCGGCTGCGCTGGAGTTCGGCTCGCGGGATGCAGTAGCTCACGAGAGCGTTGAGCGCCCAGAACAATTCGTCCTGATACGACCCCGTGGTGGCCAGGTCCAGGCAGCGCTGATAGTCGGCGGGGCAATCACCGCTCATGCTGCCGTGCGCGGCGCCGATCAGAAAGCCGCGTTCCAGCCGGATGGCGATCTCCAACTTTTCCCGTGCCGGCCCCGGTGTGCAGCGCGCGAGCTGGCTGAGTGCGTTCGTCAGGTACGTGCAGGCCTCTTCGGCCGCGCCGCGGCGACGGGCGGCCACCGAGGCCTTGCGGTAGGCCGTGACGGCTTCGCCGAAATTGTGCGCGCACTCGTAATGTCGCGCCACCAGGTGCCAGTCCGGCTGCACGCTCGAGGCAGCCCGGACCAGCTCTTCGGCCACGCGCTCGTGCAGGGCGCGTTGCACGCTGGGCGGGGCGAGTTCGGCGGCCACCTCCCGGAGCAGTTCGTGCCGGAACCGCCACCGATCAACACCGTCGGTCTCGAACACCTGGGCATCCACCAATTCGGCGACCACGAGCTCGGTGTCGTGGTCGTCTCCCACCACCGCCCGCAGCAGGGCCAGATCACCGCTGCGGCCGATCACAGCGGCGGCCTCCACCACGGGCACGGCGTTGGAGCGGGTGTGCAGGCGTGCGAACAACGGCTCGTACAGCGCCTCGGGGACGGGTTCGGGTCCCGAAGCCCCCACCGCCGCCAGAATGTGTTCGATGTAGAACGGAATTCCCTCGCTGCGCCGGCGCACGGCGCTGCGTTGCGCCAATGTCAGCTCGGGATCGATGGCCTCGATGAGCGCGTCGGACTCCTCGACCGACAGCGGTTTGAGCTCGAAAACCTCCATCGGCCAATCGGCATGCAGTGCCTTCTGCTCGCGCGTGGTCAACACCATCAGCAGGCGGCCGTCAGCGGCGGAGAACAGCGATTCGATCAGGGAGACGGTCGACGCGTCGAACCACTGGAGATCCTCGGCGATGATCAGGCCGGGGTTGCCGTCGAGACACCCCAGCAGGTAGCGATGCGTCGCGCTGCCGATCGCCTCATACAGGCTGCGGCCCTCGGCCGCGGCCGGCTGGTATCCGTGTTCGGGTCCGACGCCGAGGACCGGCGCGAGCAGCGGGACGTACGTTTCGGGGTCCATTGTGCGCGAGCGCAGTTCGGCTTCCAGCAGGCGGAGCCGATCGGCGGCGGCGGTGAGTCGGGTGATGCCGCAGCGCGCTTCCAACAGACGCCGGACGGGGTAGAGCCCCGCATCGGTGTGCAGGGGTGAGCCGCGGATCTTCACGACCGTGCCGCCGCTGTCCTCGGCCAGCGCCGCCGCGGCGTGCGCCAGCCGCGTCTTTCCGATCCCGGCTTCACCGAGGAAGGCGACGCCGGGACATTCGGAAACTCCCTTCAGCACCTGCGGCCAGGTGTGTTGCAACCAGGCCAGCTCGCGTTGTCGCCCGACCAGGCGTGCGGGTTTCGCCAGGATCGCTTGCGGATGCTCGGCGAGCACGAGGTGGTGATCCACCAATCCGTCGACACCCTTGACGGCCGCCGGCGGGCGCGCCGCGAGCTCGAACGTATCGTTGACCAACACCGCGACCACGTCGGACACAGCAACGGTTCCCGGAGTTGCCAGCGAGGAGATCCGGGCGGCGAAGTTGGCGGCAAAACCGTAGACGTCGTCCTGGTCGGTGTCGAGGTAGACGATGCCCCGGTGGACGCCGACCCGGACATCGATCCCCACGCCGAATCGACGCTTGGCCTGCTCACTCAGCCGGGCCACGGCGTGCGTGATCTCCAGCCCCGTCGCCACTGCCCGGCGAGTGTCGTCCTCGTGCGCTCTGGGGTGACCGAACACGGCCAGTAGACCGTCGCCTTTCGTCGAACTGATATGTCCCTCATAGTGATTGACCAGTCGCTTCACCTCGGCCCGGTAACGGCCGACCACCGTGTGGTAGGTCTCGGGCTCGATCCGGGTGGACAACAGCGTCGAGTCGACAAGGTCGATGAACATCAGGGTCAGGCGGCGGATCTCCCCTTGGTCGGCAGCCGCCGTGAGCAGGTCTTCGGCGTCGGCGTTGCGGTGGTCGACAGCCAGAACCTGTTCCGCCAGAGAATTTGCTGCAGCACGGTCGCCGCGGTTGCACGCACGTACCGCTCGGTCGAGCAGTGCGTCGATCGATGTCTGCGTCTCGTCGCGGCTCATCTCCGGTTTTCCTGCGAGGGAACGGGAAAAGCGTATCCTGCGCGCAACCGACTCCGGTGAAATTATCGTTAACGACGAAACTTTGCTTGAACCGGCAATCAAATCCGTTGTGGTGCAATATGTCGATGCGTCCCGCTCTGCTCGCGCTGATGCTGGTGTCGGGCGTGGTCGTCGCCCCCGCGCCCGCAGCCGGTGCCCGACCGGCGGCCGCGGCCGGTCTTGTCGACGTACGGTCGGTCGTCCCAGACGCGATCGTCGACCTGCGCTACGCGACCAGCGACAACTTCGTCGGCCGGCAGTTGTACCCGGTCGGGGCGCCGTGCCTTGTGCACGAGTCGATGGCCGCGGGCCTGGCCGCGGCCGCAGCCGCGCTGCGGCCCGAAGCCCTGGTGTTCTGGGACTGCTACCGCCCACATGAGGTGCAGGTACGGATGTTCGAGGCGGTGCCGAATCCGAATTGGGTGGCCCGACCGGGCGACTACGCCCGCAGTCATGAGGCCGGCCGTTCGGTCGACGTCACGATCGCCGACGCGGTATCGCTCGTCGACATGGGCACCGGCTTCGACGACTTCACCCCGCGCAGCCACGCCTACGCCGCCGAGGGGGTCAGCCCGGCGGCGCAGAAGAACCGGGCCCGGCTGCGCGAGGCCATGAGTGCCGGTGGCCTGGCGGTGTACCCGGGGGAGTGGTGGCACTTCGACGGCCCGGGCGCCGGTGATCCGCGGCCGCACCTGGACGTGCCGCTGGCATAGACGGCCGGGTTTGGGAATTGCAGGCATGGGGAACGGCAACGTTCGTCACGGGCCGGTGGGCCCAGCAGGCCGGGAGTCGATATGAACATCCTCAAACTGATCATGGGCGCGGCGCTCATCGCCGCCTCCGCCGTGGTGGTCGCACCGTTGCCCCGCGCATCGGCGCAGCCGTGCCCTGATGTTGAGGTGGTGTTCGCCCGCGGCACCTATGAGCCACCAGGGGTGGGTGGTCCCGGCCAGAGCTTCGTCGACGCGCTGCGTGCGCGTACCGGCGAGCGGTCCGTCGAGGTGTATCCGGTGAACTACCCGGCCAGCGGCAACTTCGGTGACCGTATCGAGTTTGCCAGGACCGTCGTCGACGGTATCCGCGATGCCGCCGACCACATCGAGGCCACCGCCAAGAACTGCCCCGACACCAGGGTGGTGTTGGGCGGTTATTCGCAGGGTGCCGTGGTGGCCGGATTCGTCACCTCGGCTGCCGTGCCGGACGGCATCCCGACGGAGTACAAGCAGTACATCCCCGACCCGATGCCGCTCGAGGTGTCCGACCACGTGGCCTCGGTGGTGCTGCTCGGGACGCCGTCGGACGAGTTCATGCGTGGCATCGGCGCACCGCCCATGGTGATCGGCCCGCGGTACAAGGACAAGACCATCGAGCTGTGTGAAGCGGGTGACTCCATCTGCGACGGGACACCCGCCGGCGTGCCCACCTTCGCGCACACCGCCTATGTGTTCAACGGGATGCCGGGCCAGGCCGCCGATTTCACGGTGGGCCGGCTCTAGGGATAGCTCCAGCGCGTTGATAACGATATGAAACCTCAATGGTTGCAATGTGATACGTGAGGCCGAGGGCTGCGCCGGCCGCCACTATGTTCACTAAGTGCACCGTCGAACGGCCCTCAAGATCCCGCTGGTACTGGCAGCGTCAGCGGCCCTCACTCCCGCACTGTCCGCGCTTTCCGTCCTCCCGCGCGCCACCGCGGCGCCCGGGCAATGGCCCGTCGAACGTGCCAACGCGTGGTACCAGGCGCAGGGCTGGCTCGTCGGCACCAACTTCATCACCTCGAACGCGATCAACCAGCTCGAGATGTTCGGACCGGGCACCTACGACGCACGGCGCATCGACAGCGAGTTGGGGGCCTGTCGGCTGCTGGGCTTCAACACCGTACGCGTATTCCTGCACGACCTGCTGTGGGCGCAGGACCGGGCCGGATTCCAAAGCCGGCTGGGGCAGTTCGTCGGGATCTCGGCCCGCCACGGCATCAAGCCGCTGTTCGTGTTCTTCGATTCATGCTGGGATCCGCGACCACAGGTCGGTGCCCAACGCGCACCGACACCGGGAGTGCACAACTCGGGCTGGGTGCAGAGCCCCGGGGCGCAACGCATCGACGACCCGCGTTACCGGCCCGTGCTGCGTGACTACGTCGTCGGGGTGATGAGCCAGTTCCGCAACGACAACCGCGTGCTGGGCTGGGACCTGTGGAACGAGCCGGACAACCCGGCCAAGCAATACCGCAAGGTGGAACGCAAGGACAAGATCGACGCGGTCGGCGGCCTGCTACCCGAGGTCTTCGGATGGGCGCGGTCGGTCAATGCCGCCCAGCCGTTGACCAGCGGGGTGTGGCAGGGCAGTTGGGACCGGGCACACCGCAGCGAGATGGCCGCCTTCCAGCTCGACAACTCCGACGTCATCTCGTTCCATTCCTATGCCGGCCCCGCCGAATTCGAGGCCCGCATCGACGAACTCGCCCCGCTGGGTCGACCGATCCTGTGCACCGAGTACCTGGCACGCGATCAGGGCAGCACGGTCGAGGGCGTGCTGCCGGTGGCCAAGCGACACAACGTCGCTGCCTACAGCTGGGGGTTGGTGGCCGGAAAGACCCAGACGTACTTCCCCTGGGACTCGTGGGACAAGCCGTACACCAAGGTGCCCAACGTGTGGTTCAGCGACCTGTTGCAGCCGGACGGCCGGCCGTACAAGGTCACCGAATACCAGACCCTGCGAAAGCTGACCACCCGCGTCTGAACGTTTGGCCGGGGCAGCGGCGGGTGAATAAACGGGGTTATGGAGCAACGCGAGGACGGCCGACCGATACCGAAGGACGCCCGGGAGACGACCGAGGGCCAGCGGGAGTTTCAGCACGAGCTCGATCACCAAGGTGAGGATCCGGACGGCCCCGGGTTGCACGAGAGCCGCGCGCAGATCGCCGACGAGACCTGACGGCTGGACTCAGGGAAATCAATTCCCGGTTGATGCCCCTACCTGCATTGATGCTAGAATGCATGCATGCGCACGACCGTCGAGATCACCGAACCTCAGCACCGTGCACTGAGCGCGTTGGCGCAGCAGCGAGGCGTACGCGGGTTCTCATCGATCGTTCAAGAGGCACTCGATGCCTACTTGGCGAGTGTTGCTCCGGATGAGGTCGACGCCCTGCTCAGCTTGGAGGGCACGTTCACCGATGCCGACGCAGACCTGGCAACACAGGCAATTCGGGAAATGCGGGAGACGTGGCGGGCCTCGTAGTTGTCGACACCGATCTGGTGATCGATTTTCTGCGAGGTAAGGGTGCCGGCGTTTCGCTCGTGCGTGAACTGATCAGTTCTCGGCGGATCCGGCTGACGGCTCTAACTGCTTTCGAGCTTCGCATGGGCACCGATTTTCACCGGTGCCATCAGGAGATACTAAAGCTGCTGAAAGCGCGGACTCTGCCGCTCGACATGGCTGCTGGGCTGCGAGCAGGTGAAGCCGCGTCACTTCTACGCGACGCGGGCACGCCGATCGGTTTCGCCGATTGCCTGCAAGCCGGAATCTGTATCCGCAACAACTTGCCGTTTGCAACGCGGAATCGACGCCACTTCGAGCGAATCCCCCAGCTGAGCCTGGTCGACCTCGCCGAAGTGTGACGTCCGCCAATCCCATATCGGTGGAACCGCTTCAGGCCCGGGCGGCAACGCTCAACGCCACCCACGGCGATGCGACCATAGGGCCATGACCGCAACGCTTGTCGCCAAGGACGTGGCCGGCGGATTCGCCCATCGCACCCTGTTCGACAACCTGGATCTGACCGTGGCGCCGGGCGACGTGGTCGGGGTTGTCGGCGCGAATGGCGCGGGCAAGAGCACGCTGTTGCGGATTCTGGCCGGTGTGCTCGCGCCGCTCGCGGGGACGGTCCGCGTCGCCCCGTCCGACGCGTTCATCGGGTGGCTGCCACAGGAACATGAGCGGATTCCGGGGGAGACCGTCGCGGCCTACATCGCACGCCGCACTGGCTGCACCGACGCCACGCGGGCCATGGAAGCGGCGGCCGCGGCACTGGCCGAGCCGCATGCGCTGCCGGGCGTTGACCCGGCCGATATCTACGCTGCCGCCCTGGATCACTGGCTCGCTGCCGGCGCGGCCGATCTCGACGACCGGATTCCGACGGTCCTGGCCGATCTGGGACTCGACACCGACATGGTGCAACCTGATTTCACGCCGATGACCGCGCTGTCCGGGGGACAGGCGGCGCGGGTGGGATTGGCGGCACTCCTGCTGTCGCGTTTCGACGTCGTCCTGCTCGATGAGCCGACCAACGATCTCGACCTCGACGGGCTGGCCCGACTCGAGCAGTTCGTCCGCGACCTTCGCGGCGGCGTGGTGTTGGTGAGCCACGACCGGGAGTTCCTGGCCCGCAGCGTCACTCGGGTGCTGGAACTGGATTTGGCGCAGCACACCAACACCGTCTACGGCGGCGGATACGAAAGCTATCTGGAAGAACGCGAGGTAAGCCGCCGGCACAAGCGCGAACAATACGAAGAGTTCGCCGAGAAGAAAGCCGACTTGGTGGCCCGCGCGCGCACTCAGCGCGAATGGTCGAGTCAGGGCGTCCGCAACGCGATCCGCAAGGCGCCGGACAACGACAAGATCCGGCGTCGAGCCGCCACCGAATCCAGTGAGAAGCAGGCGCAGAAGGTCCGGCAGATGGAGAGCCGCATCGCCCGACTGGAAGAAGTCGACGAACCGCGCAAGGAATGGACACTGCAGTTCACCATCGGCACCGCGCCACGATCCAGCTCGGTGGTGGCGACGCTCGACAATGCACTTGTGCGGCAAGGGGACTTCGTTCTCGGACCTGTCTCGTTGCAAGTCGATGCCGGCGACAGGATCGGCATCACTGGACCCAACGGGGCGGGCAAATCGACATTGCTCAGGCTGCTGCTCGGCCGACAACAGCCCGACGACGGCCGTGCGGCGTTGGGGGCCAACGTCGCCATCGGCGAGATCGACCAGGCCCGTGTGGATTTCACCGGTACCGCGCGACTGGTCGACCGCTTCGAGCAGTATCTGCCATCCTGGTCGACCGCGGACGTACGAACTCTGTTGGCCAAGTTCGGCTTGCGGGCCGACCACGTGGAGCGCGTGGTGGACCAGCTCTCACCCGGAGAGCGCACCCGCGCAGGCTTGGCGCTGCTACAGGCCCGCGGCACCAATGTGCTGGTTCTCGACGAGCCGACCAACCACCTCGACCTGCCCGCCATCGAGCAGCTCGAACAGGCGCTGGAGAGCTATGAAGGTGCGCTCCTGCTGGTGACGCACGACCGGCGAATGCTGCAGAACGTACGGCTGGACCGCCGATGGGCGGTGGAGAACGGCCGGGTATCCGAGCTCTAATACGACTGACCGTTGGCGTAACGCTGGCGACGAAAATGCCGCCCATTACCGCGATTCCGGCTCTTGTACGTCGGGAGCTGGGAGTCACAGTTCGGGCACACCAGCCGCAGGTTTTCTCTACGGTTGTTCGTCGGGTTTCCGTCGATGTGGTCCAGCACAAAGATCAGGGGAAGTTCCTGCCACACATTGGCGGCGCCGCAGATTGCGCAACAGCCCGATTGTTCTTCAGTGAGGTACAGCCGGACGTAATGCCTGTGAAGAGAAGTGATCGACGCCTGGCCGGTCTCAAGCCAACGCTTTGTGCTGTTCGTCCGTCGGGCCGATCCCTGACATGCGTTACTGCAGTACACCTTCTGGCTGCGTTTGATCAGTGGTGAACCACAGCCTCGGCAGAGCCTCATATCGGGAAGCTACTGCCAGGCACCGACAAGTCGATTGCGCGTGGAGCCCCCTATCGGGATTGAACCGATGACATTCCGCTTACAAGGCGAACGCTCTACCACTGAGCTAAGGAGGCGGGTCGAACGCGCCCAGTTTAACGGGTCACTCGTCGGCGTCGACAATCCGCTGGGAGACGACCGGGCGCGGAGTGCTCCGTCGCGACGATCGCCGGGGCAGCGGGATGCGGTCGGCGATGTTGCTCAAGGGGTTGACGACCTGGCTGAGCGTGATGACCGCGTCGTGTAGTGCGTCGATGGTGGGAGCCAGGGCCTCCAGGCCGGGCGCCAGCCGGTTCAACGTGTCGGCCACGTCGGCGAGTTTGAGCAGTGGGCCGTCGGGATCGGTCAGGGTGTCGAGCAGGCCGCCCTCGGCCAGCAGGCGATCGGCGACGCCGTCCTCACGCAGAATTCGCTCGATCAAACCGTCGTTGGCCAGCAGTTGATCGGCCAGCCCGCCCGGGGCGATCACCCTGGACAACGCCCCGTCGTCGGTGGTCAGTCGGTCCAGCAGGCCGCCCTCGAGCGTGATCTGATCCACCAGGCCGCCGGGCGCGACCGCCCGGGCCACAGCGCCGTTGTCGGCGGTCAGTCGGTCCAGGAGGCCGCCCTCGGCCGTGATCTGGTCGACCAGCCCGCCCGGTCGCAGCAAACGGTTCACCGGACCGTCCGGCGCCAGTGCGCGACCCAGTGGCGCGTCGTCATCGAGCAGCCGGGCCAGCCGGTTGGCCCGCTCCACCGCGTCGTCGAGCCCGAGGAGGCCCGCCATCGACGACCTGCCGCCCAGCGGGTTGGAATCGGTGATCCCCCGCTGTACGGCGCTGAGTGTCTCGCCGGCGATGCCCAGCCCGACATCTGCCACGGCCAGCCCGATGCGTACCGGCGCAGTGGCAACTTGCACCAGGGTTCTGCCGAGGTTCATGGGCGCCAGTGTAGTTACCAGGATCACAGCTAAACTCACAGGAAGTGCACAGCGTGTATGCAGGTTGAGTTCAACACGCACCACCAACATCAGGGAATGGCCATGCCTGCATTACCTGAGAGCGTCCCGGAAGCCCGGATACTCGTCGTCGACGACGAGGCCAACATCGTGGAGTTGCTTTCCGTCAGCCTGAAGTTCCAAGGGTTCGAGGTGCACACCGCGTCCAACGGCGCAGCAGCCCTCGACAAGGCCAGGGAAGTCCGGCCCGACGCGGTGATCCTCGACGTGATGATGCCCGGCATGGACGGCTTCGGCCTGCTGCGGCGGTTGCGGGCCGACGGCATCGACGCTCCGGCACTCTTCCTCACCGCGCGCGACAGCCTGCAAGACAAGATCGCCGGGCTGACCCTCGGTGGCGACGACTACGTGACCAAGCCGTTCAGCCTCGAAGAGGTCGTGGCCCGGCTGCGGGTGATCCTGCGCCGGTCCGGCAAGGGCGTCGAGGAACCGCGCAGCGCCAAGTTGTCCTTCGCCGACATCGAACTCGACGAGGACACCCACGAGGTGTGGAAGGCCGGCGAGCCGGTCTCGCTGTCACCGACCGAGTTCACGTTGCTGCGCTACTTCATCATCAATGCGGGCACCGTCTTGTCGAAGCCGAAGATCCTCGACCACGTGTGGCGGTACGACTTCGGCGGAGACGTCAACGTCGTCGAGTCCTACGTGTCCTACCTGCGTCGCAAGGTCGACACCGGCGAAAAGCGCCTGCTGCACACGCTGCGCGGCGTCGGCTACGTTTTGCGCGAGCCACGCTGACGCTCGCGGCGTCGGCGGCATACTTTTGGGGTGTTTGACCGGGTAGAGCGGCATGGGGTGCCGCTGCGGGTCGGCCTGGTGGCCGTCGTGCTGTTCCTGGTGGCCTGCGGGCTGTTGGCCTCCGGCATCGCGGTGACCTCGATCATGCGGCACACCGAGATCAGCCGTGTCGATCAGACGCTGCTGGACGCCTCGCGAGGGTGGGCGCAGGAGCCGCACCAGATGCCCTCGACCCCGCTGGAGGGGCCGAACCCGGCGCGCCCGCCGTCGAACTTCTATGTGCGCGGCGTCGACCAGGATGGCCGAACCTGGATCGCGATCAACGACCGAGAGGCAGAACCCTCGCTGCCCGACGACAACGATGTCGGGCCCCAGCCGGTGACCGTCGGCTCGGTCGGGTCATCCGACGTGCAGTGGCGAGCCATGACGGTGCAGGGCCCCAACGGGGAACGCACCACCGTGGCGATCGATCTGTCCGACGTGCAGTCGTCGGTCCGGGCATTGATCTGGTCGCAGGTCGGCATCGGCACGGTCGTGTTGTTGTTCCTCGGCATCGTCGGCTACGCCGTCGTACACCGCAGCCTGCGTCCGCTGGTCGAGGTGGAACAGACTGCGGCCGCCATTGCGGCCGGGCAGTTGGATCGTCGTGTGCCCGAACGTGATCCACGTACCGAGGTGGGCCGGCTGTCCCTGGCGCTCAACGGGATGCTCGCGCAGATCCAGCGGGCTGTCGCGTCGTCGGAGGCCTCCGCCGAGCAGGCGCGCACGTCCGAGGAGCGCATGCGACGGTTCATCACCGATGCCAGCCACGAACTGCGGACCCCGCTGACCACGATCCGCGGATTCGCCGAGCTGTACCGCCAGGGGGCGGCCCGCGATGTCGAGATGTTGATGGGCCGGATCGAGAGCGAGTCCCGGCGGATGGGCCTGCTGGTCGAGGATCTGCTGCTGCTGGCTCGGCTGGATGCGCAGCGGCCGCTGGATCAGCATCGGGTCGACCTGTTGACGTTGGCGACCGACGCGGTCCACGACACCCAGTCGATCGCTCCGGGCCGGCGCGTGCGCATGGAGGTGTTCGACGGCCCGGGCACGCCTGAGGTGCTGGGCGACGAGGCCCGGTTGCGCCAGGTGCTGAGCAACCTGGTCGCCAACGCGGTGCAGCACACCCCGGACACCGCCGGGATCACGGTGCGCGTGGGCACCGAGGGGAACGACGCGGTCATCGAGGTGTGCGACGAGGGCCCCGGCATGACCGCCGACGATGCGCAGCGGATATTCGAGCGGTTCTACCGGGCCGATACGTCACGTGCCCGGGCCAGCGGCGGTACCGGGCTGGGGCTGTCGATCGTGCATTCGCTGGTGCTCGCCCACGGGGGAAAGGTGCGGGTGACCACGGCACCGGGTCAGGGCTGCCGGTTCACCGTCAGCCTGCCGAGGATTGCAGATCTGCCAGCGCAGCTTTGATCTTGGCCTGCGCCTCGTCGAGGGACGCGGCGGACGGATTGTTGTCGACGTGGGCGAAGCCGAAATCGGTCAGGTTGTAGGCGGGGAAGACGTGCACGTGCAGGTGCGGCACTTCCAGGCCGGCGATGATGACGCCGGCGCGCTCGGCGCCGAAGGCGCGGCACACGGCCTTGCCGATCAGCTGCGACACCTCCATCACCCGGCCGAACACCGCCGGCTCGACGTCCTGCCAGTTGTCGATCTCGGCGCGCGGAACCACGAGGGTGTGCCCCTGCGTCATCGGCGCGATGGTGAGGAACGCGACGATCTCATCGTCTTGGTAGACGAATCGTCCGGGCAGTTCTCCGTTGATGATCTTCGTGAAGACGGACGCCATGGCCACGAGCATAGTGATGGCCGAATGAGATGCCGATCTCGTTGCGCAGGAAACGGAAACCCGGTTGACTAGTGGGGCTTAGTAATTTTGCCTGAAGGATGTCGATCGTGACCGACGCGGTCAAGCGGGAAGCTGACAGTGATGACCAAGCCCTGTCCGGGCGGTCCACCGATTTCGAGTGGATCGACCTGGATGTGCCGGCCGATACGTGGTGGGATGTCGTCGACCACCCCAAGATCGCCGGGCGCAGCCTGGATGGCTGGAAATTCCACTCCTGTACTCCGTCGTCGCACGACGAGGACCAGGTGGTGCTCACCTACTACCGTCCGCTGAAGCTTCCGGTCATGCACCACACCGGCCTGCGCGGTCGGACAGCGTGGCGTGGCCGTTCTGGCCGCGGCTTGTGCGGTTAACTGCCGATCAGCTCGTGTAACTCGGCCGCTGTCCATGGCGGGGTGCTGTGGTGGTCGCGGTATCCAATGAAACCCGGTGACGGACGGGTGAATTCGCCGATGAATCCGCCGGCGGCGATGAAGATGCGGCCGGTCACGTCCTGTGCGGCGTCGCTCGCCAGATAGCCGTAGGTGGGGGCGACGTACTCCGGCGGCGCCGCGTCCAGCGCGCCCTGCATGCTGACGTCGTCGAGCAATCCGCGCCGGTTGAGCTCGGCAATGTGCTGCTCGTAGTCCGATCCGGTGGACAACCGGGTGCGGGCGCCGGGGCACACCACATTGGCGCGCACCCCGTGCTCCTTGAGCTCGGCGGCGATCGCCAGGGTGAGCCCGTTGACCGCGCCCTTGCCCGCCGGATAGCCGCTGCCACCGTAATCGCCCAGGAACGCAAAGGAACTGGTGTTGACGATGGCTCCGCCGCCCTGAGCGACCATCTTCGGAGCTGCCGCACGGCAGGTCTCGAACACCGTGCCCAGATGTGCGTCGAGCAGGTCGCGGAATTCGGCACTGGTGACGTTCAGGATCGATGAGCCGACCGGCTCGGCGGTGCCGGCACAGTTGATCAGGATGTCGAGGCGGCCGAACTCGGACATGCACGTCTCGACGAGCGCGTCGGCCACGTCGGGATCGGCGGGGGAACCGGCATGGGCGACACCGGAAATGCGTTGTGCGGCGGCCTGTGCCGCGTCGGCGTCACGGCCGTTGACCACCACGCCGGCGCCTTGATCGGCCAGCAGTTGGGCGACCGCCAGGCCGATGCCACGGGTGCCGCCGACCACGATCGCGCCGCGGCCGGCGAGCGTACCGCCGGTCAGTTCTCTTCCTGGGTCGAATTGCTCCTCGCGTCCGCGTCCGCGAACTGCATGGCATCCATGTTCCAGTAGCCACGCAGGTTGGTGATCAGTCCTTCGTCGTTCACCTTGTAGGTGAAGACCCCGCGCACGGTCGCGGTGAACCCGTTGGGAAACTTGGTGCGCAACACCAGGATGTAGGCGATCTCGGTCGGCGAGCTCGAGGGGAAGGTCTCCTCGCAGGTGACGGTCAGCTCGTTGGGCCCGATGTTGGCGTCGTAGAACGCGCCGAGGGCTTCCTTGCCGCGCACCCCGGTGCCGTCGGGGTTGGTGACGGCCTCACCGATCGGGTCCTCGACCACGACATCGTCGGCCATCAGCGCCAGCCAGCCCTCACGGTCACCGGTCTGCACGCACTTCCACGACGAGCGGGAGGCGAGGACGACGGGGGTCTCGGTTTGTGTTTCGGTCACGAAATTCCCTTCATGCCCTGATTTGTGGAGCGGTAGCCGTACTGGTGACGGCTACCGCTCCACAAACCGCAGAGTGATCAGCGATCTGCGTCCGTGTAGCGGATGACGCCGCGGATGTTGCGGCCCTCGAGCATGTCCCGGTACCCGTCGTTGATCTGCTCCAGCTTGTACTGCCGGGTGACCATGTCGTCCAGGTTCAGCCGGCCGGCCTTGTACATGCTCAGCAGCTGCGGGATGTCATGGTGCGGGTTGCCGCCACCGAAGATGGTGCCCTGCAGGCGTTTCTGCAGCAGCGTCAGCATCGACAGGTTCAGCTTGACGTCGTTGCTGGCCATGTTGGCGACCGCGGTGGCCACCACGGTGCCGCCCTTGGCGGTGATGTTCATGTAGTGGTCGATGTCTTCACCCTTGAGCTCGCCCACGGTGACGATCGTCTTGTGCGCCATCCGGCCCTCGGTGACCTCGGCGACCCCGGCCATCGCGCTGAAGATATCGGGGTAGGCGTGGGTGGCACCGAACTTCAGGGCGTTGTCGCGCTTGAACTCGACCGGGTCGACGACGAAGACGTTGCGGGCACCGGCGGCCAGGGCGCCCTGCAGCGCACCGGTGCCGACGCCGCCGACGCCGACGATGACGACGTCGTCACCGGGACGGACGTCGCCGCTGCGGACGGCCGAGCCGTAACCGGTGGTGACACCGCACCCCACGAGGCAGGCCACCTCGAACGGGATGGACGGGTCGATCTTCACCACCGAGCTCTTGTGGACCACCATGTACGGGCTGAACGTGCCCAGCAGCGTCATCGGGATGACGGGCTGGCCGTTCTTGACTGCGTGGACGCGGTGCGTGCCGTCGGACACCGCGGTGCCGCCGAGCAGGCCTGCGCCCAGGTCGCACAGGTTGCGCAGACCCTCCTGACAGGCCGGACATTCACCACACGACGGGATGAACGACAGCACCACGTGGTCGCCCGGCTTGATGTGGTCGACGCCCGGGCCGACCTCGGTCACGATGCCGGCGCCTTCGTGGCCACCGAGCACCGGGAAACCTGCCATCGGGATGTCACCGGTCACCAGGTGGTGATCGGAATGGCACATGCCCGCGGCTTCCATCTGGGAGTTCAACCAACCATGGTCGATCGAGGAAATCGAGATCGGTGACCCCGTCAAGGACGAGGTCAAGATCC
>NZ_MBEJ01000136.1 GCF_001953975.1 Mycobacterium sp. NS-7484
GCGGCGGCTAACTCTCGGGCCTCTCGAACGCTGAGGGTGCCGTACTCGGTCTGATGTGCCGCCTCGAACTCGATGCAGTCCGGGGAGGTAAGGCAGGTCCAGGACCCGCCCGTTTCCCACATCGGTTCGCCGCGCAGGGATTCGGCGACGTTGCTGCGGTGGGTGCCCACCACTCGCGCGCGGCGGCTACGACTGCACGTGCAGGGGCAACGTCAACTGCTCGGCCCGCATCAAGGTCCAGGCGGTGCGCGCCGCCAACGGACGCATCCAAGGCTGGGCAATCAACCGGGGCAACCAGGAACTCGACTTCTACTACGTCAGCCTCCGCGTCCTCGGCGAGCCCACTGCCCACGCACTGGCGATGGCCAAAGCCCAACGAATCGCACGAGGTTAACGATGAACGAAGCGCTCTGCCCGGGTTCCGGCCACCAAACCGGCGTCATCGGACGCATCGGATGCGAACGCGGCATTCCGCACTACGCGACATGCCCCTACTGCCGG
>NZ_MBEJ01000137.1 GCF_001953975.1 Mycobacterium sp. NS-7484
CCCCTTCCCACCCGGCGTACAGGCCCAGATAGTTGTCGGCGAGGACCAGCAGCAGCATGGCGGCCAGAAACAGGTTGAGGTAGGCGAAAAACCGCCTGCGGTCCACGTCGTGCGCCATATAGCCGATCGAGTAGATGTGGATCAGCGAGCCGACACCGGTGATCAGCAGCACAAAGCACACCGACAACTGGTCAAGCTGCAGGCCGAAATCCACCTGGAGGCCGGCGACAGGGACCCAGGAGAACAAATTCTCGGAAAGTGCGCGGTGTTCGCCGTCGCGGCCCAACATCTCGACGAACAACACGACGCCCACCGCGAATGCGGCAAGCGCTGTGGCACACCCGAGCAGATGCCCCCACCGGTCAGAACGCCTGCCGGTGAGCAGCAGGACCGCTGCTCCGGCAGCAGGCAGGACGATAACGAGCCACACCGGGAGCCAATCAGTCAGCGTCATAGTGCCCTTAGTGCTTCAGCAGGCTGGCGTCGTCGACCGAGGCCGAGCGGCGGGTACGGAAGATGGTCATGATGATGGCCAGGCCCACCACCACCTCACAGGCGGCGACGACCATCGTGAAAAAAGCCACCACCTGGCCGTCGAGCTGACCGTGCATGCGGGAGAACGCCACGAAGGCCAGGTTGGCGGCATTGAGCATGAGTTCGACGCACATGAACATGACGATGGCGTTGCGCCGCAACAGCACTCCGGCCGCCCCGATCGTGAACAACAGGGCCGACAGGTACAGATAATTGTCAGGATTCACTAAATCACCCCTCCCCGTTCCCCGAGCTGCTGATCGTGCGCTGCGAAAGTATGGCGCTGACCGACAACACCGCATCGGAGCCGTCGGGCAGCCGGGCCGGGACGTCGACAGCGTTATGTCGGGCGTACACACCGGGATTGGGCAACGGCGTCGGGTGCCTACCGTGCTGGAACCGTTCCACGGCCAGTTCCCGCTGGGACTTACGACGCTCGAAACGTTCCCGGTGCGCCAGCACCATCGCGCCCAGCGCCGCGGTGATCAGCAGGGTGCTCGTCAACTCGAATGCCCATAGGTAGCGGGTGAAGATCAACGCGGCCAGACCTTCCACGTTGCCGCCGCTGTTTGCCTCGGCCAGACCGGTGAAACCGGCGACCGACACGTTGCCGATCCCGGCGATCAACAGGATGCCGAAACCGACACCCACCGCCAACGCCGCAAGGCGCTGTCCCCGTATGGTTTCCGTGAACGATTCGGTCAGGTCGACGCCGATGAGCATCAGCACGAACAAGAACAGCATCATCACCGCGCCGGTGTAGACGACCACCTGGACCACTCCGAGGAACAGGGCGTCCTGGGCGATGTAGAGGACCGCCAGGGCGATCATGGTGCAGGCCAGAAACACCGCGGAGTACACCGCTTTCGGGGCGGCCACCACACCGATGGCGCCCAGGACCGCCACGGTGCCCAGGATCCAGAACAGCACCGCTTCCGACGTCGAGGTCCGCGCCGCGTTCTCAGCGGCGAGCAACAGGACGTCCGGAGTCACTGGGCGTCCTGGGGCAGCGGGTTGATCCGGCCGAGGTAGTAATCGTCGTCGGTGCTGCCCGGCGCCATGTCGTGAGGAGGCGGCTGCATGCCCGGTTGCAGCGGCGCCAGCAGTTTGTCCTTGCCCCAGATCAGGTCGGAGCGGTTGTCGTCGGCCATCTCGTACTGATTGGTCATGGTCAGCGCACGCGTCGGGCAGGCTTCGATGCACAATCCGCAGCCGATGCAACGCAGGTAGTTGATCTGGTACACGCGGCCGTATCGTTCGCCCGGCGAGAAGCGTTCGTCGGCGGTGTTGTCGGCGCCTTCGACGTAGATGGCGTCGGCCGGGCAGGCCCAGGCGCACAACTCGCAACCGATGCACTTCTCCAGGCCGTCGGGGTAGCGGTTGAGTTGATGTCGTCCGTGGTAGCGCGGTGCCACCGGGCCGGGCTTCTCCGGATACTCTTCGGTGAGCGGCTTTTTGAACATCGAGCCGAAGGTGACCGCGAATCCGGCCAGGGCGTCGAGGAATTTGGGCCTCTTAGACATCGATGGCCTCCTTTCCAGCATTCGGCAGCGGCGGTATCGGGTAGGCACCGGCGCTCTGCTCGGGTATCGGCGCCACGGATGTGCCGCGCAGCGTTTTCCACAGCGCGGCAGCCAGCAGCGCCACCACCACGACTGCGGTGGTCACCAGACCGGTGGCCCAGTTGTGGTAGCCGTGCTCGCGCAGGCTGTGGGTGACGGCGACGACCATGATCCAGACCAGCGACACCGGGATGAGCACCTTCCAGCCCAAGGCCATGAACTGGTCGTAGCGCAGCCGCGGCAGTGTCGCGCGCAGCCAGAAGTACAGGAACATGAACGTCCACACCTTGGCGACGAACCACAGCAGCGGCCACCAGCCGCTGTTGGCGCCGTCGATCAGGTTGAACGGGAAGGGGGCGTGCCAGCCGCCCAGGAACATGGTGGTGGCCAGCGCGGACACCGTGGTCATGTTGACGTACTCGGCGAGCATGAACATCGCGAATTTCAACGACGAGTACTCGGTGTGGAATCCGCCGACGAGCTCTCCTTCGGCCTCGGGCAGATCGAAAGGCGCCCGGTTGGTTTCGCCCACCATCGAGGTCACATACACGGCGAACGATGGCAGGAGCAGGAAGACATACCAGGTCCGGTCCTGGGCGGCCACGATGCCCGAGGTGGACATGGTGCCCGCATACAGGAACACCGCGGCGAAGGACAACGCCATCGCGATCTCGTACGAAATCACCTGCGCGCTGGACCGAAGCCCACCCAACAGTGGATACGTCGATCCGGACGCCCAGCCGGCCAACACGATGCCGTACACCCCGATCGAGGTGACGGCGAGGATATAGAGGACCGCAACCGGAAGGTCGGTCAATTGCAGTGCGGTGCGGTGCCCGAACACCGATACCTCGCCGCCCATGGGGATCACGGCGAACGCCATGAAGGCCGGGATCACCGCGATCACCGGGGCCAGCAGATAGATGGGTTTGTCGATGCCGGCCGGGGTGAGGCCTTCTTTGAGGGCGAGTTTGACGCCGTCGGCCAACGATTGCAGCAGACCCCAGGGGCCGACGCGGTTGGGCCCGGGCCGCATCTGCATGCGGCCCAAGATTTTCCGTTCGATCAGGATCGCGGCGAGCACGGTCAGCAGCAGGAAGACGAACACACCGAGCGCCTTGGCCAGGATCAGCCACCACGGGTCGTGTCCGAACAACGTGGGGTCGGGATAGGTCATGAGACGGTCCGCGAAATCGACACCGGCGAAATGGACGCCGGCGAAATGGACACCACGGCCCCGGGGCTCACCCCGAGCTGCCGGTGGATCGCCGACCCGGGGGAGTTGGTGGGCAGCCATACCACGCGGTCGGGCATCTCGGTCACCGCCAGCGGCAAGGTGATCGATCCGCGATCGGTGCTGACGAGCACCGAGTCATCCGTTGATGCACCGATTTCGCACGCTGTGTTCGCCGAGATCCGCGCGACCGGGCCCACCGCGGTGCCGGCCAGATACGGTTCACCATCCTGAAGCCGTCCGGCGTCCAGCAGCAGCCGCCAACTGGCGAGAACGGCCTGCCCGGCACCGGGGGTGGCAAGTGGCTCAGCTGGGACCGACGGTGCGGCGGGGCGGGCTGCGGTCCACGCACCGAGCTGCGCCAGCTCATGGTCGGCGGCCTCGGCGCCGGTCAGACCAAGGTCGATGCCGATCTCATCGGCGAGATAGTGCAACACCCGTAGATCGGGGATGGCGTTGGTCTGCAGCGCCGGCATGAACGGCCGAATCCTGCCTTCCCAGTTGAGGTATGCGCCGCCTTTTTCGACCACCGGAGCCACCGGGAACACCACATCGGCCAGGGCGGTGACCTCGCTTTCGCGCAATTCCAGGCTCACCACGAACGGGGTGGCCCGCAGCGCCGCCAGCGCGGCGGCGGGATCTGGCAGGTCGGTGACCTCCACGCCGCCGACGAGGAGCGCCGAGAGCCGCCCGTCGGCCCCGGCCGCCACGATGGCGTTGGTGTCGCGGCCTCCGGTATCGGGTAGCTCATCGGTGTTCCACACCGCCGCAACCTGTGCTCGAGCCTCGGCATCGGCGACGGGGCGCCCGCCGGGCAGCAGGTTGGGCAGCGCACCGGCCTCCAGCGCCCCGCGCTCACCGGCCCGCCGCGGAATCCAGGCCAGCCGGGCACCGGTCGCGTCGGCCAGCCGCGACGCGGCCGACAGCGCTCCCGGAGAGGTGGCCAGCCGCTCACCGATCAGGATGACCACGCCGGGGCGGCACAACCGCTCGTCATCGGCGAGCGCATCTAGTGCGACGGCTTCAGCCCCGGGGACCGTGGGGATCAGCGTGCCGGTCAGCTTGGTCAGCCCCCGGCTGGCGAACGGAGCAACCGCGAGGATCTGCAGGCCGTTCTTGCGGACGGCCTTGCGCAGCCGCAGAAAGACGATCGGCGATTCCTCTTCGGGCTCGAACCCGACGAGCAGCACCGTCGGCGCCTTCTCCAGCTCGGCGTACCGCAGCGTCATCGGCTGTCCGGCGACCCGGGCCGCCAGGAATTCGGCTTCCTCGCCGGAGTGAGGGCGGGCCCGGAAGTCGATGTCGTTGGTGTTCAGGACCATTCGCGCGAACTTCGAATACGCGTAGGCGTCCTGCACGGTGCACCGGCCGCCCACCAGCACACCGGTGTTCGACCCAGCGGCCAGCAGGCCGGCCCCGGCCACGGTCAGCGCCTCCGACCACGAGGCCGGCCGCAACACCCCGTCCTCGCGGACCAACGGTGTGGTGATCCGGTCACCGACGGTTGCGTAGGTGAAGGCCCACCGGCCCTTGTCGCAGTTCCATTCCTCGTTGACCTCGGGATCGTCACCGGCCAAGCGGCGCAGGACTTTTCCGCGCCGGTGGTCGGTGCGCTGCGCGCACCCCGACGCGCAGTGTTCACAGACGCTGGGGCTGGACACCAGGTCGAACGGCCGGGCTCGGAACCGGTAGGCCGTCCCGGTGAGAGCTCCCACTGGGCAGATCTGGACTGTGTTGCCGGAGAAGTAGGACTGGAACGGTTCGCCTGGGGCGATGCCGACCTGTTGCAGCGCACCGCGTTCCAGTAGGTCGATGAACGGATCGCCGGCGATCTGGGCGGAGAACCGGGTGCACCGTGCACACAGCACGCAACGTTCGCGGTCCAACAGCACCTGAGCGGAGATGCTGATCGGTTTGGGGAACGTCCGCTTGACATCCTCGAACCGGGTCTCCGGACGCCCGTTGGACATTGCCTGGTTCTGCAGTGGGCATTCCCCGCCTTTGTCGCAGATCGGGCAGTCCAGCGGGTGGTTGATCAGGAGCAGCTCCATCACCCCGCGCTGTGCCTTGTCGGCCGCCTCGGAGCTGAACTGGGTGTGGACCACCATGTCCGGGCTGACCGTGGTGGTGCACGAGGCCATCGGTTTGCGCTGGCCCTCGACCTCCACCAGGCACTGGCGGCAGGCGCCCACCGGATCGAGCAACGGGTGATCACAGAACCGGGGGATCTGGATTCCCATCAGCTCGGCGGCGCGGATCACCAACGTGCCCTTGGGCACACTGACCTGCTCACCGTCGATCGTCAGCGACACCATCTCCACGGGTGGGGTGTCCTTGGTCGGCTCGGCCAGCGTCATGCACACCTCCCTTTCCTTCCGCGAGCAGACGCATACCCGTACCTTTTTGGCGAAAAAGGTACGGGTTTGCGTCTGCTCGCGGCAAAAAACATTCAGGCCCCCGCCCCTTCGGTGGCCATCACGGTCGAGGCGTGCGGATCGAACGGGCAACCGCCCTCCAGGTGCGCCACATACTCGTCGCGGAACTGCTTGATCGAGGACATGACCGGGCTGGCTGCGCCGTCACCCAAGGCGCAGAACGACTTTCCGAAGATGGTGTCGGAGATGTCGAGCAGCTTGTCGATGTCGGACTGAGTCCCAGTCCCGCTTTCCAGCCGCGCATAGATCTGGGCCAGCCAGTACGTACCCTCGCGGCACGGTGTGCATTTGCCGCATGACTCGTGGGCGTAGAACTGTGTCCAGCGCCGCACCGCCCGCACCACGCAGGTAGTCTCGTCGAAGATTTGCAGGGCCTTGGTGCCGAGCATGGACCCGACGGAAGCCATGCCCTCGTAATCCAATGGCACGTCGATGTGTTCGGCCGTCAACAACGGGGTCGACGAACCGCCCGGGGTCCAGAACTTCAGGGTGTGCCCGTCGCGCACGCCCCCGGCATAGTCGAGCAGCTCGCGCAGCGTGATGCCGAGCGGCGCCTCGTATTGGCCGGGCCGGTTGACGTGACCGGACAACGAATACAACGTGAAGCCCGGTGATTTTTCCGACCCCATCGAGCGGAACCAGTCCACTCCGTTGGCCATGATCGGTGGCACGCTGGCGATCGACTCGACGTTGTTGACCACCGTGGGGCAGGCATACAGACCGGCGACAGCGGGAAACGGTGGACGCAAACGTGGTTGGCCCCGTCGGCCCTCCAGAGAATCGAGGAGTGCGGTCTCCTCACCACAGATGTAGGCGCCGGCACCGGCGTGCACCGTGACGTCCAGGTCGAAGCCCGAGCCGAGGATGTCCGCGCCCAGATATCCGGCCGTGTACGCTTCGGCGACCGCGGCCTGCAATCGACGCAACACCGGTACCACCTCGCCGCGGACGTAGATGAACGCGTGCCGGGCTCGGATTGCGTATGACGCGATGACGACGCCCTCGACCAGGAAGTGCGGCGTGGTCAGCAGGAGCGGAATGTCCTTGCAGGTGCCAGGTTCGGACTCGTCGGCGTTGACCACCAGATAATGCGGCTTGGCGCCGGCGCCTTCCTCGCCTTGCGGAATGAACGACCACTTGGTCCCGGTCGGGAACCCGGCGCCGCCCCGTCCGCGCAGCCCAGAATCCTTCACCAGTGCGATCACATCATCCGGTCCCATTGCCAGGGCCCGCTGTAGACCGCGGTACCCGTCGTGACGGCGGTAAGTGTCCAACGTCCACGGTTCTGGTTCGTCCCAGAATCGGCTCAGTACCGGGGTCAGTGGCGTCATGCGGTCGGTCCTGCCTCCGGAGTGGCCATTCCGCGTTGCCGGGCTTCACGTAATCCCGCCAACGAGGCCACCCCCGGGGCACCGCCGGGAACGTGCGGGTTGTTCAGCCCGGCCAAGGTGCGCGCGGTTTCTCGAAAGGTGCACAGCGGCGCCCCGCGCGTCGGTGCCGGCGGTGTCCCGTCGCGTAATCCGTCGACGAGATCCCGTGCCGACGACGGGGTCTGGTTGTCGTAGAACTCCCAGTTGACCATCACGACCGGGGCATAATCACATGCGGCGTTGCACTCGACGTGCTCGAGAGTGACCCGACCGTCGGGGGTGGTTTCGCCGGCGTGGATGTAGAGATGATCCTGCAGCGCGTCCAGGATCGCGTCCCCACCCATGATTGCGCACAGCGTGTTGGTGCACACCCCGACGAGGTAGTCGCCCGTCGGGGTGCGCCGGTACATCGAGTAAAACGTGGCCACCGCGGTGACCTCGGCATCGGTCAGGTCCAACATCATTGCGCAGAAACGGATTCCGGCCGGCGTGAGGCAACCGTCCTCGGCTTGGACCAGATGCAGCAGTGGTAACAGGGCGGAGCGGGCGTGAGGATAGCGGCCGATGATCTGTCCTGCGTCGACGGACAACCGCTCCGTCACGTCGTCCGGATACGCGGCGAGCCCGTTGATCGGCGGGCCCGCTTCATCGGGGCGTTGCCCCAGTTGAATGAAGACGTCAGTCATCCGTGCTGTCTCCTCTTCGCGCAAGCGCTCACAGGCTGTTTGTTCTTCGCGCAAGCGCTCATTAGCGGTCCACCCCACCCATCACCGGATCAATCGACGCCACCGCCGCGATCGCATCGGCGACCATGCCGCCCTCACACATCGCCGCCACCGCTTGCAGATTCGTGAACGACGGGTCGCGATAGTGCACCCGGTAGGGCCGGGTACCGCCGTCCGAGACCATGTGCACGCCGAGTTCACCGCGCGGGGACTCGACCGCGACGTAGCACTGTCCGGCCGGTACCCGGATCCCCTCGGTGACGAGCTTGAAGTGGTGGATCAGCCCTTCCATCGAGTGGCCCATGATCCTCGCGATGTGTTCGGGGGAGTTGCCCAGTCCATCGGGGCCCACCTTGAGATCGGCAGGCCAGGCCAGCTTCTTGTCGTTGATCATCACCGGACCGTCGCCCATCTTCTCGAGCCGGTCCACACACTGCTCGACGATCTTGAGCGACTCCCGCATCTCCTTGACGCGGATGATGTAGCGGCCGTAGGAGTCACAGCGGTCATCGGTGATCACGTCGAATTCATAGTCCTGGTAACCACAGTACGGTTGCGCGCGCCGTAGATCGTGGGGGAGCCCGGTCGAGCGCAACACCGGGCCGGTGATTCCCAACGCGACACAACCGGTCAGGTCGAGGTACCCCACGCCGACGGTGCGGGCCTTCCAGATGTAGTTCTCGTTGAGCAGATCCTCCAAGTCGCCCAAGCGTTTCGGCAACAGATCGAGCAGCGCCCGCACCTGGCTGAGCGCGTCGTCGGGAAGATCGGCGGCCAGCCCGCCCGGCCGGATGTAGGCGTGGTTCATCCGCAGCCCGGTGATCGACTCGAAGACCCGCAGGATCTCCTCGCGTTCCCGAAAGCCGTAGAACATCGCGCTCATCGCACCGAGTTCCATCCCGCCGGTGGCCAACGCCACCAGATGCGAGGATATGCGGTTGAGCTCCATGAGCATCACCCGGATCACGCTGGCGCGCGGCGGAATATCGTCGGTGACGCCGAGCAACTTCTCGACGCCCAGGCAGTACGCGGTCTCGTTGAAGAACGGTGAGAGGTAGTCCATGCGGGTGACGAACGTGACGCCCTGCGTCCAGTTCCGGTATTCCAGGTTCTTCTCGATACCGGTGTGCAGATAACCGATCCCGCAACGGGCTTCGGTGATGATCTCGCCTTCGATCTCGAGGATCAACCTGAGCACCCCGTGCGTCGACGGGTGTTGCGGTCCCATGTTGACCACGATGCGTTCACCCGCGTGCTCACGAGCCGCGGCCACCACGTCGTCCCAGTCCTGTCCGCCGACCACCACGACGGGGGATTCGGTGCTCATCAGTTGTAGGACCTCCGCTGATCGGGCGGCGGGATCTGCGCGCCGTGATACTCGACCGGAATTCCGCCCAGTGGATAGTCCTTGCGCTGTGGGTGACCCACCCAGTCGTCGGGCATCTCGATGCGGGTCAGTGCGGGATGTCCGTCGAAGACGATGCCGAAGAAGTCGTAGGTCTCACGCTCATGCCAATCGGTGGTCGGGTACACCGCATACAGCGACGGGATATGCGGATCGGCGTCCGGCGCCGCAACTTCCAACCGGATCCTGCGGTTGTGGGTGATCGACATCAGCGGGTACACGGCATGCAGTTCGCGACCGGTGTCGCCGGGGTAATGCACACCGCTCACACCGAGGCACATCTCGAACCGCAGGTGCGGATCGTCGCGCAACACACTGGCGACCGCGGGCAGTTGCACCCGGCTGACCTCCAAGGTGAGTTCGTCGCGATAGACCACGACGCGTTCGATGGAGACCGCATAGCGTTCCTCGCCGAGTACCTCGGCGAGACGGTCGATCACCTCGTCGAAGTAGTGGCCGTAGGGCCGCGGGGAGCTTCCGGGCAACGCCACCGGACGCACCAGCCGGCCGTAGCCCGACGTGTCCCCGGTGCCCGACGCTCCGAACATGCCGCGACGGGTCCCGATCACCTCCCCGCCATCGGTGCCGGTGCCGTTCCCGTCGGGCGTGTTCACCGCAACAACCCCTTGAGTTCGATGGTCGGCGGCACGGCCAGCGCCGCCTGTTCGGCCTCGCGGATGGCCTCGGCGCGGTTCACCCCGAGCGGCATCTGCTGAATCTTGTCGTGCAGCTTGAGGATTGCGTGCAGCAGCATTTCCGGTCGTGGTGGGCAGCCGGGCAGGTAGATGTCTACCGGAACCACATGGTCCACGCCCTGGACCACCGCGTAGTTGTTGAACATTCCCCCGGATGAGGCGCAAACCCCCATGGCCAGCACCCATTTCGGCTCGGCCATCTGGTCGTAGATCTGCCGCAGCACCGGGGCCATCTTCTGGCTCACCCGCCCCGCCACGATCATCAGATCGGCCTGACGCGGGGTGGCCGAGAACCGCTCCATGCCGAAGCGGGCGATGTCGAAGCGCGGCCCGGCCGTCGACATCATCTCGATTGCGCAACACGCGAGCCCGAAGGTGGCCGGCCACAGCGACCCTTTGCGGACGTATCCGGCGACGGCCTCCACCGTCGACAACAGGATCCCTCCGGGTAGCCGTTCTTCTAGTCCCAATTCAGGCCCCCTCGCCGCCACACGTAGGCGTACGCCACGAACACCGTGAGCATGAACAGCAGCATCTCCACCAGCGCGAACAACCCGAGACTGTCGAAGGCCACGGCCCAGGGGTAGAGGAAGACGATTTCGATGTCGAAGACGATGAACAACATCGCGGTCAGGTAATACCTGATCGGCATGCGCTGGCCGGTCACGCCGGCCGCGCCGGGCTGCATCGGTTCGATACCGCACTCGTAGGCCTCGAGCTTGGACCGGTTGTACCGACGTGGGCCGATGACGAGCGCGATTCCGACGGACACCAGGGCGAAGGCGGCCGCAATCGCCCCGAGAACCAGGATGGGCGTGTACAAACTCATGCCGCGTATCGCTCCCTCGCCTGCTTGTCGATGTGAGCTAACCCACAGCCTAGCGAGCTTTGCGGCCTACGCCACTCATTTTGGTTAGTATCGTTTCATATCGAGGCAGCGTGTCGCTGCGGCCCCAGCTGTGCCGTGAACAGTCAACGGCAGCAGGGAAATTCGCTGAAAATCACCGCACCGACGCGCGCAGCAGCGACACCACTGCGTCGCCCAGGCGGATCGGGTCGATCGGGTGCGGCACCGCGGCCTCGGCCTGTGACCAGCTAGCCAGCCAGGCGTCGTCGGGCCGGCCGGTCAGCACCAGGATGGGCGGACACTCGGCGACCTCGTCCTTGAGTTGCTTGGCCACGCCCATGCCCCCGGCCGGGGTAGCCTCGCCGTCGAGAATGGCCAGATCGATGCCCCCGGCGTCCATCTGCGAGACCACTGCGGGTGCGGTCGCGATGTCGAGGTATTCCAGCTCGGGGAGGTCGGGGTGTACACGTTTGCCAAGGGCGAGTCGTACCTGTTCGCGGGTGCGCGGATTGTCGCTGTACACCAGGATGCGCAGCGGCGCGGTGCCGGCCATGGTGCCGATGCTACTGCTGACGACGCATCACACCGCAGAACTTGGGTGAATTCTGTTGCGGCGCATCAGTCCCGTGTGAAGACCAATTCGCCCGACACCGTGGCGGTCGGACCCACCATGCCCAGGAGGTCGCCCGACACACCGAACTCGGCGCGTTCGACCGACACCTGGCCGCGGAGTTGCAGCGCGCCGTCGTCGAGCACCTCCACATCGACCGGCAGCTCGATGGTTTTCGACACCCCTCGCACCGTCAGCACCGTCGCCAGACGCGCGACCGCGCCGCTGGCCGGGCACAATCCTGTCACCTGAACGGTGATGTCGGGATGGGTCTGTACGTCGAAGAAATCGGCGGACCGCAGATGGTCGTCGCGTTTGCCGATCCCGGTTCGCAGCGACGCGGCCGTGATCACCACCCGGCCGGTCACGTCGTCGCCGGCCGAACCCGAACCGGTGAATTCGGTGAAGCGGCCCTTGACCGTGGCCAGTCCCCACAGGGTCTTGTTCCGGAACGTCACCCGGGAGCGGTCGGGCACCAGCGTCCAGCTTCCGGCGCTCGCGGTGACGATGTCGCCGAGCGTGGGCATGAAACCTCCATCTGTCGATTCAGTTCAGGTCAGAAGCGGTGCGATGTCCTTCGGATCGAAGTACTCGTCGATTCGCCGGATCAGTCCGTCGGTACCCACTTTGATCACGATGCATACCCGCAGCGCGATCGAGGCCCCGTCGCGTCCGGCGGCGTGCAACACATGCTGTTGCACGAAGCCGCCGTCGAAGAACTGCCGGTCCAGCACCTCGTACCGGCGCTCGCGGGTCGCGTTGATGAACCAGTCGATCACCTTCAACGCGCGAGCCCGGTCGTTGTCCCTGGTATCGCCGGAGTGCCATACCGATACATCGTCGGCCCACAATCGGGCCACGCCGTCGGTGTCGCCGCGCTCGATCGCCTCGAACAGTCGATGCGCGACGTTGTCGACGAGTTCGACTTCGGTAGGGGACATCATCGGCTCCTCCGTAGGGGTTGACCTCGACCGCCGTTCAGGTTGAGGCGCCCGCACACGCCCGGCACACGCCGAGATCTACACCAGGGCGGTGCCTGCGCGTCGACCACGACCATGGGGTGGAAATCGGCGCGGGCGGGGCTCACTGCGCCTCGTATCCGGGATGCGCGGCGGCGAGTCGTTGACCGACCAGGACGCGCAAGCAGCTCGCCACCTCGCCGGCTTGCTCATCGAGCTCACCGGCACGGATGGCGGAGGCCAACCCGGCCTCGTCGGTGAACCCGAGCGCGGCCAATGCCGACGCGGCGGCCGCGGGCGCGTCGACAGCCAGAAGCTCACGTTCGACCATGCGGAGGGCGTTGGCGGCGACGCGGGCCTGGAATCTGACCGGGGCGGCGACAGTCTCACCGTCCCGCACCTCGGTGTCGAGGAAGTCTGCGACCGCGGCGACGAGTTCGGCCGCGCTCGGCCGTCCGTAGAGGTTGCTCACCACGTGCTCCCGTCCAGCAGATCCAACAGGTCCCACTCGGTTTCGCAGACCCGACGACCGATCGTGGCCAACTCCACCGAGCGGGTCTGCCCGCTGAGATGCCGCTCGGCCTGATAGCGGCAGATGATGCCCCACCGCAGCGTGGCCAGCACCAGCCACCAGCGGATCGCAGACCGGTCCAGGCTGATGCCCCCGGCCTCCTCGTAGGCATCCAGAAAGCTCTCGATGCTGCCCAGCCCGCCGGCGCCGCGGTCGGCCGGCGCCCCGAATCGCCAGGCTCGGATGCAGAACCAGGCCAGATCTTCGTAGACCTCACCGATGTGCACCAGTTCCCAGTCCAGCACGGCGGCCAGGCCGGAATCGTCGACGATCAGGTTGCCCATCCGGAAGTCGCCGTGCACCAACCGTGGCGGTGAGGCCGGCGGTCTATTGGCGGCCAGCCAACGGAACACCCACTCGAAAGTGGCGGTGGTGTCGCCCATCTCGTCGAGCTGGGTTCGCCACTGAGATATCTGGTCCTGCTCGGTGAGCCCGGGAAGGACGGGCGGGTCGGCCCGGTGGATGGCGGCCAACGCCTGTGCGCACTGCGTCAGCAACCGGGCCCGCGCGGCACCGTCGAGCCTGCGCTGAATGCGCCGCACGATCGTCTCCCCGCCGATGAAGTCACAGATGAGGAACGGCTCACCTACTGCCGCAACGGAATCGTCGGCCACCAGTACGTGGGGGACCGGCGCCCCGGCGGCGGCTGCGGCTCGCTGTGCCCCGGCTTCCAACTCCATCCCGGCGTGGACCTCGTCGGGCGCCCCGGTGCGCAGAATCAGCGGCCGCCGGCCTGATTCGGTGACGGCGTCGAACGACCAGGTGGTTCGGCTGGCACCGCCGGTCAGTTCACGCAGGTTTTCCACCGCGACCCCGTCGCCGAGGGTCGGGGTGAGGACATCGGCCAACCGGACGGCCAGCGTGCCGGTATCGGTCACCGCTTGCCCTTGCCGAATCCGAACAGCCGCTGCGCTACCCGCCGCATCTGGATCTCTTCGGCACCTTCGGTGATGCGATAGCGCCGGTGGTGGCGATAGATGTGCTCGAACGGTTCGTGCCGGCTGTAGCCGATACCGCCGTGCACCTGCATCGCCCGGTCCGCGGCCTCACACACCAGCCGGTTGGCCCGGTAGTTGGCCATCGAAACCTTGTCCGACACTTCCATGTGGTGGTTCTGATCCAGCTGCGTTGCGGCGTAACGAACGAGCAGACGCACCATCTGCGCCTCGGTCTGCAACTCGACCAATGGCCACTGCACCGCCTGGTTGACGGCCAGCGGCTTGCCGAACACCATGCGGCGGTTGGCGTAGTCGACGGCCCGGTCGATGCAGAACTGGGCGGCTCCGAGACTGCTGGCGGCCTGGCGGATCCGGTTCTCGTGCAGGAACGTCTGCCCGACCTCGAGACCGTGATCGACCTGGCCGAGTACCGCGTCGGCCGGCACCCGCACATCCTTCAGTTCCACCTCGCCGTGATCGGTGGGCATGTTGAACGTCCACCAGTAGAACGGGACGGTGAAGCCTGGCGCGTCGGTGGGCACCAGAAAGGCGGTGATCCCGCGGGCCTGTCCGGGCTCACCGGACGTCCGGGCGAAGATGAGGTCGTGGGTGGCCCGGTGCACCCCGGTGTTCCACCGCTTGCGCCCGTTGATGATCCATCCGTCTCCGTCGGGCACGGCGGTGGTTTCCAGCCAGGTGGCATCCGAGCCGTGATCGGGTTCGGTCAACCCGAACGCCATCGACCTCTTTCCGGTCAGCATCGCCTCGACCCATTCGCTCTTCTGGGCCTCGGTGCCGAACCGGTCCATCATGATCACCTGCGGGAAGTTCCCCACGATCGAGGACTCGTCCTGCAGGTCGTTGTGCAGCCCGAGACCCTTGTGCGCGAGGTGCTCTCGGATCACCGCCATGTCCAGGTTGCTGCCGTCGCGGCCGCCGAAGCGGGCGGGCAGCCCGTACCGCAACCAACCGGCGGCATCGGCACGACGACGCATCTCGTCGAGGAGATCTTCCCAGGCGCGGGCGGGCACCCCGCCGTTGTCCCAATCGGTCCGGGCATATTCCCGGCGTTGGTCGAAGTACTGGATGTGCTCGCGCTCAAGGGGTTTGATCTCGGCCTCGATGAACTCGTCCATCTCGGCGAGGACATCGGTGAGGTGTTCGGGTAAAGCGAAATCCACGATGACTCCTCTTTCTCGGGTCAGAAGCCGTACAACGTTTTCTTCCAGATGGTGGACAGGGTGGCGATGGCGTCGGCGTCGTCGATCTCGATGCCCAGCCCGGAATTGCCGACGAACACCGAGGTGAAGTTCTCGAACAGCAGGGCGATGGCCGCCGCCACATGTTCGGGATGCAGTCCCTGGGCGTGTCCCTGCTCCTGGGCGCGGCGCACCGACGCGATGACGATGTCGATGCCGAACCGGCGGAATTTGTTCTGCACATCGGCGAAACGCTGCTGGGTGGCGGCCAGCTGGGCCACGGCGATCATGATGCCGATGTTCTGTTTGAAGATGTTCCAGTAGCCGGTGACGACCGTGGTGAAGAACTCGGTGTCCTCGGGTGAATCGGGCAGGTGCAGGTTCAGGCCGGACGGTTCGACGACGTCGTGCAGAAAGGATTCGGCCAGCGCGGCCAGCAGATCCTCCTTGTCGCTGAAATAGCGATAGAACACCGCCGGGCTCTTGCCTGCGGCAGAGGTGATGTCGGCCAGTGTGGTGCCGTGAAAGCCGCGTTCGGCGAACAATTTCCGGGCGGCGAGCTCGATGGCCGACCGGGTCTGGCGGCCCTTGGTGCTCAACTCGGCGGCGGTCATTCCAGGCCTCAGACCAAGATCCGGTCGCCGGCCCGCAGCAACGCGCTGGGCAGCTCGTGGCCGACGGCTTCCTGTGCGACGCGGGCGGCCTCGATGGCGGCCGGTAGGTCGACATCGACGGCGATGTCGCTGTCGCGCAGCATGTAGACCAGGTCCTCCGTGGCGATGTTGCCGCTGGCTCCCGGGGCGAACGGGCAGCCGCCCAACCCGCCCACCGACGCGTCCAGGCGGGTGACGCCGGCCTGCACTGCTGCGTACGCACTGGCCAGACCCGCGCCGCGGGTGTTGTGAAAGTGCGCTCCCAGCGGGATGTCCGCGATCAGCGGCCTCACTTTGTCGATCAGGGTGCTGACCCGGCGCGGCGTGGTGGTGCCGATGGTGTCGGCGATCGCGATCCGGTTGACCTCGAATCCGACTGCCGCGGTGACGATGTCGAGCACTCGCTGCGGATCGGTCGGCCCGTCGAAGGGACAGTCCCACGCGGTGGCGATGATCACCTCGACCGACGTGCGGCTGTCGCGGGCGATGGCCACGATGTCGGCGATCTGTGCGGTTGCCTCGGCGGAGCTGCGTCCGACGTTGGCCTGGGAGTGGGCATCCGAGGCCGACACCACGTATTCGATCGAGCGCAGGCCGGCGGCGATGGCGCGTTTGGCGCCGTTGGGGCTGGCTACGAGTGCGGAGAACTCCACGTCGGGAAACCGGTGCAGTTCTTCGGCGAGTTCGGCCGCGTCGGCCAGCGCCGGCACTTTCGAGGGTGAGACGAACGCCGTCGCCTCGACCTCACGTACCCCGGTGGCGACGATGGCTTCCAGGATCGCGACCTTCGCCGACAACGGAATCGGGTCTTCGATCTGCAGGCCGTCGCGCAGGCATACCTCGCGGATGTCGACCTTGGCGGGCAAGCTCACAGGACCCCCTCGGTGCGAAGCGATTCCAGTTCCTCGGCACTGTGGCCCAGTAGTCCGGCGAACACCTCGTCGTTGTGCTGGCCGGGTCGGGCGGAACCGGCATTGCGGATGGTGCCGGGGGACTCCGACAGCACCGGCACGATGCCGGGGCCTTTGACGTTGCGCTGCACGCGTTCGTCCCAGTGGTCGGCGATCATGCCGCGGGCCTGCAGTTGTGGATCCTCCACGACCTCGGCCACGGTGTTGATCGGACCGCTGATCACCCCGGCCTGCGACAGCGTTTCGATGATCTCGGCCGGCGGGCGCTCGGCTGCCCAATCTCCGATGATCTTGTCCAGCTCGTCTTGATTACGGCCTCGGGCAATGTGATTGACAAACCGGTCGTCGGTGGCGAGCTCGGGTCGCCCCATCGCCGCACACAGCCGCCGGAACACCGTGTCCTGGTTGGCCGCGATCACCACCCAGCTGCCGTTGGCGCTCTGGTAGATGTTCGACGGTGCGATGCCCTCCAGCCGGGTGCCCGACGGGCCGCGCACCACACCACCGACGTCGTAGTCGGGGATCGTGGATTCCTGGATGGCCAGACAACTTTCGGTCAGGGCAGTGTCCACGATCTGGCCCTCGCCGGTGACGGTCCGCCGGTACAGTGCGGCCAGTGCGCCCTGAGCGGCGAACATGCCGGCCAGGCTGTCACCCAACGAAAGGGCGAGCCGTGGTGGGGGACCGCCGGGAAACCCGTTCATGTGGCGCAGTCCGCTGGAGGCCTCGGCCACCGAGGCATACCCGGCCTTGCCGGCGTCGGGCCCAGTTTGGCCGTAGCCGGAGACCCGCACGAGGATGATGCCCTTATTGCGATCGCGCAGAACGTCGTAACCCAGATCCCACTTCTCCAAGGTGCCGGGCCGGAAGTTCTCCACGATGATGTCGGACTGGGCGACCAGCTCGAGAAACAGCTCCCGACCCTTGGTGGTGCGCAGGTCCAGGGTGACGGCCTTCTTGTTGCGGGCGTGCACAGTCCAGAAGAAGTGGTGCCCGTCGAGCTCGGCCTGCCCCCACGTGCGCAGCGGGTCCGGAGTGGTGGGCAGCTCGATCTTGATGACCTCGGCGCCCATGTCGCCGAGCAGCCGGCCGGCGAACGGCCCCGAGATCAGGGTGCCGAGCTCGATCACCCGGATGCCGTCCAGCGCCCCAGTCGTCATGCTGAAAACCCGTGTCGATGCAGCCAATCCGTACAGATGCCGACCGCCTGGCGCAGCGTGCCCCGCTGGTCTGGACCCGAGTAGTAGTGGTTGGCGCCGGGGATCTCGTGAATCTCCTTGTCCTCGTGGCCGATCGCCTCGTACAGCCGGCGGGTGTGGCTGGGCGTACAGGCATCGTCGGCCAGGTTGCCGATCACCAGGGTGGGCACCGCGATGTCCGGGCCGGCCTTCACGGCGTCGCCGTTGGCGTCGTCGTAACTCCACTGCGACAACCAGCTGCGCAGGGTGCAGAACCGGGCCAGGCCGACCGGGCTCATGTTGACCACCTGCGGGTCGCCCAGGTAGCAGGTGCCGGGCTTGCGGTCGTTGGGGTCGACGGTGGGATCCAGCCAGCGCGGATCGGCCATGGTGCCGTGCACCACGAAGGCGAACTCGTCATCAGGCCGTCCCGCTGCCTTCAGCTCGGCCAGCTTTTCCTTGACCCACTTGGTGATTCGCCGGTTGCGGGCGATCTGCGCGGCGTGATATCGCTCCAGGAACTCCGGCGTGTACGGCGGCTGGTTGGGGTTGTCCGGGTTGTAGAGGTCCAATTCCGGGTCCCGCTTGGTGGGGTCGTTCTCGTCGAGGATGGAAGCGTCCATCCACTCCGTCATGGTGCCGTGCCGGCTGATGTGTGCGGCCAGCAGCATGATGCCGTCGGCCGGAATCAAGCCGAGTTTGGTCAGATCGGGACCGTCCCCGGACGGGCTGGCCGTGACGGTCGGATTCTGCGCCTGCTGTTGGTAGAACACCGACAGTGAGCCGCCTCCGCTCCAGCCGGCCAGCACCACCTTGTCGTAGCCCAGTCGGTTTTTCGCGTCCTTGATGCACTCGCCGAGATCCTCGACCACTTTTTCCATCAGCAGCGCCGAGTCGGTGCCGCGGAACCGGCTGTTGCAGTAGATGACGTGGTGGCCGGCCCGGGCCAGCGCGTTGATCATCGGCAGGTAGGCGCCGCCGCCGATCGGATGCATGAAGACCAGCACGGTGTCTGACGGCTTGGATTTGGGGCGCAGCAGGTAGCTTTCCAACACCACCAGCTCGGCCACCCCGCCGTACACGTCGCGCACCGACGAGTTGTTCTGGTAGGCAACCAGATACGGGATGCGGTCGTACTCGTGTTTCACAGGTGCTTCGGTAACAGTGCTCACTAGTGCTGCCCCAGATCGTTGGCGAGGATTTCGGCGGACGGGATGAGACGACGACGGGTGTCGATGGCGATCACCGACCAGTCCACCCGGTCGTAGTCGTCGAACTTGCGGCGGGCGCGTTCCCGGGCCTTCTCGGGTGCGCCGTGGTGAACACCTTGCGGTGCATGGGAAACCAGCCCGGGTGGCATGGGGATGCCGTAGAGGGTTCCGCCGTGGAAGAACGCGATCTCGTCGTAGTCGACGTTGCGGTGATACCACGGGGTGCGCTCGGTGCCTGGCACGCTCTCGGCGGGCTTGGGCAGGAAGTTCATCACGTACACGCCGGTGGCCTGCATGAAGAGGTGCACCGTCGGTGGCAGATGCACGCTCTCGGAGGTGATGACCGTGTAGTCCTCGATGTTGAAGGTGAACGGGAAGTTGTCGCCCCGCCAGCCTTCCACGTCAAGGGGATTGTGTTGGTAGAACAGCGAAGTCGGACCCTCGTCATGAATGAGCCGGACCTCGTACTCGTCCCGCCCGTCATCGTCGATGGGAGCCGGTTCCGGAATGGTCACCTGCGCCGGGTCGAACGGGAAATGGCGGCCCAGGGTGCCGGCCGGAGGGACCCGGAAGTCGTCGGTGGCCTGGATCATCAGCCAGGTCGATTCCTCGTCGGGCACCTGACGGAACGTGCAGGCCTTGGGGATGTACACCCAGTCGCCCTCGCGATAGCGCAACGGGCCGAACTCGGTCTCCAGCAGGCCCGCGCCCTTGTGCACGAAGATCAACAGGTCGCCGTCGACGTAGCGGACGAAGAACGGCATCTCCTCGGTGCGCCGGCTCAGCAGCACCTGGCAGTCGGCATTGGAGAACATCAACAACGGGCCGCCGTGCGCATCGGTGGCATCGCTGGGCTTGAGCTCGCTGGAAAGTACGTCGGTGGGGCGCAGGGGGCCGACGGTGCGGTAGGCGGTGGGGTCGTTGCGCCGGTACATGTTGGCGGTGCGCCCGACGAAGCCGCCGCGGCCGAGTTCATCGTCTTTGAGTCCGTCGAGATCGGCGTGCACCCGCTTGGGGGTTTTGCCTTTACGCAGGTGAACGAAGGATTCCATGCTCAACTCCCCGGAAGGTCTCCAACAAAACTGAAAGTGACTTTACTTTTTGTTCAGGCCGGTTGGCAAGGGTCTGCAGCCACCGATCTCGCTGTTTCGGGTTCGGCTCGCCGGGGTAGCCACCGGGCACGAATTCCCCGCGCCGGCACGGCGAATCCCCGCGGCGCACAGGTCATCTGGCCGCCGTTGGACGGGTGTGAACGAAAGGATCTTCAAGATGCTCAAGGAATTAGAAGGCCGTCGGGTCGCGATCCTCGCTGCAGACGGGGTGGAGCGCGTCGAACTCGAACAACCACGCACCGCGGTGGAGAACGCGGGCGGTCGCGTCGAGTTGCTGTCCCTGGCGGACGGCGAAATCCAGGCCCGCGATCACGATCTCGAGCCGGCGGGCACCTTCCCGGTGGACCGCAAGGTCGGCGACGTGCGGGTCGACGAATTCGACGCGCTGATCCTGCCGGGCGGCACGGTGAACCCGGACAAGCTGAGGCTCGACGAGAAGGCGGTGGCCTTCGTCGGCGACTTCGTGCGGTCCGGCAAGCCGGTCGCGGCCATCTGCCACGGCCCGTGGACCCTGGCGGAGGCCGGCGTCGTCGGCGACCGCAGGCTGACGAGCTATCCGAGTATCCGTACCGATCTGCGCAACGCCGGCGCGACCGTGGTCGACCAGGAGGTCTGTGTCGACGGCAATCTGATCACCAGCCGCTCGCCGGACGATCTGCCCGCCTTCTGTGAAGCCGTCACCGAGGCATTGTCGAGTAGTCCGGCGCAGACCTGACCGCACAGAGTCCGCGTCAGATCAGCCCCGTCAGATCATGGAGGTCCGGGGAATCTTCATCCCCAGCGCCAGTGCCCCGGCCAGCTCGCGGCTGGTGTCGTAATCGAACACCACATGGCCGGCGAGCACGTCGACGTCGCGCTTGAAGCGCTGCAACGGGCTGGACAGAAAATGGATGCTGGCGCCGCCGGCCCCCACCAGCTCGGAAATCACCGATCGCGATTCGCTGACGATGTGCGCCGCGGCCAGCCGGGCCTGCGCGCGTACCGGTCTCTCGACGGAATCACCGGACGCCACGATGCTCTCGATTTCGCCGACCGTATCGGCCAGCAGGGCCCGCACAGCGCGCAACCGGACCTGGGCTCCGGCCAGATGGGCCTGGGCGATCGGCTTGTCCTTCTGCATGACGCCTTCGTACGGCAGCACGCGTTCGCCCAACCGCTGCGCGTAGATCTCGGTGACCCGCTCGGCGCTGCCCAGCGCGGGCATCGCCGCCAGCTGGGCCAGCGCGGGCACCATCGGCCAGCGGTAGGTAGCGCTGTCGTGCAACCCCGCGCCCGGAGCGGTACCGGAATAGATGTCGAGCACTTTCACCAGCCGGTGCTCGGGCACGAAGACGTCGGAGGCGATGGCGTCGTTGGATCCGGTGGCGCGCATGCCGTCGGTGTGCCACACGTCGGCGACGGTCACGTCACCGATCGGCAGCAACGCCAACGCCGGGTACAGCGCATCGTCGGGGCCGCAGAGCGCAGCCACGATGATCCAGTTCCCGTGCATGACACCGGTGGCCCACGACCATCGTCCGGTCAGCCGGATGCCGCCCTCGACCGGCAGGCCTCGTCCGGTGGGGGCCAGGGGAGCCGGGGCCAAGAAGGGGCGATCGGCGAAGGCCTCCTGCTGGGCCTGCTCGCCGAACAGAGCCAGCATCCAGTTGTGTAGGGCCAGAAAGCCGATGGTCCAGGCGCTCGACGTGCACCCGTGCGCCATCTGCCGCACCGGATCCAGGATCGCCGGGAAATCGGCCTGGCGTCCGCCGTAGCGGGCGGGCACCAGCAGTTCGGTGAATCCGGAGTCGACGAGATCGGTGACGGTGGCGTCGGGAAGGCGGCGTAACTCCTCGGCGTCAGCGGCACGATCGGCGAGTCGTGCGACGAATTCCGGGGTGATCACGCAGTCGGCGAGAGGGGGTGAGGCCATGGCCGGAAAGTTACCATACTTTTTTGTATGGTCGATGCCGTGGACCGCGCCTGTCGGAGCCGACCCGGCATTTTGAGAACTGGTTGGCGACGATCGGATAACTCTCCGGACACCGGTTGTGAACGGATAGACATCGGCAGTCGTCAGGGGTTGTCGGCGAAAACGGGCCCATTTCGGTGTTTGTCCAGGTAGACGACGTGTACACGGCGAAGAAATAAAGTCGAATTCACTTTTCGAAACCTGAAGATCCGCAGCTCGCCGACGTGCGGTGAGTTTTCCCCTGTCCGGGCACCGTGATTTACTCAAGGCGCAACAACTGAATTCTTCGGTCCGCTCCGCTGCGCCTTCGACAGGCGTTCGGCGACGGAGAGCGGGCGCGACAGCGCAGCGGATGAACGCTGCGGTGTCGCTTGGCGACACTCATCGCTGATCGCGCGCAGCGCGTCATTGACCGGAAGACGGATGGATTCGCAGTATGACCTTCATTGACAAGATTCGTGGCCGTTGGGCCCGCCGGATGACGGTGGCAGCTGTGGCAGCACTTCTGCTGCCTGGCTTGATCGGCGTCGTCGGCGGATCGGCGACCGCGGGAGCCTTCTCCCGCCCAGGTCTGCCGGTTGAGTACCTGATGGTCCCGTCGCCGTCGATGGGCCGCGACATCAAAATTCAGTTCCAGAGCGGTGGCCCGGGTTCACACGCGGTGTACCTGCTCGACGGCCTGCGCGCTCAGGACGACTACAACGGCTGGGACATCAACACCAACGCGTTCGAGATGTTCCTCGACAGTGGTCTGTCGGTCGTCATGCCCGTCGGTGGCCAGTCCAGCTTCTACAGCGACTGGTACTCCCCGGCATGTGGCAAGTCCGGCTGCGTCACCTACAAGTGGGAGACGTTCCTGACCAGTGAGCTGCCGCAGTGGCTGGCCGCCAACCGTGACGTGGCAGCCACCGGCAACGCCGCCATCGGTCTGTCGATGGCCGGCTCGGCCGCGCTGATCCTGGCGACCTACCACCCGCAGGAGTTCATCTACGCCGGTTCGATGTCGGGCTTCCTGAACCCCTCCGAGGGCTGGTGGCCGTTCCTGATCAACATCTCCATGGGTGACGCCGGCGGCTACAAGGCCAACGACATGTGGGGTCCGACCGAAGACCCGAACAGCGCCTGGAAGCGCAACGACCCGATGGTGCAGATCCCCACGCTGGTTGCCAACAACACCCGCCTGTGGATCTACTGCGGCAACGGCCAGCCCAACGAGCTGGGCGGCGGCGACCTGCCTGCCACCTTCCTCGAAGGTCTGACCATCCGCACCAACAAGACGTTCCAGGACAACTACATCGCTGCCGGTGGCACCAACGGTGTGTTCAACTTCCCGGATAACGGCACGCACAACTGGGCCTACTGGGGCCGGGAGCTGCAGGCCATGGTTCCGGACCTGCAGCGGGTACTGGGCTGACGCCTTCCCGTGAACGGTCCCGCGAAAGCGGGAGGTACCGCCAGTAAAAACTGCCCCAAATCCACGGACCGAAGTGGTCCACGGATTTGGGGCAGTTTTGCGTCTGCAGGTCGAAGCCGGCTAGAACCCGCCGGCCACTCGCACCACCGCGCGCCCGGAATGGCGCCCGGCGCGCACTTCGTCGATCACACCGACGACATCTTTGACGTCAACCTCGGTGGAGACATCGGCGAGGTGGCGCGGTTTGAGCTGCTCGCCCAGCTGGCGCCAGACTTCCCGCCGCGGTCCGATCGGCAATTGCACCGAGTCGATGCCCACCAGCGATACTCCGCGCAGGATGAACGGCATCACGGTGGTGTTCAGCGCCGAACCGCCGGTGAGCCCGCTGGCGGCCACCACGCCGCCGTAATCCATGGTGCTGAGCACGTCGGCCAGCGTCGCCCCGCCGACACAGTCCACCGCGGCTGCCCATCGGGATTTGCCCAGCGGACGTGGTTTGGCCTCGGGGTCGGCCGGCAGGCGTCCGATCACCTCGGCAGCACCCAGTGCACGTAGCTGGTCGACCCGGTCAGATTTTCCGGTGGAGGCCACCACGTGGTAGCCGGCGCCGGCGAGGAGATCGACGCTCACTGCGCCTACTCCGCCGGTCGCGCCGGTGACCACGATGGGACCGTCTGGCGGCCGGATGCCGCGAACGACCAGGGCCAGTACGCTCAGTGCCGCGGTGAAGCCGGCCGTGCCGATCGCCGCGCCCTCGCGCGGGGTCAGCGGTCCGAGCGCCACGACCTGAGCCGCGGGCAACCGGGCGTATTCGGCGTAGCCGCCGTGATGCCCGGTGCCGATCTGATAGCCATGGGCCAGCACGAGATCGCCCGGGGCGAAATCCGCGGAGTCCGAGGCCACCACTTCACCGGTCAGGTCGATGCCGGGGACAATCGGATAGTCGCGCACCACACCGCCTTTGGGTGTCAGTGCCAGCGCGTCCTTGAAGTTGACGCTGGAGTAGTGCACCCGGATGGTGACCTCACCGGGAGGCAGATCGGATTCCTGCAGTGTCTCGACCGCCGCGTCGATGCGGTCCCCGTCGGTGCGTGCCACAAGCGCTTGAAACGTGTCCATGACGCTCACCCTATTGGCCCAACAGACGCGAACACCCCCGAAACGTGTCGATTTCGGGGGTGCTCGCGTCTGCTCGCGCAGAAGAAAGGACTACTTCAGTTCGGCCGAGGATAAACCCAGCAGTCGGCGGGCGACCACCAGCTGCTGGATCTGCTGCGTGCCCTCGAAGATGTCGAGGATCTTGGAGTCGCGGGCCCATTTCTCCAGCAGCGTCTGCTCGGAATAGCCTGTGGTGCCGGCCATTTCGACGGCCTTGAGCGTGATGTCGCTGGCCACCCGGGCGGCCTTGGCCTTACCCATCGAGGCTTCCTTGGAGTTCGGAATGCTGTTGTCGGCCTGCCATGCCGACCGCACCGTCAACAGGTACCCGGCCTCCCAGTCGGCCTCCATGCGCAGGAACTCCGCCGCGGCGGCGCTCTGGGCATGCGCGGGCTTGTCGTAGGAGATCTCGATGCCGGCGTCGGTGAGGATGGCGCGCAGGTCCTCCAGGGCGGCGCGGGCGATACCGACGGCCATGGCCGCCACGATCGGGCGGGTGTTATCGAAGGTCTCCATGACCCCGGCAAAACCCTTCTCCACGTGGATTTCCGGATCGCCGAGCAGGTTGTCCTTCGGGATGCGGGCGTTCTCGAAGCGGATCACCGCGGTGTCGGATGCCTTGATTCCGAGCTTGTGCTCCAGGCGCTCGACGGTGACGCCGGGGTGCTCGCGGGGCACGATGAACGACTTGATCGCCGCGCGGCCCAACGACTTGTCCAGCGTCGCCCAGACCACGATGTGGGTGGCCCGCGAACCGGCGGTGACGAAGATCTTCTCGCCGTTGATCACGTACTCGTCGCCGTCGAGCACCGCGGTGGTGGTCACGGCCGCGGAGTCCGAGCCGAAGCCGGGCTCGGTGATGGCCATCGCGGCCCACACATCCTTGCCCAGACGCTCGAGCTGCTCGGGCGTGGCCACCGAGGAGATCGCGGCGTTGCCCAGGCCCTGCCGCGGCACCGAGAGCAGCAGCGCGACATCGCCCCAGCTGATCTCCAGCGCATTGAGCAGCGCGGACATGTTGGCCCCGTTGACGGTGACCTTCTCGCCCTTGGTGTTGGCGTCGTCGCGGAACGCCTCGGCGCCCGCGAAGGAGATGGTCTTGGCGCTCGAGATGCCTTCGAAGAGCGTGGCCAGGGTGTCCAGCTCGACAGGGTAGGCGTGTTCGGCCAGGTCGTACTTGCGGGAGATCGGTCGGAGCATCTCCGCGGCGCCCTGGTGGCCCTTCTCGATGACCGCCTGGAGCTTGCGGGGCATTTCCAGATTGATTGCCATGATTAGTCTTTCGGTTCAAATACGCGGAACGATAGCTGGACTAAATCACCACGACACCCTCGGCGACGCCGATGGCCCGCAGGTCGCGGTACCAGCGTTCGACCGGGTGTTCCTTGGTGTAGCCGTGACCACCCAGCAGCTGCACACCGTCCAGGCCGATCTGCATGCCCTTGTCGGTGCCGAGCTTGCGGGCCAGTGCTGCCTCGCGGGCGAACGGCAGGCCCTGCTCGGCGCGGGCGGCGCCGCGCCAGGTGATCAGCCGCAGGCCGTCGAGTTCGATGGCGATGTTGGCGGTCATGAACGCCACCGACTGGCGGTGGGCGATCGGCTCTCCGAAGGCCTGGCGTTCCTTGATGTAGGGGATGACGTAGTCGAGCACCGCATGCGAGGTGCCCACGGCCAGGGCGGCCCAGCCCAGTCGGGACAACGCGATCGCCTCGGAGTAGTCCTGATCGGTGGCGCCATCCTCACCGAGACGGTTGCTCAGCGGCACGGCCACGTTGTCGAGCTCGACCTGACCCAACGCTGCCGCCCGGATGCCCATGCTCGGATCGGCCTTGACCGTCAGGCCCGTCGAGGACGCCTCGACGATGAACAGCGCCGGCTTGCCGTCGAGTTGGGCTGCGACGATGAACAATTCGGCCTTGGCGGCCGCCGGCACCAGGGACTTGACGCCGGAGAGCCGGTAGCCGCTGGGGGTGCGGACAGCGGTGGTCTTGAGTGCGGTCGGGTCGAACAGGGCGTGCGGTTCGGCGATGGCCACGCAGGCCTGCGGCACGTTCTCGCCCGCGAATTCCTTCAGGTACGTGGCCTGCTGATCGGCGCTGCCCCAGTGGGTCAGCGCCGACGCGAAGCTGCCGGGGGCCAGGATCGGCAGGGCCAGGCCCATGTCCCCGTAGGCCAGGGCCTCGGCGACCAGCGCATTCGTGACGGTGCTGCGGTGCTCGGCGATGCCGTCGAAGTCCTCGGGCACGTTGACCGCGGTGATGCCCAGCTCAGCGGCCTTGGCGATCAAGTCGGCGGGGTAGGCGGCGGCCGCGTCGGCGTCGTGCGCGGCCGGACGCAGGATCTCCTCGGCGAATTCCTTGACCGTCTCGACGATCATCTGCTGGTCTTCGTCGGGGGTCAGATCGAAGTAGTCCGCGCCGCTGGCCTTGAGCCGGGTCGGGGCTTTGCCGAGGCCCTGGATCCGCTGGAATTGGCGGGTGGCCGCGCCCGCGGTCGAAAATACTTGCTTCACACCGTATTTCAGGCCGCGGTTAAGCGGGTCCCGCAATCCGTAACGGTCCAGGAACTCCTGGCCGACGATGGGTGTGATCAGCGCCAACCCGATGTCGGTCGCTGTCCGCTTGTGCTTGTGCAAGCCGACCGCACTTTGCTGGCCGGAGCGTGAGGGACGGGGTGTGGTGCCGTTTTTGGACGGCAGGGTGTTGGTCATTGGCTGCCTCTGTTGGTCGTGGCGACTGGTCGTGGCGACGCATCTGACCGTATCTTACTCCGGAGTAAGGTACGGCATCTGTTACCAACCTCACACCGCGCCCCGCGGCCCCTCAGTCGACAGAAAGCCTGGTCAACACCGCTTCGTGCAGCAATCCATTGGTGGCCAGCGCACTGCCGCCGTGCGGGCCTGGCGAGCCGTCGACCCCGGTGAACGTGCCGCCGGCCTCGCGGATCAGGATGTCCAGCGGGGCGATGTCCCAGAGCTTCACCTCGGGCTCGCAGGCGATGTCGACGGCACCCTCGGCGACCATGCAGTACGACCAGAAGTCGCCGTAGGCGCGTACCCGCCACACCTCGTCGGTCAGCGCGACGAAGCGCTCTCGGCGGTCCTCCCATCCGGTGGTCAGATCCGAGTACGACAGGCTGGCCGAGCCCAGATCGCCGACGCCGGATACCGAGAGTTTGCGGGTGGCCCCGGCGAACGAGCCGAACGCACCCTGGCCTTGGCCGGCCCACCAGCGTCGGGCCAGCGCCGGCGCACTGACCACGCCGACCACTGGCACGCCGTCGTCGAGCAACGCGATCAACGTGCACCACACTGGGACACCGCGAACGAAGTTCTTGGTCCCGTCAATCGGATCGATGACCCATTGGCGTCCGGTCAAAGTTGTTGTGCCGCCGAACTCTTCGCCGAACACGGTGTCGTTCGGCCGGGCCGCGGCCAGCGAGGCGCGCAGTGCTTCCTCGGCCCCCCGGTCGGCATCGGTGACCGGGGTCAGATCAGGTTTGGTCTCGACGTGCAGATCGAGGGCGCCGAAGCGATCCATGGTCAATGCGTCGGCCTGATCGGCCAATTCGAGAGCCAGTGCCAGGTCATCTGCGACGGTACTCATGCCGAAAGTCCTACCATGGCCTGGTGTGGGAATTCGGCATACTCCTCTTGCTCGTGGGAGCACTCGTGCTGCTGCTGGCGCCACGGATCATGCGGCGCCGGGGGATTCGCGGTGAACTGGCGCACGGCACTTTGCTGGTGACGGGGGTGAGTCCGCGTCCGGATGCGACGGGGGAGCAGTTCGTCACCATCACCGGCGTCATCACCGGTCCGACGGTGAGCGAGCACGTCGTGTATCAGCGGATGGCCGTCGACGTCGACAACTGGCCGTCTATGGGAGCGCTCATCCCGGTGGTCTATTCGCCCGGCAACCCCGACAAGTGGGCTTTCGCCCCGCCAGAACCGCCGCCGGTCTGACCGTTCAAGCGTGCCCGATGGCCTGATTCCTCCTCGGCGCTCGTTCCTCGCGTCGCATCGTCATCAGGCGTGCCCGATGCGGAGCAACTCCGCCACACTCGCCAACTTCACCCGGGGCCGGCCGGTCGGCTCGCCCGCCGCACGCTCATGTGCGTCGATCAGCTGCCAGTGTTCGCCGGTGACGAGCTTGGGCTGGTGCTCCAGAAGCCATCCGGCCAGTTCTTCGCCGTAATCGGGGGCCCGATCGTCGATGTCACCGGCCTGCAGATCGGCGAGCAGCGTGTCGACGGTGTCCTGTGAATCCTTTTTGTTGCTGCCGATCACCCCCGAGGGGCCACGTTTGATCCAGCCCACCACGTATTCGTTGCGGCTGCCGTCGATCCGGCCGTCGGTGTGCGGAATGGTGCCCGAGCGTTCGTCGAACGGCAGGCCGGGGGTTGCCACTCCTCGGTAGCCCACCGCTCGCACCACCAACTGGGCGGGCAGCTCCTCGCGCACACCGGTGTCCTTGGCCACCACGCGCCCGTCGTCGTCACGGGCAAGTTCGTTGCGGCCCAACACAATCGACTCCACCCGGTCTTCGCCGTGTAGCTCGATGGGGGAGGTGCAGAATCGGAAAACGATGCGCCGCTTGGCTTCACGTGGCTGTTGATCGGCGTACTTACGTAGCACCTTGATGTTCTGTTTGACGGTCTTGCCGGCTGCTTCCAGATCCTCGTCGGTGATGTCGGCGAAATCGGCCGGGTCCAGGATGACGTCGACATCGGCCATCGCTTCCAGATCACCGAGTTCACGCAGTTCCAGTGTGGTGAATGTGGCCTGCAGCGGGCCGCGGCGCCCGATCACCACCACCTCTTCCACCCCGCGGGTGTCCAGTGAGGCCAGCGCATGGTCGGCGATGTCGGTGTTGGCCAGCGCCTCGGGGTCGCTGACCAGGATGCGGGCCACGTCGAGGGCGACGTTGCCATTGCCCACCACGACCGCGCGCCCACCCGACAAGTTCGGTGCCATGCCGTCGAAATGAGGGTGGGCGTTGTACCAGCCGACGAAATCCACGGCCGCCACACTGCCCGGCAACTCTTCCCCTGGGATGCGCAGCGACCGGTCGGACTGCGCCCCGATCGCGTAGACCACCGCGTCATAGCGCTGCGCCAGCTCGGCCGCGCTGACATGTTCACCGACTTTGATGTTGCCGAAGAACCGGAACCGCGGATCGGCCGCGGTCTTGTCGAACTGGGCGCTGATCGACTTGATCTTCGGATGGTCGGGCGCGACTCCGGAGCGCACCAACCCCCAGGGCGTCGGCAGCATCTCAAGCATGTCGACGCGGACGTCGCGCTCTGAGTCGGGCGAATCGGCGAACTTCAGTAGCGATGCGGCAGCAAAGAATCCAGAGGGGCCAGAACCGACGATCGCTACGTGATATGGGCGCATACGGTGCCTTCTTACGAGCCTGTAAAGCCGTCATTTCCCGTCCCAGGGCTTGTCGGGGCGGGTACCAACCGACTTTAAACACACTTCGTCCGTGCTGCCGAGAGTCGGGAAGAACTGTTGCGGAAATGCAGGCAGGTACCCTGGACATCCGTGGATCCCGACCGCCAAGCCGCCGTAGCCGCCCTCGACACCACCCTGACCACCGTGGAGCGGGTGCTCGACATCGATGGGCTGCGCCAGCGGATCGACATGCTCGAGCAGCAGGCCTCCGATCCGAAGCTCTGGGACGACCAGACGCGGGCGCAGAAAGTCACCAGCGAGCTCTCCCATGCGCAGAACGAACTGCGCCGCGTGCAGGAGTTGCGTCAGCGGGTGGAAGACCTGCCGGTCCTGTTCGAGCTCGCTTTTGAAGAGGCCGGTGCAGAAGGCGACGATGCGGTCGTCGAGGCCGACACCGAACTCGCCAAGTTGCGTGAGGACATCGAGGCCCTGGAGGTCCGGACGCTGCTCTCGGGTGAGTACGACGAGCGTGAGGCCGTCGTGACCATCCGATCCGGCGCCGGTGGCGTCGACGCCGCGGACTGGGCCGAGATGCTGATGCGGATGTACATCCGTTGGGCCGAGAAGCACGACTATCCGGTCGAGGTGTTCGACACCTCCTACGCCGAGGAAGCCGGCATCAAGAGCGCCACGTTTGCGGTGCACGCGCCCTTCGCCTACGGCACGCTCTCGGTGGAGCAGGGCACCCACCGATTGGTGCGCATCAGCCCGTTCGACAACCAGAGCCGGCGTCAGACGTCGTTCGCCGACGTCGAGGTCCTTCCCGTGGTCGAGACCACCGATCACATCGACATTCCCGAAGGGGACCTGCGCGTCGACGTGTACCGCTCCAGCGGCCCGGGCGGACAGTCGGTGAACACCACCGACTCCGCGGTCCGGCTGACCCACATCCCCACCGGTATCGTGGTGACCTGTCAGAACGAGAAATCTCAATTGCAGAACAAGGTTTCGGCCATGCGTGTTCTGCAGGCAAAGCTCTTGGAGCGCAAGCGGTTAGAAGAGCGTGCCGAGATGGACGCGCTCAAGGGTGACGGGGGCAGCTCGTGGGGCAACCAGATGCGGTCCTATGTTCTGCACCCCTACCAGATGGTGAAGGATCTGCGCACCGAGTTCGAGGTCGGAAATCCGGCGACGGTGCTGGACGGGGACATCGACGGATTCCTGGAAGCGGGCATCAGATGGCGCAACAGAAGAGATGACGACGACTGATACCGTGCTGGCCTTCCCTCTCGCCGAACGCTGGCACAGTTTCTGGCAAGGCGAGATCGGCGTCTGGATTCTGACCACCGGTCTGCGGATCGCGCTGCTCATCATCGGCGGTCTGCTCGCGGCGCGCTTCATCAACTGGGCCGCCCAGCGGGTGGTGCGTCGCATCGACGCCGAGTATCAGGAGAGCGACCAGCTGGTGCGCTCGGAGAGCGCCAAGCACCGCCAGGCCGTCGCCTCGGTGATCTCCTGGGTCTCGGTGGCGGTTCTGTTCATCATCGTGCTGGTCGAGATCACCGATGCGCTGGCGGTGCCGATCGCCTCCCTGGTCGCCCCGGCCGCCGTGCTCGGTGCGGCCCTCGGTTTCGGCGCGCAACGCATCGTGCAGGACCTGCTCGCCGGTTTCTTCATCATCACCGAGAAGCAATACGGCTTCGGCGACCTGGTCCGGCTGACCATCGGCGCCAGCAACGAAGCCGAAGGCACGGTCGAGGACGTCACGCTGCGGGTCACCAAGCTGCGGTCGTCCGAAGGCGAGATGTACACCGTGCCCAACGGGCAGATCGTCAAGGCTCTGAACCTGTCCAAGGACTGGGCACGTGCGGTGGTCGACATCCCGGTGCCGGTGAGCGCCGACCTCAACCTGGTCAACGACGTGCTCAACGAGGTCGCCGAGAAGGCCGCCGAAGATCGCGAACTGTCCAAGCTCCTGCTCGACAAGCCGCAGCTGATGGGTGTGGAGAGTATCGCGCTGGACACCGTGAACCTGCGGATGGTGGCACGTACCCTGCCTGGCAAACAGTTCGATGTGGGCCGGCGGCTGCGGGTGCGGGTGGTGCGGGCGCTGCGCCGCGCCGGGGTGGTGACGTCCTCGGACGCGTCGATCGCCGCGGCGGGTGACGTCATACATCCGGCTGCCGTCTCGGAAGTACAGGCGACGCCACCGGCGGCGGCGCAGGAGCCGAAGAAGTGAAATTCGATCTCGACCGGGTGACCGATGCCGTCACCAAACTGTGGCGCAGCCGGGTGGGCCGGCTTCGCACCTCGACGGTGGTGCTGATCGTGGTGTTCGTCGCGCTGTCCTGGGTGCAGCAGGAGTATCGCCCGCAACAGACCGCTCCCCAGAATCCGGCAGAGCAGGTGGTCCCGCCCGGGTTCGTACCCGACCCGGAATACACCTGGGTGCCGCGCACCAAGGTGCAGCCGCCGCGCACGACGATGCAGACCGAAACGCCGGAGACGACCGAGACCACCACCTCGACCACCCCGACGACCACGACGCCGACCGAGACCCCGGAGACCGAGGCCACGACACCGACGAGTCCCACGACGACGACACCGTCGCCGGGAGCGCCCCGGTCAACGGTGTTCGACCCGGACGGCCCCGGACTGCTTCCGCCGATCACGTTGCCGATCGCGCCGGAGCCTGCGCCGGCCCCGCCGACCGATCAGCTGCAACCGGGCCAGGAACCGATGGCGCCGACATTGCCGCGATAGCGTGACCTGCCGGATGTTTTCGCCCCGCTACACTGGCGTGCCGTGATGATCACCCTCGACCACGTGACGAAGCACTACAAGTCTTCGGCGCGCCCCGCGCTCGACGACGTCTCGTTGAAAATCGACAAGGGTGAGTTCGTCTTCCTGATCGGCCCGTCGGGTTCGGGTAAGTCGACGTTCATGCGGCTGTTGCTGGCCGCCGAGACGCCCACGTCGGGCGATATCCGGGTGTCCAAGTTCCACGTCAACAAGCTCGCCGGTCGTCACGTCCCGAGCCTGCGCCAGGTCATCGGCTGCGTCTTCCAGGATTTCCGGCTGCTGCAGCAGAAGACGGTGTTCGAGAACGTGGCGTTCGCCCTTGAGGTGATCGGCAAGCGCGGCGAGGTGATCAACCGCGTGGTCCCCGACGTGCTGGAGATGGTCGGGTTGTCCGGCAAGGCCAACCGATTGCCCAGCGAGCTGTCCGGCGGTGAGCAGCAGCGCGTCGCCATCGCGCGGGCCTTCGTCAACCGGCCCCTCGTCCTGATCGCCGACGAGCCCACCGGAAACCTCGATCCCGAAACCAGCAAGGACATCATGGATCTGCTGGAACGGATCAACCGCACCGGAACCACGGTGCTGATGGCCACCCACGACCATCACATCGTCGACTCCATGCGTCAGCGGGTCGTCGAACTCGAACTCGGCCGGCTGATCCGTGATGAGCAGCGCGGCGTCTACGGAATGGATCGCTAAGTGCGCTTCGGCTTTCTTGTCAATGAAGTTCTGACCGGGCTTCGCCGCAACGTCACGATGACGGTGGCGATGATCCTGACTACCGCGATCTCGATCGGGTTGTTCGGTGGCGGTCTGCTGGTCGTTCGGTTGGCCGATCAGTCCCGGGACATTTATCTCGATCGCGTCGAGAGCCAGGTGTTCCTGACCGACGACATCTCGGCCAACGATCCGACGTGTGACGGCGATGCCTGTAAGGCGCTGTACCGCAAGATCGACGACCGCGACGATGTGCGGTCACTGCGCTTCCTCAACCGCGAGCAGGCCTACGACGACGCGATCAAGAAGTTCCCGCAGTACAAGGATGTCGCGGGCAAGGACGCCTTCCCGGCGTCGTTCATCGTCAAGCTCAACGACCCCGAACAGCACGAGGCGTTCGACAAGGCGATGATCGGCCAACCCGGTGTGCTCAACGTGCTCAATCAGAAGGATCTGATCGACCGGTTGTTCGCCGTGCTCGACGGGCTCAGTAGCGTCGCGTTCGCGGTGGCGCTGGTGCAGGCGATCGGCGCGGTCCTGTTGATCGCGAACATGGTTCAAGTGGCCGCGTATACGCGGCGCACAGAAATTGGCATCATGCGTCTCGTCGGTGCGACCCGCTGGTACACGCAGCTGCCGTTCCTGGTCGAGGCGATGATCGCGGCGCTGATCGGTGTGGTGATCGCGATCGTGGGACTGATCGTGGTGCGCGCGGTGTTCCTGGACAAAGCGCTCGACCAGTTCTATCAATCGAACTTGATCGCCCGGGTGGACTATGCCGACGTGCTCTACTTCAGTGCGCCGTGGATGTTGTTCCTCGGCTTGGCGATGTCCGGTATCACTGCGTACGTGACACTGCGGCTCTACATACGAAGGTAGTCGTGAGCTAGTGGCGACCAAGAAGTCCAGCCCCGCCGGCAACAAGCAGATTGTGGCCAGCAACCGCAAGGCGCGGCACAACTACACCATTCTCGACACCTATGAGGCCGGCATCGCGCTGATGGGCACCGAGGTCAAGAGCCTGCGCGAAGGCCAGGCCTCCCTGGCCGACGCGTTCGCCACCGTCGATGACGGCGAGATCTGGCTGCGCAACGTCCACATCGCGGAGTATCACCACGGCACCTGGACCAACCACGCCCCGCGACGCAACCGCAAACTGCTGTTGCACCGCCGCGAGATCGACAATCTGATCGGCAAGATCCGCGACGGCAACCTGACCCTGGTGCCGCTGTCGATGTATTTCTCCGACGGCCGGGTCAAGGTGGAGCTGGCGCTGGCCCGCGGTAAACAGGCCCACGACAAACGCCAGGATCTGGCCAAACGTGACGCCGATCGGGAGATCATCCGCGAGCTCGGCCGCCGCGCCAAAGGCATGTGAGTCCGGTTCGCAGCTGCTGAAATGGCTGCGGCTGGTTAGCGCCCGTCATCGAGGGGCTATACCTGCCTGACGGGTTTGGTCGTATGGGCGCACAGGGAGGTGGCGGGTGGCATCACACCTGCCGACATGGCGTCCGGTACTCGTTGTCGGAGTCCTGGTCGCCGCCGGGGTCAACGCGTTGGCGTTGTGGGGGCCCGGGATGGCGTACCGCGGCGAGGCGGTCCTGCAACTGTGCACCGGGCTCGTGGCGGTGGTCTGCGGTGTCGTGGTCGCGGCGCGGATGTCGGGCGCGGCCCGCTGGTGGCGGTTGCTCTACGTCGCCGCGGTGCTGATGTGGCTCGTCGGCCAGGTTCTGTGGTGGACCCATGGCGCTGGGCCGGTGCCCTCCGCGATGAAGGTCAGTTACCTGGTTCTCCCCGCGTTGATCACCGCGTCGTTGGGACTGCTGGTGTATTCCAGCGGCGGCCTGCCCACACCTCGGGAGGATCCGCTGCGACGCACATTCGCCACGAATCTGCTCGACGGCACCGTCGCCGGGGCATCCTTTCTGATCCTGGCGGCCATGGGCGATTTCGGGACACATTCGACCGCCTCGCTGCCGCGGTCCGGCGTTCCCACACTCGATGTCATCTTTGCGGTCGCCGAAGTGCTGCTGGTGGCCGCGGCCGTCGTGGTCGCGATGGTCTATGAGCCCGGCCGGCCTTACCGGACGAACTATCTGCTGCTGGCCGGCGGCCTCATCACGATGGCGGCCTCAGACCGAATCGTCGCGTATTTCCGGTCCGTGGGCGCCGCCGGCGGTGACCTGTGGGGCGGGATCGGATTGGTCGTCGGTCCGGTGATCATCGCGTTCGCGATGCTGGAGCAGACGCCGCCGGAGGTGGGCGACGACACGGACCGCGGAATCGACTGGGCCAGGCTGGTTTTGCCCTACATCGGATTTCTCGGCATCGCGGTGCTGTTCGCCTATCACGTCATGATCGGTCAACCGCTGGATCCGTTTGTGGTGTGGGCGACCGTGGCGATGGTGCTGCTGGTCACCGTTCGACAGATCCTGGCCATGCGCTCGCAGCACCTGCTGACCCAACAGCTCTACCGGGCGCAGCGCCGCCTCGGCCACCAGGTGTATCACGATGCCTTGACGGGTCTGCCCAATCGTCTGCTGTTCCGGGAGCGACTCGATGAGGCGATGAAGCGCGGGCAGTTCGTGCTGATCTTCATCGACCTCGACGACTTCAAGGAGGTCAACGACCGGTTCGGCCACGCGGCCGGCGACGAGTTGTTGTGCACCGTCGGGGACCGTCTCAAGCGCTGCATCAGCGATGCCGACACACTGGCCAGGATCGGAGGCGACGAGTTCGCGGTCCTCATCGAGGGGGAGAGCGGCAACCCTGAGGTGGCGGCAGACCGCCTGCGGGTGGCGTTGCGTGACCCGTTCCCGGTGCACGGGTCGTCGGTACGGGTCAAGGCGAGTATGGGTCTCGTGCCCTCGGGAGCCGGTGGGCCCGAGCAAACCTCGGACGACGTGTTGCGTCAGGCCGACATTTCGATGTATGCGGGCAAACGCCTCGGTAAGAACACTGCCGTCGTCTACCAACCCGAATCGGATACACAGGTCGACTTCCCGACCGTGTTGCGGGCGGCCGCCGGCGTCCCCGACGGTTTCAGCCTCGCCTATCAACCCGTGGTCGACCTCACCGACGGGACGCTCGTCGCCGTCGAGGCGCTGGCGCGCTGGACTGCTCCAAACGGCTTGCAGATTTCGCCGGAGACCTTCGTGGCCATGGCCGAGGGCGCGGGGCTGGGCGCGACGTTCGACGCCATGGTGCTGGACCTGGCATGTCAGGAGGTGGTCGCCTCGGGCCTGCAGGTCGACCTTCACGTCAACATCGGGGCTGCGCGGTTGGGCAACACCGGTTTCGACGAGCAGGTACGACGCGTCCTGGAGCGTCATCGATTGCCGGGGCACCGCCTGGTCGTCGAAATCACCGAAACGCTACCGATTCTCGACCTGACCGCCGCCGCAGCGCAGATCGAACGGCTCAACGCCATCGGGGTGAAGGTCGCCCTCGACGATTTTGGCGCGGGATACAACTCGCTGACCTATCTGCACGCCCTGCCGGTGCAGATCGTCAAACTGGACCGCAGCCTGGCCGTGGATGCCGAGCCCGAGCGGGATTTGACGCTGTACCGGTCCGTCATCGGCTTGTGTAGCGATCTGGGCTTCAGCGTCATTGCCGAGGGCATCGAGTCGACCCTGCAAGCCGGCACCATCCTGGCCGCAGGCTGTCAGCTGGCGCAGGGGCACCTGTTCGGACGTGCGACCCCGCTGAGCGATATCAGCGTGCGGTGGGCAGATGCGGTGCGTCAGGACGCGGAATATTCCAACGTTGGGCGGGGTTGAAGGATCCGGTACTATTGACTGTCCTGCCGAAAGTCGGTGGGGATGCGAGGGGCTGATCGGTTTCGACTTCGCGCATCGAATCAAGGGAAGCGTGCCGGTGCAGGCAAGAGACCACCGTAAGCGTCGTTGCAACCAATTAAGCGCCGATTCCAATCAGCGCGACTACGCACTCGCTGCCTAAGCGACTGCGTGTCTGTCAGACCGGGAGCGCCCTCGGCCCGGACCCTGGCATCAGCTAGAGGGACCCACCCACGGGTTCGGTCGCGGAATCCGTGGGGACATCAAACAGCGACTGGGATCGTCATCTCAGCTTGTTCGCGTGACTGAGAGATTCGAGTAGAGGCACAGCGAACTGCGCACGGAGAAGCCTCGAGGACATGCCGTAGGACCCGGGTTCAATTCCCGGCAGCTCCACCAGTAGAAAACAGGCCAGGGACTCTGTCCCTGGCCTGTTTTCTGTCTCGGGCAGCTCACCGTGAGGGTGCGACGAACCGCAGTCCGGTGACCGGTGTTTCCTCAGGCCGGGTCAGCCGCAGCGCGTACAACCCGGGTGCAACTCCGCGCGTGTCGATTTCCACGCGGCCAGTCGTGTGCTCGCCCTTGGCGACGACGTTTCCGCTGAGGTCGAGCAGTTCCGCGGTCACCGGTAGCTCTTCGAGCGACGGGTTCGCGATGGCGATGGATTCGCCAACGGCGACACCGGCTTCGGCCGGCTGAGTGGTCAGCTCCACCGCGTACCGCACCTCCGGATTCACGAACTTGATCGCGTCCGGGTTCAGCCACCACTCCGGCATCACCTCGTACGACGGGAAATCGGCGGGCCGGAATCGCGGGTCGGCCATCATGGCCACCGTCAAGCTGTACCGGGTCTGCTCGTCGCCGGATACCTTGAGGAAGCTCGTCGCCTGTTCGGGCGGCCGGATGTCGTGGTAGGTGTCCGGACTCCACTGATGGAGTATGTTGCGCTGTTCGTCGAACAGCGTGAGGGTCACGGGCTTGTCGGAGTTCATGAAGATGAACGGGATTGCCTTACCCTCGTGTGCCGGAGCCCAGAACTTGAAGAAATCGGTGTCGATCTTCCACTTGCTCCCATACGGGAAGACAGCTGCCAGTGACTCGTACCGGTGCAGTGTCAGATGGAACGTGCCGGGTCCGTGTTCCTGCCCGATGTCCAGTGGCGGCTTGCGGAAGCGGAGTTCGGTCGCCGAGTCGAACGAGTTGTTGGGCTCGAACTTGTCGGGCTGCAGCGGCGTCAGCCACGGTCCGGCGATCAGTGAATACGCGGTGACGCCCCCGTAGCTCTTCACCTTGATGATGTAATCGCCCTGGGGAACGTTGCCCGCCGCGAAGAAAACCCCGTCCTGCGGATAAACCGTTGTCAGGCCTTCGATCTCGCGCCCTGATGTATCGAGAACCTCGACATAGAGGTTTGCGATCTTGTGATACCAGATCACTTGAATCCTCAGCTCCGAGTAGTCGGAGGTCTTGAACGACCAGTAGTCGGCGTCGCCGTTCTGCTTGCTGATGGCGAGCCGGTCCGGACGTGGGATCCGCACGCCGCCCATGATGTCGGTCTGCAGCGGTCGAGCGGTGGCGATGCTGTCGCCGGCGTCGACCGGATCGGGGAGTACGCCTTGAAGTACCTCGTTCACCGCGGCGAACGCGTCGAGTCCTCTACTGGTCATTCCGAGAAAGCCGGGTTCGCCTGCCCAACTGGTCCGTTGCAGTAGTGGTTCGACGTCCGCGTTGGAGATCAACGGGTCGATGGCGCGCAGCATCGCCGCGGTGCCGGCGACCAGGGGCGCCGCGGCCGAGGTCCCGGACATGCGACGGCCGAATGCGTTGTCGGCATCCGGCATCACCGGAAGCTGGGTGCCGGGAGCCCAGATTGTCACCGACGGGCCGTAATTGGAGTCCGCCCTGGGCGTGACGTTGTCCGGGCCGAGGGCGCCGACCGTGATGACGCCAGGTGTGCGGGTCGCCGGACGGACCCACTTGTCCGGAAGGCGATATCCACTGTTGCCGGCTGCGACGACGATCACGACGTCGCGGTCGACGGCGTATTGGAAGGCGTTGACCCAGTCGGCATCCGGGAAGGTATCCCAGATGGTCTGCGGTGGTGTACCGAAGCTCATGTTCACCACATCGATACCCCAATATCCGCAGATCTTGATGCCGCGCATTATCGAGAAAATGTCTCCGCCGTGCCTCATCAAGACCGGGAATGCGACTGTGCCGCCGGCTCCTGCCGCGCCCTGCTGGTTGTTGACAGTCGCCGCGGCGAGGCTGGCCGCGCCGTTGCCGTGCCAGTCGTGATTGGTGCTGCTTTCGCTGATGTCGCGGTCGTCCCGGTCGATGTTGTACGTGAAGACTCCGCGGTCGAAATCGGAGCCGGTCTGCCCGGGATGCCGCAGCGGCTGACCTGCGGCGTCGAACCAGAAGCCTTGGTCCATGACGGCCAGCGTCGTCAAGGCCGTGCCTCCGTTGCCGGCACGGTAGGAGTCGACGAGTTGCCACGCGTCTACGATCCGCGCGCGGCCACTGAACGCCGGCCATAGTTGCGGGTCGCTCTGCCCCCACTCGGTGACGGAAGCTTCCGTCGTGGAGAACATGTTCAGTCGGGCGGGCTTCACCAGATGGTTGAGTCCGACGGATTCTCTGGGTACGTCGATGCTCGCGACAAGCGCCGCCACCGACGCGGCCATCTCCGACGAGAAGTGCGGCAGCGGTGCATCGGTGGATCGACTCACCGCCCGCTCGAATATCGCCGCCGCGTCGCGGATTCGCGGTGGCTCCGAGAACACCACTCGAACGCTGTCCGGCGGTGGTTCGACCAGCCCGTGGTTACGCGCGGTTCGACCTAGTTCGCGCGGACGGCGCGGCAACGGTCGCGGCCGGATCGCCGTTGCGCCGAACTTGGCCGTCAATTCGTTGATTGCGTCGACGTGTTCGGCACCGATCAGCAGTTCGTTCTCACGAAACAGCGCAGGCGCATCACCGCTGCCGGTGAAATCCATGGCCCCGACCCGCGATTCCGTTTGCACGGAACACAGGTGAGCTTCCTTTGCCGCACGCGACAGGGGCTGTACCAATTCGCGAATACTGTCGTGAGCCACGATGTCCTCCTCGGTGATTGCCTCGGATTCTCATGGTGGGTTTGCCGCGGGAGGGGCCGGTAGCGTAGTCGACTACGTCAGTCAGCGGTGGTCGGTGGCCGGTGCCCGGGTGGACCAATCGGGCACACCGGAACCATCTGCCCTGGGCACAGGTTAGATTGAGGAATGTTTTCTCGCCGCATCGCTAGCCCCCGGGGCAGTGCGCGGTCAGGTGGTCGCTGGGTCGGGCTTGGCGCTGCTGCACTTCTCACCGCGGGCGTTCCGCTCGTCGCTCTCACCGCACCGCCGGTGGCGTCTGCCGCCGACTGTGCCGACGCCGAGGTGGTCTTCGCTCGCGGCACCGATGAGCCGCCCGGTATGGGCCGCGTCGGCGATGCCTTCGTCGATTCGCTCCGCAAGCAGACCGCGGGCATGACCATCAACACCTACGGGGTGAACTACAAGGCCTCCAAGCTGCAGCTGCACGGCGGTGATGGCGCCAAGGACGCGATTTCCCACATCAAGTCCACGCTGTCGTCGTGCCCCGACACCCAGATCGTGCTCGGCGGCTATTCGCAGGGCGCGAGCGTGATCAACATCGTGGCCGGCAACCCGCTCGGCGGAATCAAATGGGGCGACGGGCTACCGGCGGAATACGCGGACAACGTCGCGGCGATCACCACCTTCGGCGACGTCGGCACCCGCACCAAGCAGTCGATAGCAACCCAGAGCGCCCTGTTCGGTTCCAAGGCGATCGACCTGTGCAACCCCATGGACCCGATCTGTCACGAGGGCCAGGGCAACGAATGGAGCGGACACACCGAGGGTTACGTCCCCGTGTACACCACGCAGGCGGCGGCGTTCGCGGCAGCCAAGCTGCTGGCCGGTTCGGGTCAGTCGGTGCCCGGATACGGGCCGGCGCTTCCGGATTACGGGTACGGTCCGACGCTTCCGGGCTATGGTCCGACGCCGGGATACGGCCCCACCCCGGGCTATGACCCCAGCACATCCCTGCACGGCCCGCAGCCGGGCTACAGTCCCGCGACGCCGGGCTACGGTCAGCAGCCACCCGGACTTGCTCCGTCGACGTCGGTTCCCAGCTCGCCGGCCTCGGAAGTCGGCTTGGTCTGAGCGGTTTCACACCGCTGCCGGCGACGGAAGCGTGATCGCGATCTCGGTGCCGCGGGCATCGTGCACGTCGAGCACACCACCGAGCGCCAACACCTTGGCGCGGATCGACGCGAATCCGATGTGACCGGTTTCGAGGCTCAGCGCGAGGCGCTCGGGTTGGATGCCCACGCCGTCGTCGGCGACGCATAATGTGGCGCGCGCGTCGGACCGGGCCAGGGTGAACCGCAGGTTGTCGGCCTTGGCGTGCTTGATCGCATTGGTCGAAAACTCGCGCGCCGCGCTGTAGAGCAGGTGATCGGCGTCAGTCCGCAGATCCTCGGGCCAGTTGTCGAAGTCCAGGTGGACAGCGAGGTTGGTGCGTGCGGCAATGCCATCGGCCAGTGAGGTGATGGCCGCCCGCAGACCGGCGCGGGCAAGCACCTCGGGGTGCAGTTCACGGACCACGTCGCGAAGCAGTCGCGAGCACTCACCGAGCGCCATGTCCACGCGGTCCATCGATTCGGCGGATCCTTCGCGCACCTCTTCCATCTCCCGGCGGGACGCCAGCACATACTGCAGGGCTCCGTCGTGCAGTCGCTCCGAGAGCGTTTGTCTCTCACGCTTTTCCAGCGTGACGATCTCTTCGAGCAGGTGGCTACGCTCCTGGGCCAACCGGGCGATCGTCTGCTCTTTCGACTGTTGGATCCACGACAGCGTGACCGACCCGGCGGCCAACCCGAACAACAGGGCGGTGGTGGTGAGAATAGATCCCCAGGGCTCGTCTCCGTTGGCCTCCTGGTTCACCCAGAGCACCACGACGTAGGCGGCCACGGTGGGGACGGCGATCACCGCGCTGACGAACGGATCGAGTTGTGCCGCCGCGATCAGCGGGATCAGAAACAACCCGTAGTGAAGCACGTCGGAGGTCCAGGTATTGGGGGAGCTGAGCCCGGATTCCACCGAAAGTGCCGACACCACAGCGACATCCGCGCACAGCATGAGCAGTGCCACCCAGCGCCGGGCTTCGGCGCCCGCGCGACTGCTCCGCTGCAGCGCCCAGAAGCCCCAACCGGCGATCGCCACCAGGTAGCCGATCCACAGCAGTGCGTAGGGCCAGCGGTAGGTTTCGGGCGGTTGCAGGAACAACGCGAAGAAGATGAACGCCGCCAACAGGATCCGCAGGGCCAACTGCAGCAGCAGCCCGCGAAAAGCTGCGCCCTTCCAGCGTTGCTCCAAAGCCGTTGCCGCCGCGCGCCTGACCATTTTCGACTCCCGCCAACCGCAAGGTCCGGCAGGAGTATAGGGCGGTCCGAGCAGGTCCAGAGCCAGGTTGACGAAGTTTGCGCGCCTGACCGGCCCGCCTGAACGCCACCTGCCATCATGGATGACGGGTCCCGCGGGTGCGAAACCGGGGAGGTGATCGACTGTTGACCGCACAGCGTGAGTTCACGGCCTACGGCCCGTCGCATCTGGTCGTGCTGGCGGTGTTCGTCCTCGGGGCAGTGCTTCTGGTCATGATCGGCCGGCGTCAGAACGAGGCGCAGGCCCGGGTTTTCAGCCGTGTACTGGCCGGACTGCTCGTCGCGGCGTTCGCAGTGGCGTTGGCCTACAAGCTGATCGTGCCCGATATCGACACCTCGATTCCGCTGCAGTTGTGCGACCTCGCCGAGCTCGCCGCCGCCTATGCCTTGTGGTCGCAGCGGCATTGGGCATTCGTGCTCACCTACTACTGGGGTCTCGTGCTGAGCTCGCAAGCCTTGCTCACCCCGGACATCGGCACACCGCGCGAAGGCGCCCCGGACTTTCCGCACCACCTCTTCGTCACGTTCTTCACGCTGCATGTGCTCGTGGTGTGGGCGGCGATCTACCTCACCTGGGGGCGCGGCAGATGCCCGCGCTGGCGTGACTACCGCTTCGCCGTCGCGCTGACCCTCGGGTGGATGGCGTTCACGTTCACCTTCAACGCGATCGCCGGCACCAACTACGGCTATCTCAACCACAAGCCGCCCACCGCCTCGGTGCTGGACGTGTTCGGCCCCTGGCCGGTGTACCTGTTGGCCGAGATCGCGGTCGTGATGGCGGTGTGGGCGCTGATGACCTGGCCATGGGAGCGATCGCGGTCTAGCTGTGAAGATGCTGTCAATCGGCGCCGGAATCGATGATTGACAGCGACATTTTGACGGGCTACGTATATTACGCGCGACGGTGTTTTTGTATCGTCTGCGACCTGTCCCAGAGGGCGACAGTGGCCTGATCGAAGGGGCGGTTGTGCGGACCACGGCACCGAATCCAGACGCCGGACGTCTGGCCGCGGCGAGCGGACGATGAGCGCCCACGGCAAGGGCACGACGGGCTCGGGCATCGCCCGGGCCGTCCGCATGCTGGCCGTGCCCATCCTGCTCGGCTGGGTGGTCCTGACCGTCCTGACCAACGTCCTGGTGCCGCCGCTGGAGAAGGTCGGCGAGGAGAACACCGTCGGCCTGAGCGCCCAAGACGCGCCGGCCATGATCGCGATGCGCAAGATCGGCAGCGACTTCCAGGAGTTCGATTCCGACAGCAGCGCGATGGTGGTCCTGGAGGGCGAACAACCCCTCGGCGACGACGCCCACCACTATTACGACGGCATCGTCGACAAGCTCGAGGCTGACACCGCCCATGTCCAGCACGTCGCCGACTTCTGGGGCGATCCGCTGACCGCGTCGGGGGCGCAGAGCAACGACGGCAAGTCGGCCTACGTCCAGGTGCACCTGCGGGGCAATCAGGGCGAAACGCTGGCCAATGAATCGGTGGCCGCGGTTCGCGACATCGTCGCACAGTCCTCGCCTCCACCGGGTGTCAGCGTGTTCGTCACCGGTGGGGCGCCGCTGGTATCGGATCAACACCATGCCGGCGACAAGAGCGTCGCGCGGGTCACCGCCATCACGCTCGTGGTGATCGCGGTGATGCTGCTGATCGTCTACCGGTCGATCGCCACCATGATCCTGATCCTGCTGATGGTGTTCCTCGAGCTCGGTGCCGCCCGCGGGATCGTGGCATTCTTGGCGCACAACGGGATCATCGGGTTGTCGACCTTTGCGGTGAACCTTCTGACCCTGATGGTGATCGCCGCCGGAACCGACTACGCCATCTTCGTGATCGGCCGGTATCAAGAGGCCCGCGGTGCCGGTGAAGATCGAGAAACCGCCTACTACACCATGTTCAGCGGTACCTCCCATGTGGTGCTCGGCTCGGGCATGACGATCGCCGGCGCGATGCTGTGCCTCAGCTTCACCCGGTTGCCGTACTTCCAGACCATGGGCGTGCCGTGCGCGGTCGGCACGTTCGTCGCCGTCGTCGCTGCCCTGACGATGGGCCCGGCGGTGATCGTGATCGGCAGCCGGTTCGGACGGTTCGAACCGAAACGCAGTATCCGATCGCGGGGTTGGCGCCGCGTCGGGATCGCCGTGGTCCGCTGGCCGGGACCGATCCTGGTCGCGACGTTGGGTCTGGCGCTCGTCGGTCTGCTCACCCTGCCGGGGTACAAGACCAATTACGACGCCCGCAAGTATCTACCCTCGGACCTGCCGGCCAACGTCGGATACGTCGCCGCCGAACGTCATTTCAGCGCTGCGCGGATGAATCCCGAACTGCTGATGGTCGAGACCGACCACGATCTGCGCAACCCGGCGGACTTCCTGGTCATCGACAAGATCGCCAAGGGCATCGTGCGGGTGCCCGGAGTGTCTCGGGTGCAGGCGATCACCCGCCCCAACGGGCGCCCGATCGAGCACACGTCGATCCCGTTCCTGTTGAGCCGGCAGGGCACGACCAACACCATGAACCGCAAGTACATGCAGGACCGGATGGCCGACATGCTGGTTCAGGCCGACGAGATGCAGAAGACCATCGACACCATGGAGGAGATGTCGCGGCTGACGCAGCAGATGGCCGACATCACGCACTCCATGGTGACCAAGACCAAGACGATGACGCTCGACATCGCCGAACTGCGGGAGAACATCGGTAATTTCGACGATTTCCTACGGCCGCTGCGCAACTACTTCTACTGGGAGCCGCACTGCGCCGACATTCCACTGTGCTGGTCGCTCCGTTCCATCTTCGACACCCTCGACGGCATCGACGCGTTGACCGACGACGTCCAGCAGTTGGTGCCCGAGCTGGAGCGGCTCGATACTCTGATGCCGCAGCTGGTCACGCTCATGCCGCAGCAGATCGAGACCATGCGCACGATGAAGACGTTGATGCTCACGCAGCGGGCCACCCAGGCCGGGCAGCAGGATCAGATGGCCGCGATGCAGGAGAATTCGACGGCCATGGGCAAGGCCTTCGATGAGGCCCGCAATGACGATTCGTTCTATCTTCCACCGGAAGCCTTCGAGAACAAGGACTTCAAGCGGGGGATGAAGAATTTCATCTCACCGGACGGAAAGTCGGTGCGGTTCATCATCAGTCACGAGGGCGATCCCGCGACACCCGAGGGCGTCGCCCACGTGGACCCGATCAAGCTGGCCGCCAAGGAGGCGCTCAAGGGCACACCGTTGGAAGGCTCGAAGATCTACCTGGCCGGCACCGCGGCCACCTACAAGGACATGAAAGACGGATCGTTCTACGATCTGGTGATCGCCGGAATCGCGGCGGTGTCACTCATTTTCATCATCATGCTGCTGATCACCCGGAGTGTGGTGGCGGCCGCGGTGATCGTCGGCACGGTGCTGCTGTCCCTGGGCGCGTCGTTCGGCTTGTCGGTGCTGCTGTGGCAGCACCTGCTCGGCTTGGAACTGCACTGGATGGTGCTGGCCATGTCGGTCATCCTGCTGCTGGCCGTCGGTTCCGACTACAACCTGCTGCTGGTCTCCCGGTTCAAAGAAGAGCTGCCCGGTGGGCTGAAGACCGGGATCATCCGAGCGATGGCGGGCACCGGCTCGGTGGTGACCTCGGCGGGTCTGGTGTTCGCCTTCACCATGGCCTCGTTCGCCTTCAGTGATCTCAAGGTGATGGCCCAGGTCGGCACCACCATCGCACTCGGTCTGCTGTTCGACACGTTGATCGTGCGGTCGTTCATGACGCCGGCGATCGCGGCGTTGCTGGGCCGGTGGTTCTGGTGGCCACAGGTGATCCAGTCGGCGGCATCGAAGCGGCGGCTGGCCGCGCTCGGAAACACCACTGCCCACGCGTGAGCGCTGGGCTCCTACGTGGGCAGTGGCTGAAAAACTACTTCTTGTTGCCGCCGGGGCGAGGCGGTGGCGGCGGTTTGGCCTTGGTGGTCGGCTCGAACTTGCCGCCCTTTTTCGGATCATATGTTCCGGCCATGGTGATCCCTCTCGTTCGTTTCGATAGTTCCACCACAACCCACCGTAGCGACGAACGTCCGTCCGCGCAGTGACTACGTTCAACAAATAGGACAACAGCCAACACGCCGAGCTCGGTTGCGACACGGTCACGGGACGGTACCTATCAATGCATCACTGGTCACATCGACAACATTGATCACTAACGTCACTTCAGCCAACTGTGACGTCATGTCGACGTCCCTGTATTGGGAAGGTGTGACATGTCGCGACGTCCTCGAGGTGCTTCGACGATGGCAGCGGCGGCCGCAATCGGACTCGTGGTCGCGGTCGGCGTAGCGCCGAGCGCATCGGCCGAACCGTGCGAAGGCGCTGCCGCTGCGGCGCAACCGCTTCCGAACCAGGCGTTCCAGATTCCCAAGCCCTCGCGGATCGCGCCCTTCAACCGGCCGATCGGTCACAAGCCGGTCGGGGCCAATGACCAGGCGCCGACGCCCAAGCTCGGACAGCTGCCGCTGGCGATCCTCAAGGCGCTGATCCCGAACTCCGGACAGGTCAGGCAGAAAGCGGCCGTCGTGCCCAGGCCGAATCCCGGTGGCACACAACCGGTCCCCAACGCAGCCCAGCCGGCCCCGGTGCCGGCGGCACCACAGCCGGCACCGGCCCCCGCGGCGGCCGTACCGACACCCGGGCCGCCGCCGGGCACCTCCATCGTCGGGTGGGTCACCGGACCCGACAGTCCCAACGAGACGATCAAGCGTTTCGCCATCACCGGGACGGATCTCGGAATCATGTGGGACAACGGGGATCCGGTGAACCGGCAGGTGTTGATGGCCTTCGGCGACACCAACGGCTACTGCGGCATCCCCGGCAAGCAGTGGCGGTACAACGTGTTGTTCCGCAGCCAGGACGGGTCACTGGCGCGGACGATCGCGGTGCCGGATGGTCAGGTGGCCAACAAGTATTCGGGTTCACCGGTGTGGCGACAGGGCATCTCCAAGCAGATCATCAACAGCATCGGCCGCGCCCCGGAGGAGACCGGTGTCATCCCCACGGCAGGTATTGCCGTGGGCCGCAACCAGTATCTGAATTTCATGTCGATCCGGAACTGGGACAGCCCGGGCGCGTGGTCCACCAATTTCTCGGCGATCGCGATGTCGCCGGACAACGGTGAGAACTGGGGTGTGTACCCCGGGACCATCCGTACGCCCGCGGGCGGCAACGAGAACTTCCAGATGGGCGCGTTCCTCAAGCCGGGCCCGGGCGATCCGTACATATACACGTTCGGTACTCCCAACGGCCGCGGCGGCTCGGCCTACATCGCGCGAGTGTCGCCGGCGTTCATCCCCGACCTGACCAAGTACGAGTACTTCAATGCCACCAACAACGCCTGGGTGCCCGGCAATCCAGCGGCCGCCACACCGGTGATTCCCGGGCCGGTCAGCGAAATGTCGGCCCAATACAACACGTATCTCAAGCAGTACCTGGTGCTGTACGGCAACGGGGCCAACGACGTGGTGATGCGGACGGCGCCGGCTCCCCAGGGCCCGTGGGGCCCGGAGCAACTGGTCGTGCCCTCGTCGCAGATCCCCGGCGGCATCTATGCGCCGTATCTGCATCCGTGGTCCACGGGCCGGGAGCTCTATTACAACCTGTCGCTGTGGTCGGCCTACAACGTCATGTTGATGAAGACCGTGCTGCCCTGACCCGACGAGGCCCGGCATCGGACTGCGCCAGCGGCGCCAACAACGCGTCGAGTCCGTACTCGAACACTGCGTCGTAATCGGTGGGCGACTGTAAGGCCGCGACCAGTTCCTGGTCGGGCCAGGCGGCCGTCCACAACGACGGGTCCTCCTCCTGGTGCAGCGGCCCGCGCACGGCCGAGAACTGCATCACCGCAGAGGAAATCACGTGCACCTGCACGGCCCGCAAGACCAGCGCCGCCTGGGTGCCGGTGACACCGGCCTCGGCGAGTTCGGCCGCAAGCCGCTGCTGGACCGGCAGGAACAACATCGGGGTGCGGTCCCGCTCGTGGGCGATCGCCAGCAGATGTTGACGCTGGATCAGCAGGCTGCGTTGGTTGCGCGCCAGGGCGGCAATCCGATCCGAGGGGGTGGCGCCGTCCATCGGCAGGCCGGCCATTTCGGTCAGCAGGCTGTCCACCAGGCTGTCGAACAGCGCATCCCGACCGCCGACATGCCAGTAGATCGAGGTGACGGCCACACCGATGCGTTCGGCGAGAGCACGCATCGAGAACGCCTCGACGCCATCGGATTCGATGAGGCGGGCGGCCGCGTCGAGGACGACGTCGGCATCGATTGACCGCGGCTTACCGTTCACGAGGGTGTCGCAGCGTCGGTGATGTGCTCGGTGGCGGGCAGATCGAGGTAGCGCTCGAGATTGCGGTGCATGTTGATGATTCGACGCTCCTCGCCGGAGAGCACCAGATGGGTGAACCCGGGTTGGTGCATGCCGCGTTGCAATCCGGTCAGCACGGCGATGTCCTGACTCATCACCAGGCCGGGGTGTGCCTGCTCGGCGCTCATCCGGACATCGGTGGGCTTGGTCCGCGGTGAATCCGGTGGCATGCGGGCCATCAGCGTCATCACGAGGTGTCCACGGTCGGGATCGGTTCCGGGCAGTGCGGTCATCACGGTGAGGTGGTCGGCGCTGGCGAGCAGGGTCATGTTGGGGAACACGTTGTACTGGTGGAGCCGCATGACCTGGTCGGTGTCGGCCCAACCGATGTCGACGCCGCGGCTTGCCGCGAATTGCCTGATCTTGGCGGCGATCACGTCGGCCACCGATTGGCCCGAGGCCTGTTCGTCGTGTGGGAACGGGGTGCCTTCGGCCACGCCCATGAGTGGACCCTGGGTGGCCACATAGGCATCCCAGACGTCCTGATCGCTCAGTGCACCCGCCAGCCGCGGGCTCGGCACCCCGTAGAGCGACTCCGATTTACCGGTGTGGCCCCAGATGGTCTGGGGCGCATAGACGTCGTCCATGCACCGGTGCAGTTCGGGGTGCAGGGTTTGGACGTGGTAGGTCTCGCTGTATCCGTCGGCGATCGTCTTCCAGTTCGCCTCGACATCGATGGTCATGGTTGCGTAGCAACGGAAGTCGCCGAGGCCGCACCAGGCGATGTCCTCGGGAACAGCCTCCAGGTAGTCCGCGAGCGGCATCGTCGCGGTATCGAGATTGACGAAGACCAACCGCTCCCAGGTGTCCACCTGTACCGGCACCAGCGGGAACTCGGACATGTGCACCGACCCGAAACCCTTGCGGTTCGGGATGCGTCGCAGGGCGCCGGTCAGGTCCCAGGTCCAGCCGTGGTAGCCACATTTCAGTTCCCGCAGGGCGGAACCGCTGCCCGTACACAGGGTGTTGCCGCGGTGCCGGCAGGCGTTCTGGAATGCGCGCAGTACCCCGTCGTCACCATGGATGATCAGCACCGAGTAGGGGCCGCAACGGTATTCGAAGTAGTCGCCCGGCTCGGCCACATGATCGAGCGTGCACGCAGCCTGCCACACCCGCGGCCACATGCGCTCGACTTCGAGTCGGGCGAAGGCCGGGGAGTAGTAGCGCTCGGCCGGGACCAGGGTCGGCCGCGCGGGCGGCTCACCGATGGCATCCGCCTTTCGTGCGTTGCCGGGATGTGTGGAACTCAGCGTCATGGAGTGCCTCCCGCGGAAAGATCGAAAACCCGGCACGGGGTTCTGTAACGGTGTTACATTGCCACCGTAGCGGCCCGGACGTTCTCAAGGGAGCAAAACGTGTTCGATCTCAAGATCACCGGTGGCACGGTCGTCGACGGCACCGGTGCAGACCGATTCACCGCCGACGTCGGGATCAAGGACGGCAGGATCGTCGCGGTGCATCGGCGCGGACCGAACGATCCCGGGTTGTCCGGCGAGGCAGCCGAAACCATCGACGCCGCCGGAAAAATCGTCGCACCGGGGTTCGTCGACATCCACACCCACTACGACGGTCAGGTCAGCTGGGACGACGTGTTGGAACCGTCCAGCAACCACGGCGTCACCACGGTGGTGGCCGGCAACTGCGGCGTCGGCTTCGCGCCGGTGCGCCCCGGTCGCGAAGAATGGCTGATCTCGCTGATGGAGGGTGTCGAGGACATCCCCGGCACCGCGTTGACCGAGGGCATCACCTGGGGTTGGGAGACCTTCGGTGAGTACCTGGACGTGATCGGCAAACGTGAGCTCTCCGTCGACATGGGAACCCAGATCGCCCACGGCGCAGTCCGCGCGTACGCCATGGGGGAGCGTGGTGCCCGCAACGAGCCGGCGAAACCGGACGACATCAAGGCCATGGCCGCCCTGGTGCAGGAAGCGATCGAGGCTGGGGCACTGGGATTTTCGTCTTCCCGGACGCTGGCGCACCGCGCAATGGACGGGGAGCCCGTCCCGGGCACCTTTGCGGCCGAAGACGAGCTCTTCGCGCTGGGGCGGGCCGCTGCGGCCGGTGGGGCCGCGGTCTTCGAGTTGGCCCCACAGGGTGCGGCGGGCGAGGACATCGTCGCGCCAAAGACCGAGCTGGAGTGGATGCGCCGGCTCGGTGAGGAAATCGACTGCGCTCTGAGCTTCGCGTTGATCCAGGTCGACGCCGACCCGAACCTGTGGCGCGAGCAGCTGGAGCTGTCAGCGGCCGCGCATCAGGCCGGCAGTCGGCTTTTCCCGCAGGTCGCGGCGCGGCCGTTCGGCATGCTGCTGGGATTCCCGGGCCACCACGCCTTCACGCATCGGCCGACCTTCCGGCGGCTGAAGGCCGAATGCAGCCGTGCGGAGCTGGCCGAGCGACTCGCCGATCCGGCGGTGCGGGCCGCGATCCTGTCCGAGGACGATCTGCCGATCGACCCGGACAAGTTGTTCGACGGCATGTTCATGCTGGCGCAGAACGTCGCCGACCGGCTGTATCACCTTGGGGAGCCACCGGATTACGAACCGACCGAGGAGCGCACGGTGGCCGCGATCGCCAAGCAGCGAGGCGTGGATCCGCTGGCCGCGATGTACGACCTGATGCTCGAGGCGGATGCCGGCGCGATGCTGATGTATCCGATGTTCAACTACGCCAACGGTAACCACGACGCGATCCGGGAGATGCTGACCCACCCGGCCGGCGTGCTGGGCCTGTCCGACGGCGGTGCGCACTGCAGCATGATCTGTGACGCCTCGTATCCGACATTCCTGTTGACCCACTGGGCCCGCGATCGGTACCGCGGGGAGAAGCTGTCGTTGGAATACGTGATCCGCAAGCAGGCCAACGACACCGCGCAACTGTTCGGCATGACCGACCGCGGCGTGATCGCCGAGGGCAAGAAAGCCGATCTCAACGTGATCGACATGGACGCCCTGACGTTGCATGCGCCGAAGATGGCCTACGACCTGCCGGCCGGCGGAAACCGATTGGTGCAGGGCGCCAGTGGCTACGACGCCACGATCGTCAGCGGCACCGTGACCCGGCGCGGCGGCGTCGACACCGGTGCGCGTCCGGGCCGTCTCGTTCGCGGGACACGTTGACCGGTAGGGTATTTCGCCATGGCGGATTTCCGTTACGATCCGCGTCAGCGCCCGGCCCAGCCTCCCGCGCCGCCCGCTGACGCGTTCACCATCCACACTGCCCCGGTCGCCGACGATGTGTCACTGGCGTTCGTTCGTGAAGGTGTCGGCGGCGTACCCCTGGTACTGGTCCACGGATATCCGGAGACCAAGCGGATCTGGTGGCGCAACATCGAGGCGCTGGCCGCAGCCGGGTTTGAGGTCATCGTGCCGGACCTGCGCGGCATGGGGGACAGCTCGATCCCGGCCGATGATCAGCACGACATCGTCACCTATTCGCGCGACCTCCATGCCCTGGTTCATGACCAGCTCGGGCACGAGACGTGTCTGATCGCGGCCAGTGACGTCGGCGCGGTGGTCAGCACCGATCTGATCCACCGGTTTCCCGGATTCGTCACGCGTTTCTGCGTGTTCAACACGGTTCCGCCGATGGCCGTGGATTATTCGGGTATCCGCTCGCAGCACCCGGCCACGGTGGGTGGCGCGGCCGACCCGACCGGTGACTACCGCTGGATGCAGGGCGCGTTCCCCGACGATCTCGCCGCGATGCTGCCGACGGCCGAGGCGCGTCGGCAGTGGGTGGCGGCGATGTACAGCAACCGGTTGTGGGGTTCGCCCTACGCATTCAGTCAGGCCGACGTGGATTTCATGACCGAGCCGTATGCCGACGAGGCACGGTTGCGGGCCGGTTGGGCGTCATATCAGCTGGCTTATGGCCGTGCGATGTCCGACATTCCGTTGATGGGGGCGGTCGAGGTGCCCACCCTGGTGCTCTACGGCCCCGACGATCACGTCGTCGGTGAGGATTTCGTGCCGAAATGTGAGCGGGCATTTCCCAATCGCATTGGGCCGCTGGTGGTTCCGGGGGCGGGTCACTTCCTGCAATGGGAGCGCGCCGACATCTTCAATCGGCTGATCCCCGCGGTGTTCGGTGACGTCATCGCGACTCATCGGTCGGCTGAGCCAGAATCGCCCCACCCAGCCAGCGTCTGAGGAAGCGCCGCAGGTCGTCCCGGCTTCGGCCGGGTTCGTTGGGCGCGACGAAGAAGGACAGCATGGTGCGCAGCGTGAACTCGACGAGCTCGCGCAGTGAGGATTCGTCGTAGCCGTACTTCTCCCAGTCGACGTCGAAGCGGGTGATCATCCGCATACCGAAAGCCTGGCCCTCATCCGAGGCGACGTTGACCGAACTGGTTGCGGCCTGCGGCCCCGACAGCATGATGCGCAGATGCGGTACGCGGGCGACCTCCTCCAAGGTGAACATGACGCCTTCGGTCATCGCCTCGGCCGGGTCGCTGATGCCACGAACGCTGTCGGCGAGCCGGTCGAGAAATCCGTCGACCGTGGCGATCGCGGCGGCGTGCATCAGGGACTCGGCGGTGGGGAAGTAGCGATACACGGTCTGGCGGATGACGCCGAGGGAGGCCGCGACGTCGGCGATGCTGATCCCGGTGCCGGTCTCGGAGATCAACTGCACCGCGGCGGCCACGATCCGTTCGGAGGCTTCCTCGTCGCTGCCGGGCGGCCGCCCGTCCCACCCGCGCCTACGCGCCACGGTCGGAGATTCTGGCCGGCAACACCCCTGCAGGATATCGCCACCCCGCCATTGACGGGCCACGTTGCCGTGTAGTAATCATACAAACGAAGCGTTGTTTGTATGATTGGTCTCTGATCGGCAGGCAGTCGCTGTGCATGTAATCGAGACAAGCGAGGTGGCAGGCGATGACGGATCTGATCGTGCGGAAAATGAGGTTCGCGTTCGCGGACCACCGCGTCCCGTTCCTGTGGAACGAGACCAACCCGGCGTTCTCGTCGATGGCCAACGCGGTGTCCTTCCTGGCCATCGCCTTCGAGAAGATGATCGGCCAGATGATCACCGAGGCCATGCCGTTCATCACCGATCCGGCGGTGGCCGAGGAGGCCCAGGCCTTCACCCGGCAGGAAGGCCAGCATTCGATGGCCCACCGCCAGCACGCCAAGGGGTTGCTCAAGACCTACCCGGCGCTCAAGGGAACCCTCGACGAGGTGGTCAAGGCATTCGACGACCTGACCGCCACCACGCCGCTGAAGTACCGCCTGGCCTACACCGCCGATCTGGAGGCCACCTTCACGCCGGTCTTCAAGTTGATGCTCGACCACGACGACACCCTGTTCGCTCCGGGGGACGACCGGGTGGCCTCACTGTTCCTGTGGCACTTCGTCGAAGAGGTCGAGCACCGCAGCTCGGCGCTGATCATCTACGACGCGGTGGTCGACGATCCCTGGTACCGCATGCGCGTCGCCCCGTCGGTGTTCAAGCACGTGTGGGCGGTCCTCAAGATCGCCACCGAAGGCTTCAACAAGCACGTGCCGTTGGAGGAACGCCAGATCGACGCGATGTCGATGTTCGGCATGCAGGCCCGGAAAAAGGCTCTGCTGCAGAAACTTCCGTTCACCAAGACCCCTTACGACGGACCGGTGGAGAACGCGTTCTCCCACCTGCCGGTACGCGAGATGCTGACTGCTCTGGTCGGTGTCGTGCGCAGCCAGATCCCGGGTCACAACCCGGCACACGAGAACCTGCCGGTGTTGGCCGACGAATGGTTCCAGCGTTACGAGGAGGGCTACGACGTGACGCAGTGGTACACCGCCGGTGACGCTGCCGAGGAGAAGGCGAGTGCCGCCGGTGTCTGACCTGTGCACCCCGACTTTCTCGGGTTTGGCTGAGCGCCTGGGGTTTTCGTGTGACACCGCCGGAGGCGTGGCCGAGTTCCGCAACCCGTTCGGGCTGGAGAACTGGACGCTCCCGGTGCTGGAGATCACCGTGATCGTCGGTGCGGTGCTGGCCCTGGTGTACGCGATCATGCGGTTGCGCCGGCACAACGATCCGACCAACCTGGTGCTGTGGTTCGGCGCCATCGCCTACCTGCTGATCATCGAACCGCCCCTGTATTTCCCGGGTGCCTTCGGGATCGCCGAACACGTCGACACGATGTTCGCCCACAACGTGTTCACCGTGGACTTTCTGTGGGGCCGGCTGCCGCTGTACATCGTGGCCATCTACCCGATGATGGCCACGGTCGCCTACGAGATCGTCCGGACTCTCGGGGTCTTCCGCCGCCACGGGGTGTTCGTCGGCGCCATCTGCGTCGGATTCGTCCATCACGCGTTCTACGAGATCTTCGACCACCTCGGCCCCCAACTGCGGTGGTGGGAGTGGACGCTGGATCATCCGATGAACCAGCCCTTCTTCGACTCGGTGCCGCTGCCCAGCGTGGTGGTGTTCGCCGCGCTGTGGCCGATGTCGCTGGCGTTCTGCGTGCAATTGTTCGTCGGCCGCCACGTTCAGGACGGCAAGACGTTCAGCGGGATGCAGATCGTGGGCCGCACCATCGTCGTCGGCGTGCTGGCCTCGATCGGCACCGCGGTGCTGCCCCTGCCGGCCACGCTCGGTGCCACGATCTCGGGCAGCACAACCGTCGGCGGCGTCATCTATGCGGCTGAACTCGTCGTGCTCAGCGTCGTGGCGATCCCGGTGCTGCTGCGCCAATGGTCGACCCTGCGCAAGGACCGCGATCCGGCTACCGTGCGCTACGCCAACCCGTTGATCCTGCGTTATGCCGCGGTGTACCTGGCGGTCATGACGGTCTTGTGGGTGACGGCACTGCCGGCCTACTTCGGCGCCGTCGACGGCGTCACCGCCGACGGCGATCCCATCGGCAGCCTGGTCTACACGGTGCTGTGCCTGGTGATCGCGGGGCTGTCGATCGCCGCGGCGGCCACCGCGAATCCGGCCGGCCTACAACAACAGCCCGACACCGCGGCACCGGGCCTCGCGGCCACGCCGGAATGAGGAGCGAACCCACAGGCGTGGCCGCCCGCTGAGCGGGGCGCAATTGCGGCAGAATGACCCAGATGCCGACACCGCCGCAACGCCCCGGCGAACCCGGACGGCAATCCAGGCAGGGCCGGGGTCCCATGCCGCCGCCCGACCCGGCCACCCGACGGTTGCCCCGTCCAGGACGGGGTGACGCACCCACCGAACAGATTCGGGCGCGTCGTCAACCGCCCGAGCCCGCGACCGAACAGATCAGGGCGCGTTACCAGCCGCCTGAGGCCCCGACCGAGAAGATGTCGAAGCCCCGTCCGGTGGCGGCGGCTGCACCGGCCACGCCGGAAAAGCCGGCGAAGCCTTCTTCGCGATGGCGCAGCCCGCAGGCGATGGTCCTGATCGCCGTCATCGCCGTCGCGCTCGGGGTCATCGGCCTGACGGGTGCCGAACTGTACGCACGACACAAGGCCGGGTCAGTGCTCGTCGCGGTGGCCGAATGCGTCGTCGAGGACACCGCGTCAGTGTCCTTCGGGGTCAAGCCGCCGTTCCTGTGGCAGCACATGACCGGGCACTACACCAACATCTCGGTCGAGACCGGGGGTAAGCGGGTGCAGGCGGCCCAGGGCATGACCGCCGACGTCGCCCTGTCGGACATCCGGCTGCAGAAGTCCGACCACTCGAAAGGCACCATCGGCTCGTTGACCGCCACCTTGAGCTGGACGACCGCCGGGATCAAGGACACGGTGGCGGAGAACCTGCCGGGCGTGGGGGCATTGGTCACCGATGTCAGTACAGATCCCGCCGCGGGCACCATCACCTTGCAGGCGGTGGGGGACACCAACGTGACCGCCAAACCGGTGGTCGACGACGGCAACCTGGAGCTCGAGGTCACCGACGTCAGTGGCCCCTTCGCGAAGGACACCGTGCAGACAGCGCTGACCGGGCTGACGACTAAGCTGAACGACGCTTACCCGCTGGGTATCCGCGCGGACAGCGTCGCGGTGACCGACGCCGGGGTGGTCGGCAAGTTCTCCAGTCAGAACGCCTCCATTCCCGACGACGAGTCCGACGAATGCTTCGCCCGGCTGTGACGACGGCGCGGATGGCAGCCGCCGGCGTGCTCGTCGCGGTGCTGTGCGCTGTGCCCGCCCGAGCCGAGGGCTCCAGCCCACTACAGCCACTGGTCGACGCCGCCGCGCAACGTCTGCAGACCGCTGATCCGGTGGCGGCCAACAAGTTCCGCACCGGTGGGCCGATCGAAGATGTGCGACGCGAACAGCAGGTCATCGACGCCACCAGAGCCCAGGCGGGCGCGCGGAACCTCGACCAAGACTATGTGGGCGCGGTGTTCCGGGACCAGATCGACGCCACCGTGGCGGTTGAGCATGGCCTGTTCGCCCGATGGAAGCTCGACCCGTCCGCCGCGCCGGTGAGTGCACCTGATCTCGGCGCATCCAGAAGCACCATCGACGCGCTCAACCACACGATCGTCGACGAGATCGCCAACCAGTGGCCGGCCTTGCACTCGCCGTCGTGCCCGGCCGATCGCGCCACGGCCGTCGAGGCGGTGGCCACCGCGCGAGAGTTGGATCCGCTGTATCGGCAGGCGCTCGACTATGCCACTCGGTCCTACTGCAAGTAGACGGGTACAGGCGCGGAATTGACGTTTGTGCAGACAACGTGCGGGTAACCCTCCGTCGCAGGAGGTCAAGAAATGCCTACATGGAGTTGGATCGTCATCGCCGTGGTTGTCGCCGTCATCGTCTTGCTCGCGGTGGTGGTGGCAGCGTCGATGATGCGTCAGAAGAGAAGCGAACGGCTCAAGGGACAGTTCGGGCCGGAGTACGAACGTGCAGTCGAGACGGCAGGTGGGAAACGCGCGGCCGAACGCGAACTGCTCGCACGTAAACGCAAGCACAACAAGCTCGACATCAAAGAGTTGGCCCCGGAATCGCGGTCGCGGTACGCCGAGGCGTGGAAGACAACCCAGGCCGGGTTCGTCGACGATCCGGCGACGTCGGTCAGTGAGGCGGATCGACTGGTGACCGAGGTGATGCGTGAACGCGGTTATCCGGTAGACGATTTCGAGCAACGTACGGCCGACATCTCGGTCGACCACCCGAAGGTCGTCGAGCACTACCGCGCGGCGCACATCCTGCATCTCGCCCAGCAGCAGGGAGAGATCGGCACCGAGGCGCAACGTGAGGCGATCGTCCACTATCGCGCGCTCTTCGAGCAACTGCTCGGCGTCGGCCATGACGGCGACGGCCGCACCGACGCCGGAGCCGAAGAGTCCACGCCGCGCGGTGCCGGCGCGGAGGCTGCCGGGCCAGGAGTCGCCGGCCGGCACGAGTCGGGTACGGATTCGGCGAAGGAGGCGCGAGCATGACCACCCACGACGAGCGGACACCGAGCGCTCAACCAGAACTGCCGGATATGCCGGAAACCGAAGGTGCGCAGGCGAGAACGCCATCACCGGCGGGCGAGGCCGATCCGGCGCCGGCAACGGCCGCGGCGCCGGCCGAGGACAACACGCTGTTGTTCGCCGACGAGCATCGATCCGGTCTCCACGCACGGTGGAATGAGGTTCAGGCCGCCTTTGTCGACGACCCGAAAGAGTGCGTCCAGAAGGCCGACAACCTGGTGTCCGAAGTCGTCGACGAGCTCACCGCAAGTTTCGCCGACACCCGTTCCCGGCTCGAGGCGCAATGGTCGCGGGGCGAGGAGGCCTCGACGGAAGATCTTCGCGTGGCGCTCACGCGCTACCGCGACTTCTTCCACCGGTTGCTGTCGGTCTGAACCGTCCGCGCAACTAGAGAACGTCGAGGATGGCGTTCTTCAGCGCCTCGGAATCGGTACCGAACACGGCCTGCACGTTGTTGCCGACCTCGACGACGCCTGCCGCACCGAGGCTTTTGAGGTGCGCGTGATCGACTTTGGCGGTGTCCGCCACCTCCATCCGGAGTCGGGTGATGCAGGCGTCGACCCGAACCAGGTTTTCGCGCCCGCCGAACGCCGCGATGACCTGTTCGGCCTGTGAGTGCTCCCGTGCCGACGTGGTGACCGCATCCCCGGTGTCGCCGAGGTTGGCATGTTCCTCGGCGTCGAAGTCACCGACGGGCTCCCGCCCGGGCGTGCGCATGTTCCATTTCGTGATCGCCACGTAGAACAGAACGAAGTAGACGACGAAGAACCCCGCACCCATGACGAGGAGCAACCCGATGTTGTGAGCCGCGGGCGCGCCGCCGTACAGCAGCAGGTCGATGAGCCCGGCGGAGAACGAGAAACCGAGATGGATGTCGAGCAGGTAGGCGATGGCCAGCGACAGCCCGGTCAGCACCGCGTGGATGACATAGAGCAGGAAGGCGACGAACATGAACGCGAACTCCAGCGGTTCGGTCACGCCGGTGAGAAAGGCGGTCAGGGCTGCCGCCGACAGGATCCCGACCGCGACCTTCCGTTGCTTCTTGTTCGCCGCCAGGATCATCGCCAACGCTGCCGCAGGCAATCCGAACATCAAGACGGGATAGAACCCGGCCGTCAGGATGCCTGCGGACGGATCACCGGCGGCGAATCGGGTGAGCTCGCCGGTGGCCACCGTGCCGTCCGGGGTCTGGTAGTCCCCGTAGATGAACCACACGTAGGAGTTCGGGATGTGGTGCAGCCCCAACGGAATCAGCATGCGGTTGGCGAATCCGTAGACGAACGCACCCACCGCTCCGCTGGCGCCGATGAACCGTCCCAATGCCGTCAGCCCAGCATCGAAGATCGGATAGAAATAGCTCATCACGAAGGCCAGGAACAGGCTCGCGAGGGACACCACAATCGGCACGAAGCGCCTGCCACCGAAAAAGCCGAGGTAGGAAGGCAATTGGATGGTGTGGTAACGGTCGAACAACCATGCGCTGAGCAGGCCCACCACGATCCCGGCGAACACGCTGTAGTTGATCTGGGCTTGATCGCCGGCCTTGTCCACCTCGCCGGCGAGCACGATCGGTGACATGGTGGTGAAGACAGCCGCCATCACCAGGTAACCGACCACCGCGGCCAGTGCTGTCGAACCGTCGGCCTTGCGAGCGAAGCCGATCGCGACACCGACGGCGAACAACAGCGGCAGATTGCTGAACAGGGCGTCGCCGGCGGCGCTCATCGCCTTGAAGAACGGACCGATGACGGGGGAGTCGATCCGGCCCAACAGATCGGGCTGGCCCAGTCGCAGCAGGATACCGGCGGCCGGTAAAACCGCGATCGGCAGCATCAGGCTCTTGCCGAGGCGTTGTAGCTGACCGAAACCACGGACCTGTACACCGGACTTCGGCTGTGCTCCTTCGGTTCCCGTCGTGCTGCTCATGCCTGTCGCCCTTCTGGCCGCCCGGTGCGACCCGTCCCGAAGCTGACCGGAAGCTTAGACGAGAGCATGGGCAGACGAGATGAACTGGAGATCCCCGCTCAGCACGCTCGTATTGTTTGAGGGCACGAGTCCGATCGCGGCGCAAAGGAGCCATCACAGTGAGCAGGACGCGAGTACTCGCCCCGGTCGCAGGACGCGCGGTACCACTTCGGGAGGTCGCGGATTCCGTGTTCTCCGGTGGTCTGGTGGGGTACGGCGCGGCGGTGGTTCCGTCGCCAGGCGTGACCGAAGCCATCGCCCCGGTCAGCGGCAAAGTGCTGAAACTGATGCCGCATGCGTACGTCATCATGACGGACGACAACGTCGGCGTCCTCGTGCACCTGGGACTGGACACCGTCTCGTTGAACGGCGAACACTTCACCACGCACGTCAGCCAGGGCGATGACGTCGCCGCCGGAGCACTGATGATCACTTACGACGTTCCGGCGGTCGTGGCCAAGGGGCTCGATCCGATCGTTCCGGTCGTGGTCATGGACGAGCGTGACCCCGATAACGTGACCGTGGCCGAGGCGGTCACCGATGGACTCGACATCGCCTCGGGTGCAGAGCTTTTCACGGCGCAGAAGTAAGCCGGGATGCTACTTGCCGCCGGCACCCTCATCACGGGCGAAAAGCTGCTGCGCCCGGGATGGATTGAGCTGTCTGGCGATCGGGTCGTGGCCATCGGTGCCGGGAGGCCACCCCGGCCCGCGGATCACGATCTCGGCTCCGTCACGGTGGTCCCGGGTTTCGTCGACACCCATGCCCACGGCGGGGCCGGCGGCGGGTTTTCGGCCGCCTCGTCGGTCGATACCGATACCGCGGTGGCACTGCACCGCCGGCATGGCACGACCACGATGATCGCGTCGCTGGTCACCGCGGGCCCCGAGGACCTCCTCCGCCAAGTTTCCGCACTTGCCGAGCAGGCGCAGGCCGGGGTGATCGACGGAATTCACCTGGAAGGTCCGTGGCTGTCGACCGTGCGCTGCGGGGCCCATCAACCCGCGCTCATGCGTGACCCGGACCCCGCAGAGATCGACCGGATGCTCACCGCAGCAGCCGGAACCATCCGGATGGTGACCATCGCCCCGGAGCGACCGGGCGCGCTGTCGGCGATCCGGCGGTTCGTCGACGCCGGAGTGGTGGTGGCCCTCGGCCATACCGATGCCACCTATGAACAGACCCGGGCCGCGATCGACGCCGGTGCGAGCGTCGGCACACATCTGTTCAACGCCATGCGGCCCATCGACCAACGGGAGCCGGGCCCGGTGATCGCGCTCATGGAGGATCCCGGTGTCACCGTCGAACTCATCGCCGACGGCGTCCACATCGACGCTGCCATCTATCGACATGTCACCCGCGCAGTCGGACCGGACCGCGTCTCGCTGATCACCGATGCGATGCCAGCTGCCGGGATGCCCGACGGCCGATATCCGCTCGGACCGGTACCGGTCGATGTGGCCGACGGAGTGGCGCTCGTCGCGGGGATGAACACGATCGCCGGGAGCACGGCGACCATGGACCGCGTGGTCCGGTTCGCCGTGAGCCATTGCGGTTTGACCCGTGACGAGGCGTTGATGCTTGTCACCCGTCAAGCCTCGGTCAACCCGGCTCGGGCACTGGGCCTGTCGGCCGGTGCTCTGGAGCCGGGGGCACGAGCCGATCTGGTGGTGTTGGACTCGGATCTGACGGTGACGGGGGTGTTGCGCCGAGGGGTGTGGGTGGTGCAGCCTACCGGGTAGTTGGATCTGCACGACGCCAGAAGTGCTTCCTGAGGCAATGATTCACGATTCGTGGGTGCCGATCACCGATACGGACATGCGCGGCGGCGTAACGTCGGCCCGGTACGACGCGGAGCATCTGGGGGTCGTAGTTGTCCGACTGGCCGTTTGTCGCACGAGAGGCCGAACTGCGCGAAGCCGCGCAGGCACTATGCGACGGTTTCCGCGGGTTGGTTCTGGCCGGAGGAACGGGCGTCGGCAAGTCGGCGTTGGCTTGGGCGTTGGCCGAGCAACTGGAGGCCGACGGGTGCCGGGTGCGGTTCGCACTGGGCACCGAGACGGGACAGTCGGTGCCGCTCGGCGCTTTTCACCGCGCACTGACCTTGGCCGACGCGCTCGATCCCACGGTGATGCTGGCCGCCGCCTACGAGGCGCTGGCATCGGATCCCGACCTCGTCATCGTGGTCGATGACGCCCAGCATCTCGATCCGTTGTCAGCGCTGCTGGTCCAGCAACTCGTGGTACACGGTTCGCCGAAACTGATCCTCACCATTCGGAACGGTGCCGCCACGTCCGACGCGGTGACCAGTTTGTGGAAAGAGCAGTTGCTGCTCCGGATGGACCTGGAACCCTTCAGCCGAGACCAGACCCGTGAATTGATCGCGGCGGTGATGCACGGTGACGTCGACGCTCGCGCGGTCGACGAATTGCACCGCTACTCCTCCGGTAGCCCGCTCTATCTGCGGGGCGTGGTGAACGCGGCGCGCGACGACAAGGCGTTGGTGTTCGACGATGGCCGGTGGCGGTTGCGCGGAATGCTGCGTGCCAGTGCCGATCTGCACGCTCTGATCGCTTCGCGGCTCGACACGCTGACAGCGGACGAACGTGACGTGGTGGAGGTGGTCTCGACCGCCGAGGTGCTCGACTGGGATGTGCTGGTCGAGGCCTGCGACATCGACGCCGTCAACCGTGTCGAACGTCGAGGGGCGATCGGAGTGCTCAACGACGCGGGCTGCACGGTGGTGCAACCCGGCCATCCCATCGTCGGTGAGGTGGCCCGCAGCCGATGCTCGGAAACCCGTACCCGCCAGATCTGTACGCGGTTGGCCGTCCTGCTCGGTGAGCGGCTGCACGCGCGCCGTGACGGCGTTGTGCTCGATGTGCGCGCCCGCCTTCAGCTGGCCCGCTTCATGGTCGGGGGTGATGTCAGGGTCGCGCCGGACGTCATCGCCGATGCCGCGGCCAGTGCGGTCACCATGTCGAATCTGACTCTCGCAGAACACCTTGCGCGATACGCCTTGGATCACGGTGCCGGGCCGGCGGCAGCTGTCGTGCTGGCCGAGGCGATGAGTTGGCAGGGCCGCGGTGAGCAAGCCGAGCACCTGTTGGCGCGCTGGGCGCCGGATTTCGACGACGTACCGATGCTGTTCCGGTGGGCCTTCCTACGCGCCTCGAACCTGTTCTTCGGATGTGCACGCGCCGACGCGGCGCATGCGGTGCTCGAGCTGCTGCGTGACCGGCTGCACGGTTTGTGCACGGTGCGTCCGGTGGCCGCGATGGATGCCGTTTTCGCATTCTTCGCCGGTGAGCTGTCGGACGCGATCGCCCTCGGCGCCCCGCTGTCCGACGACGAGAAGTTACCGAACGCACAGGTGTGCGCCACCCTGGCGACCGCCGGCGCGTTGGCTTTGGCGGGCCGGTCACGCGATGCCACCGCTGCGGCGCAGGCCGGCGAACGTGCCGCCCAGCGGTGCGAGTCGGGACTTCAGCGGTACTGGCTCGCCTTTGCACGGGTGTCGGCGGACCTGGCCGACGGGAACCTGGCGGGCGCGCAGAAGGTGTGCGACCGCTACGCCGTCCTGGCCGCGGGTTTCCCGCAGGCCGAGGCCATCGTCACGGCGCTGTCGGGCCGCGTGGAACTGGCTCGCGGTGCGCTGTCGTCGGCCTGTGACGCGCTCCACGCCGCCGTCTGGACCACCCCGCGGCGACTTCCGCCTGGCTGGTCGATGCTCGTGGCCGCGTGGCTGGCCCAGGCCGAGGGGATGCGCGGCAACGGCCGCGCGGCAGGCGCTGCGTTGGCACGGGCCGAGGCCGCCGACATCGCGTCGGTGCGGGTGTTCGGACCGGAACTGGACCTGGCCCGCGCCTGGGTCGCGGCCGCCACCGGTGACAGCACACTGGCCGGCAAGCATGCGATGCAGGGCGCCCACAGCGCCAAGGTGGCCGGCATGGCTGCGGTCGAGCTGACGGCCCTGCACACGGCACTGCGGTTCGGCGACATCTCCGGTCACCGGCGGATCAGCCGATTGGTGCGCCGGTCCCCGGGACAACTGGCCGACGCCGTCGGGGCTCACAGCCTCGGCCTGGCCGGCCATGATGCCGAGCAGCTCACCGCGGCTGCGGACCTGTTCGAAACGACCGGAGCATTGGCGCTGGCGGCCGACGCCGCCGCGCACGCCGCTGCCGAGTATGCGCGGTCCGACTGCCGGGGCAGGGGCTGGGAGTCGACGGCTCGGGCCCTGTGGCTGTCCGGCCGCAGCGGTGCACGGACCCCGGCGCTGCGGGATGTCGGGGATCGGCTGCCGCTCACCGATCGGGAATGGCAGATCGTCAAACTGGTCGGTGCCGGCCTGCACAACCGGCAGATCGCCGACCGATTGTGCCTGTCGGTACGCACCGTCGACGGGCACCTCTACCGCATCTTCGCCAAACTCGGTGTCAAGGACCGCAATCATCTGGCTCGGCTGGCCCGCTTCGCCCCGGTGATCTGATCAGTCGTCGCTACCGGTGCGGGAGCCGACGAATTCGCGCAGGCGGGGGTCGGTCGAGGTGAACCGCTCGACCTCCTCGCCACCGTCGCACCGCAGCAAGGCGATGGTGAGGCTGTCCGCGGTGCGGCTGAGCACGCGCCAGTGCGCGCCGGAGTCCTCCCAACGCTGCAGATCCGTCACCCGGTCGACGCCCATGGTCCTACCATCGCACGCCGTGCGGACACAGCCCGGTCGGGGCTCGCCGGAGCCGTCCCACGCAGGCAGGGAAGGTAAACCTATCCTCACCCACTGCGGTAGGCTCGGCGCTCAATGACCGATATCGATACCGACGTGACGGACGTGCCGACGGGCCCCGTCCTGAAACGCGAGCTGACCGACATCACCGACGAGGTGCGCGCAGTCGACGCACCCCCGACACCGGTGCTGGCCGATCCCTACGACATCAGGCTGGTCGACGCCGACGGCGACGCCGAGATGGTCTCGGAGTGGATGAACCGTCCGCATCTGGTGGAGGCCTGGGAATACGCGTGGCCGGTGGATCGCTGGCGCCGGTATCTGCAGGCCCAACTCGACGGCGAGTACTCGCGGCCGCTGATCACCAGCTTCCGCGGAAAGCCCGCCGGCTACGTCGAGTTGTACCGGGCCGCAAAGGATTCGATCGCACCTCGCTACGCGGCCGATCCGCACGACATCGGCATGCACGCCGCGATCGCCGACCTGAGGTTCGTCAACCGCGGGATGGGCCCGATCCTGTTACCGCGCATCGTGGCCAGCGTGTTCGAGCGCGAGCCGGACTGCCGCCGGATCATGTTCGATCCGGATCACCGCAACTCCGGTGCCCGCCGTTTGTGTGAGTGGGCCGGCTGCGAGTTCCTCGGTGAGCATCAGATGTCCAACCGGCGCATGGCCCTCTACGCGTTGCCGCGCACGCCCGACGACGCCTTCGGCGCCGCCGGATAACGTGCGTCAGCCGGAGTCAGGACCGGAAACGGTTCAGGCTCCGGCGAATTCGGCGTAACCGTCGTAGTCGGGCTTCATGGCCGCGGCCACCAGCTCCCACAGCACCTCATCAGTACCGCCGCCGACCCGAGCCAGCTTCATGTCGCGCCACCACTTGCCCAGCGGCGTCTCGTCGACGAGATAGCCCGAGCCGCCGAAGATGTGCATGCACTCGGAGGCGACCTCCTCACCCAGACGCGCGGCGGTCACCTTGAACGCTGCGGCGGCCCGCAGGTCCAGCTTGCCGTGGGTGGCGATCCCGGCCAGGGCGTAACGGAGCATGTCGACGCGGGCCTGCAGATCGGCCATCCGCATCCGCAGTGCCTGGTGCTCGTACAGGGTGTGGCCGAACTGCCGGCGTTTCATCATGCGTGCCAACGTGATACCCAGGATGCGCTGTGACCCTGAGGCCACCTGGCCCGAAATCGACATGCGTTCGTGCGCGAGGCCCCAGGAGATCGCCGCAAGGCCGGTGCCCGCCCGAGCCACCAGATGGTCGGCGGGCACCCAGGTGTCGATGTGTACCGCGGCGGTGTCCAGCGGGCCGTTGCCCACTTTCCGGTAGGGCGTCTGCACCTCGACCTGGGCGGTCGGGACGGCGATGACGACGACGTTGCCGTGTCGGCTCGTCGGATCGTGGTCGACGTTGCGGGCCACCACCATGATGTGGTCGGCGACCGGCGACAGCGAGACGAATTTCTTGATGCCCTTGATCTCGAATCCGTCTCGGGCCGTACGGACTTCGGTCTCGACGATCTGCAGATCCGAGCCGCCGGATTCTTCGGAGGCGGCGATGCACAGCACGGCCTCGCCCCGCACCGCTTGCTCGCAGATGGTGCGGAGGTGATCGGATTTGCCGAACCGGCGCAAGATGGCGATGGCCGAATCGTGCAGGCTGACACCCACGCCGATACCGGAGGAGCCGGTCCGCCCGAGCGCGAAGGCCAACTCGATCAGCTTGGCCACATCGGGTTGCTGGCCGTCGCCCCACTTCTCGGTGAACACCCCGTTGCGGCCCAGGTGCTCGATGAGTGCACGCGGAAAGCGTTCGGTTTCTTCGGCTTCGGCGGTCCACGCCTTGACCTGGTCGTCGAACACCCGGTCCAACAGGTCGCGGTACTCGTCGAGGGTGGTGGTGGCCGGCGCGGGCGTCGGGATCGTGGCGGTCATGACTTCGCTGCCTCCATCTGTCGTTTGACCTCCAGGCGGCGCAGCTTGCCCGAGGAGGTGCGGGGAAGTGAGCCCGGTTTCAGCAGCACCACGTCGGAGGGCACGATGCCGCACTCGGACGCCACCTGCTGGATGACTTGGCTGCGGGCTTCGGCCTCGTCGGCGCCACGGAATTCCGCCGCGATCACCAGCCCCGAGCGCACCGCCTTCTCGCCGGCGCCGACGGCCACGACTGCGCCTTCACGAACACCCTTGACCTGTGCGGCAACCCGCTCGATCTCGGTGGGGAAGATGTTGCGGCCGGCCACTGTGATCAGTTCCTTGGTGCGGCCGCACACCACGAGTCCGCTGTCGACGAAATAGCCGAGATCGCCGGTGGCGAACCAGTCGTCGGCGTTCAGCGATGGTTGGCCGAGGTATCCCGACATCATCGAGGTGCCGCGGATCTCGATCTCACCGACCTCGCGGCCGACGATGCCCGCGTTGTCCTCGCTGGGGCGCAGGCGCACTTCCATGCCGGGAATGGCGTGGCCGAGGACGGCGAGTTGTTGCCGGTTTTCCCCGGCATCGGTGGCCACGGTGATCTCGTCGAGAACGACACCGAGACCGGGGACGGGAACCGTCACCGCGCAAGAGGATTCGGCCATCCCGTACGACGGGGACAGGGCGCCCGGGTTGAACCCGAAACGGGACAGCTCGGTGCCGAACCGGCTGGTCGCCTCGCAGTCGACCGGTTCGCCGCCGTTGAGTGCGAACCGGACGGCCGACAGGTCCAGATCGGTCAGCCGCCTGGAGTACTTGCCGATCAGGCCGTAGGCCATGTTCGGCGCGGCGGTCAGCGTCGAGCGGCTCTCAGTGAGCCACCGGACCCAGCTGAACGGCGAGGCCACGAACGCCGTCGTCGGCGCCTGCCATACCTCGATGCCGGCCACCGCCCCGGCGAGGAGGAAGGTCAGCCCCATGTCGTGATACAGCGGCAGCCACGAGCAGCCGATATCGCTGTCCGACAAGCTGATCCGTTCGGAGAGGCCGCGCAGGTTGGCCAGCACCGCCGATGGTGACAATTGGGCGGTGCGTGGTGTGCCGGTGGAGCCGGCGGTGCCCTGCAGGACGGCGAACTCACCGGATCCCAGTGACAGCGTGGTGGAGCGCTGGGGGTGGGCGACGACGACGTCGTCGTGCAATTTCAGGGAGGTTTCGGCCTTCTCCAGCAGCCTGAGGTGCTCACCGTGGCTGAACACGGTGCCCACCCCGATGCCGGCGAACCGGTTCAGCGTGGACTGTGCCCACTGGTGGGCGTCTGCGCCCCGGATCGGGCCGGGCAGCACCGACAGTGCGGCACCGGACAGCAGTGCCCCGATGATCGTCGCGATTCCCTCGATCGTCGGCTCACCGACCACGCCGACGGCTGTGGATCCGTCGTGACCGATCTGCTCGGCGACGTTTTCGGCGCGGGCATATACCTGCCCCCACGGGTGACGGCTCCAGGTGCGCGCCTCGGGGTCGAACACCACGAGGTCGGTGTCCGTCGAGGGCAGCGCTGCGGCGAGCGCCTCGGCCAGCACGCTCACTGGTTGCTCTGCGCGGCAGGCACTTTCGCCAGGATTGCCGCTTCCAGATCACCAACGGTGTCGCAGCTGAGCAGGTCTTCTTCGGACAGGGCGATCCCCAGCTTGTCCTCGATCGCCACCATGCCCACGGCGAATGCCACCGAGTCCAGTCCGGCGTCGTCGACGAGTCGGGATTCCCTGGTCACCCGGCGGACATCGACGTTCATGTCGTCGCGAAGGATCTCGGTGAGGGCGGCGCTGACCGCTTCGGGAGTTGTCGACTGCATGGGGTGGGACGCTACACCCCATGCAAAAGATAGGCTAGCCTTACCAAGCTCGCTGTGAGGTCAGTAACTAAAACGCGCCATGTCGGTGCCGCCGAGGCGGTGGCCCGCATCGATGACGGTGGCCGAGGGCACCATCTCCGCGCTGACCACCCCGTGTGCACGGGTGAGCTCGTCGACGATGTCGAAGGCCGCGGCGATCCGTTGCGGCGTATCGACGACGACGGTCGTCACCGGCACATGACGTCCCAGCTGTAACACCCTGTCGCCGTGGGGCTTACCGTCACCGCAGTACCCCCAGACTCCGCGCAGCACGGTCGCACCGCCTACCGCGCCGGACTGTAGAAGCGTGCGCACGATCGCCCGGTGAATCGGGACGCCGTCGTGCTGCGCGGTTTCGTCGGTGTGCACCATCAACTTCTGCCAGAGTGGGCGGCCGTCGGCATCTTTGTCGGGCAACTCGGCCGGCCGGGTCAGCACGTCTGCGCCCCGCTTGCACAGCTGTGCCCGTTCCACGGTGAGCAGCGGACTGTCCAGCACTGCGGTGAGGTCACCGAGCACGGCCACCGCCGCCGCGCCCGGTTCTTCAGCCGCAACACCGAGGTGCCACTGATGATCATCGGGCTGGGAACCGGCGCCCAGGTGAACGCCGTGCTCGGTGACCTCACCGCAGTGCTGGACAGTCCGCTGCTCACCGTGGAACGGGCACAGCTGTGCAAGCGGCA
>NZ_MBEJ01000138.1 GCF_001953975.1 Mycobacterium sp. NS-7484
CTCGTATGCCAACTCACTGGCCAAGTTGTGCGCGCAGGTTGGGGCCGACATCGACGATGTCACCCGCTGCATGGGAGCCGACGTCCGCATCGGGCCGCACTTTCTGGCTCCGGGCCCCGGCTGGGGTGGCTCGTGCCTGCCCAAAGACACCGCCGAACTGCTGCACACGGCCCGCAGTCATGGCATCGAGCTGGGCGAGGTGTCCTCGGCATGTGCGACCAATGCCGCGCAGGCCGGCCGGATCCTGCACACCTTGCAACGGACGATCCCGGTTCCGCTCGCAGAGGCCAGGATCGCCGCCCTTGGGCTCACGTTCAAAGCCGGGACCTGCGACCTGCGCGATTCCCCGGCATTGGCGGTCGGCGCCGAACTCGGCCGGTCGGGTGCCCAGCTCACCGGATACGACCCACGACTGGCCGCCGTGGACTTATGCGCCGTGCGCCGGGCCGGGATCGCCACGGCCGATGATCCATACCTGGCCACCAAGGATTCCGATGCGATCGTGGTGTTCACCGAATGGCCGGAGTTCGTCGGCCTGAACTGGCCCCGCATCGCCGAACAGGCCCCGTCGGCGGTGGTGGTCGACACCCGCAACGTGCTCGATCCGCGGCAGGTGACCGAAGCCGGCCTGCGCTACCTCGGCAACGGGCGACCGAACGGATTCTGACCGGTCGGCTCGGTCATTTCCGTCGGCCCACCTTTCGGATCATCCGGGCAGTGCTGCCCTCCAGGATCGCCTGCCGTTTATCACTGTCGCGCACACGCGCCGCCCGCCGTACCCCGGCGGCGATGGTCATGCCGTCACGGTAGGCCTCTACCACCCGCGGATCGACGTAGGCGCTGCGGGCCACCGCCGGGGTGTTGCCCAGCGACTCGGAGACCTCGCGCATCACCGCCGATTCCACGCGCTTGATCACCTTGTCGTCGACCGGCGGATCGGCGTCGACGAACGCCTCGGCGGCCAGCACCGTGCCGTGCCAGGTTCGCAGATCCTTCACCGTGTAGTCGTCGCCGATCATCTCTTTGAACCGGATGTTCAGATCCTCGGCGTGCACGTCGATCCACTCGGATGAGCGCCGGTAGGCCAACAGGCGTTCGCCGTCGGCCCGGCTCCGTTGCAGTGAGCGGACGGCGCGAGCCACGGCCGGGTCCTCGACGCGCAGGGTCCGCCGTACCCCGCTCTTGGCCGGGTAATCGAACTCGACCGCATCCGGGCGCAGGGTGATGTGCTCACGAAGCAGCGTGGCGATGCCGAACGAGTTGTTCTCCTCGGCGTATTGGTCACCGCCGGCCCGGAAGTAGCCGAGGTCCAGCAGCCGCAGCCCCAGGGCCAGCACGCGGTCGCGGGTCAGCCCACGACGGCGCAGGTCGGTAGCAATACCGGTACGCCAATCAACAAGGGAGCCAGACATTTCCAGCACGCGATCGAACTTCTCCTCGCCGCGCTCCTCTTGCCATTGGGTGTGGTACAGGTACTGGCGGCGGCCGGCGACATCGGTGCCGACCGCCTGGATGTGCCCGTTCGGGTACGCGCAGATCCAGACGCTCTTCCAGGCCGGCGGGATCACCAGCTCCTCGATGCGTTGCAGGGTGGCGGCGTCGGTGACCGTGGTCCCGGTGTCGTCGCGGTAGCTGAAGCCGCGCCCGCGGCGTATCCGTCGTATCCCCGGGCCGCGGACGACGCTGCGGCGCAATCTCATTGCCGACACCTCGGTTTAGGTAGCCGTGTGCGGTGGGTACGTGGCAAATATGTCATTGTCGGGCGGTTTCCGGTCGGGCAAAGAGGAAGCCCGTCGGCATCGTCGCGCGCGGCCGGTCTTGACTCTGGTTCACGGCGAGCGGATACCCCACCCCGGATACGATCACACGCCCAGGTCTCGAGCTGTTGAGCTGAAGGTGCCGGCTCACGTGGACGCGCTGGCGGTGGTGAGAACGATGACGGACACGCTGGCCAACTACGAGGGGCTGGACACCGATACCGCTGCCGAGTTGGCTCTGGCGGTCGACGAGGCCTGCACCGTGTTGATCGACATGGCCGCTGCCGGTGCGGGTCTCACGCTCACCGAAGAACCGCGCGATCGCGAAGTGACGGTGCGGCTGTCGACGATCTGTGACGCGGCGGTCGACGATCCGGTGCCACCTACTCTGGGGGGCTTCAGCCGACGCGTGCTGCACGCACTGGTTGATGGTGTCGAGACCTTCACCGAAGATATTGACGGCAATGACAATCGTTGCGCCGGGACGCTGTTCGGCATCGCCCTGACCGTCCGGCGCTGAACCGGCGGGCGGTCAGCGTTCGAGATCGACCAACTCGAGCTGTCGCGGTTGGCTGCGTAGCTTGGTCAGAGCGGCGGGTAGGCCGGTGGAAACGGGCAAAGTTCCCTCCGGGTCGCAGATGCGCAGCACCCGCGAGACCGCGCTACCCGGAATCAAAACCCAGTCGATGTTCTCAGCGGCACACCGGACATTGACCGTGTGCAGGCAGGCGAAGCAGCAGGCGCCGAAGAACCTCACCGCCGTCATGTCCAGTACCAGTTGACCACTCGGCCGGGCGTGCTGAATTCCGTACTCCGTCAACTCGGCGGCATTCGACGCGTCCAGCTCACCGTGGACGTTGACCACTGCGGTGGCCGGCCAGAGCCATTGCGCATCGAACTGCGCACGGGTGTGGTCGCTGGGTGCCGTGGTAGTGCGCCTCGCGACACTGATTGTCGGCATTTGTGACTCCCTCAGTAGAAATACTGTGGTCACGCCACGTGGCTCTGTGGGCTCAAAACCCCTGAGTGTAGGTAGTTGGCGGCCCTGACACTCGATGACGATTCCGGGCGGCTGTGCGCTCAACCTGAAGTGGACTTTACGCCCGATCACGAGTTGCAACAATCGAAGTTCGGCGTTTCTCAGGATCCTCTTCTTTTGCGCGGCACCGCTGTTTGACCAGGGCGTCAATCGGGTAACCGAGGCGTCATGAGGATCGGTGGATTATTGGGAACGCTCGTGCTCATCTGGTTGTTGATCGGCGTCGTCGCGGCCTGGCAGCGCGACTATTTCCATGGTGGATCAACGAACTGTGCAACTGCCGGCGCCATTGCACTCACGGTCCTGGCCGGGCCGTTGAACTATGCGGGCGTCAATCCGAAGGTGGACGAATGCCGTTTGCCGCAACCCAGTGCGATGGATTCCATCGCCGTCGTGAAGTGAGGTTGTCATGATTGTGCTCGGGGCAATTCTGCTCATTCTCGGCCTGATCCTCGACGTCTACCTGCTCTGGGTGGTGGGCGTGATCCTGCTGGTGATCGGCGCCGTGTTCTGGCTGCTCGGCATGATCGGGCGCCCGGTCGCGGGCCGGCGAAGCTGGTATTGACATCGAAGCTGACAACGAAGCTGGCATTGACAACAAGGGAGGTGCATGATGCCGAATTCGTCGATCAAGGACGAGAAGCTCTACGAGGAGCTGCGAGAAGAAGGTAATTCCAAGGAGAAGGCGGCTCGAATCTCCAACGCCGCTGCCGCCAGGGGGCGTTCGAGTGTCGGACGCTCGGGTGGAAAATCCGGCTCCTATGACGACTGGACCGTCGACCATCTCAAGCGTCGCGCGAAAGAGCTTGGTATCAAAGGATATTCCGACAAGAACAAGGGTCAGCTGATCGGCATGCTGCGCAATCACTGATCGAGCTGTCCGCGACCCCGCTGCCACCGGCAGCGGGGTCTTCTTATCTGCCGGACTCCAGGTCGGGGTGATCGCCGTATTTCCTGGCCAGAGCAGCCGTCGCGATCTACCGTGGAGACAGCCCGATACGGCAGGTAGGGCGACAATGGCGGGAAGGAGCAGCCATGAAGGGTCCGAAAGATCCAGTTGACCACGCCCGGACGACCCGACCGCATGCCGGTGAGTCCATGAAGGACAACGTCATCATGCCGGCGGTGGTGTTGATCTTGATGGCGTTGGTGTTGTTCGTCGGCACCCTGGCCGCGTTCGCCACCGGCAACTCCGACGTCGGATTCACCGTCGGCGCTCTGTCCGCGGCCGGTTTCCTCATCGGGTCGGTGTGGCTGGCGATCGAGCACATGAGGGTCCGTCGAATCGAGGATCGCTGGTACACAGACCATCCCGGCGTCATGAGGCAGCACCCCAGCAGCTGAACCCGGACGCGCGCCAACCCGGCCGCCTGCACGGCCGGGTCGGTGCCTCGCTGTCGGCTGGGCCTCGGCGCGGTCTCAGAATGTAGCCGCAAGGACAGCGAAATCGATTGCCAGAAGGGCCAACCCGATGATCGGGACCAGCACGCTGTAGCGCCAACGCGAAATGAACATCGTCAACAGGATCACCACCACCGGCACCACGGGCGCTCCGTAGAACAACACCCCGAACCAGAATTCTCCCGGTCCCTTGTCGGCGCACACCTCACCGGTGCAGCCGGCCATGCTCATCACCGCACCCATGCCGTAGAGGAACACCGCGATGGCGGCGGGGATGGTCAGTATGGCCAGTACCCAGGTCATCGAAGTACGTGCCGGCCGCTCGTCGTCGGGCGGTGCCTGCACCGTCTGTGATTCGGTCATGGCCATCGCATACCCAGTTTTGTCCCGTTCTGCACGGGTTATCCAGGCGGCATGGCCAGATTCGGATACACCCTGATGACCGAGCAGAGCGGACCCCGTCAGCTCGTCGACTACGCGATGGCAGCCGAGCGGGCAGGTTTCGACTTCGAGGTCTGCAGCGACCACTACAGTCCGTGGCTGGCCAGCCAAGGTCACGCCCCCAACGCGTGGCCGGTGCTGGGCGCGGTGGCGCACGCCACCAGTAGCGTGCAGCTGTATTCCTACGTGACCTGCCCGACGATCAGGTATCACCCGGCGATCGTCGCTCAGCAGGCGGCCACCGTGCAGATCCTGTCCGACGGCCGCTTCACCCTGGGACTGGGCAGCGGCGAGAACCTCAACGAACACGTGGTGGGCCGGGGGTGGCCCACCGTCGACCGTCGTCACGACATGCTCGCCGAGGCGATCAAGCTGATCCGTGAACTGCTCACCGGCGATCTCATCGACTTCCGTGGCGAATTCTTCGAGGTGAGCTCCGCGCGGATCTGGGACCTCCCCGAAGTGCCGCTCACCATCGCGGTGGCGATGGCCGGTGAGAGAGCCGTCGAGAAGCTGTCGTTGGCTGCCGATCACTTGATCAACGTCGCCCCTGATGCCGACATCGTCGACGGCTGGCAACAACGCCGTCAGGCGACCGGCCTGCTGCCCGAGGGAAAGGTGATCGGCCAGATTCCGGTGTGCTGGGATCCCGACCGCGACGCCGCGGTGGAACGGGCATATGACCAGTTCCGCTGGTTCGCCGGCGGCTGGTCGGTCAATGCGGATCTGCCGACGCCCGCCGGCTTTGCCGCGGCGACCCGGTTCGTGCGTCGCGAGGACGTGGCCGAGGCCATCCCGTGTGGTCCCGACCTGGACGCGATCGTCGCAGCCGTGGCGCCCTACCGCGAGGCGGGGTTCACCGACATCGCCCTGGTGCAGATCGGCGACGAGGGGCAACAGCGATTCCTCGACGAGGCCGCCAAGCCGCTACTCGCCGCGTTGCGTGCCGAGTTGGACTGAGGGCCCCGTCGACATCGGCGTGCTGAGCCGCATCGGCTCACCACGCCGCATTGTCAAGGGCACCACCAGCCACATGCTGACGAACAACAGCAGCGCGAGCGTGCCGGCGATGATGCCGGCCTCGCGGCCGGCGACGGTGTCGAAGATCAACTCGGCGACCCCGGCCATGGCCAGACCGAGCAACAACAATCCGGCGAACGCGCATCGGTGGGCGGCGGCGACCAACAGGTTCACCCGGTGCCGGCGAAACAGCAGGCGGTGCATGCCGACCGGAGCGATCAGGAGCCCGGTGGCAGCCACGGAACAGGCGACCGTCACGAGGTAGACCACCCGCATCGGCCGATCGAGCATCGGGAAGTGCTCCTGGAAGGGCAGGGTCAACAGGAAGCCGGTGAGCAACTGCACACCGGTCTGCACGACCCGCAGCTCCTGGAGCAAACTGGTCCAGTTGCGGTCGAGCCGTTCGGCTTCCGTCTCGTGGCGGGCCGTGCGGTCCCAGCGCTGACCCACGTCGGGACGGTCCGAATCCATACCTTCGATAATCCCACGTCGTGAACAGGTTTCCGGTAGCGAACGGATGGGCATCCCTGGCGGGAATCTGTGTGGGATGAGGCTAGGGTGCAGGAGAAAGTGCCGCAGTGCAGAAGTCGAGATCGAAGTCGTGTCATCGGATGCCGTCGTGAGCCGAACGTCCCGCCTACGATACTGTCGCTCCGAGACGCCGGGAGGTGAGATGGCCGACGAACCAGGCCAACTGAAGCAGACGAACCGCACGGAGCGGTCGGTCGAGATTCGGGTTGCCGCCAGGCTGGAGAACCTGGCCGTGGTGCGCACGTTGGTGGCCGCGGTGGCAACCTTCGAAGACCTCGACTTCGACGTCGTCGCGGATCTGCGATTGGCCGTGGACGAGGCCTGCACGGCGTTGATCCGTGCCGCGTTACCGCAGGCGAATCTGCAACTGACGATCGAGCCGGGCGAGGACGCGGTGGTGATCACCGCCTCGGCCACCTGTGCGGGTGCTGCCGTGGTGGAGCCCGGGAGCTTCAGCTGGCACGTGCTCAGCTCGCTGACCGACGAGGTCAAGACGTTCGCCGACGGTAACGGGCCCGACACCGGCAGGGTGTTCGGCATCAGTCTGACGACGAGACGAGCGAGCCTGCTGCGGTGAGTTCGGAATATGCAGACGTTCGCGACATGTTTCGCGAACTCAGCGAACTGTCCGAGGACGCGCCGGGATTCGAACGGCAGCGCGAGCGGATCGTGCAGCGCTGCCTCCCACTGGCCGATCACATCGCTCGGCGTTTCGACGGACGCGGGGAGCCCCGCGAGGACCTGGTGCAGGTGGCGCGTGTCGGTCTCGTCAACGCGGTGAACCGGTTCGACGTCGAAGCCGGGTCGGACTTCGTGTCGTTCGCCGTGCCCACGATCATGGGCGAGGTTCGGCGTCATTTCCGCGACAACAGCTGGTCGGTCAAAGTTCCGCGCCGGCTCAAAGAACTCCATCTGCGGCTGGGCGCCGCGACGGCCGAGCTGTCCCAGCGGTTGGGGCGGGCACCGACGGCCTCTGAACTGGCCGCCGAACTGGACATGGACCGTGAAGAGGTGGTGGAAGGCCTCGTCGCGGGCAGCTCGTACAACACCCTGTCGATCGACAGCGGTGGCGGCGGCGACGAGGATGCGCCGGCGATCGTCGACACCCTCGGCGACATGGATACCGGTCTGGACCAGATCGACAACCGAGAAACTCTGCGACCGTTGCTGGCCCAACTGCCCGAGCGGGAGCGGACCGTGTTGGTGCTGAGGTTCTTCGAATCCATGACGCAGACGCAGATCGCCGAACGGGTCGGCGTCTCACAGATGCACGTATCGCGACTGCTGGCGAAATCGCTAGCGCGACTTCGTGACCAGCTGCAGTAACGGCGTCTTGCCGTTCAGTGCGGACAGTGCCGCAGCCACGTTGTAGCACGCGCGTATCCCGGAGTCGGGGTCGCAGATCCGCAGCAGCCGGTTCACGGATTTACTGGGCACCAACACCCAGTCGACGGCGTCGGCCGAGCAGTGGTCCGCGATGGTTCTGAGGGCGGAGAATCCTGCCGTACCGAAAAAATCGACATTCGCCAGGTCGACCACGAGCCGTTCGGAATCGGCGCTGTTCCGCAGTGCGTACTCGGCGAACGCCGTGGCGTTTGCCGCGTCGATTTCGCCTCGGGCGCTGATCACCGCCGTCGCGGGCGGCAACCGACGGGTGGCGAATGCGGCGGGTGAGTCCTCGGAGTGGTTGATCAGGGCGTTTCCTGAAATGACAGACATGTGTGGCTCCATCAGTCGTAATACATGTATTCGTACTGTTGGTGCGGCGTCAGTCGACGATGGTGCAAGTTCCCGGGCTGTCGACAACGTGCCGCGGCTGTGAACTCAACCTGTCTCGAACCCTACCGCTGTCCATGTCACCCGCCAATTGGTTCGGCCGGATTCTTAAGCCCTGCTCAGGTCGCCGGACGCCCACGGGCAGACTTACCGGTATGTCGAATGGAAAGCCGGACACTGCCACGGTCACCGGTATCGTCCTGGCCGCGGGCGCGGGGAGCCGGTTCGGGATGCCGAAAGTCCTTGCCGGGGGTGGCGTTTGGCTCAAGCGAGCGGTAGCCGCGTTGGGTGACGGTGGCTGCGACGATGTGATCGTGGTGTTGGGTGCGGCGGTGGTGGGAGTGCCTGAACCGGCACGCGCGGTGATTGCCGAACAATGGAACGAGGGCATGAGTGCCTCCGTGCGTGAGGGCGTGGCGGCCGCAGGCGCAGCGGAATGGGTTGTCCTGCATACCGTCGACACCCCCGACATCGGCGCCGACGTGGTGGCCCGGGTGCTGAGCGCGGCGCGCGCGGGCGGTTCCGGTCTGGCCCGCGCCAGCTACGGGGGCCGGCCCGGGCATCCGGTTGTCGTGGCCCGCCGGCATCTTGCGGCGCTCACCGCGACCCTGCACGGTGACCAGGGCGCAAGGGTGTTTCTGCGCGGACGCGACGACGTCGCCGTCATCGAGTGCGGTGATCTGGCCACCGGCCTCGACATCGACGAGCGTTGAGGTGATGAGTCAGCGGAACGCGTATCCGCTCAGGTGTGCACCTCAAGCCCGAGTACGGCCGCGGCGTACCGGCGCACGGTGTCTTCCGATATCGCGGCGGCGTCCTCGAAGCCCGGGCGCCCGCGGCTGCTCAGGTATCCGGTGACGGGGTCGAGGATGACCTCGGCGAGTAGTTCACCGGTGGTCGGTTCGCAGACCGCCCACGTGTAGCGGGTGTCATCGGCCCAGCCGTCGGCGGCGTCGTGCACGTAGTCCAGGTCGTCCTCACCCAGATCGGCCAGCGCAGGCCGGTCGTCGACCCGGTCGTCGGCGCGCAGCCCACGCAGGTACCACTGGCCGTTGTTGATCTCTACGGGTTCCATGGGACCTCCAAGAAAGCCGAATGGCCACTTATGGCACAGGATTGACGAGAATCCGTGCCGTAAGTGGCCACTCGACGGATGTGTTTACTTGATCTCGGCGATCACGGTGCCCTGGGTGATGGCGGCACCGGCCTCGACGGCCAGGCCGGTGATGACGCCGTCCTTGTGGGCGGTCACCGGGTTCTCCATCTTCATGGCTTCCAGCACCACGACGAGGTCGCCGGCGGCCACTTCCTGGCCTTCTTCGACGGCCACCTTGACCACGGTGCCCTGCATCGGCGCGGTCACCGAGTCACCGGAGGCCGCCGCACCGCCACCGCCGCCGCGCTTGCGGGCCTTGGGCTTCTTCCGGACGACGCCGGGAGCCGCGGCACCGCCGCCACCGCCGATCGCCAGGTCGCCGGGCAGCGAGACCTCGAGACGACGGCCACCGACCTCGACGACCACGGTCTGGCGCGGGACGGTGTCCTCTTCCTCGATCGGGTCGCCACCGGTGAACGGCTCGACGGTGTTGTTCCACTCGGTCTCGATCCACCGGGTGTGCACGTCGAACTTCTCGCCGTCACCGATGAAGGCGGGGTCGGAGACCACGGCGCGGTGGAACGGGATGACGGTGGCCAGACCCTCCACGTGGAACTCGGCCAGGGCCCGGCGTGAGCGCTCCAGGGCCTCTTCGCGGGTGGCGCCGGTGACGATGAGCTTGGACAGCATCGAGTCGAACTGGCCACCGATGACCGAACCGGCCTCGACACCGGAGTCCAGCCGCACACCGGGGCCGGTGGGGATGTCGTAGCGGGTGACGGGCCCGGGGGCGGGCAGGAAGCCGCGGCCGGCGTCCTCACCGTTGATCCGGAACTCGAAGGAGTGTCCACGCGGGGTCGGGTCCTCGGTGATGTCCAGCGCCTCGCCGTTGGCGATCTTGAACTGCTGGCGCACCAGGTCGATGCCGGAGGTCTCCTCGGTGACCGGGTGTTCCACCTGCAGGCGGGTGTTGACCTCCAGGAAGGAGATCAGGCCGTCCTGGCCGACCAGGTATTCGACGGTGCCCGCACCGTAGTAACCGGCCTCCTTGCAGATGCGCTTGGCCGACTCGTGGATCTCCTTGCGCTGCGCCTCGGTCAGGAACGGGGCCGGGGCCTCTTCGACCAGCTTCTGGAAGCGGCGCTGCAGTGAGCAGTCGCGGGTGCCGGCGACGACGACGTTGCCGTGGGTGTCGGCGATGACCTGGGCCTCGACGTGGCGCGGCTTGTCCAGGTAGCGCTCGACGAAGCACTCACCACGGCCGAACGCCGCGATCGCCTCACGGGTCGCCGACTCGAACAGCTCGGGGATCTCCTCAAGCGTGCGGGCCACCTTCATGCCGCGACCGCCACCGCCGAAGGCGGCCTTGATCGCGACCGGCACGCCGTACTCCTTGGCGAACGCGACGACCTCGTCGGCGTCCTTGACCGGGTCCGGGGTACCCGGCACCAGCGGCGCCTTGGCGCGGGCGGCGATGTGGCGGGCGGTGACCTTGTCACCCAGGTCGCGGATGGACTGCGGGCTCGGCCCGATCCAGATCAGCCCGGCGTCGAGCACAGCCTGGGCGAAGTCGGCGTTCTCCGACAGGAAGCCGTAACCCGGATGGATGGCGTTGGCGCCGGACTTGGCGGCGGCGTCCAAAAGCTTTTCGAAGACCAGGTACGACTCGGCTGAAGTCTGGCCGCCCAGGGCGAAGGCTTCGTCGGCGAGTCGTACGTGCGGTGCATCGGCGTCCGGCTCGGCGTACACGGCCACGCTGGCCAGTCCGGCGTCTTTGGCGGCGCGGATCACCCGGACCGCGATCTCCCCGCGATTGGCGACCAGCACCTTGGAGATCTTTGAGCTGGCGTGGTTGGCCACGGTGCCTCCTCGGCAGTTCTCTAAGAAACGTCTTTAAGAATCTATCGCGGGCAGTTTATGCGCCGCACCTTGAGGCTTCTGAAACCGGTGTCGGTTACCGGTGAGTAGCTTTCTGCACGGATCTGTCAGCTGTCCCATCTCTCCTGTTGACGAGCAGATTTGCCGCGTTCACCGGCCGTCGCACCCCACTACTCTTCTTCCATGGGCGCGGGGATCTTCGTCATCGTTGTCGGCGTGTTGTGGGCGGGGTCCTCGCGGCCTCACCGCGACGCGTGTGGTGGGCCATGCAGTCCTGGAAGTTCAAGAACCCAGAAGCGAACGAACCCAGCGACATCGCTTACGGAATGACCCGGGCCAGTGGGGTTTTCGTGATCATCGTTTCGCTGGTTCTCGGTGGCGTCTTCATCGGTGACGAGATATCGAAGTCAGCGGCCGACAAACGCCAGCGCGAGGCTGAAGCGCAGAAGCGGGCAGCCGAGGCGGCCTTCGTGGTGCCGGAGCCGGAGCAGCGCGGGCCCTTGCCGGTGATCGGATACTTCGCCGAACCGACAGCCCGAGGCGCCACGATCACGGTGTACTACCAAGCGCCCGCTATCGCTGTGGACCAATACTTCCGCTCTATGTCGAATGGCGACAGCTATCCCTGTTACACCTCGCCCATCGTGAATCCGGCTGGCGAGGAGCGGATTACGGTTTCGCCCGAACTCATTTGGGCGCCAGAGAAATTGGGTGACATGTCAAAGGTGGGCGCCTGTCGACCTGGCGAGGGTCTTGCTGTCCGTGCAGTCCAGGTGGACGATGCTGCGGTAGGCACCACCGTCGTCACCGACTCAGCCATCATCGATCCAAACGGAACCGAGATCCGGCGCGCGGCGCCCGGCAACTCCGTTCCGAAACTCTCCGCGAAACTTCGGACGAACCGGTAAAGGCTCGGGTCCTCAGCCCGCGCGCACCCGCCGCTTGATCCGGGCCAGCATTGCCGACATGCCGCGCAGTCGCAGCGGGCTGATCAACGCGCCGAGCCCCAGTGCGGTGTAGAAGTCATCGGGCACCGCCAAGATGTCGTCGGCCGACTGTCCGTCCAGTCCGGTGGCCAGGATCGCGGCGAACCCTCGCGTGGTCGGGGCTTCCGGGGGAGCACTGAAGAACAACCGCACATTGCCCCGGTCGGAGGCGTCGACGTCCAGAAACAGCGGTGACTGGCACTCCGGGACGGGCTCCATCGCCGCCTCTTCGAGGTGGGTCGGCAATGGCGGCAGGTCGTTGGCGAACTCCAGCAGCAACTGCAGTTTGTCCTGGCCGGCCACCTCCTGGAAGTCGGAGACGACCTCCGCCAGGGCCGCCGGCATCGAACTCATGAGGCGCCCGGGGCGTCACCTGGGTCGGGGCCGACCGCGACCGGCACCCGGACGGCATTGCCCCACTCGGTCCAGGAGCCGTCGTAGTTACGCACTCCGGGGAGCCCGAGCAGGTGGGTCAACACGAACCAGGTGTGGCTGGACCGCTCGCCGATCCGGCAGTACACCACCGTCTCGTCCTCGGGCGTGAGGAAGCTGTACAGCTCCTCGAGTTCGGCGCGGCTGCGGAACTGACCGCTGTCTTTGGCGGCCTTGGCCCACGGAATCGACTTTGCGGTGGGGATGTGCCCGCCGCGAAGCGCACCCTCTTCGGGGTAGTCGGGCATGTGCGTACGTTCGCCGGTGTATTCCTGCGGCGAGCGGACGTCGATCAACGGCTGCTTGCCGAGGATGGCGAGGACGTCGTCCTTGTAGGCCCGGATCGGGGCGTCGTCCCGCTCGACGACCGGATAGCCGCTGGACTGGCGGGTGGGCACCTCGAGGGTGGTGTCGCGGCCATGGGAAACCCACAGGTCGCGGCCGCCGTCGAGCAGGCGCACGTCCGGGTGGCCGAACAGGGTGAACACCCACAGCGCGTAGGCGGCCCACCAGTTGCTCTTGTCGCCGTAGATCACGACGGTGTCGTCGCGGCTGATGCCCTTGCGGTCCATCAACTCGGCGAACTGCTCACCGTTGATGTAGTCGCGGACATTGGGATCGTTGAGGTCTAGATGCCAGTCGATCTTGACGGCACCCGGGATGTGGCCGGTGTCGTAGAGCAGGACATCCTCGTCGGATTCGACGATGGCCAAGCCGGGCCGGCCCAGGTTGCTGGCCAGCCAATCGGCGGTGACCAGGCGCTCTGGGTGGGCGTACTCGGCAAGAGTGGGGCTGGGGTCGGCAGGCAACGGCACACCATGAGCCTACCGTCGGACCTTTGGCCGATGCGGCGCCTATGCGGTGAACGCCACCTCGTAGGCCACCGCGTAGCGGCGGGCACCGTTGTTCGCGCGGAACAGCGAGCCCCCGTTCTGGGACCACGTCACCACCCGCAGCAGACGCTTACCCGGCGACAGGCGCTTGGTGATGATGTCGGCAAATGCGGCGCGCAACCGCTCCAGATCGCATGTTTCGAAGTCGCGTGCCACGCGAACATCCCACATTGTTTCTTCGACTGGCATGCAGCGAGTGTCCGCCGACCGCGGGCCGGTTCCGGGCAACCGGCTCGGCGCGGTCGGGTTGCGGTTGTGTTGCGATCCGGACACGCGGCGTACCGCACCCGCTCTCGGGCGGGCGTTTGTGCGGTCCGTTGCCGGGTATGTCCCTCGGGATGAGCGAAGCTTTCGCCGCGGCGAGGTTGGCGCGGCTGCACGGCGCCACGCAACTGTCTGCTCCCGCAGACTCCGTCGCTGCCCGCCAGGCGTGTCGGCTCAGCCGCAGGTATCTCCTTGACGCGGCAGCGGAGGCGGGCTGGGTGCTGGCCTGGACAAGCACGTGGGCGAAAACCCGGCAACGGCGGCGGTGGCAGGCCCATGCGCAAGAAACCCTTGGTGGATAACACGGTTCGGGGCCGGCTCGAGGATGTCGCCGGGCGCGTGTTCGGCTGGTCCGAACTGCGTCCCGAACAGCTGGCCGCGATGGAAGCCATCATGTCTGAGCGTGACGTTCTCGCGGTGCTGCCGACGATTTCCGGCCCGACTACCTGCGCCTGGGTGATGTGATCGAGCGGCTGGGCCGTCCGGTGGTCGCGGCCTTGACGGCAACGGCCTCACCGATGGTGCGCCGAGAGATCGTCGAACGGTTGCGGCTGCGCGACGCACTGGTCATCGCAAGCGGTTTCGACCGGGAGAACCTACGGCTGGAGGTCGAGCGGCACACGAGCGATGAGGACAAGAGGGACGCCGTCCTGTCCTGCGTTGTGGCACTGGACAAACCGGTGTTGCTCTACACCTCGACGCGAGCCGATACGCAACGGTACGCCGACGAGTTGGAACGCCGCGGGCTCGCGGTCGCGGCCTACCATGCGGGGTTGCGGGCCGGTGAACGTGATCGGGTACATCGGCAGTTCATCGACGACGAGATCGATGTCGTCGCCGCCACATCGGCGTTCGGCATGGGTATCGACAAACCCAACGTGCGCACGGTGATACATGCATCGGTGCCGGATTCGGTAGACAGTTACTACCAGCAGATCGGCCGGGCGGGCCGCGACGGCGAGGTGGCCTGTGCCCGCTTGTTCTACCGGCCGGAGGATCTGTCCCTCGGCCGATTCTTCAGCACGCATCATCCGGATGAGGCTTTGCTGTCCGCGGTGTACCGCGCCCTGGGGAACAAACCGAAACGGTTGAAAGATCTGCGGGCCGAACTCGGCATCCGCGGTAGAAGGCTGACCACCGCCGTCAACCTGTTGGAGCAGGCCCGCGCAGTGACGGCGGGGCGCAAGGGTTTTCGCGTGGGTAGTGAGGATGTCGCGACGGCGGTCGGTCGCGCTGTGGAGATCGCCGAGAGTAGTGAGCGGGTCGACCGGAGCCGGGTCGAGATGATGCGCGGCTATGCCGAAACCAGGAACTGCCGGCGTCAAAACCTGCTCGGCTACTTCGGCGAAGAACTGGCGCAGCCCTGCGGTAACTGCGACCGGTGCACCGAGCAGCCCGAAGCTGAAGTGGACGCCGGGAGTTCGCCGGTGCCGATCGACACCCCGGTGGAACACGCTCAGTGGGGCGCCGGCGTCGTGATGGGCGGTGACCGTGACACGCTCACCGTACTGTTCGACCGATACGGCTATCGGACCTTGTCGCTGTCGGTGATCCGGGAGAGCCAGGTGCTCAGGCGCCGACACGACCCCTGAGCGCCGAGCGCTACAGGATCGGCCGACCGCCGGTGACCGCCACCCGGGCGCCGGAGATGTAACTGCCGTCGTCGGAAGCCAACAGCACGTAGGTAGGGGCCAATTCGGCCGGCTGCCCGGCGCGGCCGAGCGGGGTGTCGTCGCCGAACGACTGGACCTTCTTCGACGGCATGGTCGACGGAATGAGCGGGGTCCAGATCGGTCCCGGCGCAACGCTGTTCACCCGGATACCTTTGTCGCCCAGAAGCTGCGCGAGGCTCGCGGAGAAGTTCGCGATCGCCGCCTTGGTGGCGGCGTACGGGGCCAGCGTCGGTGAGGGCATGTCCGAATTGACCGACGAGCTACCGATGATCGACGAGCCGGGGGCCAGGTGCGGTAGTGCCGCCTTGACCAAGTGGAAGTAGGCACCCACGTTCACCTTGAACGTGTAATCCCATTCCTGATCGTCGATTTCCTCCAACGTCTCGTGCGTCATCTGATACGCCGCATTGTTGACGAGAATGTCGATGCCGCCCAGTTCCTCCACCGCGCGGGCGATCACCGTACGACAGTGCTCGGGATCAGACAGATCACCGGGGATCAGTACGCACGTTCGTCCTTCTTCCTTCACCAGTTGCGCCACCGACTCGGCGTCCTCGTCCTCGTTGAGGTAGGAGATCGCCACGTCGGCCCCTTCCCGGGCGTAAGCAATGGCCACGGCCCGGCCGATCCCGCTGTCGCCCCCGGTGATGACGGCTCTCTTGCCGGCGAGCTTGCCGGAACCGCGGTAGCTGCTTTCACCACAATCGGGTACCGGGTTCATCCGGCTCTGTAGGCCGGGCACCGACTGTTGTTGATCGGGAAAGCCCATGCGCTGCTCCCTCCATTGGTTTCGCGTGGTTTCGCGCGCGGAGTACCCCGGCACGGGCAGCCGAAACGTGCCGTCGACCTGCGCTGTTTACCACCGCGCCAGCCGGGTATACCGCTTGCGAAATGAAGGAGCCGGGATGAACGCGGTGGCAACCGATCTGGCGGGCCGGAGAGTGCGGTTCGCGCACCACGTGCTCGACCTCGACGACGGGCATCGAGTAGGGGTTTCGATCGGTGGGCACGGTGTGCCGATGGTGTTCCTGCACGGCCTCGGACTGAACCGGCGTCACTATCTGCGCGTGCTCGACCGGATCGCCGCACTCGGGTTTCTCGTGGTGGCCGTCGACGTCGCCGGTCATGGTGACACCGGCGACCTTCCTTGCGACGCAGCCGAATTGGATGACCGGGCTGATCTGGTGATGCGTACGCTCGATGCGCTCGGCATCCGGCGAGCGGTCTTCGCCGGCCATTCGATGGGCGGCCGGATGGCAATTCAACTGGCCGCGACCGCGCCCGATCGTGTGCTGGCGGCGCTGTTGTTCGATGCGGCAGCAGGGGCATCGTTCGACGCTGCCCTTGAGACCGTGATGCGCTCTCCGCTGCAGATGGCCCGCACGATCTTCGGCGCGGTCTGCGACATGTATCGCGACCCGCTCCGCATGAAGATGGCCGCGGCCAACCGGTATCTGCGGATGCTGACGGCGGCGTCGATGGGCAGGTTCCTGCCGCCCAGCGGGTTCGTCGGTGCGGCGCAGGCCCTCATGCGCTCGGGCGAGTGCGCCGCGCTGCTTCGGGCGCTGCGGGAACGGGAGATCCCGACCATGGTATTGCACGGCGGAAGTGACGGCATCGTGCCGTTCGACTGTGCCCTCGAACTGGCCGACGAGGCCGACGCGACGTTGTACCGGATACCCGACGCGTACCACTCCTGGCTCATCAACGATCCATGGCGCGGAGCCGACGCGGTACGTCAACTTCTCGAGCGCGAACTCGGTGACGTCTTGCGCGATACGGCAGTGTCGATCGGCATCGAGGACTGGCGCGACGCGCAGGCGTGGGAAGAGACGTTGATCGAACCGGGTGCCTGGCTGCGTCGGCTCAGTGCCGGCGCCAAGACGGTCGGCGCCGACAAACCGCGGCGCGTCGAGATGGAACTCTTCCGACGGGCCAGGCAGTCAAAGACGGTGACGCACATCGCCTCGGCTCGCCCGGCGGCACGAACGCGGGTTCCGCGTACCGCGTGAGGTTCGTATGCCGATACCGGTCAGGCGGCCGGCGAACCCTGCAGCTTGCTGAGTAACTCGTGGCAGTACTTCGCGCGCTGAGAATCTTCGGACATCACCTGTTCGAAGAAGGATGCGACGTCGTCGAGGCCGGCATTGCGAGCATCGCGGACGTACTGGCCGTAGTCGTGACCGGCCTTCAGTGAGTGGTATTGCACCGAGATCAAATCGAACATCACGTCGCTGAACCCGGTTTCTCCGGTGGCCATGGCAACTCCAATCGTGAACGCTCTGTCGGATGTCGCGGTACTACCCAGTGGGGGCGTCGTCAAACAGACTGCGCAGCCTCAGGGCCGCGCCGAGCCTTCCCACAGCTGTGCGACCGACAGCCCGGCCTCGGACAACATCCGGCGCAGTAGCGGCAGGCTCAGCCCGATCACATTGGACGGGTCACCGTCGATGCCGTCGATGAACCAGCCACCGAGTCCGTCGAGCGTGAAACCGCCGGCGACCCCGAGGGGTTCGCCACTTTGGAGGTAGGCCTCCAGATCCGCCTCGGACGGCGAGCCGAAATGCACCGCGGTGATCCCGGTATCGGCAAGGCGATGGGTGACGGCTCCGTCATGGACGACGAGCACCGCATGGCCCGAGTAGAGATGAGCAGTCCGTCCCGACATCGCCTGCCATTGCCGCCGCGCGGTATCGACGTCGCCGGGTTTTCCGCACAGCCGCCCGTCGAGAAACAGCATCGAGTCACAGCCGATGACGACGCAGTCTGCAGCGACCGCTGCGGGCAGGTGAGCGAGCACCTCGTCCGCCTTGGCCGCGGCAAGTCCGCTGACCACGTGCTCGGGCGGGGCGTCGGCCAACGACGCGATGACGGCGTCCTCGTCGACACCCGAAACCACCACCAACGGATCGAGGCCGGCCTGGCGCAGAACGCCAAGCCGGCCTGTCGATGCCGAACCCAGGACGACCCGGGTCATTCAGATCCTCACTAGCGCCGCATGTGGGTGCGCTCCAGGAGCGTGACCCGCTGCCAGCTGAAGATCGAGTACCGCAGCTTGTCGACCGGGTGGCCCCACATGTTGCGATCGCGCAGCGCCGGCTCGGCAGCGCCGCCGCCGGCCGTGCTCAGGACGGCCATCAGCGCGGCCATCTCCTCGTCGGTGGGCTGACCGCTCAGCACCTTGATGTGTGCCTCGTGGTCGGCCTTCTGCTCGGTCTGTGCCTCGTCGGTGACGACGTCGGCCTGCACCTCGGCGCTCACAGTGGAATGTTCCCGTGCTTCTTCGGCGGCATCTGGATGATCTTGCGCTCCAGCAGCCGCAGCGCGTTGGCCACATAACCGCGGGTGTGCGAGGGCGGGATGACCGCGTCGACGTAGCCGCGCTCGGCCGCGATGTACGGGTTGACCAGGGTGTCCTCGTAGGTCTGCTGCAGCTCCAGGCGCAGCGCGTCGACATCCTGGCCCTCGGCGGCGGCCTTCTTGAGCTCGGAGCGGTACACGAAGCCCACCGCGCCCGAGGCGCCCATCACGGCGATCTGCGCCGTCGGCCAGGCGACCACCACATCGGCGCCCATGTCCTTGGAACCCATCACGCAGTACGCGCCGCCGTAGGACTTACGGGTGATGACGGTGACCTTGGCGACCGTGGCCTCACCGTAGGCGTAGAGCAGCTTGGCGCCGCGGCGGATGATGCCGTTGTACTCCTGGTCGGTGCCGGGCAGGAAGCCGGGGACGTCGACCAGCAGCACGATCGGGATGTTGAAGCAGTCGCAGGTCCGGATGAACCGGGCGGCCTTCTCCGAGGCGTTGATGTCCAGGCAGCCGGCGAACTGGGTCGGCTGGTTGGCCACGATGCCCACCGGGCGGCCGTCGACCCGGCCGAAGCCGACCACGATGTTGCCCGCGTAACCGGCCTGCACCTCGAGGAACTCATCGTCGTCGAGGATGCGGGTGATGACCTCATGCATGTCGTACGGCTGATTCGGCGAGTCCGGGATCAGCGTGTCGAGCTCGATGTCCTCGTCGGTGAGGGTGTCTTCGATCGCCCCTTCGACCGGAGCCACCGGGTAATGCGGCGGCTCGGCGTAGTTGTTCGGGGGCAGGTAGCTCAACAGGTCGCGGACGTATTCGAAGGCGTCCTGCTCGCCGGAGGCGACGTAGTGCGCGGTGCCGGACTTGGCCATGTGGGTGTGGGCGCCGCCCAACTCCTCCATGGTGACGTCCTCGCCGGTGACGGTCTTGATGACGTCCGGGCCGGTGATGAACATCTGGCTGGTCTGGTCGACCATGATGACGAAGTCGGTCAGGGCGGGGGAGTACACGTGGCCACCGGCCGCCGCACCCATGATCAGCGAGATCTGCGGGATGACACCCGAGGCCTTGATGTTGTTGTGGAAGATCCGGCTGTACAGGCCGAGGGAGACCACACCCTCCTGGATGCGGGCGCCGGCGCCGTCGTTGATGCCGATGAGCGGGCGGCCGGTCTTGATGGCCAGCTCCTGGACCTTGACGATCTTCTCGCCGTAGACCTCACCGAGGCTGCCGCCGAAAACGGTGGCGTCCTGGCTGAAGATGCAGACGTCGCGGCCGTCGATGGTGCCGTAGCCGGTGATCACGCCGTCGCCCAGCGGCCGGTTGTTCTCCAGGCCGAAGTTGGTGCTGCGGTGTTTGGCCAGCGCGTCGAGCTCGACGAAAGACCCCTCGTCGAGCAGCGCGAGGATGCGCTCGCGGGCGGTCAGCTTGCCTTTGGCGTGCACCTTTTCTACGGCGGCTTCGCCGACGGGGTGCAGCGTCTCCTCGGCCCGTCTCTTGAGGTCAGCCAGCTTGCCTGCAGTGGTGTGGATGTCCACCTGGTGCTCGGCGGACGGCTCGGTAACGCTCGTCATGGGTCACGATGTTATCGGTAACCCTAAGACTGGTCTAAGAGTGGTGGACGTGGCGCGCGTCACTATGTTGGGACGAGTGTGCTGTGGACTGACTCGCGCCGCTCCCCGGCCTGCCGCTGGCGTCGAAATTGCACTCAGGGACGAAATCGCGCCGACTTCTGTCCCTGTGCTCAATCTCGGCGAAGACTCGTACAACCCTGGGTTGATCCGGAGCGTGATGAGACATGCGTGACTCGATCGCTGAGATGCTGCTCGACCGGGTCGGTGATCAACACGTCGGCCTGCGTACCCGCGACCGCGATTGGACCTGGGATGAGGTGGTCGCCGAGTCTGCCGCGCGCGGGGCGCTGGCCCAGGCGATGCGGGTGGACGGCCCGCTGCACATCGGTGTGCTCCTCGACAACGTGCCGGACTTCGTGTTCTGGCTGGGCGGCGCGGCCCTGGTCGGCGCGACCATCGTGGGGATCAACCCAACCCGTGGGGCCGCCGAGCTGACGGCCGAAATACGGCTCGCCGATTGCCAGTTGATCGTCACCGACGCCGTGGGTGCCGAGCGGCTACGCGGTCTCGATCTCGGATTGGCCGCCGATCGGTTCCTGGTGGTCGACGAGCCGGGCTATGCAGCACGTCTCGACGCGCATCGCACGGCACCGGCGCTGGCGGACGGCGTCGGGGAGGGCTCCCTGATGTTGTTGCTGTTCACCTCGGGTACGACGGGTGCTTCCAAGGCCGTCATCTGCAGCCAGGGCCGGCTGGCCCGGATCGCCTACACCGCCGCCGAGAAATTCGGCCACGTCCGCGACGACGTGGAGTACTGCTGTATGCCGTTGTTCCACGGCAACGCGATCATGGCGTTATGGGCGCCGGCGCTGTCGGTCGGTGCCACGGTGTGCCTGACGCCGTCATTCTCGGCGTCCGGATTCCTGCCGGACGTGCGTTATTTCGGTGCCACCTTCTTCACCTATGTGGGCAAGGCGCTGGGCTACCTGATGGCCACGCCGGAACGGCCCGACGATGCCGACAATCCGTTGGTCCGCGGCTTCGGCACCGAGGCGTCGCCCGATGACCAGGCCGAGTTCCGCCGCCGGTTCGACGCAGAGCTGTTCGAGGGATACGGGTCCAGCGAAGGCGGTGGGGCAGTGGTTCTGGCTCCCGACATGCCGCCGGGGGCGTTGGGGCGGCCGGCGCACGCGGGTGTGGCCATCGTCGATCCCGAAACGCTCACCGACTGTGCCCCAGCATCTTTCGACGAGCACGGCCGGGTGCTCAACCCCGACGAAGCCGTAGGTGAGATCGTCGACAAGTTCGGCACGCGCACGTTCGAGGGTTATTACAAGAACGACGAGGCCAACGCCGAACGCATCCGCAACGGCTGGTATTGGACGGGTGATCTCGGCTATCTCGACGAGCAGGGGTTCATCTACTTCGCCGGGCGGCGCGGGGATTGGATCCGGGTGGACGGCGAGAACACCTCGGCCCTGAACATCGAACGGGTCCTGCGTCGTCATCCCGAGGTGGTGGCGGCCGGTGTCTATGCCGTGCCCGATCCACGTTCGGGTGATCAGGTGATGGCCGCGATCGAGGTGGCCGACCCCGCCGGATTCGACGCCGGGGCGTTTGTGTCCTATCTGGCCGGCCAACCCGACCTGGGCGCCAAGGCGTTTCCGCGGTTTCTCCGGGTGTCGAAGAACCTACCGGTGACGGGATCGAACAAGGTGCTCAAGCGTGAACTGCAACAGCAGCACTGGCATACCGACGACGACGTGTATCGGTGGGTGGGACGCGGTGCGCCCGAATACCGACGCATGGGCGACGATGACAAGCGGTCGCTGGACGCCGAGTTCACCCGATACGGAAGGCAACGCTACCTATGACGTGGGATGACGACTGTGACGTTCTGATCGCCGGGTCCGGGGGAGGTGGTGTCACCGGCGCGTACACCGCGGCGCGCGAAGGGTTGTCGGTGATCCTGGTGGAAGCCAGCGACAAATTCGGCGGCACCACAGCGTATTCCGGTGGCGGCGGGGTGTGGTTCCCGTGCAACCCGGTGCTGAAGCGCGCCGGCACCGACGACACCATCGAGGATGCGCTGGAGTACTACCACGCTGTCGTCGGCGATCGGACCCCGCGGGAGCTGCAGGAGACCTACGTCCGCGGCGGCGCCGGGCTGATCGAGTACCTGGAAGCCGACGACAATCTGAAGTTCGCGCCGATGCCGTGGCCGGACTACTTCGGCAAGGCGCCCAAGGCCAGGACCGACGGTCAACGTCACATCGCGGCCCGCCCGCTCAAAGTGGAGAAGGTCCCGCACCTGCGGGAGCTGGTGCGCGGCCCGCTGGATGCCGACCGGCTCGGCGCCGAGCAGCCCGACGACTACTTCATCGGCGGTCGGGCCTTGATCGCGCGGTTCCTGAAAGCCATTGAGCAATACCGGGATACCTCCCTTCGGCTGGATACCGCATTGGTGGAGCTGGTCGTCGAGGGCGGGGCCGTCACCGGTGCGATCGTCGAATCCGACGGTGAGCGGCGGGCGATCCGGGCCCGGCGCGGGGTGCTGCTCGCGGCGGGCGGATTCGAAGGCAATGACGAGCTACGGCGGAAGTACGGAGTACCCGGCGTCGCCCGCGACACCATGGGCCCGCCGGCCAACCTCGGGCACGCGCATCAGGCCGCGATCGCCATCGGCGCCGACGTCGATCTGATGGACCAGGCCTGGTGGTCACCTGGTTTGACACATCCAGACGGTCGCTCGGCCTTCGCGCTGTGGTTCACCGGCGGCATCTTCGTCGACCAGTTCGGGCAGCGCTTCGTCAACGAGTCGGCCGCCTACGACCGGATCGGCCGGGCCATCGTGGCGCGGCTGGCCGACGGGTCCATGACGTTGCCGTACTGGATGATCTACGACGACCGCGAGGGAAGCATCCCTCCGGTGAAGGCCACCAACGTCTCGATGGTCGATACCCAGCAATACGTCGACGCCGGGTTGTGGCACACCGCCGACACTTTGGAAGAGCTGGGGGCCATGATCAATGTGCCCGCCGAAAACCTGACCGCCACGGTGGAGCGCTTCAACGCCTTCGTCGCCGCCGGCCACGACGACGACTTCGACCGCGGCGACGAGGCCTACGACCGGGCGTTCTCGGGCGGCGCGTCCCCGCTCGTCGCGATCGAGAAGGGACCTTTCCATGCCGCCGCGTTCGGCATCTCCGACCTCGGCACCAAGGGTGGGTTATGCACCGACACCGCCGCCCGGGTGCTCACCGCGGACGGGCAGGTGATCGCGGGACTCTACGCCGCAGGCAACACCATGGCCGCCCCGAGCGGCACCACCTATCCCGGCGGTGGAAATCCGATCGGAACAAGCATGCTGTTCAGCCACCTGGCGGTCAAAGACATGCTAGGCAGGAACCCATGAGCGATATCCGGGAAATCGACGCCGGCGCGGAGATGACGCGGTTCGCCCGCGGTTGGCACTGCCTCGGGCTGGCCGAGACGTTCCGGGACGGGCAGCCGCACGGCATCCAAGCGTTCGGCACCAAGCTCGTCGTCTACGCCGACTCGTCCGGCGCCCTTCACGTACTGGATTCGTACTGCAGGCACATGGGCGGTGACCTGTCGATGGGGTCGGTCAAAGACGACAACCTGGCCTGCCCGTTCCACGACTGGCGTTGGGGCGCCGACGGAAAGTGCAAGCTGGTGCCGTACGCCAAACGCACCCCGCGGCTGGCGCGGACCCGGAAATGGGACACCTGCGAGGTCAACGGCCAGTTGCTGGTCTGGCACGATCCGGAAGGTTCGACCCCACCCGCCGAGCTGACCCCGCCCACCATCGAGGGCTACGACGACGGTATCTGGTCGCCGTGGCAATGGAATTCGATCCTGATCGAAGGATCGCACTGCCGCGAGATCGTCGACAACAACGTCGACATGGCGCACTTCTTCTACATCCACCACGCCTACCCGACGTACTTCAAGAACGTCATCGAAGGCCACACCGCCAGTCAGTTCATGGAGTCCAAGCCACGTCCGGACTACGCCACCCGAGAACTCTGGGACGGCACCTATCTGCGTTCGGAGGCAACGTATTTCGGCCCGGCATACATGATCAACTGGCTACACAACGATCTGGCCCCGAACTTCACCGTCGAGATCGCCTTGATCAATTGCCATTACCCGGTGACGCACGACTCGTTCGTGCTGCAGTGGGGCGTCGCCGTCCAGCAGAATCCCGCGTTGCCCGCGGAGAAGGCGGAGAAACTCGCGGCGACGATGAGCCGCAGTTTCGGTGACGGCTTCATGGAGGACGTCGAGATCTGGAAACACAAGGCCCGCATCGACAACCCGTTGCTGACCGAGGAGGACGGCCCGGTCTATCACCATCGACGGTGGTACGAGCAGTTCTACGTGGACCTCGCCGACGTCACCTCCGAGATGACCGACCGCTTCGAGCAGGAGGTCGACACCACGCACGCCAACGAGCTGTGGCAGCAGGAGGTGGCCGGCAATCTGGCCGCGGGCGCGGGTCAGGCAGGGCGAACCCGGTAACGACCGGTGGAGAGGTCTTCGCTCAGAACCCCCATCGGGCTGTCGATCACGTGGTCGGTCATGCTGAGGGTGTCCCGGTCGAAGTATGCGCCCGGCGTCTCACGTTTCCAGGTTGCCGGCGAGCCGGCGTAGAGCCCCCGCCTGCGTTCCGGCGCCGATCGCTGAGTCATGGTCGAATTGGCCGCCAACACAGACTGATCGGGCAGTCGGCTGTCCTTGAGCATCACGGCCCCGCTGCCCACGAGGGAGTGGTGCCCGACTGTCACCCGTCCGACCGTCTGCCGCTTGTTCACGAAATCCGGTTCGTGTGTCTGTAGGAGACAACGGTTTCCGCCGACCGCGGCGTACTCGCGCACGACGATCGTGCCGGAACAGTCCGCGTAGTGTCTGCTGCCCAGCTTCGCGGCGTATCCGACGAACAACGTGCCGGCCTTCGGGTCGATCTGCTGATAACTCGGATGCGCCGAGATCCAATTCCACGACTCCATCGCTGCGTGATCGTCGAAGCGGGCCAAGCTCAATCCTCGGACGACGTTGAACAGTCCGAACCGGACGCCTTCGCCCACCTCGAAACGACCGACGTTCCGTACGAGCGTGGGCCCGATCCTGGCGGTGACGGCGACGGCATGTCCGAACGACCGCAATACCCGGTTCTTGAACGACGACGGCGGCAGGACAAGCCAGCAAAGCGTTTCCAGCATGGGTTGCACCTTTCTGCGGAGTCATGCCCGAAGGGATGACGGCCAGGATCGGGCAGTCCTTGCCGAATGTACTGAACTGGTTGGACCTTCCGGCCCGCCCATGATCCGCGAAGGACAACTGTGGTGCTCATCACTTCTGGCGCCGAGCCTGGGGATTCGCGTGAGTGCGTGGTCTGCCAGGGGTTTTCGCCGTCCACATCGAGCGCGCTGCCCGGCGCCGCGCATTCTGATGCGTCGCGGTACGGCGTTCGACGCACTGGGGCGGCTGCGAGATCCGGTTCAGTTGCGTATGGTCGGGTCTGCGCAAGGTCGGGGCGTCGCGGGTTGAATGCGACCGGTGTCGATGACCTGGACCAGCGACGGAGATCGAAGCCACACGTGCCGGTATGGCACCGCCGGATGTCCACAAGCAAACATTGTCGGGTCGAGTTGCAGCGTGACAGCGTGATTCTCGCCATGGACGTCCGTTGGTCGCCCAAGTGACGGGAGCTTGCCACTGATCGCACCAACGTCATCACCCTCATCGATCGCACCGCCGCCGATCGGCAATCAGTTCTCGCTCGCCGGTTTCACCGGTCGGGGCTATCACCGAGGCCGAAGTCAGCCGATACAGCTCGCCTGGCTACTTGTCTCGAGATCCGTGTTGTTCCGGTGGTGGATGCCGAATCGGCTACGGATTGCGGTACTTCGGATATTCGGCGCCACAATCGGCCGGGGCACGCTCATCCGGCATGACGTGAAAATCCACTGGCCGTGGAAGCTGGAGGTCGGCGACAGTTCGTGGATCGGTGAAGACGCCTGGATTCTCAACCTCGAGAAGGTGACGATCGGTTCGAATTCGTGTGTCTCCCAAGGTGTGCTGCTGTGTACCGGGAGTCACGACCGCGTCAGCGCGACATTCGAATTCGACAACGGTCCCATCACGATCGGCGACCGGGTCTGGGTGGCCGCGCGCTCGACCGTGCTGCGCGGGGTGCACATCGGTGACGGGGCAACGATTGGCGCAACCGCGCTCGTCACCCACGATGTTCCCGCGGCCGACACGGTCTTTGCGCCACGGTCGACGAGGGGGACGACATGCGGGTGACGATCGTCGGTATCAACTACGCGCCCGAAGTTACCGGGATCGCCCCGTACACAACGGGTATCGCCGAAGGGCTGGTCACCTGCGGGCACGACGTCACGGTGATCACCGGGGTGCCGCACTATCCCCAGTGGCGGGTCGCTGACCGGTACCGCGGTGTTCGACGCCGCACCGAGAGCGTCTCAGGGGTGGCCGTGCACCGCGTCGGGCACTACGTACCAACCGAACACAGCAATCGCGGGCGGATCCGCATGGAAGCCTCGTTCGGTACGGCTGCGGCCACACACAGATGGAATGATCCAGACGTCGTCATCGTCGTCAGCCCGGCGCTGCTCTCGGCCGCCGCAGTGGTGTTGCGGGCCAGGCTGTCCCGGGTTCCGGTCGGCGTGGTGGTTCAGGACGTCTACAGCAAGGGTGTGGTGGAAACCGGCGCGGCCGGTGGTCGCTCCGCGGCCCTGACCGCACGGTTGGAATCCGCGGTCTTGCGGACGGCGGATGCGGTGGCGGTGATTCACCCGCGCTTTGCCGATCCGCTGGCCGAGATCGGGGTGGACCCCAGCGACCTGGAGGTCATCCGCAACTGGACGCACATCGCCGGCGACGCTCCCGTGAGCGGATCGGCGGCGGTGCGGCAGAAGTTCGGCTGGGGGCCCGATGACACCGTGGTGCTGCACACCGGCAACATGGGTGTGAAGCAGGGCCTGGAGAACGTCGTCGCCGCAGCAGACGTGGCTGAACGCGCGGACCATCACGGCCACCGGCTGCGCTTCGTGCTGATCGGCGACGGCAATCAGCGAGCCATGCTCGACGATCTCGCGAAGGACACCCCGGCTGTCCAGCTGATCGATCCGCTACCGGAGGAGGAGTTTCGCGCCGCGCTGTCGGCCGCCGACATCCTGCTCGTCAACGAGCGGCCCGGCGTCGGGGAGATGGCCGTGCCGAGCAAGTTGACGTCGTACTTCATCGCAGGCAAGCCGATCGTCGCGGCCACGGACCCCACGAGTGGAAGTGCCGAAGAACTCCGGGCGTCCGGCGCCGGGCTGGTGATTCCACCGGGTGACCCCCGCGCGTTGGTCGAGTCGGTGCGGCATTTGGCCGAAGACGAGCAGAGCAGACTGCGGTTCGCCGGCTGTGGGGCGGCGTATGCCCGGGAACGACTCGGCGCGTCGAATGCGGTTGCCCAGTACGAGAAGTGGGTCACCGGTCTGGCCCACCGAGGACGGGGACGGGCGGCATGAGCGCGAAAGTCAGCCGTAACGACTGCTTCTACGCCGGGCAGTCGGCGACCTATCTGGTGGGTCCACTGCAGCGGGTACTCACCCCACCGCAGCTCAAGGCCCGCTTGCAGACCATTGCGGCCGCGGGCCCGCGGACTCGTCTGGGCCTGCGGCCGAACCGCGCGGCACGACACTGGGATTACGACCCCGACTGTGGCGGGATCGTGATCACCGACGGCCCGATGCCGGATATGTCCGACCCGGCCCGGGCGATGCTCGACCTGCTGGCCGACGGGCCCACGGTGCCGCCGGCCACCGTGCACATCCACGTCGCCGACCGATGGTTGTTCCTCAACTTCGATCACGGAATCGGCGGCGGCCGGCTGTTCAGCGAGGTGATCGCCGCGGCCGGTGGCGAAGGAACCGGATTCGCCGAACCGGCACCCGCGCCGGCGAGCCGCAACCCGGGTCTGCGTGCCCTGATGCACACCGTACGCACCGAACCGACGCGATTGATCCGTGCGTTGGACGAGCCGTTCCGGGGCGGCAGCGCGGCTGTGGTCCCCACCGGGCAGCTCGATGAGCGGGAAGCCCTGGCCTACAAGCGAAGTCAGCCCGGCTTCCTGGACCTGGTGCGGGCCTGCCGTGACGCCTACCTGCCACGCGCGCCGCTGTCCGCCTTCATCCTCTCGGCGTTCATGCGAACTCTGCGCGATTCCGGGATAACCCCGGAGGACGACGTCGCCCTACTCGTAGATCTCGGCAGGTATCTGCCGCCCAGAGTTGGCACGTTGTCGAATTTCGTAGGGATCGCGCCGATTCGGACCACCGCGCCGTACGAGCCGGCCTCGATCGCCGCCGCCATCGACGAGTACACGCGCGGGTGCCGCGCCCTGGTCCGGTACGGGATGGGTTACGCCGCACGGCTGCGGACCCGTCCCGCCGACCTGCCCCGGTGGCAGACCGGTAGTCGACGCGCGCGGATCGTGGTGACCGACCATGCCACTTCCGCGGCAGGCGGCAAGATCCCCTGGGCGCACACCGCGGATGGGCACCACTTCGTCCGCAAGGCGCCGGTGCGGTACTCGAACCAGATCTCGTTGGCGATCAACCGGGTTGGTTCCGAACTGCACCTCACCGCGTCGTACTACGCCGGCACCTTCGACCCCGGCACGATCAACGCCGCCCTGGAGGGCATCGTGGCGGACGGTTCGCCGTTGGTGCTCGCCGGATCCGGCGGTGCACGGAAGGGGCGGTGACGTGACCGCCGGACTCACGCCGTCTCCGAGAGGGCCCCAGGCGCGGTCGACGGCGGTGGCCACGACCGCCGACCAAGTGCTCTCGAGCGCCAGCAATGCGCTGATGGTCTTTGCGGTGGCGCAGGTTTCCCCGGCCGAACAGTTCGGGATCGTCGCGCTGCTGGTCACGGTGGCCACGACCTGGATCGGCTTCAACCGGGGTGCGCTGGGTACCGCCCTGTTGCTCACCAGCAACCTGCGGCGGGCCGAGATCGCCGCTGAAGGCGGGTACGCGATCAGCCTCTCGCTGGTGACGGCGACCGTCGCCGGTGCGGTGTTGCTGGTCCTGTCTTCGCTTTTCGGACAATTCTGGATCGGTCTGGCGTTCGCCGTCAGCCTGGTCGGCGTGCTGGGCCAGGATGTGCTCCGATTCGTCGCCATCGCCCAGGGCAGACCGCTCGTGGCCGCCGTCTGCGACGGAATGTGGGCGGCCTGGATCGTGGCGATCTACCTGTTCAACCTGCTGACGTCCGGGTTCTCGGCGGCGGCCACGGTGTACCTGTGGGGCGCGGGCGGACTGGTCTCGGCGCTGGCACTCATGGTCGTGCTGGGGACCTGGCCGCGACGCCACCGCCTGATCGACTGGTGGCGCGAATACGGCCGGGCACGGCTGAGATTCGGAATTGTCTATGCGCTCAACCAGGTTGGGGCCAGCCTGGTGACGTTGGCCGTGACGGTGGTGATCAGCGGCACCGCCGCGGCCGGCCTTCGCGGCGGAGCGAGTTTGTTCGGACCGATCGCGATGCTGGTGTCCGCGCTGCCGCTGGTGTTCGTTCCCCATGCCCGCCGGGCGTCGTCGTCGGCCGATCAGCAGTGGCGGCTGCTCGTCAAGACCTCGATGCTCACATCGGGTCTCACCTTGCTGGCCGGCGCGTTATTGGCCGCCGTCCCGGGCCCGCTCGGCTCGGCCATTCTGGGCGATACCTGGAGGTATGCCAGTACTCTCGTCGTCTATCTCGGGATCGAGTGTGCGGCGATGTGCTGGATGGTGAGCGTGTACAGCTTCTTCCAGGCTCAGGGTATGAGCGCAACGGTGTTGCGGGTCAAGTTGTTTCAGATCACCCTGCAGCTCGGCCTCTGTCTGGCGGCCGGGGTGCTGGTGGGCACCGCAACCGGCGTCGCCATCGCGCTGGCAGTCTCCGGCACCGTCGCCGCTTTGGTCGGCGTCACCTTGGTGCGGCGCGCAGCCCGGCCGGCGACCGACGTCGCGCCCGGACACCCGGGGCGCTCCAGGGGGATTGACGTCCCTGAGGTTGCCGTCGCTCCGGGGCGCGAACCCTGGCCGAGCATCGATGTGCTCGCTGCGGAGATGGCCGACGGCAGGAGCGGGCGGTGACAGCAGCGCTTCATGTCGTCACCCTGATCACGCCCGACGGTGCCTACGGCGGCCCCGTCCGGGTGGCGTTCAACCAGGCCCGCCAACTGCGCGCCGACGGCCACCGCGCTGTCGTCGCCGGTGCAGTCCGCGGATACCGCACGATCCCCACCGTCCTCGACGGAGTACCCGTCCGGCTCACCAAGGCCCGCAACGTGATTCCCGTGCTCGGATTCTCCGGGCTGCTCGCCCCGGCCATGTGGGTGTGGATGGTGCGCAACCGCAGAACGTTCGACGTGGTCCATGTCCACCTGGCACGCGACCTGATCACCCTGCCGGCCGCGCTGATCGCCCTGGTGCTCGGCAAGCGGCTGATCGTGCAGACGCACGGAATGATCGCCGACAGCGACCATCCGATAGCGCCGGTCCTGGACCGAGTTCTGGTCCGCCCCATCCTGCGCCGGGCGGCCGCCGTGCTGTACCTGACCGAAGCAGAGCGCGCGGCACTGCTGCGGGTGCAACCGGCCGCGGCGGTGCAGCATCTGCCCAACGGCGTTCCGGGCTACGAGGCCGCCGCCACCGCGCGTAACGACCGAGCAATTGGTGACGACGTCGAGGTGCTCTACCTCGCACGGCTGCAGGCGCGAAAACGACCGGTCCTGTTCGTGCGAGCGGCGACCCGGCTGCTGGCGCAGGGTCGCGCGGCCCGGTTCACCCTGATCGGTCCCGACGAAGGTGAAGGCAGCGCCGTGCGTGACGCGATATCACGGTCCGGTGCCGCCCCTGACGCACTCACCTGGGAGGGGGCACTGCCGCCGGAGCGCACGACCGCGCGGATGGTCGAGGCGTCGGTGTACGTGTTGCCCTCGGTGGCCGAGCCGTTCCCGATGGCCGTGCTCGAGGCGATGTCCGTCGGTCTGCCCGTCGTGATCACCGAGAGCTGCGGACTCGCCGAAGCGGTGCGCGCCAGCGGAAGTGGCGTCGTGGTCGACGAATCCGAGGAGGCGCTTGTCGAAGCGATACAGACGTTGATCACCGATCGTGGGCTGCGCGAACGGATGAGCGCCGCCGCGCTGCGGACCGCGGCAGAGGTGTTCAGCATGGCAGCCGTCGCGCGTGAGCTTCTCGCGGTGTACACCGGCGTTCGACCCGACACCCGGCCGGAGGACAGGCAACCCGCGTGACAGACGAATCGAAGGGTGACACTGTGTCGGGAGCTGCCAACGGGCGGCGGCTTCTCGCGCGGCGCGCGCTGACGGTCATCGCCACCATCGTGGTTCTGGGGTTACTGGTCGTGGCCGGTACGGGGACCGTCCTGTTCCGCCATGCGGCACAAGACGATCTGCGCCACGCCGACGCGGTGTTCGTGCTCGGCGGCGAACACGATGGCCGCGAGGATTACGGCCTCCAACTGGTGCGCGACGGCGTCGCCCCGGTGCTGGTGCTGTCCAACCCGTACCGGGCCTCCGATCCGGTGATCCGGCGGGCCTGCGAAACCCGCGTGCGCGGAGTGGAAGTGCTGTGCGTGAAGCCGAAACCTTCCACCACGTTGGGCGAGGCACTGCTGATTCGGCAGTTGGCCCGCGAAAGAGGTTGGAAGACAATTGTGGTTGCCTCATGGCAGTACCATCTGCCCCGGGCTCGCTTCATCTTCCGGCGGTGTTTCTCGTCGTCACCGGATTCCACGATCATGCGTGCGGTGCCACGCGACTACCACTTGACCGCGGGCTCATGGGAATACACCTACCTGTACCAGTTCTTCGCACTCGGCAAGGCCGTCATGGAGTCAGGAGAGTCGGGCAAGTGTGAATGAGCACTACCGCTGTCGGGCTACCACTTCAGCTTGTACTGCACACCGGCGAACACATACACACTCAGATAACCCAGCAGGGCAAATGCGCTGCAATACAAGGCGGTTGTCGCCAGTGTCCGAGCGGCTCGACGAATCCCCGGCCAGGTGTGCGCACGGTCGTCGAAGGTGGCCATCGGTAGCAGCACGGTGGTGATGGGTGCGGCGGTCACCAGCAGGCCCTCACCGAACAGCAGAAGTGCCGGCGGCGAGTCCGCGGTGGCTTGCACCGCGGTCAGACAGCCCAGCAGCGCGCACACCACACAGTTGATCGCGGTGATGCGCCAGCGGTCGGCATTTCGGTACAGGTAGACCGCGGCCAAGGCGCCCACCGCGCCTCCCACGCCGAGCAACACCACGTCGGTGATCACGAGTCACCGTCCTCACGCGCAGTTCCGGGCAGCGCCAATCCCACACGGGCACCGGCAAACAACCCCGCACAGACACACCCGGGCGTCAGGACAAGATAGGCAATCGTGGCCGAGGCTGGTTGGTCCATCGCCAACGCGGTATACCCGCTGAGGCTGGTGGTGGCGCCGGCCATTCCCATGACGAACCCGCGGACTTCGGCACGAACTCGCCAGGTGAGCATGAGGCCGATCACGGTGCCACAGATGGCCGCCACGATCAGTGTGACCAGCAGGAGCACAGCGGGGGAGGGCCATATCGCGGATAACAGGTGGTGCGCAACGGCTCCGGCTGCCGCCCCCGCGATGATCCACCACAGCTGCCCGTCACCGGCAAAACTTGAGCGCACCATCGGAATCAGGTTAACCACCAATCGACGGCGAAAGCGATTCAGGTGGTAAACGTGAGAAACATCGCGTTGTTCGGCGGTATCGGAGCACTGGTGGGCCGACACCGCCGACGGTCAACTGCTACATTGCGAAACGTACCGCTTGATCGAATAGATGGCGCCTATGGCTGCGCGGTTTTTGTCGTACTGATTGTCGCGATTGCGCTTTGAGTGGATCGTTGAGCATTGCTGCCGGCCATGGGCCGGAGAGGTGCACGATTCGGAATGACGGTTGTCACGATGCCGCGAGAAGTGTTCACCCGCACTCGCTGGCAGCGGCAATACCTGGTGAACATCCTCATCACCGACCTCCTGGTGGTGTGTGCGGCGGTGATATTGGCGCAGTACGTCCGCTTCGGACAGGCGCCGGACCTGTCGAGCACCGATGGCTACATCACGGCCGTCTCGATTCTCTTCGCTGCCATCTGGCTGTTGGCCCTGTCGATCTGCCGTACGAGATCGACACGGGTGATGGGGGCCGGGGCCGAGGAGTACAAACGGGTTGCCGCCGCCTCGTTTTGGACGTTCGGCGGGCTGGCGATCATCACGTTCTTGGTCCAACTTGAGGTGGCCCGCGGTTACCTGGCGGTGGCGCTGCCGGCCGGTACCGTGGCATTGTGTCTGAGTAGGTGGCTGTGGCGCCGGTATCTGGCCAAGAAGCGGGCCGAGGGGCACTATCAGACGGCTGTGATGGCGATCGGTGATGCCGACGCGGTCAGCTATCTGGCTCAGGAGCTGACTCGCGATCCACGCAACGGGTACGACGTTGTCGCAGTGGGGATTCCGGGCTATGGCGCACCCCGTGGCGAGACGCTGCGCGTGGGAGACCGTGACATCCCGATCATGGGTGGCGAGGCCTACGCACTCGACGACATCCGGGAATCCGGCGCTGACACCGTGGCCATCACCGGCACAGAGCATTTCGGCTACGACGGAATCCGCAAACTCATGTGGGACCTGGAGGCCATGGGAATCGACCTGGTGGTGTCACCAGGCGTCATGGACGTATCCGGGGCGCGTCTGGAGATGCGCCCGGTGGCCGGATTCCCGCTCGTCCATGTCGAAAAGCCGCAGTACGACGGCGCAAAGCGGTTCGAGAAGCGAGCCTTCGACTTCCTGTTCGCGTTGTTCGCACTGGTGGTCTCGTCACCGATTCTCGTGGCCGCCGCGATCGCCATCAAACTCGACAGCCGCGGTTCGGTCTTCTACACCGCCGAACGCATCGGCATCGACGGACAACCGTTCGCAATGTTGAAGTTCCGTACGATGGTTTCGGATGCCGATCGTCAACTGGAAAGTCTGCAGGAGCTCAACGAGAGTTCAGGCGGTGTCCTCTTCAAGATCAAAGACGATCCGCGGATCACTTCGGTGGGGCGGGTTCTGCGTCGGTACAGCATCGACGAGTTGCCCCAGTTCATCAACGTGCTCAGGCAGGAGATGAGCGTGGTCGGGCCCCGTCCGCCGCTGCGGCAGGAGGTCGAGACCTACGACGGCGACGTCCAGCGCAGGTTGTTGGTCAAGCCGGGGATCACCGGACTGTGGCAGGTCAGCGGGCGATCGGACCTGTCCTGGCAGGAATCGGTGCGGCTGGATCTGTCCTATGTCGAGAACTGGTCGATGGTGGCCGACCTTGTCATCATCGCGAAAACCGTACGCGCGGTGCTGCTGAGCAACGGGGCCTACTGACGCGCCGAAAGTCTTACCGCCCAGCGCTTTGTGCGTGCACAGAAAGGAATGTCGCAGTGACGCAGGCGAAGAAGAAAGCCTTGATCACCGGAATCACGGGACAGGACGGTTCTTATCTGGCAGAGCTTCTGCTCAACAAGGGCTACGAGGTGCACGGGCTGGTCCGTCGGTCCTCGTCTTTCAACACCGACCGGATCGACCACCTGTACGTCGATCCCCACGAACCGCACGCGCAACTGTTCCTGCACTACGGTGACCTCAGCGACGGCGCCCGGCTGGTGACACTGCTCAGCAGCATCGAACCGCACGAGGTATACAACCTGGCCGCGCAGTCCCATGTCCGGGTGAGCTTCGACGAGCCCGAACACACCGGTGACACCACGGGTATCGGTTCGGCCCGGCTGCTGGAGGCAGTGCGGATCTCGAAGATTCCGTGCCGTTTCTATCAGGCCTCCAGCTCGGAGATGTTCGGTGCGTCGCCGCCGCCGCAGAACGAAGAGACGAACTTTTATCCGCGGTCGCCCTATGGTGCGGCGAAAGTCTATTCGTACTGGATGACCCGAAACTACCGCGAGGCCTACGGGATGTTCGCGGTCAACGGGATCTTGTTCAACCACGAGTCACCGCGGCGCGGTGAAACATTCGTCACCAGAAAGATCACCCGGGCCGCCGCGCGGATCAAAGCCGGTCTGGACCAACACCTTTACCTCGGAAATCTGGATGCGGTGCGGGACTGGGGTTACGCCCCCGAGTACGTCGAAGGTATGTGGCGCACCTTGCAGGCCGACGAGCCGGGTGATTACGTGCTGGCCACCGGCGACAACTACACGGTGCGCGACTTTCTCGTCGCCGCATTCGAACGTGCCGGCCTGGACTGGGAGAAACACGTCCGCTTCGACGAGCGTTACCTGCGCCCGACCGAGGTCGACGCGCTCATCGGCGACGCCACCAAGGCGGACCGGCAGCTCGACTGGCGTCCGACGGTCCGGACGCCGCAACTGGCCCAGATCATGGTGGACGCCGACATCGCCCGCCTGGAGTGTCAGGGGAAGCCCTGGTGTGACACGCCGGCGCTGGCAGGCTGGAGCTGACATGTCAGCGAAAGCCCAGGGACACACCGACATTGCGCTCGATCCGGCCGCTCCCACGTTCGTCGCTGGTCATCGGGGCATGGTCGGATCGGCGATTCACCGCACACTCCGCACGGAGGGCTTCAGTGATCTCCTCGTCCGGTCGCGTCGCGAACTCGATCTGACCGACCGGACGGCGACGTTCGAGTTCTTCGCCCGATCACGGCCCCGTGTGGTGGTGCTGGCGGCGGCCCGGGTCGGGGGAATCCTGGCGAACAGCCAGGCCCCGGTGGACTTCCTCTCCGAGAACCTGCGAATCCAGACCAATGTGCTGGACGCGGCGCTGGCACATGGCACCGAACGCCTGCTCTTTCTCGGATCGTCCTGTATCTACCCGAAATTGGCGCCGCAACCGATCACCGAGGACGCGCTGCTGACCGGCCCGCTCGAGCCGACCAACGACGCGTACGCCATCGCCAAGATAGCCGGCATTCTGCAGGTGCAGGGTGTGCGGCGTCAGTACGGCCTGCCGTGGATCTCGGCGATGCCGACGAACCTGTACGGCCCCGGTGACAACTTCTCCCCGGAAACCTCCCACGTGCTGCCGGCGTTGATCCGCCGTTACGACGAAGCGCGGGAGAACAGTGAGCCGCGCGTGACGAACTGGGGGACCGGCACCGTTCGCCGGGAGTTCATGCACGTCGACGACATGGCCTCGGCGTGCCTGCACCTGCTGCGGCATTTCGACGGACCACAGCAGGTCAACGTGGGCACCGGGATCGATCACACGATCAAGGAGACCGCCGAGATGGTCGCGGCCGCAGTGGGATTCGACGGCGATACCGCCTGGGACACCGACAAGCCCGACGGTACCCCGCGAAAGTTGTTGGACATCAGCACGTTACGGGACCTCGGCTGGGAGCCCTCGATTTCGCTGCGAAACGGCATCGAGGAGACGGTGCGCTGGTACCGGCAGAATCGCGGCTCGGTCCGACGGATGGCGCTGACCTGAGGCGGCCCGGCCCGGCCCGGTGTTCGCCGGGCTGCCCGTAAGCTGGCCAGCAATGAACACGAGACCACCGTTGGACGTGACTGCACTGCGCGCCAGATTGAGCGCGCCGTGGCGTCGACTCGACGTCGTCGACGAGACCGGATCCACCAACGCGGATCTGCTCGCGCGGGCCGCCGCCGGTGAGGACATCTCCGGTGCGGTGTTGTTGGCGGAATATCAAAGCGCCGGTCGGGGCCGGCACGGGCGGGCATGGACGGCGCCGCCACGCTCGCAGGTGGTGGCCTCCTTCGGGGTGGATGCCGCGGGGGTTCCGACCGACCGGTGGGGATGGTTGCCGCTGGCCACCGGGCTCGCAATCGTCGACGCAGTCGGTGAGGTGACCGGAGTTCGAGTCGGTTTGAAATGGCCCAATGACGTCCTCGTCGGTCCGGGAGGCGGGAAGCTGGCCGGCATCCTGGCCGAGGTGGCCTCTCCGACGTCGGTCATCGTCGTCGGGCTCGGGCTGAACGTGACGCTGACGGCCGCGGAGGCACCTGATCCCCGGGCCACGTCGCTGGCGCAACTGGGTGCCGCGACAGTGGACCGCGTGCCGCTGACACAAGCCCTGCTCCGTCATCTGGGCGCCCGCGTCACCGGCTGGCGCAACGCAGATCCCGAACTGGCCGACGACTACCGTGCCCACAGCGTCACGCTCGGCAGCCAGGTCCGTGCGATCCTGCCCGGGGACCGCACCTTGGTGGGCACGGCCGCCGACGTCGACGAACTCGGTCGTCTGATCATCGACACCGGCGCGGAGCGGGTCACCGTCTCTGCGGGTGACATCACCCACCTGCGCCCCTCCGAGTCGTAGAGTGCTGCCGTGGGCTACCCGGAGAATGTGCTGGCCAACGACGAGCAGGTGGTGCTGCACCGGCACCCGCACTGGAAGCGCCTGATCGGGGCGATCCTGGTCCTCATCCTGGTCACCGCGGCCGCGGCGTTCGTCGCCGCCGTGGTCAACACCATGCAGTGGCAGCCGACGGCCAAGAACGTGCTGTTCATCGTCATCGGGGCGATCTGGCTCATCGTGGTCGGCTGGCTGACCCTGTGGCCGTTCCTGAACTGGTGGACCACCCACTTCGTCATCACCGACCGTCGCGTCATGTTCCGGCACGGTGTGCTGACCCGCTCAGGTATCGACATCCCGCTCGCCCGGATCAACAGCGTCGAGTTCCGCCATGGTCTGTCCGACCGGCTGTTGCGCACCGGCACCCTGATCATCGAGTCGGCGTCGCAAGATCCGCTGGAATTCGACGACATCCCGCGCGTGGAGCAGGTGCATTCACTGCTGTATCACGAGGTCTTCGACACCTTGGGGTCTGACGAGTCGCCCAGCTGACGGATCGTTCGGTTTGGCGTTGGCGCTGCTGGGGCAACCTCATCGTGATTGCAGCCTGGCAAGGGCACTGCCGGAAGGAGGAGCCATGAGCGGCATCGACAAGGCCAAGAACAAGGCCGAAGAGTTGGCGGGAAAGGCCAAAGAGAAGGTGGGACAGGCAACCGGGGACAGGGACACCGAGGCCGAGGGGCACAAAGATCAGGCCACGGGCAACCTGAAGCAGGCGGGCGAGAAAGTCAAGGACGTCTTCAAGAAGTAACGCGGGTTCGCCGTCAGAGCCCGATGCGGGCGGATCAGGAAGTCTTCGACACCGGAGGGTCCGAAGGATCGTCGTATCGGCCCGCTTTGGCGCGGCGGCCCGGCCGCCGTAACGGTGTCACCGTGGCGGACCTGCGGCGTTCGGAGTGATCCTCCAGCGCCTCGGCCAGGCCACCACCGGTGAGCGTGGATTCGAGCGCGAGATCGGGCTTGTCGACGAACTCGTCGGGGAACACCCAGCGGCGGAATGCCCAGAACCGGAACGCCATCTGCAGCAGATTGCCCAGGATGTACGCCGAGATGAAGTCGGCGATGTTCTCCACCGTCAGAGACACCTCGGGGACCCGCAGCCCCAGCACATAGCTGGAGAAGTACAGCGGCAGCATCGACAACAGCACACCCACGCCGCTGAACGCGAAGAACAGCAGGGCCTCGTGGTGGCGTTCCCGGCCGCCGCGGTTCTGGAAGCTCCATTCCCGGTTGAGGATGTAGGAGGCGATGACCGCGACGATGCCGGCGATGATCTTGGCGGTGACCGGTTTGGGCTCCAGCACCGTGAGCTTGAGTGTGTAGAAGATCGCCGAATCGATGACAAACGTCGTCGCGCCGACGATCGCGAACTTGATCAGTTCGTGATGCCGCTCGGCGAGGGGACGGACGAATCGCGGCAATCGAGCGATTGTCGCATCGGCGAAGGACACAGCTAGGCAGTGTACGGAAATGCGCCCGTCGTTGCCGCATCGCTGTGCTGCCAGACCTTAACCGCAGGTCAATGCACCGGTCACGAGGATGACACGAATCGGCGCATGACACCATGGAGTGCGTGCCGACAACTCCTGAGAAGCCTTCCCGCGTGGGCGGGGCGTCACCTTCCCTCGCGGGCGGGGCGTCACCTGTCGTGGCGATGATCGGCGGCGGCCAGCTCGCCAGAATGACGCACCAGGCGGCAATCGCGCTGGGGCAGACCCTGCGGGTGCTGGCTGCCGGGCCGGATGAATCCGCTGCTCAAGTCACCGCCGACGTCGTCATCGGCTCTCACACCGACCTGGACGCGTTGCGTCGGGCGGCCCAGGGCGCTGCGGCGTTGACCTTCGACCACGAGCATGTGCCCACCGAGCACCTCGAAAAGCTGGTGGCCGAGGGTGTCACGGTCAACCCGCCGCCGCAGGCGCTGGTCCATGCCCAGGACAAGCTGTTGATGCGCCGCAAGCTGAAGACCCTGGGCGCCCCGGTGCCACGGTTCGCCGAGATCACCTCCGTGGCGGACGTCGAGGCGTTCGTGGCCGAGATCGACGGCCCGGTGGTGATCAAGACCGTGCGTGGGGGCTACGACGGCAAGGGCGTGGTGATAGCCGACGATCTGGTGGCCGCGCGCGAGGTGGTGGCCGGGTATCTGGCCGACGGGGTGCCGGTGCTGGCCGAGGAACGCGTCGAGATGCGGCGGGAACTTGCCGCGCTGGTGGCCCGCTCGCCGTTCGGGCAGGGCGCGGCGTGGCCGGTCGTGGAAACCGTGCAGCGCGACGGTATCTGCGTCGAGGTGTACGCCCCGGCTCCCGGGCTGTCCGACGAACTCGGTTCGGCCGCACAGGAACTCGGGCTACGGCTGGCTGATGAGCTCGGCGTCGTCGGCGTGCTGGCCGTCGAGTTGTTCGAGACGGTCGACGGCGGTCTCCTCGTCAACGAGTTGGCCATGCGCCCGCACAACTCCGGGCACTGGACCATGAACGGCGCGGTCACCAGCCAGTTCGAGCAGCATCTGCGGGCCGTGCTGGATTACCCGCTGGGCGACACCTCGGCCATCGCACCGGCCGCGGTGATGGCCAACGTGCTCGGGGCGGCGCAGACACCGGCGATGTCGATGGACGAGCGGTTGCACCATCTGTTCGCCCGGATTCCCGACGCGAAAGTGCATCTGTACGGCAAAGGCGAACGTGCGGGACGGAAGTTGGGGCACGTCAACGTGATCGGCTCGGATATGGACGAACTGCGGGAGCGCGCGGTGCGGGCAGCGCACTGGTTGTCGCACGCCGAATGGACCGACGGATGGGATGAACATGGCGAGTAACACGGCACGGGTCGGGCTCATCATGGGCAGCGACAGCGACTGGTCGGTGATGTCGGAGGCGGCCACCGCGCTGGCCGAGTTCGAGGTGCCGTTCGAGGTCGGTGTGGTCTCCGCGCACCGGACCCCGCAACGCATGCTCGACTACGCCAAGACCGCGGCCGACCGGGGCGTCGAGGTGATCATCGCCGGCGCGGGCGGGGCGGCACATCTGCCCGGAATGGTGGCCTCGGCCACACCGCTTCCGGTGATCGGGGTGCCGGTGCCCCTGGCCCGCCTCGATGGCATGGACTCGTTGTTGTCGATCGTGCAGATGCCGGCCGGAGTCCCGGTGGCCACGGTTTCCATTGGCGGAGCACGCAATGCGGGTCTGTTGGCGGTGCGGATCTTGGGCGCCGCTGACGCCGCGCTACAGGCCCGAATGGTGAAATTCCAGGCCGATCTGGAAGCCATGGTGTTGGCGAAGGACGCCGCGTTGCGCGATCGCCTGCTGGGTGACGACTGAGTCGCCGGGCGACTTAGTCCCCGATGAGCTCGCGAATGCGGGGCGTCAGGGACTCGATCGGTTCATCGGTCGACATCACCACCACCGCGGTGCGGCCGCCACCACCCCGGTAGATCGGCCAGGTCGCGGCCAGCGCCTCGGCCAGGTCTGACCGCGGGTTCGTCGAGTCGCCGCGCAGCCATCGGCGCAGCACGTGGTTGTGCGCGGCGACGACGGCGTTGGCGAACAGTTCGGCGCGCAGATCCGCCGTCCAGTCTCCGGTCTGCGCGGCCCTCAGGTGTTTGGTGAACAGCCGCACATACCGTGACACCACGGCCGTTTCGAAGTCGCGCAGGGCTCCTACCGTGCGGGTCAGCCGATACCGGGTCCGGGCGCGCTCGCCCTCGGCGAGGTAGTTCTCGAAGACCGAGGTTGTCGCCACCGCGATGACCTCGGCGGGGAGTGCTTCGGCCGGCGCCGCCGACAACCTCTCGTCGGCGCGGCGCAGCAACGCCTCGTGATCGGGAAAGATCATCGCCTCTTTCGAGCCGAACTGACGAAACGCGGTGGTGCGTCCCACCTGCGCCCGTGTCGCGATGTCGTCGACGCTGGTGGCCTCGTACCCGCGTTCTTCGAACAGTTCGAAGGCCGCGCTCACCAGACGCTCCCGTGTGCTTGGCGGACCGGGCATTAGGTGCACCTCCATCGGGTACTGAGTGCCAGTGATATGGTACTGAGTGCCAAAAGTAGCAGGGCGATGTACTCGATGTGCAGTCCGGGCAACGATGGAACAAGAGAGCGAAGAGCTGAAAGCAAAGGAGAAGATCATGGCTGGTTGGGCCGGAAACCCATCTTTTGATCTGTTTCAGCTGCCGGAGGAGCATCAGGAGCTTCGGGCGGCGATCCGGGCGCTGGCGGAGAAGGAAATCGCCCCGCACGCTGCCGACGTCGACGAGAATGCGCGCTTTCCCGAGGAGGCTCTGCAGGCGCTGAATGCCTCGGGCTTCAACGCGATTCACGTGCCCGAGGAGTACGGCGGTCAAGGCGCGGATTCGGTCGCGGCCTGCATTGTGATCGAAGAGGTCGCGCGGGTGGACGCGTCGGCGTCGCTGATTCCGGCGGTCAACAAGCTGGGCACGATGGGGTTGATCCTGAGGGGTTCCGATGAACTCAAGAAGCAGGTGCTGCCGTCGCTGGCGTCCGGTGAGGCAATGGCCTCCTACGCCCTGTCCGAGCGCGAGGCCGGCTCGGACGCGGCCGGTATGCGGACCCGGGCCAAGGCCGACGGGGACGACTGGATCCTCAACGGCGCCAAGTGCTGGATCACCAATGGCGGCAAGTCGAGCTGGTACACGGTGATGGCGGTGACCGATCCGGACAAGGGCGCCAACGGTATCTCGGCGTTCATGGTGCACAAGGACGACGAGGGTTTCTCCGTCGGACCCAAAGAGAAGAAGCTCGGCATCAAGGGGTCGCCGACCACCGAGTTGTACTTCGAGAACTGTCGGATCCCCGGTGACCGGATCATCGGTGAGCCCGGCACCGGTTTCAAGACCGCGCTGGCCACGCTCGATCACACCCGGCCCACCATCGGTGCCCAGGCCGTCGGTATCGCCCAGGGTGCGCTGGATGCCGCGATCGCCTACACCAAGGATCGCAAGCAGTTCGGCACGGCGATCGCCGAATTCCAGGCCGTGCAGTTCATGCTCGCCGACATGGCGATGAAGCTGGAGGCCGCCCGGCTGATGGTCTACCACGCTGCCGCCCGCGCCGAGCGTGGTGAAACCAACCTCGGGTTCATCTCGGCGGCGAGCAAGTGCTTTGCCTCCGACGTGGCCATGGAGGTCACCACCGATGCGGTGCAGCTGTTCGGCGGCGCCGGCTACACGGTGGACTTCCCGGTCGAGCGGATGATGCGCGACGCCAAGATCACCCAGATCTACGAGGGCACCAACCAGATCCAGCGCGTGGTGATGAGCCGCGCACTGCTCAAGTAACCACCGCCAGCAGACGCAAACCCGTACTTTTTCGCGCGACAAGGTACGGGTTTGTGTCTTTTCGCGGAAGGAAATCAGCCGCGCAGCAACTGGACGGTGTGTACGGGCCGACGGTCAGGGGCCAACTCACGGATCTGGGTACGGCAGCTGAACCCGTCGGCCACCACCGTGGTGTCTCCGTCCGCCTCGCGCAGGGCCGGCAACAGCTTGTCCTCGGCGCAGGCCACCGACACGTCGTAGTGCCCGCGTTCGAATCCGAAATTGCCGGCCAGGCCGCAACATCCGGCGTCGAGGATGTCGAGATCGACTCCGGCGCTCTCGAGCAGGGCGCTCTCGTGCCGGTAATGCAGCACCGCGTGCTGGTGGCAGTGCTGCTGGACCACGGCGGTATCCGACCGTGCCGGTGGTCGCCAATCCGGGGCGCGCAACCGCAGGATCTCACCGATGGTGTGCGTCTGCGCGGCGAGCCGATGGGCGTCCTCGTCTCCGTGTAACAGCTCGGGTAGATCGGACCGGAAGACCGCTGCGCAGCTGGGCTCCAGCACCACCACGGGGGTGCCGGCATGCAGTGCGGGCCGCAGCGCCCGCAGGGTGCGTCGCAGTACACGTTTGGCGGTGGTCAGCTGACCGGTGGAGATCCAGGTCAGCCCGCAGCACAACGCCTCGCGAGGTACCTCGACGGCAAATCCGGCCGATTCGAGTACTTGCACGGCATCGTGGGCGATCTGCGGATCGAAGTTGTTGGTGAACGTGTCGGGCCACAACACCACCGGCCCCAACGGTGCGTGCGGCGGCCGCACGTGCCCGTCGAACGCCGCAGTGAACCGCTGCCGGGCGAACACCGGGATGCCGCGACGTTCGTCGATGCCGCCGAGTCGTTTGACCACGGCGCCAAGGCTTTTGGTCTGCACGGTGCGGTTCACCACACCGGGTGCCGCGGCGGCCAACCGAGCCCACAACGGGATCCAGCCCATCGAGTAGTGCGCCATCGGACGCAGCCGGTTGTGATAGTGATGGGACAGGAACTCGGCCTTGTAGGTCGCCATGTCGACATTGACCGGACAGTCGCTGCGACATCCCTTGCACGCCAGGCACAGATCGAGCGCGTCGCGCACCTCTTCGGACCGCCAGCCGTCGGTGATCACGTCACCCTCCAGCATCTCGAACAGCAACCGGGACCGGCCGCGGGTGGAGTGCTCCTCCTCGCCGGTGGCGCGGTAGCTCGGGCACATCACCCCGGATTCGTGGCCGCGGCAGTTGCCGACACCCACACAACGGGCCGCGGCGTGGGAGAACCGGTGCTCGTCGTCGGGATAGCTGAAGTGCGTGGCGGGATCGGCCGGCCGGTAATCGGGCCCGTAGCGCAGGTTTTCGTCGAGCCGGTACGGGTGCACGATCTTGCCCGGGTTCATCCGGTTGCCGGGATCGAAGAGCGCCTTGGTTCGCTCGAATGCGGTGACGACCCGTTCGCCGAACATGATCGGCAGCAGCTCGCCGCGGGACTGCCCGTCGCCGTGTTCGCCGGACAGCGACCCGCCGTAGTCGACCACCAGTCGAGCCGCGTCGTACGCGAACCGCCGATACTTGTCGACGCCTTCGGCGGTCCGCAAGTCGAACGGGATTCGGGTGTGAATGCACCCCTGCCCGAAATGGCCGTACAGCGAAGCGCTTTCATAGTCATACCGCGTCAGCAACGCGCGAAAATCTCGCAGGTAGTCGCCGAGCCGGTCCGGCGGGACGGCGGCGTCTTCCCACCCCTCGTGCGTTTCGGGGCCGGTCGGTGGATACGCGGTGGCGCCGAGGCCCGCTTCCCGGGCGGCCCACACCTCCTTCTTGCGCACGGGGTCGTCGAGGACTGCGCCGTCGGCCTTCTCGCCCAACGCCGCGATCATCGCCTTCGCCGCGCGGTCGGCCTCCTCCTGCGTGTCGCCGTTGAACTGCACCATCAGCCACGCCTTGCCGTCGGGCAGTTCGCGTAAGGCCTTCTCGGCCAACCGCCGCGAATGCTCGAGTTCGACGAGGCGATGGTCGAGACCCTCCAGCGCGGCCGGCTGATGTTCGAGCACCGCGGGCACCGCGTCTCCGGCGGTGGTGATGTCGTCGAACCCGAGCAACGCCAGCGCGCTGGCGGCCGGACGGCGCACCAACTGAAGCTTGGCCCGTAGGACCGTGACGAGGGTGCTCTCGCTGCCGACGAGGGCGGTGGCCACGTTGAAGTGGTTCTCCGGCAACAGGGAATCGAGGTTGTAGCCCGAGACCCGACGCGGGATGTGCGGGTAGCGGGACCGGATGTCGTCGGCGTACTCCTCGGCGATCGCCCGCAGCCCCTGGTACAACTGCGCGTCGCGGCCGCCCGCTGCGATGATCCGGTCGTACTCCTCGGCGGTGGTCTCGCCGACCCAACGGCGGGTGCCGTCGTAGGTCAGGATCTCCAGCGCCAGAACCGAATCCGCCATTTTTCCGTAGGCCTGCGCGGTGGAACCACAGGAGTTGTTGCCGATCATGCCGCCGATGGTGCAGTTGACGTGAGTGGAGGGTTTGGGTCCGACCATCCAGCCCGACGACGCCAACTGGTCGTTGAGCACGTCGAGCTTGATGCCGGGTTCGACGACGACGGTGCCCGCGTCGGTGTCGACCTCGCCGATTCGCGTGCAGTATTTGCTCCAGTCCAGCACCACTGCGGCGTTGCAACATTGGCCGGCCAGGCTGGTGCCGCCGCCTCGGGACAGCACCGGCACATCGTGGTCGCGGCACACCGCGATCGCGGTGGCGGCCGCGTCCGGTGACCTCGGTACCACCACCCCGATCGGGATCTGGCGGTAGTTGGAGGCGTCGGTCGAATAGGTGGCCCGTGATCCCGGATCGAACCGGACTTCTCCGTCGACCCACTCATGCAAATCGGCGGCCAGGGACTCGAACAACAATGTAGTCATGGTGATCCTCGGTGGATTGTCAAAGCACACGGTGGTTTTCGAGGTCGGCCCAACGCACGGTCAGGCCGTGACCCGGCCGGTCGGCAGATAGCCGCAACAGCCCGTCGACCGGTGATGCCGCGCCCTCGAAGTAGCGCAGCGCAATCCGCGCGTGGTCGTGAAACCACTCAAGGTGCCGCAGGTTGGGCACGCACGCCGCGACATGGGCGTGCAGATAGGGCGCGCAGTGTGCGGAGATCTGCAGATGGTGCGCGGCGGCGACGGCGGCGACGCGCAGCCATTCGGTGATCCCGCCGCACCGCGTGGCGTCGGCCTGCAGGCAGTCGAGGGCCTCGCCGGCGCACATCCGCCGGAAGTAGGTGAGGTCGTATCCGTATTCACCCGCAGCCACGTCGGCATCGACGGCCTCCCGTACCGCACGTAGGCCGGCCAGGTCGTCGGAGGACACCGGTTCCTCGAACCAGGTCACGTGGCAGTCGGCGACGTCGCGCATCAACCGCACGGCCTGCTTGACCTGGTAGCCGCCATTGGCGTCCACATACAGCTCGCACTCCGGCCCGATCACGTGACGTGCCTGACGGATTCGGCTCATGTCCCGCGGAATCCGGTCACCCCACGACTCACCGATCTTGATCTTGACCCGGGGGATCGCCAGATTCTGTGTCCACTCGGTCAACTGGTCACGTAGCTGGTGTTCGGTGTAGGTGGTGAACCCCCCGCTGCCGTATACCGGCACGGCGTCGCGCACCGCTCCGATCAGCCGGTGCAGCGGCAACTCCAACAGTCGCGCCTTCAGGTCCCACAGGGCCACGTCGACCGCGGAGATCGCCTGTCCCGCCACGCCGCTGCGGCCCGCGTTGCGCACCGCCCGCACCATGGCGTCGAGGCTGCCGGCCACGTCGAACACATTGCGCCCCAGCACCTGCGGTGCCAGCAGATCGCGGATCAGCGGCACGGCCGCAGCGGGCCCGTAGGTCCACCCGGTACCCACCGTCGCGCCGCAGCGGACGGTGGCCACCACCAGCGTGGTGCTGTCCCAGCTCAGGGTGCCGTCGGCCTCGGGGGAGTCGGTGGGGATGGTGTAGGCGGCCGCGGTGACGTCGGTGACCGGCGCGGAGGGATCCTGCATGACGACCCCGCGTCACTTGCTGCGGTGCGGGACGAACTCCTGCGCCTTGGCCTTGATGCCCTCCTTGATGAAGCCCCAACTGTTCTCGTCACCCTCCAGTACCGCCGAAGCGGTCGACTTGAACTGTTCCCAGGTGGCGTGCGGCGGGATCGGCGGCAGGTTCGGATCGGTGTGCACATCCAGCATCGTGGGTTTCTGCGCCGCGAGCGCGTGACGCCACGCGTCGGCGAGTTCGTCGGGATCCTTCACCGTCATCGCCTCCAGTCCGAGGCTGGCGGCGAATGCTGCGTAGTCGACATCTGGAAGTGTTTGCGACTCGGTGAATTTCGGTGCGCCGCTCATGGCCCGCATCTCCCAGGTGACCTGGTTGAGGTCATTGTTGTGCAAGATGGCCACGATCAACCGGGGATCGGACCATTCGTGGTGATAGCGCTTGATGGTGATGAGTTCGGCCATCCCGTTCATCTGCATGGCGCCGTCACCGACGAACGCGATCGCCGGCCGGTCCGGGTGGGCGAACTTCGCCCCGATGGCGTACGGCACACCGGGGCCCATCGTGGCCAGGTTGCCCGACAGGGAGCCGCGCATGTCACCGCGGAACCGTAGTTGGCGTGCATACCAATTGGCCGATGACCCCGAGTCGGCGGTGACGATCGCGTTGTCGGGCAACATCGGGGACAACTCGGCGAACAGCCGCAGGGGATTGACCGGGTGGGCCCCGACCATGGCCTGCAGGTGCATCGTCTCCCACCATCGGGACACGTTCTTCTCGATGGTCTCGCGCCACGACCGGTCCGTCTTGCGCTCCAGGTGCGGAATCAGCGCCCGCAGTGCGGTTTTGGCATCCGCGACCAGGTTCACCTCGTACGGATAGCGCATGCCGATCATCTTGGCGTCGATGTCGATCTGCACCCCGCGGGCCTGGCCGTACTCCGGCATGAACTGCGAGTACGGGAAGCTCGAACCGACGGTGAGCACGGTGTCACAGTCGCGCATCATCTCGTAGCTGGGCCGGGTGCCCAACAGGCCGATGGAGCCGGTCACCCAGGGTAGCTCGTCGGACAGTACATCCTTGCCCAGCAACGCTTTTGCCGCGCCGGCACCGAGCAGCTCGGCAACCTCGGCCACCTCGTCGCGCGCGTCGCGAGCGCCGGTGCCGATCAACATCGCCACCTTCTTACCCGAGTTGAGCACTTCGGCCGCACGGGCGATGGCCGCGTCGTCGGGCGCGATGTCGGGCCAGTCGATCCCCAGGCTCGACGGCACCATCTTGAACTCGTGGGTGGGCGCGGTGTACGGCAGTTCCTGGACGTCGGCCGGGATGATCAGCGCGGTGGGCGCGCGCTCGGCCAGCGCGGTGCGAATGGCGCGGTCCAGGACGTTGGGCAGCTGTTCGGCCACGTTGACCGTCTCGACGTAGGCTCCGGCGACATCCTTGTACAGGTTCGCCAGGTCCACCTCCTGCTGGTAGGACCCGCCCATCGCGCTGCGGTTGGTCTGTCCGACGATCGCCACCACCGGGACGTGATCGAGCTTGGCGTCGTAGAGGCCGTTGAGCAGATGGATCGCTCCCGGGCCGGACGTGGCCATGCACACGCCGAACTTGCCGCTGAACTTTGCGTAGCCAACGGCTTCGAACGCGCTCATCTCCTCGTGCCGGGCCTGGATGAAGCGAGGACAGTCGTCGGCTCGCCCCCAGGCCGCCAGGATGGCGTTGATGCCGTCGCCGGGGAAGGCGAAGACATCGTGCACATCCCATTCCCGTAGGCGTTGCAACAGGTAATCGGCGACGTTTTGCTCAGCCATGGGTTCCTCCTCTGCGGTGGCGGACGATGCGGTCCGGGTACCCGCTTTCGTTGTTGGTATGCAATTGTTGTTGTCAAGCAATTAATTGACTCGGTCAACGGGTCTTCACGTGCTGTTCGTGGCCGCGGGCCGACGTCGTGGTGCGGTGACCGCTCAGGTGGCGGGCGGTGTTGATGAGGCCGACGAGGCTGAACGCTTGCGGGGTGTTGCCGATCTGGCGGTGCGCGACGGTGTCGTACTCCTCGCTGAGCAGCCCGACGTCATTGCGCAGTGTCAGCAGCCGCTCGAACAGCTCGGTCGCCTCGTCGGTGCGCCCGATGCCGGCCAGCGCGTCGGCCAGCCAGAAGCTGCAGGCCAGGAACACCCCCTCACCGCCGGGCAGCCCGTCGTCGGCCTTTTGCGGGTGATACCGCAGCACGAACCCGTCGTGACACAGCTCCTCGCGCACGGCTTCGACGGTGCCGATCACCCGCGGGTCGTCCCACGGCAGGAACCCGACCCGGCCGATCAGCAGCAGGGAGGCGTCCAGATCGGGCGCGCCGTAGGACTGGGTGAAGGTGTTGCGGTCGGCGTCATACCCGTGGGCACACACGTCGCGGTGGATCTCGTCGCGCAGTGCGCGCCACCGGTCCACCGGCCCGTCGAGTTTGTGGTTGACCACGGTGCGGACCGCGCGATCCACACCGGCCCACGCCATCACCTTGGAATGGACGAACTGTCGACGCGGGCCCCGCATCTCCCACAATGAGCTGTCGGCATCACGCCAGTGGCCTTCGAGGTAATCCAGCAGGGCACGCTGGACATCCCAGGCCGTGTCGTCGGCCTCCATGCCGGCCTCGCGGGCCAGGTGCAGCCCGTCGAGGATCTCACCCCACACGTCGAGCTGGAACTGCGCGGCCGCCGCGTTGCCCACCCGCACGGGCCGCGAATTCTCGTAACCGCCAAGCCAATCGAGGTTGAACTCGGGAAGCCGGCGCCGACCGTCGAGGCCGTACATGATCTGGAGGTCGGCCGGGTCGCCGGCGACCGCGCGCACCAGCCATTCCCGCCAGGCCTGCGCCTCCTCGACGAACCCCGTGCCCAGCAGGGCCTGCAGGGTGAACGTCGCGTCGCGCAGCCAGCAGTAGCGGTAATCCCAGTTGCGGGGGCCGCCGATCTGTTCGGGCAGTGAGCTGGTGGCCGCCGCGACGATGCCCCCGGTGGGCGCGTAGGTCAGCGCCTTGAGCAACAACAGCGAGCGCTGCACCTCCGACTGCCAGCGGCCGGTGTAGCTGCACCGCGACATCCACTGGGCCCAGTACCGGCCGGTTTTCTCCAGGGCCTCCTCGGCGTCGACCGGATCCGGCCTCGACAGATGCGACAGCTGATACGTCAGGACAAAGGGGATTCGCTGGCCGGCAGCGACCTCGAATTCGGCCACGGTGGCCATCTCCCGGCCGTGCATGCGCACCGGCGTGCGCAGCCACACCGCATCGGGTCCGGCGATCGCGGTCAGGTCTTCGCCCTGTCGTCGCACCCACGGGACGACGTGCCCGTAGTCGAACCGCAGTTTCAGGCTCATCTGCATCGGGACCCGACCACGCACCCCCTCGACGATGCGCACCACGTCAGCCGCGATGCCGCGCGGCGGCATGAAATCGATGAGCCGCACCGTCCCCTCGGCGGTGTCCCAGACGGTCTCGAGCACCAGTGAACTGTCCCGGTAGTGCCGGTGGGTGGCCGCCCCACCCGAGGCCGGTGCCAACAGCCAATTGCCGGCGTCGGTCTCGTGTTCGCCGTCGTCGACGAGCGCGGCAAAACATGCCGGCGAATCGAACCGGGGCAGGCACAACCAGTCGATCGAGCCGTAACGGCTGACGAGCGCGGCGGTCTGCAGATCACCCAACAGTGCATAGTCTTCGATCGGCGCCATGCTCACCTCCCCGCGGTGAGGTCGATGACGACCTTGACGTCGTCCGGACCGGCGTCGAACGCATCTGCGGCGCGCTCCAGGGGTACCCGGCGCGTGATGAGACTCGACAGCCAATCCACGTCGGCCTTGGCCAGCGCGGCAGCGGCCTGCTGGTAATGGCGTAGGTTAGCGTTCACCGAGCCGACGACGGCGTCGTTCTCCAACACGAGTTCGCGGTTCACGTCGCCGGCATCGATGCGTAGCATGCGTCCGACCGGTGACACCCCGGTGAGACACACGATGCCGTAGGACGCGGTGTTGGCGATCGCGCCGAAGACGACCGGGCCGGCGCCGGTGGCTTCGATCACCACATCGGGCTGCAGTTTGCCTGCGACATCGGCGATGTCGTCGTGGTGATAGGTGGCGCCCAGGGCCTTGACGATGCCGGGCTTGGGTCCATCGGTGTGGCGGTCCAGGACGTGGGTTTCCAGGCCCTGCTGGACGCCCAGCATGGCCGCCAGCAGCCCGATCGGTCCGGCGCCGGTGACCAGCACGCTCTTGGGTTCGAACCAGGCGCGCTCACCGACCCGGTGCACCTGCTCCCAGGCCTTGGCGACCACCGTCGTCGGCTCCATCAGCATGCCGACCGGCTCGAGGTGTGGGTCCAGGCGCACGGCGTAATCGGTTTCCACGCACCATTGCTGGCTTCCGTAACCGTCGATCTCCTTGATGCCGCGCTCGGTGTAGCGACCGTTGCGGCACATGTCGAATTCGCCGTGTGCGCAGGCCCCGCACGGCTCCGGGTCGGGGCGTCGCACCACACCGACCACCAGATCGCCGGTCTGAAATGAGCTGTCCCGCGGTGCGTGCGCCACCCGGCCCAGTGACTCGTGGCCGAGGATCAACCGGTCGCGGTGCGGCGGCGCCCACCCGTACTCGCCGCGGGCGATCTCTTTGTCGGTGCCGCACACACCGAGCGCCAGCCCGTCCACCAGCAGCTCGTCGTGTCCCGGCTTGGGATCGGGAACCTCGCACACCTGCAGTGAATCCGCATGCATGGGCGCAATCGTCAGCGCACGCATCTGTGCCACCACCCCTTCCAGCCGATGGGAAAGATTGTTGTGATGGGTGAATGGTTGCCCTGAAGCAACGAAATTAAACCGCCCTCGGAAATAGTTGCCTTTGAGCAACGATTACCGGCATGATCCACCTATGACGACGGTGACCGGCCGTGACGCCGAGAATGTTTCAGGTGCCCAGATCGACGCGGTGATGCGCGCGTCGCGTGCGTTGGTCGGTATCGCCGCGGCGTCGGTCGCCGAGGTGGACGATCTGGTGACCTTGCCGCAGCTGCGGGTGCTGATGATGATCGCCACCCGCGGGCCGCTGAATCTCGGCGCGGTGGCCGCGGGCCTGGATGCCGGGGCGCCGAACGCCAGCCGGATCTGTGACCGGCTGCTCAAGGCCGGGTTCCTGCACCGTCAGGATGATCCGAACGACCGCCGGTCGGTGACGCTGACGTTGACCACCGAAGGGCGGTCGATCGTCAACCGCGTGAACCGGCACCGGCGCAGTGCGGTGCGGAAAGTGCTGCGCGGCCTGTCGGTCGATGACCGCGAACGGGTGACCGCTGCGCTGGATGCCTTCGCCGAGGCGGCCGGGGAACCGTTCGAGCCCGAGACCCTGACCTTGGTCTAACCGCGGGTGACCTTTTCGGTTTCGCGGCGGCGGGCCTGCGCGCCGGGATCGGGGTTGGCCACCTGCACCAGCGAGGCGCCGACAGTGAACACCGCGAGCAGGTTCGTGACGAGCTCGTCGGGGGTGTCCCAGGAGGCCGAGGACAGCACCCGGTCTTTGTCCGTGAAACCCTGTGCGGCAGAGGCACTCTGGGCCGCACCGAGTACCTCGGCCACTGATCGCCCGGCCAGCGCCGGCCCGGGAGAGCGCTCGGGCACGATCTGATCGCCGTGCACCCGCACCGCCGTCGCATAGTCGGTGACCCCGATCGGTAGATCCTCGGCCGGTTTGCCGAACGGGTCCAGCGACAGCACCGCGACCTCACCGCCGGAGACCGCCTCGTCGGCCTCGTCGAGCCGGTCGGAGGTGCACAGGGCCACGTCGGCGGGATTGTCGGAACCGCCGCCCAGCACCACTTCGGCACCGATCCACCAGATCCCGAACAGCACCGCAGCGGTCTGCCAATGCGCGGGCAACAGCACCGCCACCCGGGTGCCGGGGCCGGCGCCCATCTCGTCGCGCAGCAGGTTGGCGGTCTTGGCGGCCCAGTTGGCCATCGTCACCGTCGACAGCTCGATCCGCTCACCGGTGGCGTCGTCGTAATAGGTGATCCGTGGCCCGGCGGGATCTGACGCCAGCAAGGGATCGAGGACGGCAGCGCTGACTGTGCTCATAACCTCTGGTTGTACTCGAAGCCGGTCAGTTCACGCACTTGGGATCGTCCGAACCCGCGGTGAGGATCGGCGACGGCGGTGGGGGCGGGCTCTGCTCACCGGTGTCGTCGGCGGCGGCCGGATCGACGATGCCGGCGGTCGGCTCCATGCCGTCGGAGCCCGGTCCGGTGTAATCCGCGGCCAGCACCACCCGCACCGCGCCGGCCGGCAGCGAGGAATCCTCGTTGACCGGCAATCCGCCCAGGTCCTTGGAGACCGCCTGAGCACCCAGATCATCGGACTTGGCGGCCAGTACCTGGCTGGACACCGGGGGCGCACCTTCGTGATTACCGGTGGCGCCGGGGACGAAGCCCTTGTTGGTCAGCACCTGAGACACCGCGGCGGCCAGGCCGTTGATGTCGGTGGCGTTGACCACCTCGACGGTCGTGTTTTCCGGTGAGTAGCTGAGTTGTTCGGTCTTGCCCTCGTCCTGGTCCTGCAGCAGGCTCGACACCCAGTCGTGGACCTCGACGGGATCGACCCGGACCACACTCTGCATCCCGTCGTCGCTCCAGCCGTCCTCCCGCAGGATCGGGATGGTGGCGAACGCGACGCTTCCGGCGGCCAGCTTCTGCAACTGCTCGACGAAATCCATGATGTCCCACCCGTCGGAGATCACCACGGACCGCTGCACGGCATCCTGCAGCCGTCCCAGTGTGGCGGGGCTCGACAGGGTCTTGCTGGAGATCACCTCGTGGGCCAGCGATGCCATTACTGACTGCTGGCGGGTCACCCGGTCGAGGTCACCGCGCGGCAGGTCGTGACGTTGCCGAACGAAGCTCAGCGCCTGCGGGCCGTTGAGCTTCTGCCAGCCGGCCGGGAAATCGGAACCCGAGAGGGGTTCGTACACAGCGTCTTTGAGGCAGACATTGACGCCGCCGAGCGCGTCGGTGATCAGCGCGAAGCCGAGCAGCCCGATCTCGGCGTAATGGTCCACCGTGACGCCGGTCAGGGCGGCCACGGTCTGGATCAGTTCCTCACGGGCGGCTTCGGTGGCCTGGGGCTCCGCGACGGCCGGATCTTCCCCCTCGACCTCGACGAGCTGCTTCATCCGGTCGAGCTTGACGTCCCCGAACACGCCGTTGATCTTCATCTTCCCCCAGCCCGGCGCCTCGACATAGGAGTCGCGGGGGATCGAGATGGCGGTGGCGGACTTCCCGTTGTTGGGGATGCGGACCAGGATGATGGTGTCGGTGTTGGTCGAGACGTCGTCACCGGCGCGCAGCGTCTCCAACTCCTCGGCCGACAGCGGATTGCCGTGGGCATCGGTGCGGCTGTCCATCCCGACCAGCAGGATGTCGATGGCACCGTCCTCACCACCGCCGCCGAGGGCCGCGGAGCTGATGTGGTTGATGCCGGATTCGAAGGAGCGGATCTGGGACCAGGCCACCCCGGTTCCGAGCACCACTGCCGACGCTGCGGCGACAGCGACAGTGCGAAGCAGGGGGATCGGCACGTGCCCAGGCTAACCGCGGGCCGGACGTGAGCCGGGTAACGCGGACCGGCGTGCCAGACTCAAACCCATGGCGCAACGGATTGTCATCACCGGGGCCGGCGGTATGGTCGGCAGCGTATTGGCTGATCAGGGACGTCGTCGAGGGCACGAGGTGCTGGCCTTGACCTCGAAAGAATGTGACATCACCGACCCCGACGCGCTGCGCCGCGTCGTCGAATCCGGCGACGTGGTGACCAACTGTGCGGCATACACACAGGTCGACGCCGCCGAGACGGACCAGGAGCGGGCCTACGCGGTCAACGCGACCGGTCCGGGCAACATCGCCGCGGCGTGCGCACGGGTCGGCGCCGGTTTGATCCACATCTCCACCGATTACGTGTTCGGTGCCTCAGCAGACCGTCGCACGCCCTACGAGATTGACGAGCAGACCGCACCGGTCAACGTCTACGGGCATTCCAAGCTGGCCGGGGAACAGGCGGTGCTGGCCGCCAAGCCTGACGCCCACGTGGTGCGCACGGCATGGGTGTACCGCGGTGGTGACGGGAAGGATTTCGTGGCCACCATGCGCCGGCTGGCGGCCGGCGACGGGCCGATCGAGGTCGTGGCCGATCAGATCGGGTCGCCGACCTACACCAACGACCTGGTGGAGGCATTGCTGCAGATCGTCGACGGCGATGTGCGGCCCGGCGTCCTGCACGCCGTCAACACCGGGCCGGCCAGCCGGTTCGAGCTGGCCCGGGAAACCTTCGCCGCCCTCGGTGCGGATCCGGAGCGGGTGCGACCGGTCGGCAGCGACCGACACCCGCGGCCCGCGCCCCGGCCCGCCTACACCGTCCTGTCCGAACACCGGTCTGCCGAGGCCGGCCTGACCCCGCTGCGCGATTGGCGGGAAGCGTTGTCGGCCGCCGTGGGAAACACAGCGGCTGGAAAAGAGCCAACCTCTGGACCGTTAACCTCTACGCCGTGACTGAGGATGCGGTCCGCCCGCTCGTGGTGGTGACGGTGACGTACTCGCCGGGCCCACACCTTGACCGTTTCCTGGCCTCGCTGTCGCTGGCCACCGACCAACCGGTGAAGGTCATCGTGGTCGACAACGGGTCCACCGACGGCGCACCCGAACGGGCGGAAAAGCGTTATCCCAACGTGCAGCTGCTCCGCACCGGACGCAACCTGGGTTACGGCAGCGCCGTCAACCGTGGCGCCGGGCTGATCTCCGACGGCGATTGCCCGGACTTTTTCGTCGTCGCCAACCCAGATGTGCAGTGGGGCCCCCGATCGATCGAATTGCTGCTCGACGCCGCGCAGCGTTGGCCGCAGGCCGGGGCGCTGGGGCCGTTGGTCCGCGATCCCGACGGTTCGGTCTACCCGTCGGCGCGTCATCAACCCAGCCTGGTCCGTGGCGGTATGCACGCCGTGGTCGGCCCGTTCTGGAAGTCCAACCCGTGGACGGCGGCCTACCGCCAGGACCGCCAAGAGCCCAGTGAACGTCAGGTGGGTTGGCTGTCGGGCTCGTGTCTGCTGATGCGTCGGGCGGCGTTCGACGCTGTGGGCGGGTTCGACGAGCGTTACTTCATGTATATGGAAGATGTCGACCTCGGTGACCGGATCGCCCGCGCCGGCTGGCAGAACGTCTACGTGCCGTCGGCCGAGGTGTTGCACCACAAGGGGCACTCCACCGGACGTGACCCGGCGCGCAACTTGGCCGCCCATCATCGCAGTACCTACACTTTCTTGGCTGATCGCTACCCGGCGCCGTGGCAGGCGCCGTTACGGTGGACAATTCGGGGCGCGCTGGTGGCACGTGCGGGCCTGGTGGTCGGTAGTTCACGACGGAAACAGGCGAAAGGGCGCTGACGTGATCAATCCTGCGGAAGTCGACGCGGTCGTCCTCGTCGGTGGACGAGGCACCAGGCTGCGGCCTTTGACGCTGTCGGCGCCCAAGCCGATGCTGCCGACGGCCGGTGTTCCGTTCCTGACCCACCTGTTGGCGCGGATCTCCGTGGCCGGGATCAAGCATGTGGTGATGGGCACCTCGTACAAGGCCGAGGTGTTCGAGGAGGCCTTCGGCGACGGCTCCGAACTGGGGCTCGAGATCGAGTACGTCACCGAGACCGAGGCGCTGGGCACCGGTGGCGCCATCGCCAACGTGGCGGACAAGCTGCGCTACGACACGGCCATGGTGTTCAACGGCGACGTGTTGTCCGCGGCCGATCTCGGCGCAGTGCTGGAGTCACACCACGCCCATCAGGCCGATGTCACGCTGCACCTGGTGCGGGTCAGCGACCCCCGGGCGTTCGGTTGTGTGCCCACCGACGCCGACGGATTTGTCACCGCGTTCCTGGAGAAGACCCAGGACCCGCCGACCGACCAGATCAACGCCGGTTGCTATGTGTTCAACCGCGAGGTGATCGATCAGATCCCCAGGGGCCGAGCCCTTTCGGTGGAGCGCGAGATCTTTCCCGAGGTGCTGTCGCGGGGACTGAAGATGTGCGGCTACGTCGACGCGTCCTACTGGCGGGACATGGGGACCCCGGACGATTTCGTGCGTGGCTCAGCCGATCTGGTGCGCGGTATCGCCCCGTCGCCGGCTCTCGACGGCCAGCGCGGTGAGTCTCTGGTGCACGAAGGGGCGGCGGTTGCCCCCGGCGCCCTGTTGATCGGCGGCACGGTCGTGGGCCGTGGCGCCGAGATCGGTGCCGGCGCCCGGTTGGACGGCGCGGTGATCTTCGACGGCGTGCGCGTCGAGGCCGGCGCGGTGATCGAACGTTCGATCATCGGTTTCGGCGCCCGCATCGGTCCGCGGGCGCTCATCCGCGACGGCGTGATCGGCGATGGTGCCGACATCGGGGCGCGCTGTGAGCTGTTGCGTGGGGCGCGGGTGTGGCCCGGGGTGGCCATTCCCGACGGTGGTATCCGGTATTCGACCGACGTCTGAGTTCTCGGGGTCTCGGCGCGCGAAACTACGCTTTGTGACGATCAATTGGCGGAAATGCGCCAGAAAGCGTCGTCTCGGCGTTGATAAAAGTGCGTTTGCCGTGGCTCGAATCCCCTTACGCTGTGATCGGCGAAAGGGAGGGGTTGCGCTCATGGGATCACGTAGCGGACGGAAAGTCAGCAGGCGCACTGCGGTGGCGCCGGTCATGGCGGCGCTGGTACTCGCAACGGTGTTCGGGGCGACGGCCCCAGAGGCGGGTGCCTGGCCGATCCCGCTGACCGGGGAGGACAACACGTACCTCAAGGCGACCCGCGGGGTGTTTCCCGGCGATGACGACCAGTTGCTGTCGGTGGGTCGGGAGATGTGCCGTCTGCTCTACACCGGGACGCCGTCGTCGGCGGTGATCGACCAGATGGCGGCCCAGTACGGTGCCAGTCCCGATCAGGCCGGGGTGGCGCTGCGGGCTGCCCGCCGGTCGTACTGCACGCAGGCGCCCCGGTAGCCGAATCGCGCCGACACTACGGGTTTTGCGGCGAATCGGCGGACAATGCGCCAGAACCCGTAGTTTGGGCGAGTTGGAGCAGCCCGAAGTCGGTGCCCTCGGGCAGGGCCTGCAGTGGCCACCACCGCAGGTCCAAAGACTCGTCACTGCAGGCGATCTCGGCGTCGGCCGGTGCGCGCACCACGAACTGCAGGTCGAGGTGGCGGGTCGGCACACCCAGCGAGCAGGTCACCGGATGCACGTGCAGTGCGGCCAGCTGGGGATCGATGCTCAACCCGGTGATGCCGGATTCCTCAGTGGCCTCGCGCAGTGCCGCTGCCCGGACATCGGCATCGGTCTCCTCGCAGTGCCCGCCGAGCTGCAGCCAGCGTCCGAACCGGGGATGCAGGGTCAGCAAGGTCTGCGTTCCGGTGTGGTCCACCACCAGTGCCGAGGCGGTGATGTGGCCGGGCACGCATGAGCGCAGGCAGGCATCGGGCCGGGCAGCCAGAAACGACAGCACGGCGTGGCGCAGCGTGTCCTGGCCCGGATCGGTTGTCTGCCAATGCGTCAGTACGTCGACGGCCGAGGCGTGCAGGCTCTCCGCGCTCACTTTCGCACCAGCAGGCCATCTGTGGACACCGGCTGCCGCGGCGGCTGGGGATCAGCGGCATGGCCGATCGCGATGGCGCCCAACGGTTCCCAGTCCGCAGGTAGGTCCAGCTCGGCGCGCACCAGGTCGCCGGCGAAGATCGTCGAGCCGATCCAGCAGCTGCCGACCTCGCGTACTGCCAGTGCCACCAGCAAGGCCTGAACCGCCGCCCCCACGGCGACGGTGAACATGGTGTGCTCGGCCTCGGTGCGGGCGGCGTCGGGATAGCTGTGTGCGCCGTCGGGGACGAGGAACGGGATGACGAGTTCCGGTGCGTCGTAGAGAATCTGACCGCGGCCCAGCCGTCGCTCCACGGACTCCGGATCCCGGCCGTCGCCGGTCAGGTCGGCCCGCCACTTGTCCTTCATGCGGTCGAGCAGCCGAATGCGGGTGGCGCGGTCCTGCACCCAGACGAAGCGCACCGGGCGGGTGTGATGCGGGGCGGGTGCGGTAAGTGCTTCGCCGACAGCAGCTTCGATCAGTGCGGGGTCGACGGGTTCGGTACTGAACGCGCGCACCGACCGCCGCAGCAGTTGAGCCTGGGTGCGCCCCAGCTGAATTGCCTCGGCCGTGCCCAACCAGAACAGATCCTCTTCGCCCGGGCGCAGCAGCGTGCGTGCGGTCGACCCGTCGTCGGGCAGGTCCAGCCCGCGCACCACGGCGACCGGGATCGCGGTGAGTTTGCCCTTCACCAGATCGGCCGCGGCGGCGATCTCGTCGGCCACCGCGACCTCGGTGACCATCAGCTCGTTGCCGTGCCGGTCGCGGGCACCCGCGTAACCGTGCAGCGCGGTGAGTCCGCAGGCGCCGATGGCGAAGTCCACTTGACCGTTGCGCCAGGCCCGGCCCATGGTGTCGGTGATCACGACGGCCACGGTGACGCCGAGCCGCTCACGCAGTCCCTCGCGCAGGGCGGCCGCGCTGCCGTCGGGATCGACCGGAAGCAGCGCCAACTCGGTGGAATCCACGTTGGAACCGTCCACGCCGGCGGCGGCCTGGACCAGGCCGATGGCGTTCTCGGTGATCAGGGTGCGGCCCTTGCGGGCCAGCACACGGACCGCCTCGGCGTCGATCAGCTTGCGTCGTAAGGTGTCCCGTTCCTCGGGATCCGACGGCGCCGTGACGATCCGGCCCTCGCACTTGCTGACGATCTTGCTGGTGACCACCAACACGTCTCCGTCGGCCAGCCACGGTGCCGCCCCGGCGAGCGCGGCGGCCAGATCGTCTCCGGGACGGAACTCGGGAAGTCCTGGCACCGGGATGATCTCGACCCGGTCGGCGGATCCGTGTTCGGGGTTCGCCGCGGTGGTCACCAGGCCACACCCGCGAGGTCCAGGCCCGCCCGCACCATCTCGGCGGTGGTCGCCGGATCGGTCATCAGCAGTGGCACTGCGGCCACCTTCACACCGGCGATGTCGGCCTGGTCACCTTCGTGTACCAGCCAACCGTCCAACAGTCCGGTGCCCGAGCGGGCCCCGAAGAACTCACCCACGCCCTGTGAGGAGGATTGGACGCCGATGATTCGCAGGCACTCATCTGCCATGCCGCGCAAAGGTTTTCCATCGATGATGGGGGAGTAGCCGATGACCGGTGCCGGAGTTGAGCGCAGGGCGGCGCGGATGCCGGGAATCTGCAGGATCGGGCCGATGCTCACGACGGGATTCGACGGTGCCAGCAACACCACGTCGGCCTCGGCAATGGCCTCGGTGACGCCTGGCGCGGCGGTTGCCTGTTCTGCGCCGACGAACGCGAAGCTGTGCGAGGGCACCTGGGCGCGGTAGCGCACCCACCACTCCTGGAAGTGGATCGCGCGCCGGGAATCGTCGTCGGGATCGGTGATCACCACGTGCGTCTCGCTGCGGTCGTCGGTCACCGGCAGCAACCGTGCTCCGGGCGACCAGCGCTTGCACAATGCCTCGGTGACCTGCGACAGGGGGTAGCCGGCGCGCAGCATCTGAGTGCGGACCAGGTGGGTCGCCAAGTCGCGGTCGCCCAGGCCGAACCAGTCGGGTTGCACGCCGTAGGCGGCCAGTTCTTCCTTGGCGTGCCAGGTTTCGTTGCGGTGACCCCAGCCTCGCTCAGGGTCGATGCCGCCGCCGAGGGTGTACATGCAGGTGTCGAGGTCCGGGCAGATCCGGACGCCGTGCATCCAGGCGTCGTCGCCCACGTTCACGATCGCGGTGAGTTCATGCTTGCTGTCGTTCCCGCCGAAAGCCCCGAGGCCCAACAGGTGCTGTACCCCCAGCAAAAAGCGGGCGCCTCCGACGCCGCCGACCAGAACGGTGATCTTCACAACGTCCGACCCTAAGCGCTGAGGGCCTGCGGATGGAAACGACGTCGTCACGGCCAGGACACGCCGATGTCGCGACGCGCCGATTTGACATTACGAGATGGTATGAAATCGCGCCATTCCGCTTGACCCTGGCAGCTAACACGTGTGTAATCACAGTTGTGTCATTTCCCGGTTGGTGACCGATTCCGGTGTCGCGGACCGAGATTCGATCAACTGTTCGAATGGGGTGACCGCACATCGCAATAGTGGGGCTCCACTTAGGATCTACGAGACCGAGTGAGGAGGCGGGGGAAAATGTCTTATGAGAGCGGCGATTTCGATCATGTGGTCCGGTTTGACGGCCGGCTGCTCGGCTCGGTGGACAACGCACCGCACATCAACACCGGAACGACACCGTTGGAGACGACCGGACGTCCCCAGCTGAGTCTCGTTCCCGAACACATTGATGTTGATCCGGAAGTCGAAGACGACCAATGGCAGGAACGTGCGCTCTGCGCACAGACCGACCCGGAGGCGTTCTTCCCGGAGAAGGGCGGGTCTACCCGCGAGGCCAAGCGCATCTGCCAGGGCTGTGAAGTCAAGGATGCGTGCTTGGAGTACGCGCTCGCGCACGATGAGCGCTTCGGTATCTGGGGAGGGCTATCCGAACGGGAGCGTCGCCGCCTCAAACGCGGCATCATCTGAGGCTCTCGGCAGGGCGCTGAACGTGGGCGCCCGACGTCAGTCGTCGTCGATCGTTGGGTCGATGACTGACGGTTCAACTCCCAGATAGGTGGCCACCTGGGCCACCAGGATTTCATGCAGCAAATCAGCAAGCTCATCGGATCCTTTGACCCGGCGCTCGATGGGCTTGCGGAACAACACAATTCGAGCCCGGGTCGCATTTCCTCTGACGTCGACGCCTGCCGGTATCAGCCGCGCCAGCGCGATCGGGCCATCCGCGATGACCTCGGGCGGCCACTGCACACTGTCGGGATCCTTCGGGGACATCCGGGGAATCTCGTCCACCGCGACGTCGAGATCTTTCAGCCGCGACGCCCATCGGCGTTCGATCGGCTCATAGGCTTCCAGGACCGCCATGTCGAACCGCTCGGCACGGCTGCGCCACCCCGGAACCGAACGCGGCAGCAGCGGCCCGCGGATATCGCGACCGCGCCGCGACCGCCATGGGTTTCGCTGGACCACGGCGATGATCGTAACGGTTCGGGATCGGGGCACCGACGGCTGAGCGTGTCCGGCAGCGCACAGCGATCGTCCACAGTAATCTCTGGTGCGTGAATGTTCCCCGTCGCTGCTGCCGGCCCGGGTGCCCGCACTATGCCGTGGCGACGCTGACTTTTGTCTACTCCGACTCCACGGCTGTGGTCGGACCCTTGGCCACGGTTTCCGAGCCCCACTCCTGGGATCTGTGCGTCGGCCACGCCGGGCGCATCACCGCGCCCCGTGGCTGGGAGCTGGTTCGTCACGCCGGGCCGCTGCCCACCAATCCCGATGAAGACGACCTGGTGGCCCTGGCCGACGCGGTCCGGGAGGGTCAGGCCGGTGCCGTGCCGCGTGGCGGAGTGGTCGCCGGATTCTCCGATCCCGCCACCGGTGTGGGCGCCGGCGCGGTGATCGCGCCGCAGGCCCGTCCTTCTGAGACCAACGGGCGTCGTCGTGGTCATCTGCGGGTGCTGCCGGATCCCGACAACTAGCCCGGACACGCCACGGACTAGCACTGACTAGCCCTGATCAGACAACAGCCGGGCCACGAGTAGTGAACGTGTCGAAGCCACCCGACAGTTAGGCTGGCGCCAACGATCCCGTTTCACAAGGAGCTATATGTCTAGGCCAGCGGCGGCTGTTCACGATGTCATCAAGGCCTATGACGTCCGTGGATTGGTCGGTACGCAGATCGACGAGTCGTTCGTGGCCGAGGTCGGTGGCGCGTTCGCCCGCCTGGTCCGGGCCGAGGGTGCCACCCAGGCCGTGATCGGCTACGACATGCGGGAGAGCTCACCGACGTTGGCGGCCGCGTTCGCCGACGGTGTGACGGCTCAGGGCCTCGACGTGGTCCGGATCGGTCTGGCCTCCACCGATCAGCTGTATTTCGCCTCGGGTCTGTTGGACTGCCCGGGGGCGATGTTCACCGCGAGCCACAATCCGGCGGCCTACAACGGCATCAAGTTGTGTCGCGCCGGAGCCAAGCCGGTCGGCAAGGACACCGGTCTGGCCGTGATCGCCGATGAGGTGATTGCCGGCGTGCCGGCGTTCGACGGCCCGCCCGGGTCGATTTCCGACCGCGATGTGCTGGCCGACTACGGCGCCTTCCTCCGGTCCCTGGTCGACCTCAGCGCGCTGCGTCCACTGCGGATCGCAGTGGACGCGGGCAACGGCATGGCCGGGCACACCACGCCCGCGGTTCTCGGTCCGATCCCCGACGTCACGGTGCTTCCGCTGTTCTTCGAACTCGACGGCACCTTCCCCAATCACGAAGCCAACCCGCTGGATCCGGCCAACCTGGTCGACCTGCAGGCACATGTGCTGGCCACCGGCGCCGATATCGGCCTGGCCTTCGACGGTGACGCCGACCGGTGCTTCGTCGTCGACGAACTCGGTCGCCCGGTGTCTCCGTCGGCGGTGACCGCCCTGGTGGCCGCCCGGGAACTCAACCGGGAGATCGGTGCCACCGTCATCCACAACCTGATCACCTCGCGCGCGGTACCCGAGTTGGTGACCGAGCGCGGCGGAACCCCGGTGCGCTCGCGGGTCGGGCATTCCTATATCAAGGCCCTGATGGCCGAGACCGGAGCCATCTTCGGTGGCGAGCACTCGGCGCACTACTACTTCCGTGACTTCTGGGGCGCCGATTCCGGCATGCTCGCCGCGCTGCACGTGCTCGCCGCACTGGGTGAGCAGGATCGGCCACTCTCGGAGATCATGGCGGACTATCAGCGGTACGAGGCGTCCGGCGAGATCAACTTCACCGTCAGCGATGCACCGGAATGCGTGGACGCGGTACTGAAATCGTTCGGCAGTTCGATCCAGTCCATCGACCACCTCGACGGCGTCACCGTCGATCTCGGCGGCGGCTGCTGGTTCAACCTGCGTAGCTCCAATACCGAACCGCTACTTCGCCTGAACGTGGAAGCGCGCACCGCCGAGGATGTCGCCGCGCTCGTCGACAGGGTTTCGGCGCAGATCCGTGGGGTGAGCGAGCCGGTGCCGTGAACGCCGTGGACGCCACGGTCGACCTGGACGACGGAGACGGACTTCTCGCCGCCGATCGCAACGGTCTGCTCCGGGCCGCGGCCATGGCGGGAGCCCAGGTGCGGTCCACCGCCGCAGCCTTGGCCGAAGGGGTCCTCGATCCTCTGCGCGCCGATCACCCACCGCGCACAGTGATTTGGGTGGCCGGCCGCGGGACCGCCGAGTCCGCGGGTGCCATGTTGGCCGCCGTACTCGGCGGGTCGGCCGCGGCGCCCATCGTGGTGGCCGCCGAGACCCCGCCGTGGCTCGGCGCGCTGGACGTGGTGATCGTCGCCGGTGACGATCCGGGTGATCCGGCGCTCGTGAACGCGGCCGCCACCGGTGTGCGCCGCGGTGCGCGTGTGTTGATCGTGGCACCACATGAGGGGCCGCTGCGTGACGTCGCGGCCGGGCGCGCGGCGGTCCTGGCTCCGCGGCTGTGGGTGCCCGACGACTTCGGGCTGATCCGATACCTGGCCGCCGGCCTGGCCGCGATGCACGTGGTGGATCCGGCGCGGCGGGTCGATCTGGCCGCATTGGCCGACGAACTGGACGCCGAAGCGCTGGCCAACAGCGCCGGACGCGACCTGTTCACCAATCCGGCCAAGACTCTGGCCGAACGGATGTCGGACCGCGCCGTGGTACTGGCGGGGGACAATGCGGCCACGCTGGCGTTGGCTCGGCACGGCGCGGCGGTGATGTTGCGCCTGGCCGGGGAGGTCGTGGCCGCTGCCGGACTGAGCGATGCGCTCGCCGCGGTCGCCGGTGGGGCGGTCGGAGCACCCGCCGCCGACTCCCTGTTCCACGACGAACAGATCGACGGGCCACTGCCGCGTCGCACCCGTACGTTCGCCTTGATCACCGATACCGAACGGCAGTCGGTGGGGTCCCGGGTCGGCGGCTTCGACGACATCGTGATGATCGGTGCCGAAGATGTGCCGGAACCGGCCGGGACCACCCCGCCGTCCGCCGGGCGCCCAGAGCAACAACTCGCGATTCTGGCCCTCCGTCTGGAGATGACGGCCGTATATTTGAAACTGGTTCGAGGATAAGCAAGTGCACCTGCTACGCGGAGTGGTGCGGACCTATGCCTGGGGTTCGCGTACGGCCATTGCGGAATTCACCGGAAGGCCCAGCCCCACCATTCATCCAGAGGCTGAACTGTGGTTCGGCGCGCACCCGGCCGACCCCGCGTGGCTGCAGACCGAGCACGGTGAGGTCTCGCTGCTGCAGGCGGTCCACGACGACCCTGAGGCGCAGCTGGGTGGCGAGGCGATCGGCAGATTCGGTGACGCACTGCCGTTCCTGGTGAAGGTGCTCGCCGCGGACGAACCGCTGTCCCTGCAGGCGCATCCCAGCGCTGCGCAGGCCCGGGAAGGTTTCGACCGTGAAGATCGGCTCGAGATCCCGGTGAACTCGCCGGTGAGAAACTATCGCGACCGCAGTCACAAGCCCGAATTGCTGGTTGCGCTAGGACAATTCGATGCCCTCGCCGGTTTCCGCCCGGTCGATCACACGGTCGAGCTGATGCGCGCGCTCGCGGTCTCGGATCTCGACCCGTTCATCAACCTGCTCTCCGATCAGTCCGACGCCGACGGCCTGCGGGCGCTGTTCACCACCTGGATCACCGCGCCGCAGCCTGACCTCGACGTCCTGGTACCCGCTGTTCTCGACGGAGCCGTCCACTACATCCGTTCTGGGGAAAAGAAATTCGTCGCCGAGGTGAAGACGCTGCTGGAACTCGGTGAGCGTTACCCAGGTGATGCCGGGGTGCTGGCCTCTCTGCTGCTCAACCGCATCAGTTTGCAGCCGGGCGAGGGTGTCTACCTTCCGGCCGGAAACCTGCACGCCTACTTGCACGGGGTCGGCGTCGAGGTGATGGCCAACTCCGACAACGTGCTGCGTGGTGGGCTGACCCCCAAGCACGTCGACGTGCCCGAACTGCTGCGCGTGCTCGATTTCGCCCCGACCCCCGAGGATCGGCTGTTTTCCGAAACCGTCACGGGCGGAACGGAAACCGTTTATCAGACGCCCGCGCAGGAGTTCGCGGTGTCGGTGGTGTCCATCGACGGCGAGCGCGTCGGCGACGAGATCGACGTGCATTCCCGTCACAACGGCCCGCAGTTGCTGCTGTGCACCGAAGGGGCCGCGGTGGTCTATGCCGACGACGACAAACTGACCTTGGAGCGCGGCGCGGCGGCCTGGGTGGCGGCCGCCGACGGCCCGATCCGGCTCACCGCGGGCGAGCCGACGAAACTGTTCCGGGTGACCGTCGGCATCTAGTCCGTCACCGCGAGGCGGTGACGGACTCCGCTGGCTCGTTGCGGCGCTGACGTCGTTCGGCCAGCCACGCCTTGACGTTGTGACGGATCGCTCGTGCGACGATCCGCGGCGGCGGGGTCAGCCACAGGCTGTCGAGCATGCAGCGGCGCAGAAACCACTCGGCCAGTACAGGATCGGTTTCGGCCGCCCCGAGGAACTGGTCGAAGAGCCCGAACATCGGGCCGTGCCAGAACGCCCGATCGCCCTCCGCCCCGTGCGCCACCTGATCGGCCACCGAGTTCATCGTCCACACCGGGTACGTCGTCTTCGCCGTGCGTCGGGCAAGCCGCGGGATCAGGTCATGGGTGCCCTCGGCCAGCACCTCACGCAGGTTGGTCGCCTGCACGGTCGACATGGTCACGCCCTGGCCGTACGTCGGGTTCAGGCTGACCACCGCATCGCCGAACGGGAAGATCCCGTCCGGGAACCGGCTCATCTTGTCGTAACGACGCCACTTGCTGACCGGATAGCGATGAAAGTTCATCCCGCCCACCGGTTCACCGGCCTGCAGCGCGGCGGCCAGGCGCGGTGGCAGGGCGACGCCGCCCAGCGCCTTGATACCGGCGAAGTCCGCCGGTGGTTCGGCCTTGGCGACGCCGAACGCGGTGACGGTCCAGATACCGTCCTCGTGGAACAGCATGCCCATGCCCAGCCCGCTGTCGTGCGCCGCGCTGACTACCACCAGCTTCTCGCTGATCAACTCCGCCGGGATACGGACGCGCTGCGACGCATAGGTGACGCCGACCTTGATCGTGTCCTCACGCGGCCGATCGAAGCCCCACTGCTCCAGCCACACCGGCAGGCGGCTGCCGCGGCCGGAGGCGTCGACCACCAGATCGGCACTCACCAGTTCGCCGTCGTCGAGCACCACGCCGCTCACCCGCCCGGCGGTCGGGTCGTACTGCGGCTCGCTCACCCCGCGGTGCAGGATCTGCACATTGGGCAGGGCCAGCACCCGTCGACGGATCTGCCATTCGAGCTGTCCGCGACTGGGCACGTACGAGGTGAAGTTGGACTCCGGGGTCTGCCCGGTGCCCAGCAGGTGGCCGCCGGCCTCGAAATGGATCGACGCCGGCTTGTTTTCGACCACGGGAACGTTGGCGGCCCTCATGTCGTCGAGTAACCCCTCGAAGAGGGATTCGAGCTCCTCGGCTCCGCGGGCCATCAACAGGTGCACATGCTGGCCCTGAGGCACCGCGCTGCGGTTGACCGGTTCATCGGGGAGCTCATCGCGCTCGTACAGGGTGACGCGGTCGAAATGGTCGGCAAGGACCCGGGCTGCACACAGCCCGGCAATGCTGCCGCCGATGACCACGACATGGTCGTGGGAATGTGGGGGAGTCGCGCTCATCGCACGCCACGGTAATGGGAATATGGCGGGAACCGGGCCACAATGAGAGGCAACACCACATATGTCTGCCGTTCGGCGAACAAAATCTGTCGAGCAATCGATTGCTGACACTGACGAACCCTCGACGCGACTGCGTAAGAATCTCACGTGGTGGGATCTGACGGTCTTCGGCGTATCGGTCGTCATCGGCGCGGGGATCTTCACCATCACCGCATCTACAGCGGGTAATTTGACCGGCCCGGCGATCTCGATCGCGTTCGTGATCGCGGCGGTGGCATGTGGGCTGGCGGCCTTGTGTTACGCCGAGTTCGCCTCGACCGTGCCGGTTGCTGGCAGCGCGTACACATTTTCCTATGCGACATTCGGTGAATTCGTGGCATGGATCATCGGTTGGGATTTGATCTTGGAATTCGCCGTCGCGGCCGCGGTGGTGGCCAAGGGGTGGTCCAGCTACCTCGGGACGGTGTTCGGTTTCGGCGGCGGAACGGCCGATGTGGGCGGCGTCGCGGTCGACTGGGGCGCGCTGCTGATCATCGTGTTCGTGACCGTCTTGCTGGTGCTGGGCACCAAGGTGTCGGCGCACTTCAGCCTGGCCATCACGATCATCAAGGTGTCGGTCGTGCTACTCGTGGTGGTCGTCGGTGCGTTCTACATCAAGGCCGCCAACTACACGCCGTTCATACCGCCGAACGAGGCGGGCGAGGGCGCCGGGGGGGCCGACCAATCCCTGTTCTCGCTGCTGACCGGCGCCGCAGGCAGCCACTACGGCTGGTATGGCGTGCTGGCCGGTGCGTCGATCGTGTTCTTTGCGTTCATCGGGTTCGACGTCGTCGCCACCACCGCCGAGGAGACCCGCGATCCGCAGCGAGACGTGCCCCGCGGCATCCTCGCCTCCCTCGGCATCGTCACGGTGCTCTACGTCGCGGTGTCGGTGGTGCTCTCGGGCATGGTGTCCTACACCGTGCTGCGTGATGCCCCGGACGGGCACGCCAACCTGGCCACCGCATTCGCCGCCAACGGTGTGCACTGGGCGGCGAAGGTGATCTCGATCGGCGCGCTGGCCGGCCTGACCACGGTGGTGATCGTGCTGATGCTGGGGCAGACGCGCGTGTTGTTCGCGATGTCGCGCGACGGCCTGCTGCCGCGGCAACTCGCGGTCACCGGCAGCCGGGGCACGCCCGTCCGGATCACCGTGATCGTGGGTGTGCTGGTGGCGATCGCAGCGTCGGTGTTCCCGATGGGCCGGCTGGAGGAAATGGTCAACATCGGCACTCTGTTCGCCTTCGTCCTGGTCTCGGCAGGCGTGATCGTGCTGCGCCGGACCCGGCCCGACCTGCGGCGCGGGTTCCGGGTGCCCTGGGTGCCGGTGTTGCCCCTCGCGGCGATCCTGGCCTGCCTGTGGCTGATGCTGAACCTGACCGGGTTGACCTGGATTCGGTTCCTGATCTGGATGGCCATCGGCGTGGTGGTGTACGCGCTCTACGGCCGCCGGAATTCCGTGCTGGCCAATCGCGAGGTCGCCACGGTCTGAGGCTCGCCGAGCGCCGCCATCGCCGAGATTGCGTTCAGGGACAGATTTCGGCCTGGTCCTGTCCCTCGCTTCAATCTCGGCGTTCGTTCGTCCACCACGCGGTCCGATGGTGTCGCGCGCTCCGTCGGCTTTACAAAACATCTTCTTGTGTCTAGACAAGAGACATAAGCGTGCTTATAGTCAAGTCATCGCAGTGACAGCACTCACACAAGGAGGCTCATCGTGGTGGCAGAACTTCCCACCGGATCAGACGTCCGGGAATGGCGGGACCGTAAGCGGCACCTGTGGCTCATGGGGCTGATCGCCCCGACGGCGATATTCGTCATGCTGCCGCTGGTGTGGGCGCTCAACCACGCCGGCTGGCACATCGCCGCGCAGGTGCCGCTGTGGGTCGGGCCGATCCTGGTCTACGTCCTGCTGCCGTTGCTGGACCTGCGGTTCGGACCCGACGGCCAGAACCCGCCCGACGAGGTGATGGAGCAGCTGGAGAACGACAAGTACTACCGCTACTGCACCTACGTCTACATCCCATTCCAGTACGCCAGTGTCATCATGGGCGCCTATCTGTTCACCGCATCCGATCTGAGCTGGCTCGGGTTCGACGGCGGCCTCGGCTGGCCGGCCAAGATCGGCGTCGCGCTGTCGGTGGGTGTGCTCGGCGGGGTGGGCATCAACACCGCCCACGAGATGGGGCACAAACGCGAGTCGCTGGAGCGCTGGCTGTCCAAGATCACGCTGGCCCAGACCTGGTACGGCCACTTCTACATCGAGCACAACCGTGGGCACCACGTCCGGGTGGCCACGCCCGAGGACCCCGCGTCGGCGCGGTTCGGCGAGACCTTCTGGGAGTTCTTGCCGCGCAGCGTGTTCGGCAGCCTGCGCTCGTCGTGGGAGTTGGAGGCCCAACGCTTGCGACGGCAGGGCAAGTCACCGTGGCACTGGTCCAACGATGTGCTCAACGCGTGGGCGATGTCGGTGGTGTTCTGGGGTGTGCTGATCGCGATCTTCGGCGTCGGAGTGCTCCCGTTCATGCTCATCCAGGCCGTCTACGGGTTCAGCCTGCTGGAGTCGGTGAACTATCTCGAGCATTACGGCCTGTTGCGGCAGAAGCTGCCCAGCGGCCGCTACGAACGGTGCGCACCGGTACACAGCTGGAACTCCGATCACATCGTGACCAACCTGTTCCTGTATCACCTGCAGCGGCACAGCGATCACCACGCCAACCCGACCCGCCGATACCAGACCCTGCGCAGTATTGACGGAGCACCCAATCTGCCCAGTGGTTACGCCTCGCTGATCGGGCTGACCTACCTGCCGCCGTTGTGGCGCAAGGTGATGGACCACCGGGTGCTCGAGCACTATGACGGCGACATCACCCGGGTCAACATCCAGCCGCGGCTGCGTGACAAGGTGCTGGCCCGTTACGGGGCCGACGAGCAGGGCGCCGCATGAGCGCCTATCAGTGCCCCGGTTGCGGTTACGTCTACGACGAGGCCAAAGGTGCACCGCGCGAGGGCTTCCCGGCCGGTACCCCATGGGACGACGTGCCCGACGACTGGTGCTGCCCGGACTGCGCGGTGCGGGAGAAGCTCGATTTCGAACTCATGGAGGTGAATCAGTGACCGAGCCGTACAAGCTGTACGTCTGTGTGCAATGCGGGTTCGAGTACGACGAGGCCAAGGGTTGGCCCGAGGACGGCATCGCCCCGGGCACCCGCTGGGACGACATCCCGGAGGACTGGAGCTGCCCGGATTGCGGTGCGGCCAAGAGCGATTTCGAGATGGTGGAGGTCGCACGGCCGTGATCGTTTCGAGGACCGCTGCGAGTGTCGCGACGAGTGACGTGCTCGACAGCGGCCTCGGAAGCGATATTGTCGCCCGTGTGAGTCGGCCGCGAGACAAGCAACGCATCCCGTACGCGGAGGCGTCGCGGGTGCTGTTACGAGACTCGATTCTCGACGGCATGCGCGAGCTGCTGCTGACCCGTGACTGGTCGGCGATCACCCTCTCGCACGTGGCCAAGGCCGCCGGGATCAGCCGGCAGACGATCTACAACGAGTTCGGCTCACGCCAGGGCCTGGCCGAGGGCTACGCCATGCGGCTGGCCGATCGGCTCGTCGACGCGGTCGACGATGCGATCAACAACAACGTCGGCGAGGTCCATGCGGCATTCCTGGAAGGGTTCCGGGCGTTCTTCCTTGAGTCCGCCGCCGACCCGCTGGTGATCTCGCTGCTCACCGGGGCCTCCAAACCCGACCTGTTGCAGATCATCACCACCGGCAGCGGACCGATCATCTCCCGGTGCTCACAACGGTTGACCGGGACCTTCCAGAACAGCTGGATCAAGGCCAGCGACGAGGATGCCGGGATACTGGCCCGGGCGATCGTGCGGCTGGCGATGAGCTACGTCTCGATGCCACCCGAGGCCGACCACGATGTGGCCGGTGACCTGGCCCGACTCATGACGCCGTTCGCCGAGCGCTACGGTGTCATAGATACCCCGTAGCTGTCAGAGCGCCGCCGCTGTGAGAAACGCATGAGCGCCTGTCCCGCGAGCCCGCAGGCTAGAGGTATCGGCATGAGGCGTTGCCGCTGGGCGCACCCGTGCGGTTGGAAGCAATCACGACTGAAAGAGGGCTCTACATGACTGAGTTGAAGGCCGACAGCCGGAACGGCATCGACTACAAGGTTGCCGACCTCTCGCTGGCCGACTTCGGCCGCAAGGAGATCCGCCTGGCCGAGCACGAGATGCCGGGCCTGATGGCGCTGCGCCGCGAGTACCACGACGTGCAGCCCCTCAAAGGAGCGCGCATCTCCGGTTCGCTGCACATGACCGTGCAGACGGCGGTGCTGATCGAGACCTTGACGGCGCTGGGCGCCGAGGTGCGCTGGGCCTCCTGCAACATCTTCTCCACCCAGGACCATGCCGCGGCAGCCGTCGTCGTCGGCCCACACGGCACCCCGGAGGAGCCCAAGGGCACCCCGGTCTTCGCCTGGAAGGGCGAGACCCTGGAGGAGTACTGGTGGGCCGCCGAGCAGATGCTCACCTGGGAAGGCGAGCCGGCGAACATGATCCTCGACGACGGTGGCGACGCCACCATGCTCGTGCTGCGCGGCGCGCAGTACGAGAAGGCCGGTGTGGTGCCGCCCGCCGAGGACGACGACTCGGCCGAGTGGAAGGTCTTCCTGTCGCTGGTGCGCAAGCGCTTCGAGACGGAAAAGGACAAGTGGACCAAGATCGCCGAGTCGGTCAAGGGTGTCACCGAAGAGACCACCACCGGCGTGCTGCGGCTGTACCAGTTCGCCGCCGCCGGTGAGCTGGCGTTCCCGGCGATCAACGTCAACGACTCCGTCACCAAGAGCAAGTTCGACAACAAGTACGGCACCCGCCACTCGCTGATCGACGGCATCAACCGCGGCACCGACGCGCTGATCGGTGGCAAGAAGGTGCTGATCTGCGGCTACGGCGACGTGGGCAAGGGTTGCGCCGAGTCGATGGCCGGACAGGGCGCGCGCGTGCAGGTCACCGAGATCGACCCGATCAACGCCCTGCAGGCGCTGATGGACGGTTACGACGTGGTGACCGTGGAGGAGGCGATCGGAAACGCCGACATCGTCGTCACCTCGACCGGCAACAAGGACATCATCTCCCTCGATCACATGAAGGCGATGAAGGACCACGCGATCCTGGGCAACATCGGCCACTTCGACAACGAGATCGACATGGCGGCCCTGGAGCGTTCGGGCGCCAAGCGGCTCAACATCAAGCCTCAGGTCGACCAGTGGACCTTCGAGGACGGCAAGTCGATCATCGTGCTGAGCGAGGGCCGGCTGCTCAACCTCGGAAACGCCACGGGCCACCCGTCATTCGTGATGAGCAACAGCTTCTCCAACCAGGTGATCGCCCAGATCGAGCTGTGGACCAAGAACGACGAGTACGACAACGAGGTCTACCGCCTGGCCAAGCATCTCGACGAGAAGGTGGCGCGCATCCACGTCGAGGCACTCGGCGGCACGCTGACCAAGCTGACCAAGGAGCAGGCCGAGTACATCGGCGTGGACGTCGAAGGCCCGTACAAGCCGGAGCACTACCGCTACTGAGTCACCCTGTTCTGCGCGAGCAGTCCCCCGCAAGCGGGTGGTGCCCCCAGCGAAAGCGCCCTTGATCTACGGATTTTGGGCGCTTTTGCGTCTTCTCGCCGGGTTCAGTGACGATGCGGGGCCATTGCACCGGGGTCGACCGGGACGTGCGCGCCCGCGGTAAACCTGGCATGCAGGCCGCGCACCCAATCGCACAGTTGCTCGACGGTGTCCGGGTGTTTGCGTGACAGTGCGAGCACCGGCGAGGCCTTGCGGGCGGCACGGGCGTCGGTGAGCATCTGCGGCACATCGACGTCGACGTGCGGCCCGAGGTCGATCTTGTTGATCACCAACAGATCTGCCCGGGCGATTCCGGGGCCGCCTTTGCGGGCGACGTCGCCGCCGCCGGCGACGTCGAGGACAAAGATCTGGGCGTCGACCAAACCGGGGGAGAAGGTCGCGGTGAGATTGTCGCCGCCACTTTCGATCAACACGATGTCCAGTGGCGCGAAATCACGCTCGAGATCTTCGACGGCCAACAGGTTCATCGTGATGTCGTCGCGGATCGCGGTGTGCGGGCAGGCGCCGGTCTCCACGGCGCGGATCCGCTCGGCGGGAAGGATTCCCTGGGAGCGCAGAAATCGGGCGTCCTCGTCGGTGTAGATGTCGTTGGTGACCACACCGAAGCGGTACTGTTCGGCCAGGTTACGGCACAGGGTGGCGATCAATGAGCTCTTTCCGGTGCCGACCGGTCCGGCCACCCCGAGGCGAAGGGCGCGGGGTGGGTGTTGTTCTGACATGGACGAGCCTCCATTTCCGTTGGTACCGAGGATGATTCGGTGGACGCCTGCCATGGCTTCCCGAGCCGCGACAAACCGGCGTTCAGCGCTGTACGCAACTGCAGGTTGTCGTCGCCGAGCGCGGTGATCATGGCGGCCGGGCCGGGCAGCGTCAGCAGGGCGGCCGTGCCCGCCAGGGTCGCCGACATCGCTGCTGACCAATCCCGTTGGGGGTCAACCACAATCGTGGAGCCGACCGCGCGACAGGTGGCTGCGACGGCCGCACTGTTCCACCCGGTGGCGTCGGGTCCGATGTGTAGGTCCTGATGAAAGAGCGGCCGACCACCACGCCGGATCTTCAAGCGCTGCTCGATGGTGCCGGGTTGCTCACCGTGCCGGCCGAGGATCAACTCCTCACGCAGCAGCAGCCGAGCCGTCGGCGCCAGGTCGACACGAAGATCGTTGACGTGGTTGCAGTGCGCCGCGGCGATGATCGGCTCGGGCAACCAGACCAGCGTCGCGCCGTCACCCACACGCACCTGCGTGGTGGTGTGCGAACAGTCACCATACGGGCCCGGTAGCAGCAGGGTCGCGGAGACGTCGGCGAGCACAAGGGCACTGTCCGGGCCGACGTCGATGTCGAATGTGAAGCGGTCACCGCCTACCGGACCGGCGGCAGCGGCGGCAACGCTCACCCGCGCTGCCCCGGCCAGGCAGTCGGCCCAGGCATGCGGTTCCTTCGGATTGGTGATCCGCAGCGATATCGGGACCTCCGAACGTAATTCGGAGATGTGCGTGTGGGAGCGGCCGTCGATGCCGGGGGTGGCTTCGGTGGCCAGGCTGGCGTGCGCACGCATCGCACCCGGTTTCAGGTCAAGAGGCAAACAGCCGCACCTCCTGCCGGTGGTGCTGTTCGGCGGCGATGTCGAGCAGCGGTGCACCATGGGCCGGTAGTTCCGAGATCGGGGTGTCGGCGTGGCCGGTGGCGACTGCGCTGAGCGCGTCGAGGGTGGGCAGGAGCCGCGCCAGGACCGCGTGCACGGCAAGCGGATCGACGCTCAACAGCCGGACCGCGGCGGTGGCGGGACCGGCCACGGCGTCGTAGAGCGCGGCCGCCGCGGCGTCACTCGGTGCGAGACCGAAGCCGGCCGTCACCACCCCCAGGACGATGGGATGGTGCGCCTGCACAGCCACTTTGGCGAGCTGCGGAACCGGCCGGATGGTGGTCATCGCCCGGTGCAGTTGGCGGCCGAGCGCGCGGGAGACCGCTCGCAGCGTCGGCGACGGGGTGCGGGCGTCGAGCTCGGTGTCGAGCAGGCCCAGCCGGGCGTCGTCGCCCGAGGCCGCGGCAGCACACGCGGCAACGGCGAACGCGGCCGCCACGGCACCCGATGTCGCGGCCCGGCCGCGCAGAAAGTGCTCCAGTGTGTCCAGATCGCGGACCCGGCCGGCCCGGATGACGGCCTCGATTCCGCCGGAATGGGCGTAACCACCGGCGGGCAGTCGACCGTCGGTGAGCAGCAGCAGGGCAGCCGGTGTGGCAGACACGGTCAGTAGAGGAAGTACCGCTGGGCCATGGGCAACTCGCTCGGCGCTTCATGGTTCGCCGGTTCGCCGTCGATACGGACCTCGAAGGTGTCGGGGTTGACCTCGATTTTCGGCAGCGCGGTGTTGAGGGGGAGGTCGGCTTTCGTGCAGTCGCGCATGTTCTTGACCGGCACCAGCTTTCGCGAGATGTTCAACCGGTCGGCCAGCCCGTCTTCCACAGCGACCGTCGAGACGAAGGCGACGCTGGTGGCTTGAGCTGCCCTGGTGTTCATGCTGTAGCCCGGCCGCATCAGCACCGGTTCGGTGGTGGGCACCGCCGCACTGGGGTCACCGATCAGCGACATCGCGATCATGCCGCCCTTGAACACAGCGGTGGGCCGGATCCCGAACAGGGCCGGCACGTACAGCACGAAGTCCGCCAGCTTGCCCGCCTCGATCGACCCGATCTCGTCCTCCAATCCGTGGATCACCGCCGGGCAGATGGTCGTTTTTGCGACATAGCGGCGAACCCGGTCGTTGTCGGCCTTCTCCTCGGCGCTGAGCTTCCCGCGCAGGTGCTTCATGCAGTGCGCGGTCTGCCAGTTGCGCAGCACCGTCTCGCTGATCCGTCCCACGGCCAGTGCATCCGAGGACATGGCCGAGATGGCGCCCATGTCCTGCAGGATGTCTTCGGCGGCGATGGTGCCGGCGCGCACCCGGCTCTCGGCGAAGGTCAGCTCTGCGGGGATTCTCGGATTGAGTTGGTGGGCAACGAGAATCACGTCCAGTTGCTCATCGAGGGTGCCCGTGGTGTAGGGCCGGGTCGGGGTCGTGGACGACGGCAGTACGTTGGGCTCACCTGCGATGCGGATGATGTCGGGGGCATGGCCGCCGCCGGCACCTTCGGTGTGGTAGCTGTGAAAGTTGCGGCCGTCGACGGTGCGCATCAGGTCCTCGACGAACCCGCACTCGTTCGCCGTGTCGCTGTGGACGGCAACCTGCACCCCGGACTGCTCGGCCACCCGCAGCGCGGTGTCGATCACCGCCAGGCTGGCACCCCAGTCTTCGTGACACTTGATCCCACATGCTCCGCCGCGCAACTGTTCCCACAACGCTTCCTCGGAGACGGTGGTGCCGCGGGCCAGGAACCCCACATTGACCGGGAACGGGTCGGATCCCTCGAACAATCGTGCCAACCACCAGGCGCCTGGCGTGGCCAACGTGGCCTTGCCACCATCGGTCGCACCGGTGCCCCCGCCGAGCAGCGTCGTGACGCCGGACTGCAATGCCACGGTGAACTCGTCCGGAACCACGAAGTGCACGTGGGTGTCGATATGGCCCGGCGTCATGATCAGGCCCATGCCGTTCATGATCTCGGTGGACGGGCCGATCACCAGGTCGGGATGGACGCCGTCCATGATGTCGGGGTTCCCCGATTTCCCGATCGCGGTGAAGCGGCCGTCGCGAATCCCACGTCTGCCTTGATGATTCCCCAGTGGTCGATGATCACCACGTTGGTGACGACCAGATCGGGCGTGCCCTGCGACCGCGGGGTGTGTGACTGCCCCTGGGACTCCCGCCCCGATTTGCCGCCACCGAAAATCACCTCGTTGCCGCCGACGCAGCGATCCTCCTCGATCTCGATGAACAGGTCGGTGTCGGCCAGTCGAAGCTGATCGCCTTTGGTGGGGCCGAGCATCGACACATACAGCTGCCGTTGAATTTCAGGCATCGAGCGGCCCCCCGCACTCGCCGCGGAAGCCCGCAGCGATCCGCCGGCCGCCGTAGGGGATCAGTTCGATTTCCTGGGTCACGCCCGGGTCGAACCGGGTCAGCCCGCCGGAAATGATGTTCTGCCGCTTGCCCCAGGCCGCCTTGCGGTCGAACTCCAGCGCAGAGTTCGTCTCGGCGAAGTGGTAGTGCGATCCGACGTGAATCGGCCGGTCCCCGGTATTGACCACCTTCACGGTGGTGACCTCACAGCCCACGTTGACCAGAACCGGGTCGGTGCCGAAGATGATCGCCCCGGGAGCCGAGGGTTTGGTACTGGAATCCGCCCCCGGTTGCACCAGGGCCAGGACGCCACCCTTGCCCGAGCCCAGATACACCGACTGCCCCGTGCCCGGGCGGTGGCGACGCACCGGCGGTGGGTTCATTGCGCCGACGACTTTTTCGAGCATGGGATTGTGCTGCAGAAGGCGTTGGCCTTCGGCGAACAGCCGGCTCGTCACGCCGAACAACTTCGAATTCCCCTGGGCCCGCTGCATCTGGTTGATGACAGAGTCCTTGACCTTGTCGGTGAGCCGTCCCATCCGACGCCCCCAATTCGCTGCGATGAAGTGATACGCGACGCAGTTCCCGCTACGGCACCGCTCAAACGCAGCGAGCGCCTCCGGCGTTACGCATCGTTACCCGCTCAAGTAATGGGTTGCGGCACGGTGACCAACTTGGTGCCGTCGGGAAAGGTCGCCTCGACTTGGAGTTGCTGGAGCATTTCCGGCACCCCGTCCATCACGTCCTTGCGTTTGAGGACTTTGCGGGCGTCGTTCTGGACGTCGGCTTTCTCTCGACCGTCCCGGGCGCATTCGAGGACGAACTGCGTCAGTATCGACGTGGCTTCCGGCAGGTTGAGTTTCAGTCCGCGCTCACGACGTTTCCGCGCCACCTCGGCCGCCGTGTGAACCAGAAGGAGCTCTTTTTCCTTCAGTGACAAGAACACGGCACCATCCCCTAACCCGTCTGCCCGCGACAGAGCAGACGACCGCGTTCGGAGGTACCCCGAGTCGGCGGATCCAAACTCGTCGCCACGTACTCGTCCCGCGTGGCGACATTTCCTGTTCTGACCCCGTCGCCGCCGATACCGTTGGTCTCCATGACGCGCCGCCCTGAACCCTTGGCCGCCTTGCGGATCTCCACGGCGCTGTACCGGTTCCGCGAAAGCTTGTTCGCGTTGCCGACGCTGGTGGTGGTCGGCGGCGTGATCCTGGCGGAGACGACGGCCTTTCTCGATCACCTCGTAGGAGTAGACAGACCGCTGCCGTTCACGGTGCAGATGAACAGCAATGGCGCCACGTGGCTGCTCAGCACCGTCGCCGGTGCCACCATCACGACCGCCGGGGTGGTGTTCTCGTTGACCGTGGTGAGTCTGCAGTTGGCCAGCAGCCAGTTCTCGCCGCGGGTGCTGCGATCGTTCATCCGCGACCGGGTCAGCCAATTCGTGATCGGTTTGCTGGTGGCGACTTTCGTGTTCTGCGTGTTGGTGCTACGGCACATCAGCGGCGATACCACCTCCAATGCGCCACAGATATCGATGACCGTTGCGATCGTTCTGGCCGTCACGACGGTGCTGCTGATCATCGCCTATCTCAACCGACTGGCCCACGGTCTGCAGGTTGGCGAAGTGGTGCGCACCATCGCCGCAGAAGCCGAAGCGGTGATCGCCACGACGGCGTGTCAGGCGCACGATGACAGGCCCCATGCACCAAGCTCGATCGACATCCCCGATGATCGCCTGTCAGTCCGGGCCCAACGCGATGGATGGGTGACCCAGGCGCCCAGCAGGTTTATTCTCGACGCCGTTCCGCCCTCGACCGTCGTGCGTCTGGAAACCCGTACCGGGGCTTACATTCACCGTGGCGAGGTGTTGATGACCCTCTGGCCGGTCCCAGACCAACCGGCCAAGGTGCAGACCGCGCTGTTGTCGACCGTCGAGATCGCCGACGTTCGAACCATGCAGCAAGACATCGACTTCGGCATCCGCCAACTGGTCGACGTCGCGCTGCGGGCGCTCAGTTCCGCGATCAACGATCCCACCACCGCCACCGAAGTGGTGCTGAGGTTGGGCAGCTTGCTGCGAATCCTGCTGGCCTCGGACCTGCCTCCGGCGTCGGTGGCGGGGATCGATGGCAGGGTCCTGCTGCGGCCCTGGGATCTGTCGCACGACGAGTACATCGAGCACGCGTTCGACCAGATCCGACAAACCGGCACCACCCAACCGCACGTCGTCACGGCGTTGTTGCGGGTGCTGCGGATGTTGATCGACCACAGCCGTGATGTGGGCCGTGACCAGCACATTCCAGCGCTGCGCAGCCAGGTCCGGCGCCTGATGGAGACGATGGCCGTGCAACCGCAGCTCCATCCGGCCGACCTGGCCCGGTTGCAGACGCTGGCCCAGGAGCGGGGCGTCGACCCCGCCGAACACGACGCCGAATGAGCCGTGAGAGCCCGCCGGTGGATGTCAGCGTTGTCCGGGTGGCCGCGGAGCGTGCAGGTCGAAGCGAACCCCGACCATGCGGATCACAAAACACACGCTCGCCGCACCCAGGGCGGCAATGGTGCCGCGGTGGCCGAGCAGATACCCGGCCGCGGCGAAACCCGCGCCGATCAACGCCGGGATCGCATACAGCTCACTGCGTAGCACCGTCGGAATCCGTCCGATCATCACGTCGCGGATGGTGCCGCCGCCGACGGCGGTGACCGTTCCCACGATCATCGCTTGTGGCACACCGAATCCCAGATCCAACGCCTTGTACGCGGCCAGGACCGCGAACACGCTCAGCCCGATCGCGTCGAGCACCGTGATCGTCATCGCCAACCGATCCAGCCTGCGGCTGAGCGCGAATGCCACCAGGCCGCCGCCGGCCGCCAGAGCCAGATATCGCCAATCGACGAACGTGGCCGGCGGGAGCGCATCCAACAGCACATCGCGGATCGTCCCGCCGCCCAAACCGGTGAACATGCCCAGGGCGATCACACCGAAGATGTCGAGCCGCTCGGCGCGCACCGCGGTCAGCGCGCCGTTGAGGGCGAACGCGAATGTGCCGACCAGGTCGAGCACCAGGAGCAGTGGCGTTTCGGTCGACATGGACTGAGGTATACCCCACCGCGTGACCGCATCAGCGCAAGCCGTCGCTACCGTGCTCGGCGGCCTGGACCGGATCCGCTCGTGGCAGGAAAGCCTTTATCGAGACCTGCACGAGCATCCCGAGCTGTCACACCGGGAATCCGAAACCGCGGCAAAGGTCGTCGAGCGGCTCCGGCAGTTCGGCTACCAGGTGCACGACGGCATCGGCGGAACCGGCGTGGTCGGCATCCTGGCGAACGGATCAGGCGCCACCGTGCTGTTGCGGGCCGACATGGATGCGCTGCCCGTGCAAGAGGCCACCGGACTCGAGTACGCCAGCACCGTGCGGGTCACCGACCGTCAGGGCAATGAGGTCCCGGTGATGCACGCCTGCGGGCACGACGTCCATGTGACAGCGCTGCTCGGTGCGGCCCAACTGCTCGCCGAGGGGCGCGAGCATTGGCAGGGGACCCTGGTGGTGCTCTTCCAGCCCGCCGAGGAGACCGGTGACGGCGCCCGTGGCATGGTCGATGACGGCCTGGCCGAGTTGCTGCCGAAGGTCGACGTCGCGTTCGCGCAACATGTTCTGCCCGCGCCCGCGGGTCGGGTCGGCACCCGCGCCGGCCCGGTGTTGTCCGCGGCAGACAGTGTGCGGATCACGGTGTACGGCAGGGGAGCTCACGGATCCATGCCGCAGGCTGCGATCGATCCGGTGGTGCTCGCGGCGATGATCGTCATCCGCCTGCAGACCGTCGTCGCACGCGAGATCGCCCCCGGTGAACCGGCGGTGCTCACCATCGGCAGCCTCCATGCCGGGACCAAGAGCAACGTGATCGCCGACCGTGCCGTACTCGAGCTCAACATCCGCACCTACGACGAGCGGACGCGCACCTCGATGCTCGACTCCATCCGCCGGATCGTCACCGCCGAATGCGCGGCCTCGAGATCACCGAAGGAACCGGAATTCGAACTGTTCGACCGGTTTCCGTTGACCGACAACGATGTCGAGGTCACCACTCGGGTGGAATCGGCCTTCGGGGCGTACTTCGACGATCGGTGGGGCCGGATGCCGCAGGGTAGTGCCAGCGAAGATTTCAGCGATATCCCCGCCGCACTCGGTACGCCCTACACCTACTGGGGTATCGGCGGCATCGACCCGGCGGTCTATCGCGCCGCGGCCGATGCCGGGCGGGTCGACCAGGACATCCCGGTCAACCACTCGCCGACATTCGCACCCGTCATCCAGCCGACGCTGGACACCGGCACCGAGGCGCTCGTCGTGGCGGCCTTGGCCTGGCTCGAAAAGGGTTGACGCCGCGGCGGTGTGGGAAACCGCACCGATACCGCATCGATCTTGTTAAGGTTTCGCCTCATGGGTCGGGGGGTCGCCGCGATGGTCGGCGCGGTCATGTTGGCGCTGTTCGCGGTATTGGCTCCCACCGCTTGGGCTGATCCGTCCAACGACGGACACGACCCCATCTTCAACGAGGACGAGTACATCGAGTTCTACACCCCGCCGGACCCGTTGCCGCCAGGCTCGCCCGGGGACGTGCTCAAGTCCGAGCCGTCACGACTGGTGCTGGAACCCTCCGGTCAGCTCGGCATGATCGTCGCGGACGGAACGCGAATCATGTACCGCAGCACCGACGCTCGTGGCAACCCGATGGCCGTGACGGGAACGTACTTCGAGCCGCACAACCCGTGGCCGGGTCAGGGCCCGCGCCCGTTGATCGTCTACGGGCCCGGAACCCAGGGGCAGGGTGATCAGTGCGCGCCGTCGCGTCAGTTCAATCAGGGCATCCACTGGTCGCCGTGGCTGGACATCACGTTCAACTACGAAGAGATGTTCGTCGCGACCATGGTGGCCCGCGGATTTGCCATCGTGATGACCGACTATCAAGGGCTGGGCACGCCCGGACTGCACACCTACGTCAACCGCGTCGCGCAGGGCAATGCGATGCTGGACGCCGGCCGGGCCGCGCTGAAACTGCCCGGCACGTCACTGGATCCACATGGGCCGGTGGCCTTTTGGGGTTATTCGCAGGGTGGTGGGGCAGCGGCGTCGGCCGCCGAACTCGCCTCGTCCTACGCGCCGGATCTGCATGTAGTGGGCACCTACGCCGGTGCCCCGACGGCTGACCTCAAAGAACTGTTCCCCTACGCCGACGGCAGCGCGCTGGTGGGCGTGGTGGGATATGCGCTGAACTCGGTGATCACCAGTTATCCGGAATTCGAGGATCTGATCCGCTCCAAGCTCACGCCACGCGGCGCGGACCTGCTGCAGAAAGTGCAGGATCAGTGCATCGCCGAGACGATCACCAAATTCATGTTCCGGCACCTACAGCCGTACTTCAACGTCGACATCTACCAAGCGGTGAACGAAGAGCCGTTCAGCACGCTGTTCGACATGCAGAAGATCGGCCGATATACGCCGAACGCGCCGGTGCTGATCCTGAGCAACCGATATGACCCACTGGTGCCGTGGACGGCGGCCAACCAACTCGGGCGGGACTGGTGTGAGAAGGGGGCCGACGTCCAGTTCTGGACGAACGAAGAGCCGCCGTTCCTGAACAAGTTGGTGATCAACCACGCGTTGCCGATGCTGGTCGACGGGGAACGGGCGATGCAGTGGATCGCCGACCGCTTCAACGGATTACCGACCACCCCCAACTGTGGGGAGTTCTGACCCTGACCGCCGAATGTGTAGAAGATCGCGAGATTTCTCGCTCATCGCACGATCTTCTTCACATTCGTCAGTCAATTGCACGCACCAGTTAGGCTGCCCGCGTGCTCATCGCGATCGAGGGCGTCGACGGCGCCGGCAAGCGCACGTTGACGGGCGGCCTACGGGCGGCGTTCGAGTCCGACCACAAATCGGTCGGCACGCTGGCGTTCCCGCGCTATCACCATTCGGTGCCCGCGGACCTGGCCGCCGAGGCGTTGCACGGCGCCCACGGGGATCTGGCCGACTCGGTGTATGCGATGGCCACGCTGTTCGCGCTCGACCGCGCCGGGGCGCGGGAGGAGATCGAACATCTGCAGGCGGCCTACGACGTTGTCATCCTGGATCGCTACGTCGCCTCGAACGCCGCCTACAGCGCCGCCCGATTGCATCAGGGCGCAGACGGAGACGTGGTGGTCTGGGTGCGCGACCTCGAGTTCGACCGTCTCAAACTTCCCGCGCCCGACTGGCAGGTGCTGCTCGACGTGCCGACCGAGTTGGCGGCTCGGCGCGCCGAGCATCGGGCCAACACCGAGGCCGATCGCGCCAAGGACGCGTATGAGCGCGACGGTGGGTTGCAACAGCGCACCGGTGCGGTCTACGCGGCGCTGGCGGCCGCCGATTGGTGCGGTCGGTGGGCCGTCGCCGGGCCGGATGTGGACCCGGAGGTCCTGGCTCGTCGGCTGAACAGCAGATAAAGCGGAGAAACCCGCGTGTGGTAGCCCGGTTTTATCGCGATCGGGTGACACCATGGACACCATGAGGCAAAGGATCCTTGTCGTCGACGACGACCCATCACTGGCCGAGATGCTCACCATCGTCTTGCGTGGTGAAGGATTCGACACCGCGGTGATCGGGGATGGCAGCCAGGCGCTGACCGCTGTCCGTGAACTGCGGCCCGATCTGGTCCTGCTGGACCTGATGCTGCCCGGCATGAACGGCATCGACGTGTGCCGGGTGCTCCGTGCCGATTCCGGCGTGCCGATCGTCATGCTGACCGCCAAGACGGACACCGTCGACGTCGTGCTCGGCCTGGAATCCGGCGCCGACGACTACGTGATGAAGCCGTTCAAGCCCAAGGAGCTGGTGGCCCGGGTGCGCGCCCGGCTGCGTCGCAACGAGGACGAGCCCGCCGAGCTGCTGTCGATCAACGACGTGGAGATCGACGTGCCGGCCCACAAGGTGACCCGCCAAGGCGAGCAGATTTCGCTGACACCGCTGGAATTCGACCTGCTGGTGGCGCTGGCACGCAAACCACGGCAGGTGTTTACTCGTGATGTGCTGCTCGAACAGGTGTGGGGATACCGTCACCCCGCCGACACCCGTTTGGTGAACGTGCATGTCCAGCGGTTGCGGGCCAAGGTTGAGAAGGACCCGGAGAACCCGCAGGTGGTGTTGACCGTTCGAGGAGTGGGATACAAGGCCGGACCCCCGTGATATTCGGCTCCAGACGGCGCATCCGTGGTCGCTGGGGAGGTTCCGGCCCACTGTTGCGCGGATTGGGGACGCTCGGCAGGGCCCTGAGTCTGGTGTGGCGACGCTCGCTGCAGATGCGGGTCGTCACGTTGACCCTGGGTCTTTCGCTGGCCGTCATCATGGTCCTCGGCTTTGTGCTGACCAGCCAGATCACCGACCGGATTCTCGAAGTGAAGGTGAAGGCGGCCACCGAGGAGATCGAGCGCGCCCGCGTCACGGTCGGCGGCATCGTCGGCGGTGAGGAGAGCCGCTCGCTGGACAGCAGCCTGCAGCTGGCCCGCAACACCCTGATCGATCGCAAGGCCGACGCCCGCGCCGACGTGGCCGGGGCGTTCGATGCGGTGCTCATCGTGCCCGGCGACGGACCCCGCGAAGCCGCCGCGGCCGGACCGGTCCAGCAGGTGCCCAAGGCCCTGCGTGACTTCGTCAAGGCCGGGCAGGTCAGCTACCAGTACGCCACGGTTTCCACCGACGGGTTCGCCGGGCCGGCGCTGATCGTCGGCAGCCCCGCCTCGTCGTCGGTGCCCAATCTTGAGCTGTACCTGATCTTTCCGCTGAACAACGAGGAAAGCACGATCTCGTTGGTGCGCGGCACGATGGCCACCGGCGGCGTGGTGTTGCTGGGGCTGCTCGCGGCGATCGCCCTGGTGGTGGCGCGTCAGATCGTGCAGCCGGTGCGCTCGGCCTCACGCATCGCCGAGCGTTTTGCCGAGGGGCACCTGACCGAGCGGATGCCGGTACGCGGCGAGGACGACATGGCGCGGCTGGCGGTGTCGTTCAACGACATGGCCGAGAGCCTGTCGCGGCAGATCCAGCAGCTCGAGGAGTTCGGTAATCTGCAGCGCCGCTTCACCTCTGACGTCAGCCACGAACTGCGCACGCCGCTGACCACGGTGCGCATGGCCGCCGACCTGATCCATGACCACATCCACGACTCCGGGGAAGATCTGGACCCGGCGCTGCGTCGCTCCACCGAGCTGATGGTCAACGAACTGGACCGGTTCGAGACCCTGCTGGCCGACCTGTTGGAGATCTCCCGCCACGACGCCGGTGTGGCCGAACTGTCGGTGGAGTCGGTGGATCTGCGTTCGACGGTGCAGAGCGCGCTGGACAACGTCGGGCACCTGGCCGCCGACGCCGAGGTCGAACTCGACGTGGACATGCCGGCCGACGAGGTGATCGCCGAGGTGGATCCGCGCCGGGTGGAACGCATCTTGCGCAATCTCATCGCCAACGCCATCGACCATGCCGAGCGCAAACCGGTACGCATCCGGATGGCCGCCGACGAGGACACCGTCGCGGTCACCGTCCGCGACTTCGGCGTCGGGCTGCGGCCCGGCGAAGAGAAGCTTGTGTTCAGCCGATTCTGGCGGTCGGACCCCTCGCGGGTGCGCCGCTCCGGCGGCACCGGGCTGGGCCTGGCCATCAGCATCGAGGACGCGCGTCTGCACCAGGGCCGGCTGGAGGCCTGGGGTGAACCGGGTAAGGGTGCCTGCTTCAGGTTGACGCTGCCCCTGGTTCGCGGCCACAAGGTGACCACGAGCCCACTGCCCCTGAAACCCGTTGCGCCGCAGCAGGGTACGCGCCGACGTGCGAACCGAGATCGGGAGCCTGCGGAGGAGAGCGTGTGAAGCGGCTGCTGACGGTGGTGCTCGTCGGTGTTGTCGTCATGGTGTCCGGATGCGCGGGAATTCCCAATTCGTCCTCACCGCAGGCGATCGGCACGGTCGAGAAACCGGCGCCACCGAACCTTCCCAAGCCGGCGCCGGGTATGGACCCCGACGTGCTGTTGCGGGAATTCCTCAAGGCCACTGCCGATCCCGCGAACCGGCACCTGGCGGCGCGGCAGTTCCTCACCGAGTCGGCTTCCAGCTCCTGGGACGACGCCGGCAGCGCACTGCTGCTGGACCGGGTGGTGTTCGTCGAAACCCGTAGTTCGGACCGGGTTTCGGTGAGCATGCGGGCCGACATCCTCGGATCCCTTTCCGACATGGGGGTTTTCGAGACGGGGGAGGGTGCCCTGCCCGATCCCGGACCGATTGAGCTCGTCCAGACCCCGGCCGGTTGGCGGATCGACCGGCTGCCCAACGGCGTCTTCCTCGACTGGCAGCAGTTCCAGTCCACCTACAAGCGCAACACGCTGTACTTCGTCGACCCGACCGGAACCACGGTGGTACCCGATCCGCGCTATGTGGCGGTCTCCGACCCCGACCAGCTGGCCACCGAACTGATCTCCAAACTGGTGGCCGGCCCGCGGCCGGAGATGGCCAGGACCGTCCGCAACCTGCTCGACGCGCCACTGCGGTTGCGCGGGCCGGTCACCCGGGCCGACGGCGGCAAGACCGGTGTGGGACGCGGCTACGGCGGTGCCCGCATCGACCTGGAGAACCTGTCGACCACCGACCCGCACAGCCGGCAACTGCTTGCCGCCCAGATCATCTGGACGCTCTCGCGGGCCGGGATCAGTGGACCCTATGTGATCAACGCCGACGGCGCCCCACTGGACGACCGGTTCGCCGACGGCTGGGAAACCTCCGACGTGGCGGCCACCGATCCCGGTGCGGTACCCGGTGCGGCGGCCGGTCTGCACGCATTGGTCGGCGGATCGCTGGTGGCCCTCGACGGGCAGCGCACCACCCCGGTGCCCGGGGCCTTCGGCTCGGCGCCCAACCAGAAGGCGGCCGCGGTGTCGCGCAACGGGCAGGACGCGGCCTCGGTCGTGGTGCTGCCGGACGCCCCCGAGGCCACTGCCGCCTCGCTGTGGATGGGTCCGCTGGGCGGGCCCACCGCCAAGGCCATCGAAGGCCGCACGCTGAGCCGGCCGAGCTGGTCGCTGGATGCGGCCGTGTGGGTGGTGGTCGACGACGCCAACGTGGTGCGCGCGATCCGCGACGCGTCCGGTGTGCCGGCCCGGATACCGGTCGATGTGGCAGCGGTGTCCACCCGGTACCCGGGACCCATCACGGAACTGCAGCTCTCACGCGACGGCACCCGCGCGGCGATGGTGATCGGTGGCCAGGTGATCCTGGCCGGCGTCGAGCGGACACCGGAGGGCCAGTTCCTGCTGACCTATCCGCGCCGTCTCGGCTTCGGGCTCGGCAACACCGTGGTCTCGTTGTCCTGGCGCACCGGTGACGACATCGTGGTCAGCCGAACCGATCCGGCGCATCCGGTGTCCTACGTCAACCTCGACGGCGTCAACTCCGACGGGCCCAGCCGCAACCTGCAAACCCCGGTGAGCACCGTGGCCGCCAATCCGTCGACGGTCTATGTCGCCGATCAACGCGGAGTGTTGCAACTGTCGGCGTCGGTCAACGAGGAAAACCCCGGGTGGGTCGAGGTGCGACCGCTGATGGTGCCCGGCTCGTTGCCCGTGCTGCCCGGCTGAGGCTCGGCCGCGCCGCCTCGTCGCGTGCCCGCTTCGTTTTCTGCGTGAGGGCTGTCCCGCGACGTTCGTGGCGACCCTGCTGTAGAAATCGGCGGGCGTGCGGCGTTTGAGTCCGCGCCGGCCGGCGCGCCGTTTTCTGCGTGAGGGCTGTGCCCCAAGAGAATTCACGACCCTGCGGCAGAAAACGGCGACGGAGCATTGGAACGTCAGGGCGATGTCAGCCCATGCGCGCACACTGCCCGCATGTTGGATCTCGTCCTGCCGTTGGAGTGCGGTGGCTGTGGGGCGCCGTCGACCCGGTGGTGCCCGTCCTGCGCGGCGCAGCTGGCCGTCGCCGACGACGAGCCACACCTCATCACCCCGCGAACCGATCCGGGGGTCCCGGTGTTCGCGTTGGGCCGTCACGCCGGGGTGCGCCGACGCGCGATCGTCGCGGCCAAAGAACATGGACGCACCGACCTGATCGCACCGCTGGCCGGTGCGCTGCACGCCGGTCTCCTGCGGCTGCTCACCTGGGGCATCGTCGGGGGTTCCGACGGCGCTCGACTCACCGTGGTGCCGGCGCCCACCCGGATCACCGCAGCACGCCGCCGCGGCGGTGATCCGGTCGGCCGGATCGCGGTGGCGGCCGCGGCCGCCCTGCCCGGCGTGGAGGTCGTGCCCGCATTGCGGTTGCGGCCATGGGTCCGCGACTCGGTGGGTCTGTCGGGTGCCGCGCGACAGCGCAACATCGCCGGGCGGGTGCGTCTGGTCAAGCCGATCGCAGGCGAAGTGGTGCTCGTCGACGACATCGTCACCACCGGCGCGACGGCGGCCGAGTCGGTGCGCATGCTTGCCCGCGCCGGCGCCGACGTGTCCGCGGTGCTGGCCATCGCCCATGCGTGAGGGGGTCGATCGTGTCGCTGCGATCAAACCCAAATGAAGAACTGAAAACACGTATTTGAAATGAGTGGCACGAGTGGGTGAACACGGACTACCGTCGGCAGCAACCACCCGTGAACACCTCACGGCGGCGCTCCTCACCACAGCGCCACTTCACCGCAAAACGGTAGGAGGTGAGTCCCCGACACCTTGCGCCGATGGGTGGAGCAAACATTTTTCGGCCCATCGCCGCGATTCGTTGAGATGTCCGGCACGCACACTGCGTGTGACAACTGAGAGAAACGAGTTGCCGAGTATGTCAACCCATTCCCCGGATTCAAGCGCCACCATGGTGGTCGATCGCGACGATGTCGCCGACACCACCCCGGCGCCGAACGCAGAGGTTGTGGTCAAGGGACGCAACGTCGAAGTTCCCGATCACTTCCGGATCTACGTTTCGGAAAAGTTGTCGCGTCTGGAGCGGTTCGACCGCACCATCTACCTGTTCGACGTCGAGCTCGACCACGAACGCAACCGCCGTCAACGCAAAAACTGCCAGCACGTCGAGATCACGGCCCGCGGCCGTGGCCCGGTGGTGCGGGGCGAGGCCTGCGCCGACAGTTTCTATGCCGCGCTGGAGGCCGCGGCCGGCAAACTGGAGAGCCGGCTGCGCAAGAGCAAGGACCGCCGCAAGATCCACTACGGCGACAAAACCCCGGTCTCGTTGTCGGAGGCCACCGCACACGAGACGCCGTTCGACACCCAGCCGGTGTCCGACGAGGCCGCCCCGGCCCACGACACTCAAGACGAGCATGAGCCGGGCCGCATCGTGCGGATCAAGGAACACCCAGCGAAACCGATGACCGTCGATGACGCCCTCTACGAGATGGAGCTGGTCGGACACGATTTCTTCCTGTTCCACGACAAAGAGAGCGATCGACCGTCGGTGGTCTACCGCCGTCACGCCTACGACTACGGATTGATCCGGCTGGCCTGACCGGCAGCTGATGCGAAGACGCACCCCGGAGCGATCCGGGGTGCGTTTTCGACTTCGGCGGTGACTACAGCCGGTGACTACCACCAGCGGCTTCGGCGGGTCACCTACGATGGAGCTCAACTAAGCCCGTGCGATCCCGCTCACGGGATCCATCGAACCCACAGGGGAAATAGCGTGCTGTCGAAGTTGCTCCGTCTCGGTGAAGGCCGCATGGTCAAGCGCCTCAAGAAGGTCGCCGACTATGTCGACTCCTTGTCCGACGACATGGAGAAGCTCTCGGACGCCGAGCTGCGAGCCAAGACCGACGAGTTCAAGAAGCGCATCGCCGATGGTGAAGACCTCGACGACCTGCTGCCCGAGGCGTTCGCCGTCGCCCGCGAGGCCGCCTGGCGCGTGCTGAGCCAGAAGCACTTCGAAGTCCAGATCATGGGTGGTGCCGCCCTGCACTTCGGCAACGTCGCGGAGATGAAGACCGGTGAGGGCAAGACGCTGACCGCGGTGCTGCCGGCCTACCTCAACGCATTGAGCGGCAAGGGCGTGCACGTCGTCACGGTCAACGACTACCTGGCAAAACGTGACAGTGAGTGGATGGGCCGCGTGCACCGGTTCCTGGGCCTGGACGTCGGCGTCATCCTCTCGGGCCTGACCCCCGAAGAGCGCAGGACGGCGTACGCCGCCGACATCACGTACGGCACCAACAACGAGTTCGGTTTCGACTATCTGCGCGACAACATGGCGCACTCCACCGAAGACATGGTGCAGCGTGGCCACAACTTCGCGATCGTGGACGAGGTCGACTCGATCCTGATCGACGAGGCCCGGACCCCGCTGATCATCTCCGGCCCGGCCGACGGCGCCTCCAACTGGTACAGCGAGTTCGCCCGGCTGGCCCCGTTGATGGAGAAGGACGTCCACTACGAGGTCGACATCCGTAAGCGCACCATCGGTGTGCACGAGGTCGGCGTGGAGTTCGTCGAAGATCAGCTCGGCATCGACAACCTGTACGAGGCCGCGAACTCGCCGCTGGTCAGCTACCTGAACAACGCCATCAAGGCCAAGGAGCTGTTCCAGCGCGACAAGGACTACATCGTCCGTGACGGCGAGGTGCTGATCGTCGACGAGTTCACCGGTCGCGTGCTGTTGGGCCGTCGCTACAACGAGGGCATGCACCAGGCGATCGAGGCCAAGGAACACGTCGAGATCAAGGCCGAGAACCAGACCCTGGCCACCATCACCCTGCAGAACTACTTCCGGCTCTACAACAAGCTGTCCGGCATGACCGGTACGGCCGAGACCGAGGCCGCCGAGCTGCACGAGATCTACAAGTTGGGTGTGGTGCCGATCCCGACCAACAAGCCGATGGTTCGTCAGGACCAGTCCGACCTGATCTACAAGACCGAGGAAGCCAAGTACATCGCGGTCGTCGACGACGTGTCCGAGCGGTACGAGAAGGGCCAGCCGGTCCTGATCGGCACCACCAGCGTCGAGCGTTCCGAGTACCTGTCGCGGCAGTTCACCAAGCGCAAGATCCCGCACAACGTGCTCAACGCGAAGTATCACGAGCAGGAGGCGAACATCATCGCCGAGGCCGGGCGGCTCGGCGCCATCACGGTCGCCACCAACATGGCCGGTCGCGGTACCGACATCGTGCTCGGCGGCAACGTCGACTTCCTGGCCGACAAGCGACTGCGGCAGAAGGGTCTGGACCCGGTCGAGACGCCCGAGGAATACGAGGCGGCCTGGGACGACACCGTCAACACCATCAAGCAAGAGGCTTCCAAGGAAGCCGAGAAGGTCGTCGAGGCCGGCGGCCTCTACGTGCTGGGCACCGAGCGGCACGAGTCGCGTCGTATCGACAACCAGCTGCGCGGCCGGTCGGGCCGCCAGGGTGACCCGGGTGAGTCCCGGTTCTACCTGTCGCTGGGTGACGAGTTGATGCGACGGTTCAACGGCGCCACGCTGGAGTCGCTGTTGACGCGGCTCAACCTGCCCGACGACGTGCCGATCGAGGCCAAGATGGTGACCCGCGCGATCAAGAGCGCGCAGACCCAGGTCGAGCAGCAGAACTTCGAGGTCCGCAAGAACGTCCTCAAGTACGACGAGGTGATGAATCAGCAGCGCAAGGTCATCTACAAGGAACGCCGGATGATCCTGGAGGGGGAGAACCTTCAGAAGCAGGCTCACGACATGCTCGTCGACGTCATCACCGCCTATGTCGACGGCGCCACCGCCGAGGGGTATGCCGAGGACTGGGACCTGGGCAAGCTGTGGGAGGCGCTCAAGACGCTGTATCCGGTCGGGATCGACCACCACGACCTGGTCGATTCCGACGCCGTCGGGGAGGCCGGTGAGCTGACCCGCGACGAGTTGCTGGACGCGCTGATCAAAGACGCCGAGCGGGCCTACGCCGAGCGCGAGAAGCAGCTCGAAGAGCTGGCCGGTGAGGGCGCCATGCGTCAGCTGGAGCGCAACGTCCTGCTCAACGTGATCGACCGCAAGTGGCGGGAACACCTCTACGAGATGGACTACCTCAAGGAGGGCATCGGCCTGCGAGCGATGGCGCAGCGCGATCCGCTGGTCGAGTACCAGCGCGAGGGCTACGACATGTTCGTCGGCATGCTCGACGCACTCAAGGAGGAGTCGGTCGGCTTCCTGTTCAACGTTCAGGTCGAGGCGGCTCCGGCCCCCAGCGCTCAAGTCGCACCGGTGGCCGCGCCCAGCGGGCTTGCGGAATTCGCCGCGGCCGCGGCGGCTCAGGCCGGTGGTGGAACGGCCGGCGACGCCGAGTCGGGTGCGGTGGCCACCAAGGAGCGGCCGGCGGCACCGGCGTTGCGCGCCAAGGGAATCGACAACGAGGCCCCGCCGCTCACCTACACCGGCCCGGCCGAGGACGGCAGTGCCGAGGTGCAGCGCTCCGGTGGCGGCGGGCGGCATTCCGCGCCGTCCGGCGGCACCCGGCGCGAGCGGCGCGAAGCGGCCCGCAAGCAGGCCAAGGCCGGCCGTCCGTCGAAGTCGCACCGCAAGGGCTAACCGAGCTGTAGCGCGGTGAGTTGCCAACGGCCACTGCGCAATTCGACACGGCCGGCGACGGCGTGTACGCGGGTCCCGCGGGTGTAGGTGGCAAAGACCTCCGCTGCGTGTGCCGAGTGCGCCGGGCGCAGTCCGACCCGGCGCAGGCTCGCCGTGGTCGGCTGCCGCGACTTGGTGGCCGAGACGATCGCGTCGATCAACAGTTGGCTCATCAACGACTTCAGTTGTCCCGGTGGGCGACGGCGGTCGACGACCTCAAGGACCCGTCGCAATGCCATGTCGGCGAACTGCGCGGCGCCGGCGTGCACGTGGGTTTCCGGTTCGGCCTCGATCAACCGCAACCGACGGGCGGTGCTTCGGTGCAGCACGGTCGGTGCCGGACACGCCGGTGTGGCCGAGACCGGGACACCGGCGGCGTCGAGCGGTACCGCCGGCGGCTCGCAGTCGATCACGGGGGCGGTCAGCGGCAGGCGCACGGAGCACGGCTCCGAGTCCGATTGCGCGGTGAGATTCGGGGTGGGCAAGAGCAGCCTCCAGCGGTCGGCGTGACGGGGCGACATCTGCTGGAGAGGTGCAGATTTATCCATGATGACATGGGTTCGGCGGGGGTCTGAGCACCGATCTCGGCCTCCACCTGGCGTGGGTTTCGGCCCCAAATTGACGCGCGGGACCACCCGTGATGCGCGCGGACCGAATCGCCGGTTAACGTGACGAGGTTGGCCGGGCAATCAGGGGAGGTTGGCGCCGCATGGTGAGCAGACTGTCGGCGTCCGACGCAGCGTTCTTTCACTTGGAGAACACTGCGACCCCGATGTATGTCGGGTCGTTGGCGATCCTGCGTAAGCCGCGCGCCGGCTTGAGCTACGAGACCCTCTTGGAGACCGTCGAGCGCCGTCTGCCACAGATCCCGCGCTACCGGCAGAAGGTCCGCGAGGTGACTCTCGGCCTGGCCCGGCCGGTGTGGGTGGACGACCGGGACTTCGACATCACCTACCACATCCGGCGCTCGGCGCTACCGTCTCCGGGCAGCGATGCGCAACTGCACGATCTCATCGCCCGCCTGGGTTCCCGGCCGTTGGACAGGACCCGTCCGCTGTGGGAGATGTATCTGGTCGAGGGGCTGGCCAAGAACCGGATGGCGATCTACACCAAGACCCATCAGGCGCTGGTGAACGGGATGACCGCGCTCGAGATCGGTCATGTGATCGTCGATCGCACGCAGAAGCCGCCCGAGTTCGGTGAGGACATCTGGATTCCGGCTCGCGAACCCAGTGACCGCCAACTGGTGCTCGGCGCCGTCGGGGAGTGGATCACCCGGCCCACCAGCCAGCTGGCCGCCCTGCGGGACACGGTGACCGAGGTGGCCACCAGTGCCAGCGAGTTGGCGGCGGTGGGCCGGCGGGTTGCCGACGTGGCGCGGACGGTGGCGCGCGGCACCGCGCCCAGCAGCCCGCTGAACACCCGGGTTTCGCGTAACCGCAGGTTCTCGGTGGACCACCATCGGTTGGAGGACTACCGGCTGGTGCGGGCCCGCTACCACTGCGACATCAACGACGTCGTGCTGGCGGTCGTGGCCGGCGCGCTGCGCAACTGGCTGCTGTCGCGCGGGGAGCCGGTCACGCCGAGCACCACGGTGCGGGCGATGGCGCCCATGTCGGTGTATCCCGACGTCGAACTGGACTCCGCGGGCCCCGGGCAGGCCATCAGTGAGGTATCGCCGTTCCTGGTCGACCTTCCGGTGGGCGAGGGCAACGCGGTGGTGCGGTTGTCACAGATCGCCCACGCCACCGAATCGCACTCGTCGGCGGCCAGTCTGGTCGATGCGCGCACCATCGTGACACTGTCCGGATTCGCGCCTCCGACGTTGCACGCCATGGGTATTCGCGTGGCCACCGGATTCTCGGCGCGGCTGTTCAATTTGCTGATCACCAACGTGCCCGGGGCGCAGAAGCAGATGTACATTGCGGGCACCAAACTGCTCGAGACCTACGCGGTGCCGCCGCTGCTGCACAACCAGGTCCTGGCAATCGGCGTCACGTCGTACAACGGCATGCTGTACTTCGGCATCAACGCCGACCGCGATGCCATGAGCGATGTCGAGGTGTTGCCGAGCCTGCTGCGCGAATCGCTGGACGAACTGCTGGACGCGGCCAAGTAGCGGCGGCTGACACGCTGCTGGCAAACACCGGCAGATATTTGACCTGGGCCACGGTTCGGGGTCTGATGAATTCACCATGGCCGCTGAGATACGAAAAAGCAGATCCGACAAGCACACGCACGAAGTCAAGAAAACAACAGAGAAGGCGCTGAAGTCGCCGACAGGCGATGTCGTGCCGCATCACCCCGTGCTCGACGTACCGGTCGAGCAAAAGGCCTACACGCGCCGCGCGGGCGTCGACTGGGTGGTGTTCGGCGTCACCGCCGCGATCGCGGTGGCATTCCTGGTCTGGGGATTCGTCAGTACCGACTCGCTGGCAACCGCGTCGGCCAATGCGCTGAGTTGGGTGATGGCCGACGTCGGATGGTTGTTCGTCCTGACCGCGTCGGGATTCGTGGTGTTCGTGATCTGGCTGGCAATGAGTCGTTACGGCAACATCCCGTTGGGGCGTGACGACGACGAGCCGGAGTTTCGCACGGTGTCGTGGGTGGCGATGATGTTCAGCGCCGGCATGGGGATCGGCCTGATGTTCTTCGGGGTGTCCGAGCCGCTGTCACACTTCGCCTCTCCGCCGCCGCGCACCGGAGGGCCGGGCAACCCCGCCGCCGCCGAGACGGCCATGGCCACCACGATGTTCCACTGGACGCTGCACCCGTGGGCCATCTATGCCGTCGTCGGCCTGACCATCGCCTACGGCGTCTACCGCAAGGGCAGGCTGCAGTTGGTCAGCGCGGCATTCGAGCCGTTGCTGGGTAAGCGGGTCAACGGGCCGTGGGGCAAGGTGATCGACATGCTGGCGATCTTCGCCACGTTGTTCGGGTCGGCTGCCTCACTTGGCCTGGGCGCCTTGCAGATCCGCAGCGGCCTGCAGATCGTCGCCGGCGTGGGCGAGGTGGGAAACGGCATATTGATCGGTGTCATCACGATCCTGACCGTCGCATTCGTGCTGTCCGCGGTCTCGGGTGTGGCCCGCGGTATTCAGTGGCTGTCCAACATCAACATGGTGCTGGCGTTGGCGATGGCGCTGTTCATCTTCCTGGTCGGCCCGACGATGTTCATGCTGAACATGATTCCGACGGCGATCGGCAGCTACGTGGACCAGCTGGCGCAGATGGCGGCCCGGACCGGTGCCGAGGGCCCGGTCGTCAGCGCCTGGTTGCAGGACTGGACCATCTTCTACTGGGCGTGGTGGATCTCCTGGACCCCCTTCGTCGGCATGTTCATCGCCCGGATTTCCCGTGGCCGCACCATCCGGCAGTTCGTGACGGGGGTGCTGCTGGTGCCCAGCGTGGTCTCGGTCGTCTGGTTCTGTGTGTTCGGTGGGGCCGCGATCTTCGAGCAGCAGAACGGGGTGGACCTGGCCGGCATGGGCAGTCAGGAACGGCAGTTGTTCAGCCTGCTCGGCGAGTATCCGATCGCGACGGTCACCAGCGTCGTGGTGATGATCCTGGTCGCCATCTTCTTCGTCTCGGGTGCCGATGCCGCGTCGATCGTGATGGGCTCGCTGTCCGAGCGCGGCACCATCAAACCGACCCGGCCCACGGTGATCTTCTGGGGCGTGGCCACCGGTGCCGTGGCGGCGGTCATGCTGCTGGTCGGGGGAGCCGACGCGCTGAACGGCCTGCAGTCCATCACCATCATCGTCGCGGTGCCGTTCGTGCTGGTGATGATCGGGTTGGCGGTGGCGCTCGTGCGTGACCTGCGCCGGGATCCCATGGTGGTCCGTCGCGAATATGCGCTGGAGGCGGTCAACAGCGCAGTGGTCTCCGGGGTCACCCAACACGGCGACGATTTCGTCATCGCGGTGGAGAAGGATCCGAACGCCGATCGCGTCGAAGACGAAAAGGAGACCGGCGCCGGTTAATCTCGCGGGGTGCGCGTCTACATTCCGACGACCCTGGTCGCCCTGCAGCAGCTGGTTGCCGACCGTCAACTGTTCGTCGTGAACGGGACGGCCTTCGCGGTCACCCCGACGCTGCGCGAGGCCTATGCCGAAGGTGACGACGACGAGCTCGCCGAGGTGGCGTTGCGCGACGCCGCACTGGCCTCGTTGCGGCTGCTGGCCGGAGTGCCGCCGGATGCGGGTCTGCCGCCGCGGCGCGCGGTGGTGGTGGCCGACACGGGCGCAGACATCCAGGTGACCGTGCGCCCTGACCTCGATGACGCCGTGGTGCGGCTGTCAGGCCCGGTGCCGATCGACGCCGTCGTCGCGGTGTACGTCGACAACGCTGACGCCGAGCAGGCGGTGCTGGCCGCGGTCGATGTCATCGATGAGGCCGATCTCGGCGACGAGGACGCGGAGTTGACCGTCGGCGATGCCCAGGACCACGACCTGGCCTGGTATGCGCCTCAGGAACTGCCGTTCTTGCTCGAACTGCTCTGAACGCCTGACCGGCGAGCGCCGACGTACGACTGGCTACGAGGCAGTAACCTACGGTACCGTAGGTTCATGGCCAAGAACTCCATCAAGGTCTCGGCCAATGTGGCCGATACGGTGCGTCCCACCATCGCCGGTGCTGAGCGACGTCCGGGTTGGCATGCCTTGCGCCGGATCGTGGGGCAGGTGACCACGCCGCTCCTGCCCGACGATTACCTCAAGTTGGCCAATCCGTTGTGGTCGGCGCGCGAGCTGCGCGGCCGGGTGGTCGAGGTGCGTCGGGAAACCGCCGATTCCGCGACGCTGGTGATCAAGCCGGGGTGGGGATTCTCGTTCGACTATCAGCCGGGCCAGTACATCGGTATCGGCGTGCTGATGGACGGGCGCTGGCGGTGGCGGTCGTATTCGTTGACCTCGACGCCCGAGCGCGCTGCCGGAGCTGGGGCGCGCACCATCGCGATCACGGTCAAGGCGATGCCCGAAGGTTTCCTCTCCACGCACCTGGTCGACGGATTGCGGCCCGGCACGGTGGTCCGGTTGGCCGCGCCGCAGGGCAATTTCGTGATGCCGGATCCGGCCCCGGCGTCGGTGTTGTTCCTCACGGCCGGTTCGGGCATCACCCCGGTGATGTCGATGCTGCGCACCTTGGTGCGCCGCGGTCAGATCACCGACATCGTCCATGTGCATTCGGCGCCAACGGAATCCGACGTGATGTTCGCCGCGGAGCTGGCCGAGCTGCACGAGGCCCACCCCGGGTATCGGCTGTTGTTGCGCAGCACCCGCACCGAGGGTCGGCTGAATCTCTCGCACCTCGACGACATCGTCGCCGACTGGCGCGTCCGGCAGGCCTGGGCGTGCGGGCCGGAGGGGATGCTCAACGACGCCGAGCGGGTCTGGGCGGCGGCCGGGATCGTCGACAACCTGCATCTGGAACGGTTCGCCGTGTCGCGGGCTGCCCCGCACGGCGCTGGGGGCACGGTGACGTTCGAGCGCAGCGGCAAGGAGGTCGCCGTCGACGGCGCGACGCCGTTGATGGACGCCGGTGAGCAGGTCGGCGTGCGGATGCCGTTCGGCTGCCGGATGGGTATCTGCCAGTCGTGTGTGGTGGGTCTCGTCGACGGGCACGTTCGGGACCTGCGGACCGGTGTCGAGCACGATCCCGGCAGCCGGATTCAGACCTGTGTTTCGGCGGCTTCCGGCGACTGTGTTCTGGACGTCTAGACTTTACTGACTGGTAACCTACGGAGTCGTAGGTTACGCTACCGTAGGTAAAAGAGAGGAGGCTGACGATGGCAATTACCGACGTTCCCGCATTCGCGCATCTGACCGATGCCGACATCGAGAACCTGGGCATAGAACTCGATGCGATCCGGCAAGACATCGAAGACTCCCGCGGTGAGCGCGACGCGCGCTACATCCGCCGTACCATCGCGGCGCAACGTGCGCTCGACGTCGCCGGCCGCGTCATGCTCGCGGCGAGCTCGAAGCGTTCCGCCTGGTGGGCCGGAACCGTCACTCTGGGCGTGGCCAAGATCATCGAGAACATGGAGATCGGCCACAACGTCATGCACGGCCAGTGGGACTGGATGAACGATCCCGAGATTCACTCCTCGTCGTGGGAGTGGGACATGAGCGGGGCGTCCAAGCACTGGCGGTTCACCCACAACTTCATGCACCACAAGTACACGAACATCCTCGGGATGGATGACGACGTGGGCTACGGCGTCATCCGCGTCACCCGCGATGCCAAGTGGAAGCCGTTCAACCTCTACGGCAATCTGCTGTTCAACACCCTTCTCGCCATCGGTTTCGAGTGGGGCGTGGGGCTGCAGCACCTGGAGCTCGGCAAGATCTTCAAAGGCCGCGACAACCGCAACGCCACCCTGATCCGCATGCGTGAGTTCGGCGTCAAGGCCGGACACCAGCTGGCCAAGGACTACGTGGTGTGGCCGGCGCTGACGTCACTGTCGCCGGGTGCGACCTTCAAGTCGACGCTGAAGGCCAACGCGGTGGCGAACGTGATCCGCAACGTGTGGGCCAACGCGGTGATCTTCTGCGGCCATTTCCCTGATGGCGCAGAGAAATTCACCAAGACCGATATGATCGGTGAGAGCCGCGGACAGTGGTATCTGCGCCAGATGCTGGGCAGCGCCAACTTCGACAACGGCCCGGTGCTGGCCTTCATGAGCGGCAACCTGTGCCATCAGATCGAGCATCACCTGTTCCCGGATCTGCCGAGCAATCGGTACGCCGAGATCGCGGTCCGGGTGCGGGCCCTGTGCGACAAGTACGACCTGCCCTACACGACGGGTCCCTTCTTGGTGCAGTACGGGAAGACCTGGCGCACCATCGCCAAACTGTCTCTGCCCGACCGGTTCCTGAAGGACACGGCCGACAACGCGCCGGAAACCCGCAGCGAGCGGATGTTCACCGAGCTCGACGGATACGGTGTCACCGACCCGGCCACCGGGCGTCGCCGCGGCCTGAAGACCGCCATCGAGACGGTCCGCGGCTGGCGTCGCAAGTAGCTCCTCGAACGTGAGCCTGTTGTCGAGAATCCGCGGAGAAATCGACAACAAGCTCACGTTCGACGCACAGCTTCCTGGCAGCCGGCGCTCATACGCTTCTGCTCGTGAAGAAGTTGCTCGTGGCCGTGGTGCTGGGTGTTTCGGCGCTTCCGGTGGGCGTTCTGGCCACCGGCGTCGCCGCAGCCGATGACTATGCCGGCCAGAAGTATTCCGATGTGCAGTCGGAACTGGCCGACGCCGGGATGAAAGGCGTGGTGGCTTCCCGGTCGGGCGATTCAGTGTCCGACGACGACTGCGTGGTGACCCACGCCGAGAAGGCGCACTGGCACAAGGGCGACGATTTCAAGCCCGTCACCGACACCGAACTACTCAACCTCAACTGCAACGCCGGGGTGGCCACCGCCAAGACCCCGGGCAATTCGGCCGCGAGCCCCGAGGGCCGTGCGGCCATGGCGGCGGCCAAGCAGGAACAGCAACAGCAACAGCAGGCCGCCGCCGAGGCCAAGTCCAAGCACTGACCCCCCACCTGCGCGAGCGTGCGGGTTTGCTGCTCGACACGCCGTCAACTGTCGGCATTTTGCGCACCCTGGCAGCGCGTCACGAATCGATCTGCCACACCCTCGGCCAGTCCTTGCCCCGCAGCGCGGCGTCGATGCCACCGTCGACGAAGATGACCGACCCGACAAAGTAGCCCGCCTCGGGCCCCAGCAGGAACGCCACCAGCGCGGCTACCTCTTCGGGCCGTCCGCCGCGTCCGGCGGGAATGGTCTTGAGGAATTGCTCCATCCCGGCACCGGTCAGCGGGTCCGTGCGACCCTCCTGGGTCATCGGGGTGTCGATGAGACCGGGCGCGATCGCGTTGAGCCGGATGCCCTCAGCGACGTACTCCGCGGACTTTGTGCGCGCGTAGTACGCCAGCGCGGCCTTGGTTGCCGGATACGCCTGCAGCGCTGCGTAATCGCCGTAGGTGGCGGCGACGGCGTTGGCGCGGGCCTCATCGCCGGCCAGACAGGCCTCGGCCAGTTCGGCCGGCCAATTCGGCTGGGTGGTGGTCGAATTCGAGCTGATCAGCACCACCGATGCGGTCTCGGCTCGGGCCAGCAGTGGCCGAAGCCCTTCCAGCAGCTCGATCGCGCCGAAGTAATTGACGGCGATCAGCAGATCCGCCGGCCGGCCGGTGGCGGCGGCCAATCCGGCGAAGGGGACAAAACCGTCGAGGCCCGCGGCGGCCAGCTCGGTGACCTTCGCGATCGCCTCGGCTCGCCCGTCTGCGGTGCTCAAATCCGCGTTCACATCGGCATCACGCAGGTCCACGCCGATCACCCGGTGCCCGTCGGATTCCAGTCGCGTTTTGGTGGCGGCACCGATGCCGGAGGCGCTGCCGGTCAGAACGTAGGTAGCCACGATGTCGACGATAGCTGTCCGGCGCCGTGCACCGGTGGGCCTTCAGGCCTCCGTCAACACCGCCAGCAGACGCCGTGCGGCGGCGACCCGGTCGGCGGCCGGGCCCGAGAGCGTGTCGAGCGCACACTCGGGATCAGCGGGCGGTCCCATGTGCCCGCAGCCGCGCGGACAGTCGGCGATGGATTCGGCCAGATCCGAGAACGCCAGCAACACATCGTCGGGTTCGATGTGGGCCAGCCCGAACGACCGGATCCCGGGCGTGTCGATCACCCACCCCTGGCCGTCGAGCGGCAGCGCGACCGACTGGGTGGAGGTGTGCTTACCCTTGCCCACCCCGGAAACCTCACCGGTAGCCCGGTCTGCCTCGGGGACAAGACGATTGACGAGCGTGGATTTGCCGACGCCGGAGTGCCCGAGGAAGACCGTGACCTGATCGGTCAGCAGGGGGGCCACGGCGTCGAGCGGATCTTCGCGGCCCGCGGTGACGATGGTCAGGTCCAGGTCCCGGAACTGCGCCGCGAACGGCTCGGGTGCGGCCAGATCGGATTTCGTCAGGCACAGCACGGGTTTCAGGCCGCCGGCATACGCGGCGATCAGCGCCCGTTCGACGAATCCGGTGCGTGGCGGCGGATCGGCCAGCGCCACCACGATCAGCAGCTGATCGGCATTGGCCACCACGACGCGCTCAGTCGGATCGGTGTCATCGGCGGTGCGGCGCAACACCGTTCGGCGTTCACCGCGGCGCACGATCCGGGCCAGGGTGTCCGGGCGGCCGGACAGGTCGCCGACGATGTCGACGGCGTCGCCGACCACGATCGGGGTGCGCCCCAGCTCACGGGCCCGCATCGCGACCACCCGGTGATGTGGGTCGCGATCGAGCGCGCAGCCCCAGCGGCCGCGGTCGACGGTCACCACCATCGCCGAACGGGCGTCGGCGTGGTCCGGGCGGATCTTGGTGCGCGGACGGGTACCGCGGCCCGGCCTGATCCGGACGTCGGACTCGTCGTAATCCCGCGCTCCCAAGGTGGCTTACTTCCCCCTTTTTTGTGGGCCAGCGGGCGGGTCGCCGGCCAGCATCTGCACCCACATCAGCGGGAAGTCGGGCAGTGTCTTGGCGGTGGTCTCGATGTTCTCCACGGCCACGCCGGGCACCCGCAGGCCGACGATCGCCCCGGCGGTGGCCATCCGGTGATCGGCGTAGGACCGCCAGGTGCCCCCGTGTAGCGGCCGGGCGGTGATCACCAGCCCGTCGTCGGTTTCGGCACAGTCACCGCCGAGACCGTTGATCTCGGCCGTCAGGGCTGCCAGCCGGTCGGTCTCGTGCCCACGCAGATGCGCGATGCCTCGCAACCGCGAAGTGGCGCCTTCGCGCGCCAACGCGGCCAACGCGGCCACCGTCGGCGCCAGTTCACCCACATCATGAAGGTCGGCGTCAAATCCGTCATAGCCATCTGCGCCGGTGACCTCGAGATATGAATCACGCTGTTGGACAGTCGAATTCACCTTTGTCAACAGGTCGAGGATGGTGTCGGCCGGTTGGATGCTGGCCGCGGGCCAACCGGCGATCCGCACGGTGCCGGCAGTGACGATCGCGGCGGCCAGGAACGGTGTGGAGTTGGACAGGTCCGGCTCGATACTCCATTGCCGTGCGGCGACCGGTCCGGGGGACACCCGCCAGCGGTTGGGGGCAGAATCGTCGACCTGCACGCCGGCGTCGCGCAACATCGCGACCGTCATCGCCACGTGCGGAGCCGAGGGCACCGACGATCCGGTGTGCACGATGGTCAGCCCGTCGCTGAACGTGGCGCCCGCCAGCAACAACCCGGAAACGAACTGCGAGGAGCCCGACGCGTCGATCTCGACGGTGCCGCCGGACACGGTGCCACGGCCGCGCACCACGAACGGCAATCCGTCGCCGTCCACGTCGACACCCAGCCCACGCAACCCGTCGAGCAGCGGTGCAATCGGCCGGGCCCGGGCCTGCTCGTCACCGTCGAACGTGACCGATGCGGTGCTCAGCGCCGCCACCGGCGGCACGAACCGCAACACCGTGCCGGCCAGCCCGCAGTCCACCCGCGCATCGGCAGCAGGGTCGATGCGGCCGGCGACGGTCAGCTCGGTTGGGTCGTCCGCGGCTTCCTGAACCGTGACGCCCAGCGTGCGGACCGCGTCGATCATCAGATCGGTATCGCGGCTGCGCAGTGCATTGCTGATCGTGGAGGGCCCCTGCGCGGTGGCCAACGCGGCCAGCACGAGCGCGCGGTTGGTCAGCGACTTCGAACCGGGCACCGTCACCGTCGCGTCGACCGGGGCCGTCGCCGACGGAGCCGGCCAGTGCGTCATCTGCTCCTCACGTCCGCTCACGAGCTATATCCTGCCTTGTCCGCGGATTCTGCAACCATGGGCACTATGTGTGGACGTTTCGCGGTGACCACCGATCCGGCGCTGTTGGCGCAGAAGATCCAGGCAATCGACGAGTCGGCATCGAGCGCGGGCGACAAGGACCTGCCGGGTGCCAACTACAACGTGGCGCCGACGACGACCATCACCAGCGTCGTCAAACGACACACCGAACCCGAGGACTCCTCGACGCGCCGGGTCCGCTCGATGCGCTGGGGCTTGATCCCGCCGTGGGTGAAAACCGGCGAGGACGGCAACCCGGACACCAAGGGGCCGTTGCTGATCAACGCGCGTGCCGACAAGGTCACCAGCTCGCCGGCATTTCGTAACTCCGCCAAGAGCAAACGCTGCCTGATCCCGATGGACGGCTGGTACGAGTGGCGGCCCAACCCGGACGCAGGCAAGAAAGCCAAGACGCCGTTCTACATGTACGGCGCCGACGGTGAGCTGCTGTTCATGGCGGGGCTATGGACCACCTGGCGTCCGCAAGGCGCGCCGAAAGACGCGCCGCCACTGCTCAGCTGCACCATCATCACCACCGACGCGGCCGGACCGCTGGCCGAGATCCACGACCGGATGCCGCTGACCATCAGCGCACCCGACTGGGACCGTTGGATGGATCCCGACGCCCCGATCGACGAGGGGCTGCTGCGCGGGCACGGCGACCTCGATCGGATCGCCGTGCGGGAGGTGTCGCGTCTGGTCAACAATGTCCGCAACAACGGCCCGGAGCTCATCGAGCCGGCCGAGCCCGAGGAGATGGGACTGTTTTGAGCGGGATCGTCGGAAGCGTCGACCTTGGCCTTGTCGACGCGATCGGTGCCGATCTGCGGTCGGCCGGCTACACCACCGATGGGGTCGCCGACCTTCTCGGCGACGCCGGGACCGCGCTGGACCGCGGGGTGTGGTGGCCGGTCCTGCGGGTCACGCACGCGGCCCCGGCCGAGCTGCGGCGACTGGCCGTGTTGGTGCGGCTGTTGCTGCTCGGCACCGCGGAGCCGGCCGAACTGGTGGGTGCGGCGTTCCCGTCTTCCAGCCTGACGGCGTTGGTCGACGCCGGTGTGCTCGAGTTCGCCGGCGACAACATCCGGTCCGTTCTGGACATCCGCCCGCACAGCGACGGAACCCGCGATTTCTATGTGGTGTCCGACCAGGACGCCGCGCTGCGGCGGGGGCCACTGCGTCACGATCATGTGCTCGGCATCGGCGGTGCGTCGATCTCCCTGGCCCGGGCCGTCACGCGCAACCCCGTCGGTCGGGCGCTGGATCTCGGTACCGGATGCGGCATCCAGGCGTTGCACTTGAATGCCCATTGCGACGAGATCGTCGCAACCGACACCAACGAGCGCGCGTTGGCGCTGGCGGCGATGACCGCTCGGCTGAGCGGTATGTCGTGGGACCTGCGGTGCGGCAACATGTTCGAGCCGGTGGCCGGTGAACGGTTCGACCTGATCGTCTCGAATCCGCCGTTCGTGGTCGGCTCGGGTGCCCGCGATTACATCTACCGGGATTCCGGGTTGGCCGGAGATGCGTTGTGCCAGAGCCTGATCGAGCAAATCGGCGGATATTTGAATCCGGGCGGCACCGCGCACATCATGGCGAACTGGATCGTGCGGGAGGGTCCAGAAGGCACTGGAGGCACGGGCACCGACTGGCGCGACCGCGTCCGCGGCTGGCTGGCCGGCACCGGCCTGCACGCCTGGGTGGTGCAACGCGAGCTGGCCGATCCGCTGAGCTATGTGTCGCTGTGGCTGGCCGACGCCGGGGAAGACCTCGACCGCCAGGCCGACCGCGGCGGGCAATGGCTCGACTGGTTCAGCGAGGAAGGTATCACCGGCGTCGGCATGGGCATGATCTCGTTACGGGTTCCGCGCGCCGGGGAAGCGCCGGAGCAGATCCTCGAAGAGATCACCGGGGCCGACGAGGCGCTCACCGGATCTGAGGTGGACGCGTTCTTCGGCCGTCGCGCCTACCTTCGGGGCACCGGCGACGACGCGCTCCTGGCTGCCCGATTGTCCACGGCGCCGGTCTTTCTCGAAGAACAGTCGCTGCCCGGGCCCAACGGCTGGCAACAGGTCGGTGCGGCCGTGCGCCGACCCGGTGGGCCGGCCGCGGTCATCGGGGTGGACGAGGTGATGCGGGCCCTGCTGGCCGGGTGCCGCGGTGAAGTGCCGTTGGGCACGCTCATCGAACTGCTGGCTGCCCACCATGGGGTGGATACCGACGCCTTGGCGCAGGCGGCGCTGCCGGAGGTCCGAGAGGCGATCGGACGCGGAATCCTCTATCAGGCAGAGTGAGTGCGCGTTGCGGTGGCGATCAGGTAGGGGCTGCTGAACGACACCTGGCCGGTGTGGTCGGCGTGCGCGGTGAGCGCAGCCTCGAAGGCGGCGAGCAACTGCCGGCGCTGGTCCGGGCTGATTCGGCCCAATAGGTCGACGTGCATGGGGGATTCGTGCTCGAGGAAGTACATCGCGTCCGTGACCGAGCCGAACGTCCAGGTGTAGCGGGCGGTGTCGATGTCGATGTCGGTGAAGGCCCGGGACAGCCGATCGCGCACCGTATCGCTGTCGCCCCATTGATCGGGGGAGTGGCTCAACCCTTGTGGCGCGCCGAGCGTTTCGAGGATCGGGGTGGAGAACGGGCTGCCCACAGAATCGCGCACCCACGCCGAGAAGCCGAATATCCCACCGGGTTTCAGCACGCGGGCAACCTCGTCGACGAGTCGTACCGGCTCGACGAAGATGATGCCCATGTTCGACACCACTGCGTCGAACGTCGAGGCGGAAAGACCGGTGTCGGCGGCGTCGGCCACCACCCACTGGACGGCGCCGGCACCCGGTCGGCTCATCGCGACCTCGATCAGATCGGCAGTGAGGTCCACACCGGTGACCCGCGCTCCGGCGGCCGCGGCGGCCAGTGCGGCGTTGCCGGTCCCGCACGCCAGGTCGAGCAGTGATGCGGCCTCGTCGAGTGCGGCCTGCACTCCGTCGAGCTCCATCACACCTTTGGTGTAGGTCACC
>NZ_MBEJ01000139.1 GCF_001953975.1 Mycobacterium sp. NS-7484
GATCTACACCATGGTCACGGTGCACACTCTGCGCGAGGTCTGGGCGGGAGCACATCCCCGGGCGCGCTAACCGCCCAGATACTCCGACTCCAGCACCAGATCGGGCAGCAGGGTCTGATACTCGGCGTGGGTTTTGTGATGCTTGGTATCCCACAGCTCGCCCTGCTGCTCACGCATGTACGCCAGGTACTTCGGTGCGCCCGGCAGCTTCACGTTGTCGGCCACCACGATCGAACCGCGGTGCAACCAGCGGCGCTCGAGCAGGCTCTGCAGATCGCTCAGATAGGCGTTCTTGTCGTGGTCGAGGAACACGAAATCCAACCCGCCCGGCTCAAACCCATTGGCTGCCAACGTATCCAACGTGAGCCCGCCGTCACCGACGGTTCCGACCACACAGGTGACCCGATCGGCCACCCCGGCGTGCGTCCAGATGCGTCGGGCGATCTCGGCGTTGGTGGGGGAGAACTCGACCGAGAACACCCGGGCGGCCGGCGCGGCCCGGGCGATGCGCATCGCCCCGTAACCGCAATAGGTGCCCAGCTCCAGGGCCAGCCGCGGATTCGCTCGCGCGACCGCGGCATCGAGCAGTGCGCCCTTCTCATCGCCGACGTTGATCAGAAACGACTTCTCGTAGGCGAACCTGTCGATGGTGGCGAGCACGTCATCCAGATCGCCCGAGCGGGCATTGGCCACGACGTAATCGGCCGCCGCGGCCTCTCGTCCGTCACCCCACTGCCCGGTGCGGGCGAAGTGTCTGGCGCCGATCCCCATCCGGATGAACGACCAGCGCAACAGCGGCAGTCGCTGTTTGAGACTCATGATGCACACCATATGCACCGATTGCCCGCGGGTCTGCCCGTCCTGGCAGCCTGCCGACGTTAAACTTGCCGGGATGTGCGCCGAGACTGCGGGATGCCTGACCAGGGGTGGGGTATGAATGACGGCGGACACGACGGCCTGTTCGAGCACAACGGGCCTGAGCTCGGCCTGACCGGGCGGCCACCGCGAGACATCCCCGAACCGCAGCCCCGCTCGACGCACGGACCGGCCAAGGTCATCGCGATGTGCAACCAGAAGGGTGGGGTCGGCAAGACCACCTCGACCATCAACCTGGGCGCCAGCCTGGCCGAATACGGCCGGCGGGTGCTGCTGGTGGACCTCGACCCGCAAGGTGCGTTGTCGGCGGGCCTTGGCGTGCCGCACTACGAGCTGGACCACACCGTGCACAACCTGCTCGTCGAGCCGCGGGTGTCGATCGACCAGGTGCTGATCAAGACCCGGGTCAGCGGCCTGGATCTGGTGCCCAGCAACATCGACCTGTCGGCCGCCGAGATCCAACTGGTGAACGAGGTCGGCCGGGAGCAGTCGTTGGCCCGGGCGCTGTATCCGGTACTCGACCGCTACGACTACGTGCTGATCGACTGCCAGCCGTCGCTCGGTCTGCTCACGGTCAACGGTCTGGCCTGCGCCGACGGGGTGATCATCCCGACCGAGTGTGAATACTTCTCGCTGCGCGGCCTGGCGCTGCTGACCGACACCGTCGACAAAGTGCACGACCGGCTCAACCCGAAACTGGAGATCAGCGGCATCCTCGTCACCCGTTACGACCCACGTACGGTGAACGCGCGCGAGGTCATGGCCCGCGTCGTCGAGCGGTTCGGCGATCTGGTGTTCGACACCGTGATCACCCGGACCGTGCGCTTCCCGGAGACGAGCGTGGCCGGCGAGCCGATCACCACGTGGGCGCCCAAGTCCGGCGGCGCGGTGGCCTACCGATCGCTGGCCCGCGAAGTCATCTACCGGTTCGGCGCGTGAACGATGTCCTGAGTACCCCGTCCACTGATGGTGCCGACGCTGGTGCGAGCCCGGGGGAGACGAGCGAGCAGCAGAACCGCTTTCAGGTTCGGTTGACCAATTTCGAGGGACCGTTCGATCTGCTGCTGCAGCTGATCTTCGCCCATCGACTCGATGTCACCGAGGTGGCATTGCATCAGGTCACCGACGATTTCATCGCCTACACCAAGGAGATCGGCGCCCGGCTGGAACTCGACGAGACCACGACGTTCCTGGTGATCGCCGCCACGCTGCTCGACTTGAAGGCGGCCCGGCTGTTGCCCGCCGGCGAGGTGCACGACGAAGAGGATCTCGCGCTGCTGGAGGTTCGTGACCTGCTGTTCGCCCGCCTGCTGCAGTACCGGGCGTTCAAGAACGTCGCGCTGATGTTCGCCGAACTGGAGGCTGCGGCGCTGCGCAGCTATCCGCGTGCGGTGTCGTTGGAGGACCGTTACTCGGACCTGCTGCCCGAGGTGATGCTGGGTGTGGACGCCGGCAAGTTCGCCGAGATCGCCGCGGCCGCGCTGACCCCGCGCCCGGTGCCCACCGTGGGCACCGACCACATTCACGCGCCCAAGGTTTCGGTACCCGAGCAGGCCCATCGGATCATTGCGCTGCTCGAACAGCGGGGGATCGGCGAGTGGGCGACCTTCGCCGAACTCGTGGCCGAGTGCACCGACGGAATTCAGATCGTCGGCCGCTTCCTGGCACTGCTCGAACTGTTCCGGGCCAGGGCGGTAGCATTCGAGCAACCAGAACCGCTTGGAGTACTCCAGGTTTCGTGGACCGGAGATCGGCCGACCAGCGAACATCTGGCCACCGCTGATGCGGAAGAATAGCGAGAACTGATTAACCATGACTGACGAGATCTCCGATTCCGGAGTTCAGTCCGACGATGCCCCGGGCGAGGTGAACCCGGTCGGAGATGACCTGGGCCTCGATGTGGCGACGGTTCCCGAGCTCGAGCTCGAGGAAAGTGAGCTTGACGACAGTGAGCTGGGCGCCGTGCTCGAAGCGCTGTTGCTCGTGGTGGACACGCCGGTGACGGTGGACCAGCTGGCCTCGGCCACCGAACAGCCCGCCTATCGGGTGATGGCCAAGCTGCGTCTGATGGCCGAGGAGTTCGCGGCCCGCGACAGCGGCATCGACCTTCGTGAGGCAGCCGGCGGCTGGCGGATGTACACCCGGGCCCGTTACGCCCCGTACGTCGAGAGACTGTTGCTCGACGGCGCCCGGTCCAAGCTGACTCGCGCCGCGTTGGAGACTTTGGCCGTGGTGGCGTACCGTCAGCCGGTCACCCGGGCCCGGGTGAGCGCGGTGCGCGGCGTCAACGTGGACGCCGTGATGCGTACGTTGTTGGCGCGGGGGCTGATCACCGAGGCGGGGACCGATCCGGATTCGGGTGCGGCGACGTTCGCCACCACCGAGCTGTTCCTGGAGCGGCTCGGGTTGACCTCGCTGTCCGACCTGCCCGACATCGCGCCGCTGCTGCCCGATGTCGACGTGATCGACGACCTGAGCGAATCACTCGGTGACGAACCGCGTTTCGCGAAACTCAATGGTGGCTCACGCAGCGGTGATCAGCCGGTGGCCTTCGACGTGGACAAGGACTGACATGGCTGACGACGGTATCAGGCTGCAAAAAGTGTTGTCCCAGGCGGGAATTGCCTCCCGACGGGTGGCCGAACGGATGATCACCGACGGCCGCGTCGAGGTGGACGGCCGGCTGGTGACCGAGCTCGGCACCCGGGTCGATCCGTCGGTCGCCGAGATCCGGGTGGACGGTTCGCGCGTCGTGCTCGACGACACCCTGGTGTATCTGGCGATCAACAAGCCGCGCGGCATGCTGTCCACGATGTCCGACGAGCGGGGCCGCCCGTGTGTCGGAGACCTGGTGGAGCACCGGGTCCGGGGCAACAAGAAACTGTTCCACGTGGGCCGGCTCGACGCCGACACCGAGGGGCTGCTGCTGCTGACCAACGACGGCGAACTCGCACACCGGTTGATGCATCCGTCCTACGAGATCCCGAAAACCTATGTAGCCACCGTGATCGGCACGGTGCCCCGCGGGCTGGGCAAGAAGTTGCGTGCGGGCGTCGAATTGGACGACGGCCCAGCCCATGTCGACGACTTCGCGGTGGTGGACACCGTCCCGGGTAAGACCCTGGTGAAGGTGACGCTGCACGAGGGCCGTAACCGCATCGTGCGACGCATGTTGGCAGCGGTGGATTTCCCGGTGCAGGAACTGGTCCGCACCGACATCGGCTCGGTGGCGCTGGGGGACCAGCGTCCGGGCAGCATCAGAGCGCTCAGCCGCAAGGAAATCGGCGAGCTTTATCAGGCGGTGGGAATGTGAGCGGATCTCTGGTGGTGGCCGTCGACGGCCCGGCCGGGACCGGCAAGTCTTCGGTGTCAAGGGGTTTGGCCAAGGCCCTCGGTGCCTGCTATCTGGATACCGGTGCGATGTACCGGATTGCCACCCTGGCGGTATTGCGGGCCGGCGCGGCCCTCGACGATCCGGCGGCCATCGCCGCGGTGGCAGACGGGGCGGTGATCGGGGTCGGTTCGGATCCCGGTGAGGATCGCGCGTATCTGGCCGGTGAGGACGTCTCGGCCGAGATCCGGGGCGACGAGGTGACCCGTGCGGTGTCAGCGGTCTCGGCGGTGCCCGCGGTGCGGGCCCGGTTGGTGGACCTGCAACGCGAGTTGGCCGCCTCGGGTGGACGGGTGGTGGTCGAAGGTCGCGACATCGGAACCGTGGTGTTGCCCAAGGCCGACGTCAAGATCTTCCTCACCGCGTCGGCCGAGGAGCGGGCCCGGCGTCGCAACGCCCAGAACGTCTCCAACGGTCTGCCCGACGACTATGCGACCGTGCTGGCCGACGTGCAGCGACGCGACCACCTGGATTCGACCAGGGCGGTGTCCCCGTTGCGGGCGGCCGAGGATGCACTGGTGGTCGACACCAGCGAGATGAACCAAACACAGGTCGTGGCACACCTTCTCGACCTGGTGACCCAACATGCGGGGGTGCGGCGATGAGCGTCTCGGACGGAGACGGCACCTGGTCGGATGAAAGCGACTGGGAGCTCAGCGACGAGGTCGCCGAGGTTCTTGAGGAGGCGGCAGCGCCTCCGCCGGTGGTGGCCGTCGTCGGCCGCCCCAACGTCGGGAAATCGACGCTGGTGAACCGGATTCTGGGCCGCCGCGAAGCCGTCGTGCAGGACATCCCCGGCGTCACCCGCGACCGGGTGTCCTACGACGCCAACTGGCTGGGCCGCCGATTCATGGTGCAGGACACCGGCGGATGGGAACCCGACGCCAAGGGCTTGCAGCAACTGGTGGCCGATCAGGCGCTGGTGGCGATGCGCACCGCTGACGCGATCATCCTCGTGGTCGACGCGGTGGTCGGTGCCACCTCGGCCGACGAGGCCGCCGCCCGGATGCTGCGTAAATCGGGCAAGCCGGTGTTCCTGGCGGCCAACAAGGTTGACACCCAGCGCGGTGAAGCCGATGCCGCGGCCCTGTGGTCGCTGGGCATCGGTGAACCTCACACGATCAGCGCCATGCACGGTCGCGGCGTGGCCGACCTGCTCGACGTGGTGATGGAGAAGCTGCCCGAGGTCTCCGAGGTGGCCGGCAGCGGTGGCGGCGGCCCGCGCCGGGTGGCTCTGGTCGGCAAGCCCAACGTGGGTAAGAGCTCCCTGTTGAACCGCTTGGCCGGAGACGAGCGTTCGGTGGTGCACGACGTCGCGGGCACCACGGTGGACCCGGTCGACTCGCTCATCGAATTGGGCGGCAAGACATGGCGTTTCGTCGACACCGCCGGGCTACGTCGCAAGGTCGGGCAGGCCAGCGGGCACGAGTTCTACGCCTCGATCCGTACCCACGGCGCGATCGACGCCGCCGAAGTGGCGATCATGCTGATCGATGCCTCCCAGCCGCTGACCGAGCAGGACCTGCGGGTGCTGTCGATGGTGATCGAGGCCGGCCGCGCCCTGGTCATCGCGTTCAACAAATGGGACCTGGTCGACGAGGACCGGCGGTACCTGCTGGACAAAGAGATCGACCGGGAACTGGTGCAGGTGCAGTGGGCGCCTCGGGTCAACATCTCGGCCATGACGGGCCGCGCGGTGCAGAAGCTGGTGCCGGCCCTGGAGACCTCGCTGGCGTCCTGGGACAAGCGGATCTCGACCGGCCAGCTCAACACCTTCCTCAAAGAGGTGGTGGCCGCCACCCCGCCGCCGGTGCGCGGCGGCAAGCAACCCAAGATCCTGTTCGCCACCCAGGCCGCCACCCGGCCGCCGACGTTCGTACTGTTCACCTCCGGGTTCCTCGAGGCCGGCTACCGCCGGTTCCTGGAGCGCCGACTGCGTGAGACATTCGGCTTCGAGGGCAGCCCGGTGCGGATCAACGTGCGGGTGCGCGAGAAGAGGGGCGCACCGAAGAAGCGCTAGCACGTCGGGCCGATAGGGTGGCCCAAGTGTCCGTCACCCACATGATCCTGATCGCGTTGGCCGGTGTCGGAGCGGGTGCGATCAACGCCATCGTCGGTTCCGGCACGCTGATCACCTTTCCCACCCTGGTGGCACTCGGCTATCCGCCCGTCACCTCGACAATGTCGAATGCGATCGGCCTGGTGGCCGGCGGGGTGTCGGGCACCTGGGGTTATCGCCGCGAACTGCGTGGGCAGTGGAAGCGGCTGCGCTGGCAGATCCCGGGCTCGCTGATCGGCGCCGGGCTGGGCTCCTGGCTGCTGCTGCATCTGCCGGAGAAGGTGTTCGTCACGGTGGTGCCGGTGCTGCTGATCCTGGCACTGGTGTTGGTCGTGGTCGGCCCGCGGATCCAGGCCTGGGCCCGGCAGCGCGCCGAGGCGACCGGCCAGTCCGCCGACCATGTGAGCCCGCGCCGGATGGCCATTCTGGTGATCGGCACATTCGCCGTCGGTATCTATGGCGGCTATTTCACCGCGGCCCAGGGCATCCTGTTGATCGCGGTGATGGGCGCGCTGCTACCCGAGTCGATCCAGCGGATGAACGCCGCCAAGAACCTGCTGTCGCTGTTGGTCAACATCGTGGCGGCGCTGGCCTACACGATCGTCGCGTTTGACCGGATCAGCTGGGCCGCGGCCGGGCTGATCGCCGCTGGTTCCTTGGTCGGCGGGTTCCTCGGGGCGCATTACGGCCGCAGGCTGTCGCCGAACGCGTTGCGCGCGGTGATCGTGGTGGTGGGATTGATCGGGTTGTACCGGTTGTTGACTGTGTGAGGTCGTCGACGTGACGTCGGCGACGCTCTAGTAAGCTTTGCGAATCTGGCTCAACGCGAGGGAAGGGGTGACCGGTGGCTGAACGTGCTTACCGCACCGCACCGTCTGCCCTGGCTGCTCTCGAGCCGTTCTGGCCCTCACGCCGTTTGATGGCTTTCGACGAATGGTGTCGCGCGCGCCGCTGATCCGCGCCCGTCAGTCCGTCAGGTCGCTTGCGACCACTAATCGAAAGCAGCCGAACCTGTGCGTTCGCTACTGATCTTCACGCTCGTCGGCCTCGGGGCCCAATTGGTCGACGGCGCGCTCGGGATGGCCTTCGGCGTCACCGCCTCGACGCTGCTGGTGCTCAGCGGCGTGGCCTCGGCGCAGGCCAGCGCCGCGGTGCACCTGGCCGAGGTCGGCACCACGCTGGCGTCGGCGGTGTCGCATTGGCGGTTCAAGAACATCGACTGGCCCATGGTGGCCAAACTCGGCCTGCCGGGTGCCGCGGGTGCCTTCGCGGGTGCCACGGTGTTGTCGTCGCTGTCGACGGAATCGGCCGCACCACTGATGGCCGCGATCCTGCTGGGCATCGGTGTCTACGTGCTGTTGCGTTTCTCGCTGGGCCGGCCGCTGACGCTGGGGGAGCACGGCACCAGTCACAGCGCGAAGTTCCTTGCCCCACTGGGATTGTTCGGCGGGTTCATCGACGCATCGGGCGGCGGCGGCTGGGGCCCGGTGACCACCAGCACGCTGCTGTCCCGGGGCAAGACCGCTCCGCGCACGGTGATCGGTTCGGTGAGCACCTCGGAGTTCCTGGTGTCGGTCTCGGCGTCGATCGGCTTCCTGATCGGGCTGCGTCAGGAGTTCCTGGAGAACTGGCCCGTGGTGCTCGGTCTCATGGTCGGCGGCGTGATCGCCGCGCCCGTGGCCGCCTGGCTGGTCAGCCGGGTGAACCCGGCGCTGCTCGGCACCGCTGTCGGTGGGGTGATCCTGCTGACCAACAGCCAGAAATTGGTGCACTACTTCGGCGTCCACTGGCCGTGGTCCACCGGGATCTACACGCTCATCGTGGCGGGGTGGGCATTCCTGGTGGTTCGCGCTTGGCAGACGTCGCGGGCCCCGCGCGATGTCGACGATTCGGTGGTCACCGCGGTCGAAGAGCCGGCCGCACGCAGCTAGTCACGCCCGGTGGCCGGCTGCGGCAAACCGACGTACATCGTGTTGTGCAACGACAGCACATGATTGCGGGCAATCTCTGAGACCGCCCGGCTGTCGCGTCGGCGCAGCGCCTCCACCAGTTGCGCGTGCTCGAGGTTGGACTGGTGCAGGTAGTCGATCGGGTACGGAATGAAGTAGCGGTACAGCCTGTGCAGGACGTCGCAGTAGGTGTGCATGGCCCAGTCGAGACCGCTTGCCGCCGCGACTGATTCGTGGAACCGCTGATCGGCACGGTGGAAGCGGGTCCAGTCGGTGGCCGCGGCGGCCTCGGCGACGATCGCCGCGAGCTCATCGAGTTGCGCGTCGGTGGCGGCGTGAGCCGCAGCGGTACTGAGGGCGTCCTCGGCCAGTGCTCGCAGGTCGATGAGGCGGCGCACCTCGAGGGCATCGGCGCGGTACGTGGCCGACGGGCGATCGGTTGCCGGCGTGGCCTGGACACCGCTGACGAAGGTCCCGCCGGCTCGGCCGCGACGGCGGATCACCAGGCCCTCATCGGCCATCGTCTGCAGAGCCCGGCGGACAGTGGCGACGCTGACGTCGAGGGCTCCGGCGATGTCGGGCTCGGCGGGCAGCCGTTCCCCGCTGGCCATGAGTCCCAGCTCCATGGCCAGCTCGAGGCGGGCCCGCACCGTGTCGGCTGCGCTCAGTCGAGTGATGCCCGCGACGGCGGGGGCGCTCAGCGCCGGATGCGCCTCACCGACCTGCAACGTCATGGGCCTCAGGGTACGTCAGCTATTGCCCTATTTGTTCAAGCTGAACTAATATCTCCGCTAATTCGCTCATTCTGGGTTATTAACGCGTCGGAGGTCCTGTGTCCGGAACCATCACGGTGGCCGCGGTCCAGGCCGCGCCGCTCGACGTGGCCGGCCTGCCGGTATTCGGTCGGGAGGACACCGTCGCCCAGCTCGCCGATGACGTGCTTCGGGTGCGGTCAGCGGTGACCGGCCCGGCGCTGATCGTCTATCCCGAGATTCACCTGTTCGGTACCGAGGACACCGACATGCTGGACGCGGCCGCCGAACCACTCGACGGCCCCCTGTGCGCCGCCCTCGGTGAGGTGGCCCGCGCCGCCGACGCCTGGCTGGTTCCCGGCTCGCTGTGTGAGCGGGGAGAGAACGGCGAATTGTTCAACACCGCGCCGGTTTTCGCGCCCGACGGAAAGCTCGTAGCGTCCTACCGCAAGGTCTTCCCCTGGCGGCCGTTCGAGAAGTACGCGGCCGGCGATCGTTTCGTCACCGTCGAGCTTCCCGGCGTCGGTCGGCTCGGCTTGTCCATCTGTTACGACGCCTGGTTCCCGGAGGTGAGCCGCCATCTGGCCTGGATGGGCGCCGACGTGATCGTGAACGTCGTCAAGACCACCACCGACGACCGGAGCCAAGAGTTGGTGCTCGCCCGCGCCAATTCCATTGTGAACCAGGTGTTCACGGTGAGCGTCAACTGCGCCGGTCCGATCGGCAAGGGCCGCAGCATCATCGTCGACCCGGAAGGTGATGTGCTCCAAGAGAACTCAGACGCCGCCCCGGGTGTGCTCTACCAGAGCATCGACTTCGGAGCCGTCGCCGCCGTACGTGAGCGCGGCACCGCCGGCACCAACCGCATGTGGGAGCAGTTCGGGCCGTCGGACCGCCCGATCGCACTTCCGCTGTACGAGGGCCGCATCGACCCACGCAGCTGGTCACCGTCGAACCGCCCGGCCAACTGAAAGGCACCGCCATGACACCACCATCCGCCGGGCAGCCGACTCTGGTGCGCGCCCTCGGGTTGCGCTCGTTGGTGCTCTTCGGGCTGGCCTACATGACGCCGTTGATCGTGCTCGGCATCTTCGGGGTGGTGGCCTCCACCACCTCCGGCGCGTCCGCGTCGGCCTACTTGATCGCGTTGGCGGCCATGCTGTTCACCGCATCCAGCTACGGCCGGATGGCGTCCGCCTACCCGGTGTCGGGATCGGCCTACACCTACGTGCGCCGCACCATCGACGCACGCGTCGGATTCCTCACCGGCTGGGCGGTATTGCTGGACTACCTGTTTCTGCCCATGGTCATCTGGCTGATCGGAGCGGCATATCTCGACGCCCAGTTCCCGGGAGTTCCCGGCTGGCTGTGGGTGCTGGCCTTCATCCTCGTCACCACCGTGCTCAACGTCGTCGGCATCAAAGTCGCCGACAAGGCCAACTACCTGTTGATGGCGTTCCAACTGCTCGTCATCGGGTTGTTCGTGGCACTGTCGGTGGCCTCGGTCGTCCGCAGCAGCGGTGCCGGCGGGCTGGTCAGTGCGGGCCCGTTCACCGGGATCGGCGCCAGCATCGGGGGAGTGACGGCCGGTGCGGCCATCGCGGCCTACTCGTTCCTGGGGTTCGACGCCGTCACCACCTTCACCGAGGAAGCCATCGAGCCGCGCAAGAACATGCCGCGCGCCATCCTGCTGATCGCACTGATCGGCGGCACCATCTTCCTGGTCATCGCATTCACCACCCAATTGGTGCATCCGGGTGGGGAATTCGCCGATTCCTCGTCGGCCGCCCTGGAGATCGCCAAGCAGATCGGCGGCAACCTATTCGGGGCGGTGTTCCTCGCCGGCCTGATCCTCGCCCAGTTCGCGTCCGGCATCGCCGCCCAGGCCTCCGCGTCGCGGCTGCTGTTCGCCATGGGGCGCGACGGCACCCTGCCCCGGTCGGTATTCGGAACCCTGAGCGCCAAATTCCGCACCCCGGCAGCCAACCTGGTGATGGTTGGCGCGGTGGGCCTGTTGGCCATGTTCCTCGACGTGGCGACCTCGACGTCGTTCATCAACTTCGGGGCGTTCGTGGCGTTCACCCTCGTGAACGTGTCGGTCATCGTCTACTACTTCCGCCACCGGGCCGCCGGCGAGACGCGTAACCCTCTGCTCTACGTCGTGGCACCGGGAATCGGCGCGGTCATCACGTCGTATCTGCTGCTGCAACTCGACACCCGGGCGATCGTCCTGGGGCTGTGCTGGCTGGGACTCGGGATCGTCGTGCTGGCTGTGACGAGTCGCGGTTTCAAGAAGTTGCCGCCGGAGATCGCGGTCGACGAAGCCGAGTCTGCCACCGCCCAAACCACCGTGTAGTGAGGGCTGAGGTGTGACCGCTGGGGCGGATTAGAACAAGGGCGGGAGCCTACGGTAAGCTTTCGACTCGCTGCCGGTGCAAGCCGGAAGCACGCGGGCTGTGGCGCAGCTTGGTAGCGCACTTGACTGGGGGTCAAGTGGTCGCAGGTTCAAATCCTGTCAGCCCGACAAGAAAAACCCTCTCCGGCCAGCATCGGAGGGGCCTCTTCGTTTCTGGGGTCGGGGAGCAGTCGGCGTGTTGACACGAGATGACACTCAACGTCGGTTATCGGTTCTACTCTTCCGGCCATGGCTCGGATCCCCGACTACGTCAAGGTCGTCACCACACCCAGCGGCTCCACCCCTACCAGGCTGGGCGGCGCTACGGCCGAAGCCGCCCACGAAGAAGAGGAAGAAGGAGTACGCATCGCTGCGAACGTCAGCGCCATGCCCCGCCTTCCCCTTACGCTGCGGTGAGACCCACAACGCAGCGGTGTCTCGCCGGCCGGGATCAGCGGCCCCACCGCCTCGACAACCCGAAGCGGGAGAGTCGGAGCAGGCCTCTGATGAGTCGACGACGGACGATGGGGAGCAGAGGTGCTCCTTCCGATCTCTACGCACGCGGCCACTCGGGCCGCTGCACGTGCGCAGCGTGCCTCGGCATGGGGTTCCCGTCCAGAGGGCGCAGCAAGGAGCCGGATGAACCGCCGAAGCTGTGCCCGACCTGCCGCATCGAGTTGCCGGTCACCGGCGAGTGTGACAGTTGCTCGTAGCCGGATCGCCTCGAGCCCCAACGCGGCGTCGGCCCCTTCCCTTACGCTGCCCTCACCATGCAGAGCAAGAAGCCGTGGCGCCCGAACCCGAAGCTTGACGAGATCGCCGCCGTGGTGGCCCGCGTCGAGCTGCTCCCCGCCGACCGTCCGCTCACCGCGGGGGAAATCCGGATGCTCGACAGCCTTGCGGCCCGGCTGCGGAGACGGTCTCTGAACGACCGGTCCGAGGAGCTCCTCGACCTTCTGCGCCGCGTGTCCACCGTCCGTACCCGGAACCGTGAGTCTGGCGTTCCCACGGCCGACGCGAAGCGCCCGCCGAAGAAAGGTCGGGGAGGAGTCGGTCAGATGCACCGCGAACTGTCCGAGTTGGCGGCCAAGCACCCGCTCGGACCCGAGAACCTCGGGCGACTCCATGAGATCGTGAACGAGGCGGCACTCCTCGTCGAAAAGGGTCCCGCGTACCAGCGTCTCTACGAGCGGGCGCTGCAGATCCAGAAAAAGGCCCTGCGACCGCCGCATCAGACGACGGCGACCGGCAAGTCCCGTGGTCTCGTCAAGAACCCGGAGTTGTTGTATGGCGGCCGTGAGGTGCTCGGCGGGGCACCGTCGACGGGGCGCAGGCGCTGACGGTGTCCGATGCCAACCCGTCGGCGCCCGCCGGGTCTCAACCCGCCAGGCCACGCGGTTGACACCTCCGCCGTTGAGGTTCGCGAGCGCCGCGCCGCGACCGCACGCCGGTACCAACCCGAACACGTTCAACTGCTCCTGGTAGCGCAAGCTCCGCCCGACGCCGACGATCGCTATTTCTACTTCCCGGGCGTGGCGCAGCACGACTGGCTGTTCTGGGCGGTCGTGCGGGCGCTCCTGCCGGGCGCCGGACTCACCAGGGACCACAAGCCGGCCCTGCTGGAGCAGCTGCGCGACCGTGGTGTGTTCCTGATCGATCTGAAGCCCGATCCCATCGTGAACAGCCGGGCCAGCTTGTTGGAGCTGAGGCCGCACGTTCCGGCGCTGCTGGATCGGATCGCTGAATTACAGCCCGAGCGCATCATCTTGATCAAGGTCGACGTGTACGACGCGGCGTACCCCGCGTTGGCGGCCGGGGGCCTGCCCGTCAGCAAGGTCCGTGTCCCGTTCCCGTCGCATGGGCAGCAGGAGAAGTTCAGGGTGGCGTTCGGGCGGGCACTGGCTGGCGGGTGATCCCTCGTCTATGTCGCACCCGCCGTGCAACGCTTAGGTCCGTGACTGACGACGCTGCCCCCCTGGGGCAACCGCCCGATGCGGATTGGGATGACCCACAGCGGTTCGAAGGCGTGGTGGGCGTCCTCATTCGTCCTCCCGTACCTGCTTCCCCTCGAACCGCAGGCGGTGCCCATCGGCGTCGATGACTACTACCTTCGAGTCCGCGGGGTGACGCCAGCTGAATTCGATGACGCCTGGATGCAGATGCCGTTCAGCTGCTTGACGATGTGGTCGGTCGAGTCTGGTGGGGTTGACCCCGTCGTTGAAGACACGACGCTGGCATCGGCTGCTCTGGCCCGCGTCACCGGTCAGGAGCCGCAGCCATCTCCGCAGCACGACGACGGGCGCCAGCGATCGGCGGTCGTTGTTCTGATTCCCGTGAAGAGCCGGACCGCCGCCCTCATGCCGCCACACGACGGCAAGGTGGATCCGCTCACCCTCGCCCACTGGCTGATCGCCGACGCTGTCCGATCGTTGCGGATCGCCTCGATGGCCCCCATCCCGGATCTGCACTACCGGTCGTTGAACCCGATCGTGCCCGCTGCGTTCGGGTCGGTGGGCGAAGGCGGGCTGGTCAACTTCGATCAGAAGCAGACCGCCATTCTGCTGGACCACCTGCCCGCACGCCTCACCACAGTGCCGCCGGTCGATCAGGCCGAAGTGGGCAGAGTATTCGGGGAACTCGGCGGCCATGAGCTCACCGCGGACTGGGTGCTCACTGTCCCCGAACCGATGAACTTCCGCATCGACCAGGACGCGGGCTCGTCGCGGGCGGTGTTCTGGCGGCCGGGCCTGACGGCGATGTTCGCCCCGTGGGGCAACCCGAGGGGGGACACGCCCCCGCCGAGCGCCTGCAGCAGGTTCGGGGTCATGTCTCGCCGCACGGATTCGACCACACCGAGTGGTCGGAAGACAGTGCGCACTACCTCACGTACCGCCTCGCCGAAGGGGCCGGCGACGCGAGGCTGCCTGCGCTCTACGGCTTCGTGGTGAGCACCGCTGGCCACGCAGCTGGCCGTGTACTTCGACAGCGGAGACGACCTGGCATCGGCGCAGGCACTGGTGCGGTCGATCACGAGCAGACGGTGAGCGGGTTCACTCGGCCGGAGGCTCCCGCCGAACTTGCTCCTGCTCGGTATCCGCTCGGTTCCCGACGTCAGTCCGGCTGAGCCTCGTACCACTGCTCGCCGGTGCCGAGTTCACGGACATCGACGCCGCTGGAGGTGACGAGCTCCTCAGGTGCAACGAAGTACGCCATGCCGGTCGGATCCCCGGTGTACCAGTACAACCAGCGCTGCGCGCAGCCACGTCGCGCGGCGATCGTCGCGAACCGGGAAAGAATGCGTTCCAGGCTGGCCGACGCCCGGCTGCCCTCACCGTCGATGTCGCGGGCCATGAAGTCGTCCCCGTCGAGTTCGACGAACACTTTCCCGTCGTGGACACGGATCGGTCCACGCTCCACGACTACGCCCCCGTGGGCCATGGCCGCCACCATGCCGCCGATCAAATCTTCGGCCCACTCTTCGGCTTCTTCCTGAGGTGCGAAGTCGCCTTCGATGTACACCCCTCTGGCCTGGTGGTCGTTGCTCCACTCACCGAAGAGCTTGTAGGCCAACGTTTCATCCATCATGGCGCTCCTCGTAGGTCGATGTAGCATCCGTCGGCGGTGTACCCCTCGACCGGCCGCAGTTCGTAGCCGTCACCGATCGTGTCGGTCCTGTAGAACCGCTCGAACATCTCGGCTGCCTCCTCCGCGGTGAACATCTCGTGGCGGCTGATCGTCTGCGTGCTACGCGGCAGCACGATGTCCACGTCGGGCTCGGCCGGTCCCGTATGTGGGTGGCCGACGACCGATCGCACCGACACAGCGCCGATGTCGGCTCCGCCGGGACGGCAGAACTCGATCACCATGGTCTCGGCCGTGCCGGCGGCTTGCAGGTACAGCGATTTCGAGAAGTCGGCCGGAGCACCGGCCGGCGGGCGGGCGCTGAGCACGATGGCCCACGGGTCTGCGCCGTCCATACTCCGCAGGTGGTGGTCGATGATGCCCGGGTGGTGTTCCCGGATCAGATCGCTCGATATGGTGCGCTGGGTCTCGCACAGCACTTGGTAGTCGTGGGTGGGAGTCAGGCTCGCCGTGAACGCCGCGTACGCCGCAGGACCTTTCGCGTAGGCGGCCAGGTACTTGAGCACGTCGACCGTCGAAGACATCCCACCCCGCTCGCCGCGGGCGATCGCATCATCGGCCACCCGGGCCGCGTCGGCGTTGCGGCCAGCGGCGATCAGCGCGGTGACGGTGCGGGTCAGGGCCCGGCTCGGAGCTATTCCGTCGGGTGAGTGTTCCACAACCGCTGCGTAGTCGGCGTCCGTCGGATGCGCGGAGATGAACTCGGCGCGGATACGGTCGAACTCGTCGAGCACCGGATCCCAGTCCGGCTCGTCGGTCGGAGAGACGTCCCAATGGCCGCTGCCGATCCGCAGCGGCTGGACCTTGAAGGCACCGTTGACGCGGCGGTTGATCCGCATCTGCCGTCCCATCACCACGTCGGGCATGAAGGCGGCCGACAGGATCTCGTCGACGGCGAGCGGCTTGACGTCGACGGTCCAGGTGATCCGGAGCCGGTCGGGGTCCTTGTCCGGATGGAACACCTGCGGGTAGAAGAGTTCCGTCACGTAGACGTCGTCGAGGATGAACCCGGTCGCGCTGACGAACCGCATGCCGTGGCCCTTGCACGCGGGCCGCAGCGCGTCGTTCCACGCCCGAAGGATCGGCGATCCCTTTGCCACGGTTCCCCCTCACTGCGGTCCCCCGACCGCTACCGCAGAAGTACATCAGACGGCGCCGTCGGTGGTGCGGGTGCTGCACCGCATCCTCGACCCGCAACTGCGCAGCCTCGAGGCGAAGGCGCTGACTGAAGAGATGGCCCTCAATCCCGTCAAGGAGTTGCAGTTCTTGAAGCCGGACCACCGCGGGGCGCGCCACGTGCCAGTGGGCAAGCAAAGTCGGGAAGCTCTTGAGGCGATGGTCAGTCGCACGGGGTGGGTACTTGATTCGGCCACCAGCGGGTGCTTCAACGTAGTTTGACTTGGTGTCCGTCCGGCTGCGCGGGCCCACCCAAACGCTGAATCATGCTGTCGGAGTTCCCGCGTTAGCGGACCCAATCAGAGCCTCAGTAAGACGCGAGATCCGTCTGGGCGCTTCACCGCAACCTCCAGCTCCCCACCGGTGGCCTCCACGTACTTACGGAGTGTGTCGACCCGGCTGGTGCCCAGGTCGCCGTGCTCCATTTGGGAAACGCGGTTCTGCCCGACACCGATGGCTGCGGCGAGCGCGGTCTGGGTGTAACCGGCGTCTTCCCGCAATTCGCGAAGGCGGTACTGCGCAACCTCGCGATCCATCTCTTCCTTGATTGCGTCGATGCGGGCCCGGTTGCCCGGACGGCGACGGCGAAGATCATCGAGCGTGGTCATCGTTTCTTCCCCTTTCTTGTCTTTGGCTCGGCGGCTGTGACTGCCTGCCTCATCTTCTGTTGGTATTCGGTGAATAGGCGGTCGGCGATGAGAACGTTCGTCGCGTACCACTTCGTCCAGTTCCCTGCTTTGTCTCCGGCGACGAGCATGATCGCTCGGGACTGGATGTCGAGGCGAAGAGCACCCGGATGTGGGCTCCGCCCTTGGTGGGGCGAGGTCGGAGTTCCTTCATGTTCGGATGCGCCGATCCTTCGAGGGTGTCCACGAATGGCCGGCGCGTAACTGGTCCGTATTCCTCCAACTGCTCCAGCGCCGCGATCAGGTGGTCGTACTCCTCGTCGTCGGGGCTGTCGATCCATGTTTCGATGAGGGATCAACCTCCCACTTCCGCACGGTCGCAATTCTATCAGCTAGAGCTGATATCAGCTAGAAGTGATTCCCGCGTGCTATCGGTCGCGGTTGCGCGGTACGCGGAACTGGCGAATACACGACGGTCGCGTAGGTTCTTCAGAGAATAAAATCCGAGAACCTACGCAGCATCGAACGAAAGCCATCATGTCCCAGGATCAGAACTCAGACGTTCCACCGAATCACCTCTCCATCGATCCGCGCAGCGCCTTCTATAGCGAAGAGGTGCTCGTCCGCGGCGTGGGGATTCGCTTCAATGGCGTCGAGAAAACCAATGTGCACGAATACGACGTGGCCGAGGGCTGGGTGCGTGTGGAAGTCCCTACCGCCAAGGATCGCCGCGGAAATCCGATGGTCGTCAAGCTCAGCGGCACGGTTGAACCTTATTTCCGCCAAGCGAACTAGCGCACGCGCATCGCCTGACCGCGCGCCAGGTCTTACCGACCGGAATCTTCTCGAGCCATCCGCTCACGGATACCGCCACCGACGCTGGTGCCCTGTGCCATGGGCTTGTAGATGGCCCCGGTGGTGTGCGGAACCGGGTCGGCCTTCTCGATTGCCGATTCGGCGGTCTTGCCCGACAAGCGTTCCGTGAGGGTGGGAAACAGTTGGTGCGAAAGGTTGGCCATGTGTCCCTTGGCGCCGACGGGTTGCTTCACCTTGGGGTCGGTACACGCCCCGACGATCGCGTCGATGACGAGTTGCGGGTCGTCCATGGCGGCCATGCGGGGTGCGTGGCCGGTGTAGTTGGCAGCATGGGTCCACCACGGCGTGTCGACCGCCCACGGCATGATGGTGCCGACCTTGATGTCCTCGTGGCCGGCCAGTCGTAGCTCCTCTGTCAACGACCGGCTTAGGCTGAGGACCGCGGCTTTTGTTGCCGCATACGAGGTTTGGTAGGCCAGCGGCACTTCACTGTCCACCGAACCGATGTTGATCAAGACGCCTCGGCCTTGTGCGCGGAACTGTTGGATCGCCGCGTGGGCACCGTAGATCAGCCCCTTCAGGTTCACGCGACCAGTCGGGCATGGTCTTCGATCGGGATATCCCAGAACAGGCCCAGCGCTCCGACTCCGACATTGTTGATCCAGATGTCGAAGCCGCCGAAGTGTTCGACAGCGGTTGCCGCCAACCGGGAAACATCGGCAGGACTGCTGACGTCGGTGGGCACCACCACGGCCTTGCCGCCGTCGCCCTGGATCTCGGCGGCAAGGCCGTCGAGGACGTCCCGGCGGCGGGCGGCCAGCACCACGTTGGCTCCGCGCCGGGCAAGTTCCGTGGCCGTGCCACGGCCAAAACCGCTGGAGGCGCCGGTGATGACCGCAGTGGCGCCGGCAACCGATTTCTCGTGACTCATCGTGTCTGCTTTCCCAGGCGTGACTGGTCAGCGGCCGGCCTGCTCGACCAATCGGGCGAAGGCGGCCGTGTCGTCGGAATCGATCACCGGGAAGCCTGCGCCGGGTTCACCGACCCAATGCAGCTCGATGCCCGGATTGTGAACATCGGAGCCGTCGGCCAGAAAAAAGTGCGGACTGCCCTGCACCTGCGAGACGTGCTCGCGATAGTCGTGCATCATCGCTGCCCGCGCACTGCCGGTGTCCAACGCCTCGGCGATTCGGTCCGCGTCGACCCGCGGACATTGTTGAGCGATGTCCACCAGCTCATGTGCCAACGAGATGGGCCGGCTGTCGGTGAAAAAGGCGTGCCTGATCGCCATGTCGAATTCCTCGGCGGCTGCCAACGACTGTTGTTTGGCGGCGTGGACGGCCTCGTTGGCGGGCAGGGACGTGATCGGCCACGTCGACGGATCCGATTGCCATGGGACCCAACCGAAGTCCGGCTCGATCGAGCCAAGCACCGGAATCTCGGCGTCCAGATATCGTTTGGGAATCGGGAACCGGTTGACGTCTTCGAGGGCGAACAATCGCAGGTCGACGCGGACTTTGTCGGTGAGGCCGGCCTTCTCGCGTTCACGGTAGAACCGGTGGAGCGCGACGGTGGACCACCCGCAGACCACGTCGGTGTACACCACCACCGTGCCGGGCTGTACCTTCATGGCCGCGCCGTGCCTTGACTCGATCGAGGTTGTGATTCCTGGCGTTCCGCGCCTTCACCGTGGACGCCGGCAGAACCCAGGGTTTCCTTCAGTTCGCCGGTCTGATCCTCGACGGCGCCTGTGACTCCTTCTGCCGGTGCGCTCTTTTCGGACATGAATATCGGACCTCTCCTCGGCTTTTCGCCCTACGGCACGAGGCGTGCCGGGGCTCGCTCATGTCGTATGCCCTACCGCCCGACGATGAAACCCCGCTGCAGCGGATCGGTCGAAGCGTCGCGGCGCACCCGCATCCGGCCCGAGGACGAATTACCCCGACGCAGCCCGGCGCGTTTGGGTCTCACCGACCACCAACTCGAGGCTGTCCCCGACATTCACGGTCACCACCGCCGTCGCCTGGAACAGCCCGTAGAAGTCGTCGGTCCTGGCGAACGTGTGCGCACGGGAGAACAGTGGCTGCACGTCGAACACACGCACCCGAAGCTTTTCGCGCGTGAGCCTGCCCAATTCCCGGCCGGTTTCGGGATCGGTGATCACCTGATCCGAATCGGAGTGCACGGAAAAAACCATGCCCGGCACCACGCCCGCCTCGGCGCCCCGATTGATGACCAATGTGTAGTCGTCTTCGATGAGCGCGACCTGGCCGCAGAGGTGGTCGGTCATGACGCCGCCAGAGAATTGCTTTCTCGCAGCGGCTTGGGTGCCGACCCGGCGCGGATTCGCGGTCGCGCTTCGTGGCCTTCGACCGCGAGCAGCGCATCGACATGGCTCGCCGCGTCCTGCTCTGTGCCGAGCGTGAGTTCGACGGCCGTCTTCGCCTGGAACAGCGCGATCATCGCCTGTTGCTGATGTTCCGCGCCGAAGGCGTTGAGAGCGACGGTGAGTTTCGTGTCGACATATTCGACCGACCGCTGCAGCTCGGGCGTCGAGGCGCGGGCAATCGGGCGCTGGGTGCGTGGCGCGGACTGACTGCTGTACCAACGGTGTCCGAGCGCGCCGAGCGCGATCGAGCACACCGGGACCACCACGACGATGCAGACCAGGCCCACTGTCCCAGACAGTGCGATGGCGCCGACGATACCCAGCAGTGTGAGCAGACCCAGCACGGTCAGTTGGCGAACCGTCGACGGTACGGCGTCGATCACCTGCGCCACGTCTTTGAGGGTGCGAACGCCGAATCGGGCGACGGCGGCGATGAAGCCGACGACGGCTGCGCCGGCCTTGAGGGCGATCCGCCCGCATTCGTCGACGTGTTTGCGCGTCACGGCAGGCTTGGGCATCGTCCAGACGCGCTGCTGAGCCGACGGTGAATCGGAGGCGGTGCCGGGCGCGATCGGCACCTCGTCGATCTTCGGTTCGGACGTCGGGGACGAGGGCGCCTCGTCGGTCACATTCGTATCAGCAGCCACATCTGCATCATCGCGCCCCGACGTCGGATGAACGTTCCGGCGCGCCGAGGATTCGCAATTTCACACCGGCTGACGCACTACGTCAGGTACGTTTCATGCCCCGTCGGGAATCCGCCGCCATTAGTGGCGATGTGAACATGGTCGAAGTGGTTGGCCGTGATGCCACCACGGTCCGCCATCTTTCGGGGTGGCCTGCCGTGTGAGTAGATCTCCTGCCGGAAGATCACATGGTTCACCCCGAACCGGTCCGCGTTGTCCAGCACGTAGGCGACGACGCGGTCGCCGAGAGCCTTACCTTCCGGTGTCGCATAGTTCGGGATCATCACGTCGATGGCCAATCCGTTCGGATGCCACTTCAGGGAATCGGCGCGGACCCCGCCGATGTCGAGGATCTCGGGGAAGCGCGCGCTGACGGCCCGGGCGGCCAGGATGGTCTCGACTTGGAGACCCTTTTCGGGTGCGCGGCCGGCGGGCAACGGAAAACGCATGTTTCGACGCACGGCGGGCATGCCCGGCGCCGCTGATGTCAATGACTGCTTGGCCACCGGGGCGACGACGGCCTCGTTGTGTGGCGGTGCCTCGGCCGTGATGGCCGGCGCGGTATCTGCGCCGACGGCGATCAGTGCGGCGGCAGGCACGACGACCGCGGCCACGGCAGTCGATCGGCGGCGCCGATCCTTTTTGAGCTGGTGTCTACCCACGGGGTCCGGACCTTACCGGCGGGTTCCCGGATTTGAGGCATCGCGATGTTGTCTGATGCTGTCGATGGCAACCATCCCGTGCCGAGGAATCGGCGCAGCCATGACGCGGTAGAGTATCGCGACACCGTCGGCGGAACCGGTGCTCCCGTTTCCAAATGGGCAGGCCAGCGGCTATATGGCGCGAAATGTGGCCTGCATGTTGCCAGCGGGCAGATGCCGCGCGGGGTGTGTCCGCCGCCACGCCGTCGTGGTGACATGCCACCGGGCAGGCAAAATTTATGGTGTTTACCACAGCAATCGGTCTGCAGTGCCTGCGAAACGGGTGATCGCGGGCGTAACTTGAGCGAATCAAGCCCATCGCACGGGGAGAGCGGGCCATGGCAGACGTCGATTGTTGCGTGGTGGGTGCGGGTTTCGCGGGCTTGACCGCGGCACTGCGACTCAAGCAGGCGGGACGCTCGGTGGCACTGCTTGAGGCGCGTGATCGCGTTGGCGGTCGGACTTTCACCGAGGTGCTCGATGACGGAACGTGGATCGATCGCGGCGGGGCTTGGGTGGGGCCCGGGCAGGACCGGATCAAGGCGTTGATGGCCGAATACGGTGTGGCCGAATACAAGGAATACGTCGACGGCGACGCGATGGTGATCCTCGACGGCAAACAACATCGTTACTCCGGCACCATCCCCTGGGCGATGAGCCCCTGGGCCGTCGCAAATCTGGGCGCCGGGCTACTCGAGGTCGAGATCATGTGCCGCACGATTCCGTTCGAGGCGCCATGGGAGGCCAAGAGGGCGATCGAATGGGATCGGATCAGCTTGGGGGAGTGGATCAATCGCCACATGCGCTCCAGGCAGGCCCGCGAGATGCTGAACATGGCGCTGGGCGGCGTCTACACCTCTTCGGCCTCGGAGGTCTCGCTGCTGTGGGCGCTTCACCAGATGGGATCGGGCGGCGGGCCGCTGTTCGTCATCGCCAACAAAGGTGGAGCGCAAGACGCGCGGGTGTATGGCGGAATAGCTGCCGTTTACGGGCCGATGGCCGCTGAAATCGGTGGCGCGCTGCAGCTTTCGCAGCCGGTACACCTCATCGCACAGGACGACGACGGGGTGACCGTGCATGCCGAGGGGATGACTGTGCGGGCCCGCCAGGCGGTCGTCGCCGTCCCACTGGCCGTCGCGAGCCAGATCACCTATGAGCCAACGCTTCCCGTGGACCGGATGCTGCTGCATCAACGCATGCCCAGCGGTGCGGTGTTCAAGACCTCGGTGGTCTATGACACCGCGTTCTGGCGTGCGGATGGTTTGTGCGGGCAATCCGCGGCACCTGGCAGTCCCGCGACCCTGACCATCGACGCCTGTACCGACACCGGCGTCCCCGGCATCATGTGCGTCATCACCGAGGGGCCCGTCGCTCGCCGGCTCGGGCTTCTGGACGCGGCGCAGCGCAAGGCAACGGTGATCGGGGAACTGGTGAACCGATTCGGTACCAAGGCCGCGTCGCCGGTCAGCTATCACGAACAGGACTGGACCCTCGAGCGCTATTCGGGCGGAGGGATGATCAGCCACGCACCGCCTGGCGTGTTGACTGAGTTCGGGCACGCATTGCGGGTTCCGTGCGGGCGTATCCATTGGGCCGGTTCGGAAAGCTCGGCGGTGATGTGCGGCTGGATCGACGGGGCGGTGCGCTCAGGTGAACGCGCCGCCGCGGAGGTGATGGCGGCCGACAGCGTCGTTGCGGCGTAGCGCCGAGGCGCTCACCCGTCGGAACTACGCGCTTCGGCCCCGGTTTCACCGCTGTCGAAGTCGTCGTCGGACGAGGCCCGGCCCACGTAACTTCCGTCGGCGTCCCGGCCGGCACGTGAATCGGCCACGTGCGGATCGCGCTCGACGTCGGACTCGGTTTCGTCCGAACTCGGATGGCTCATGGGTGGTCTCCCTGCTCGCGGTGTCGCTGCCAGGGTTGCCGTCACCCGGTGACCTGAAACCGTCAATCGCTGGTGTGCACGACGCCGCGCACCACCGCCACGCACAGATCGGCGCATTCGGCCGCGAGTTCCTGCGTGGTTTCCGTCGGATCCGCGAGCCAGGCTTCGATGATCTGGTTCACCCCGCCGACCATGAACTGGGCCCCGCGGCGCAACTCTGCCGGGCTCGGCGTCTCGGCATGCAATACCGACGGGGCGTGCTCGACGATCAGTCCGGTGATCATCTCCAGGATGTGCGTGCGGTGTTCGGTCAGCCCCGGAACGCTGCTCACATCGCCGGTGGCGATGCGGTGGATGTGCGGATCGGCCGCGATGATGTCGAGAAATGCCGTGAGGGCGGAGCGGAGTTTGTCGGTCAGGGTCCCCGGATCGCCGACGCCCGCGTGCACCAAGGCCTCCAACAGTTGGTCGCGCACATCGTCGGAGATGGCGAATAGCAGGGCGTCTCGGCTGGGGAACTGCTCGTAGAAGTAGCGCGACGTCAGGCCGGCCGCGGTGCACACCGCGCGGACGGTCACCTCGGAGGCACCTGACTCGCCCCAGAGTTGACGGCCGGCGGCCAGCAGCTTGGCTCGTCGTTCGGTGCGGCGGTCGGCCGCGCTGATGCCGCCGTAGCCACGCACCACCTGCGTGCGCTTCATTGACAGCACCCTACTCGCAGCTTACTTTGACTACATGTGTAGTCAGTTGGCTGTGGGAGGGCGAAGATGAGCATCCCGGCTCGTCATCCCGAGCGGCCGCTCGCGGTTCCCGGCGCCGTGCGCGCGTTCGCGAAAGCGGTGGGGGTTTGTGACCCCGACACCACCGAGTGGCGCCGGCTCGGGGAGCGCCTGACCGTCGGTGACGAGCCGATGGATCGCCTCGTCGAATGGATGACCTCGGCGGGGACGACGCAGATGCGTCCACTGTTCGAGCAGGCGCTGACCGTCGGTATCGCCAACGTGCCGGAGGCCCCGGAACCGTTGCGCGAGTTCTTTCTTGCCGTCGAGACGGTTCCGGACTGGGTGGACCGCGACAAACTGCGCAAAGGTCAACGCGCGTTGCTGCGCGGTGGCTCTGACGGCATGTCCATCGCGCGCGACGTGTCATTGCTCGGGGGTTATCAGTTTTCCGGGTTCAACAAGACCCTGCTGCGTACCGGCGCCTTGGAGAAAGGCTCGAACCAGCGTTTCGCCGAGACCATGCAGTGGGCGATGGATGTCATCTCCGACGGGGGCCTCGACCCGCTCGGGGTCGGGTATCGATCGACGTTGCATGTGCGACTGATCCACGCACTCGTGCGTCGGCACGTCGCGGCGATGCCGGACTGGCGCGCCGAGGACTGGGGTGTGCCGGTCAATCAGACCGATATGGCGGCGACGTTGGTCGGCGCGCTCATCGCCCCGCCGGTGGCCTCGCTGGGAATGGGAATCCTGCCTGCCCCAGGCGAACTCGACGCGATCGCGCACCTGACCCGTTACGTCGGGTGGCTGATCGGCGTCGAAGACGAGTGGTTGCCCCGCACCTTCCGGGACAGCATCCGCGTGCTGTATCACACCTCCACCGCACTGGCCCGCCCTGACGAGACCACACAGCAGCTTTCCGTCCCGATGGCCGCGGACCCGTTGGCGTGGCACTACCGCAGCGTCGGTCGCCTGCGTCGCAGGCTGGCCTGGGCGCAGCACCTGTCGATCACCAGTGCCTTCCTCGGGCCCGCCGCGATGCGGGTATTGGGACTACCGGCCTACATGCCGCCCTGGTATCCGGTGCTGAAGATGCCCGTCAACCTGATGCGCAGCGCGGCCGCGATGGCGTCACGCACTGGTATGGAGCGTGCGGTACGGCGCGGGCAGCGCGAGCAACAAGCCTTGCTGCACACCATCATCGGCGGCGATACGGCCACGATCGGCGAGTCGGCGGTGCACGTGAGCAGCGCCGCCTAACGCTTCATCGATCCCAGGAAGTACGTCTCGTGGCCGGTGGGGTAACCGCCGCCGTCCGTGGCGATGTGCACATGGTCGAAGTGGTTGAGGGTCTCGTTGCCGTAGTCCGCGGTCCAGTGCGGTGCACCGATCCCGGGATAGAGGCCTTGGCGCCAGATCACGTGCAACACGCCCCAGCGTTTGGCGTTGGCCAGGGCGAAACCGGCGATCTGGTTACCCAGCGCGATGCCCTTGTCGGAGTGGTAGTTCGGGATCATCACGTCGATCGCCAAACCATTGGGATGCCACTTCAACGCGTCCTGCCGGTACCCGCCGATCGTGGTGATCTCCGGGAACATCACCGCGATGGCGCGCGCCACCCAGATCGTCTTCACCTGTAAGCCGCTCTCCGGGGCGGGGCCCTTCGGCAGCGTGAACTGGAAGTCGCGGGCCACCACGGGGGCGCTGGCCGCGACCAATTCGGCCTTCGCGGCAACCGGCGCCGGCACCGCGCTGGTGGGCGGGGCAGCAAGGGGAGCCTCCGGGCAACACGGCGTCTCAGTGTTCTGCGCCCACACCATGCCCCCGGCGATCGTGACCGACGCGGCCAGCGCCAGCATCCGCCCCTTGGCGCCGGCCAACATACCTTTCCCCACGGCAGCAATCTACTGCGGTTGTCGGCACGACACAGCAATCTCGGCAAACGGGTCGCCAACATTTGCGGACCGAGTGACAGCCGGGCGTCGAGCGCTGGCGCCTGAGTTCGGGACCAAGGGCCCTGGCGACAGCCCACCCACGTCGGCACGATGGATACATATGAGCGACAAACCAGCCCGCGACGGTGCACAAGAGCCATGGGCGATCGCCGGAAATCTCGATGCACAGGTCCACGAGACACATACCGGCGTCGTGATCCTGCTCGGCGGCCGGGCGTACAAGGCCAAGAAGTCGATCGTCACCGACTTTCTCGACTTCACCACCCCGGAGCAACGAGAAGCGGCCTGCTGTCATGAGGTTGCGTTGAACAGCCGGCTGGCACCCGACAGCTATCTGGGGGTGGCGCACCTCGTCGGCCCCGACGGCGAGGGCGCCGAGCCGGTGGTGGTGATGCGGCGGTATGCCGACGACATCCGACTGTCGAGCTTGGTCGAGGCAGGTGCGGAGGTAGGGCAATGGCTGGACGAGATCGCCCGAATCCTGGCGGAGTTTCACCGCAACGCCGAGCGTGGTGCGACAGTTGACGCACAGGGCAGCGGCCAGGCTGTCATCGCCCGCTGGCGTCAGAATTTGGATGAGCTGCAACGCTTTCGGGACATCGAGTCCGATGTCGTCCTGGAAATCCGGCGACTGGTCGAACAATACGTCGCCGGACGCGCCGAACTGTTCGACGCGCGAATCGCGCAGGGACGCATCGTCGACGGACACGCCGACCTGCTCACCGACGACATCTTCTGTCCACCGACGGGTCCGGCGATCCTGGACTGCCTGGAATTCGACGACGCGCTGCGCCACGTCGACGGCATCGACGACGCCGCGTTCCTCGCGATGGACCTGGAGTTCCTCGGCCGCGCCGATCTTGCCGGTCATTTCCTCGACCACTACCGGCGATATGCCGAGGACCCGGCCCCACAGTCGCTGATCGATTTCTACATCGCCTACCGGGCCGGGGTGCGAGCGAAGGTCGAGTGCGTCCGTGCCGGTCAGGGCCGGCCCGAGGCCGCGGTGGACGCGCGTCGGCATCTGGAGCTGGCGCTGACACACCTGCGGTCCGGCACGGTGCAGCTGGTCATCGTCGGCGGCGGACCGGGCACGGGCAAGAGCACCCTGGCTCACGCCTTGGCGCCGCATCTGCCGGCGCACGTGGTGTCCACCGATGATGTGCGACGCGAACTGGCCGATGCGGGTGTCATCGAGGGTGAGCCGGGCAGCCTGGATGCGGGCCTGTACACGCCGCAGAACGTGGCCGTGGTGTATGACGAGGTCCTGCACCGCGCCCGCCGGCAGCTGGAACACGGGGTCTCGGTGATTCTCGACGGCACGTGGCGCAACCCGGATCAACGCCGCCGGGCCCATCGGTTGGCCGCTGAGATATCTGTGCCAACAGTGGAATTCACGTGTTCGGTGCCTCTGGATCGGGCTTCCGAACGGATTCGAACCCGAACCGCGACCACCTCCGATGCGACCCCACAGATCGCGGCCGCCCTGGCCGAGCAGGACGCGCAGGCGTGCGACGGCCATGTGATCGACACCAGCCGGCCGTTGGCGGATTCCGTGGCCGACGCACGGCGGATCTGTCGGTTGGCGGTGTCCGAGGACGCGTAGTACTACCCATCCCGACCGGCCGCCGGGACCGGCAGACTGGGAACATGCCGACTGACGAGGCGGTGCCGTCCCCGGACACCGTCGCCCCCGACACTGTGCCCGAACGTGATCGCGCCGTCGATGTGGCCCGGTTAGGTGCCCTACTGGTGGTGATGTTCGGCCACTGCGCGCTGCTGCTGGCCACCATCGATTCCGGCGGCGTGCGGGTGGGCAACATTCTCGGCGCTCTTCCCGGGTTGGCTCCGATCACCTGGGTGCTGCAGGTGATGCCGCTGTTCTTCATGGCCGGTGGCGCCGCCGGTGCCTACAGTTGGCGCACCGGGCGCCCCTGGGGTGCCTGGCTGCTGGCCCGCGCACAACGACTGTGTCGGCCGGTGTTCTGGTACCTGGCGGCGTGGACGGTGATCCTGATCGTGGTGCATGCCACGATGGGTGCCGAGTCCGCTGCCGCGCTGGGGCGAGAATGCGTGGCGCTGCTGTGGTTTCTCGGGGTGTACCTCGTGGTGCTCGCCTTCGTCCCAGTGCTCATGCGGTTGCATACCGGCCGCGGGTTGGCGTGGGTGGTCGCCGGGTTGATCGCCGCCTCCGGTGTGGTCGATGCCGTGCGTTTCGCCGTCGGCACACCGGAGGCCGGCACGGCCAACCTGATCATCGTATGGCTGATCCCGATGGTGATCGGGGTGGCCTACGCCCGGCACCTGATCTCGGCACGCCGGGCGCTGGGGATCGCGGTCGTCGCCTTCGTCGCGCAGGTAATCGTCGCTCTCACCGGGATTTACGACGTGTCCCTCGTCGTCACCGGAACCGAGCGGGTGTCCAACGTCTCGCCGCCGACCCTGCTGCTGGCCCTGCACTGCACCTGGATACCGTGTTTGTTCATCGCTGCGGCGAACCCGATCCGCCGCTGGGCCACCCGCCCGCGGGTCTGGTACCTGGTCGCCACCGGTAACGGGGGAGCGATGACGTTGTACCTGTGGCACATTCCCGTGATCGCGGCCGCGGCCTTCAGCCTGCATGCCGTGGGTCTCGACGCATTCGATCCACACGCGCCGGGCTTCTGGGCGCACTTGGCTTTGCGCGCAGCGGTTTTCGCGGTGCTCATGTCCGTGGCCTTTCGCCTGCTCTCCCCACTGGAGCACCGGCCACTGCCGTGGTGGGACAGCGGTTTTGTGGTCAGCGGCGCCCGATCGGTGCTCACCGGTGCGTTGCTGTGCGTGGCCGGTGCGGCGCTGACCCTGATGGCCAAGAACGGGCTCGACGGGATGCTGGGCTGGTCCGCGCTCGGCGGCTTTGTCCTCGCCGCGGTGGCGGCGCGGGCCTGTGCGGGGCGGGTTGTCAAGCAGGTTGTCAAGTAACAATTCTGTTGTGCGGCAAAATCTGTGGATGAATCGTGCGCTGTGGATAACTGGCTGGCTTGTCGCGGTTCGGCGATAGAATTCGAACATGCTTTCGACCACTGCCTCCGACCGGGAGACGGTGCTGGCCGCCTACGATGCCTACGACGCGGCCGGTGACGGCCTCGCTGCCTTGTCTTATGAGAATTTGAGCCTGCCCGAGCTTTTGGAGCTGCAATCCCGGCGTGAACACCAAGCGCGCCGAGCCCCCGCAATCGATCACGCCCTGCTCGCTGAGATCCAATCCCGCACCACACCCTCGGAGATCGGCGCGAAAAGCTGGGCCGATGTGCTGGCGATCCGGCTGCGCATCAGCCAATCCGAAGCCAAACGCCGCCTCACCGAGGCAGCTGAACTGGGGCCGCGCCGCAGTCTCACCGGCCAGGAGTTGGGCCCGGTGCTGCCGGCCACTGCCGCGGCCCAGGCCGGTGGGCTGATCAACGCCGAGCATGTGAAGATCATTCGCAAATTCTTCGCCAAGCCACCGATCCCGCTGGATGTGGTCACCCACGCGCAGATCGATGCCGACCTGGCCCGCATCGCCGGCACCAACAGCCCTGAAACTCTCAAACAATGTGCCGAGCGAATCGCGTTCCTGCTCAACCAAGACGGGAACGAACCCACCGACGACACACCCGCGCCCCGCGGCGAGATCGTCATCGGGCCCCAAGGTGCCGATGGGATGAGTGAGATCCGTGGCCGGCTCACCCCTGAAGCCCGCGCCACCCTCGACCCGATCCTGTCGCGCTACGCGGCCCCGGGCATGTGTAACTCCGCCGACGAGCATCCGTGTGTCACCGGCACCCCGAGCGCCGAGGCCGTCGGCCGCGATACCCGCACCGCGGCGCAACGCAACCATGACGCGCTGCTTGCCTTGTGCCGCAACGCCCTGGCGTCCGGCGAGTTGGGCCAACACAACGGGCTGCCGGTCACCGTGGTGGTGTCGACCACGCTGCGGGAACTCTTGGCCCTCGCCGGCATGGGGCTGACGGCGTCGGGTGTTCAGCTGCCGATCAAAGATGTGATCCGCATGGGCGCCCACTCCCACCATTACCTCGTCGTCTATGAGGATCACCGCCAGGTGCCGTTGTATCTGGGGCGCAGTAAACGCATCGCCACCCCAGCGCAGCGGCTGGTGTTGCACGACCGTGACCGCGGCTGCACCCGGCCGGGTTGCACCTGCCCCACTGACCGTTGTCAAACCCACCACGCCAAAGCCGATTTCGGTGCGGGCGGACGCACCGACATCACCGACTTGACCCTGGCCTGCCCCAAAAGCAACCGCCTCGTGCACGACAAAGGTTGGCGCACCCGCATCCGCGAGGACGGCCGCGTCGAATGGATCCCTCCACCGCTACTGGACACCGGCCAGGACCGCATCAACCACTACTGGCACCCCGAAGACCTCTTCCACCCACCCGAAGAGGGCTCGTAGCGAGCTCCACGCGTCTGGGTAAGCCCGCGGACCTGGCCGCCGTCACCGCGTTCCTGCTGTCCGACGACGCCGAATGGATCAACGGCCAGACGTGGTATATCGGCGGGGCATCACACATGCGGCAGTGAGGTCGAATACGCCACTAGGACGCCCGTTTTCTACCCAGGGGCTGTTGACCCACGCGGGTTACGACACTGCCGTAGAAAGCGACGCAGCCCGAGGCGGCGACGCGCGACGCGACGCAGGGCCCGCTAGTCCTCCTTGCGGATCAACCGGCCCAGTGCTTCGCGGTCGGGGGCCAGCAGCTCGTCGATGCGGGCTTGGTTCACGTCGGCGACGATGATCTCGCCGACCTCTTGATACACGTCGCTGAAGATGCCGTGCGCCTTCATCTTCTCGGTCTGGTAGACGTTGTCCTCCGTCGGCGTCACGTAGTACACGATCTCCGGCTTGAACCGGTGGATCAGCCAGACGTGGATGAGGTCCATCAGGCGCTTCTTCCGCAGCTTCTCGGCGAAGGTGTTCTGATCGCGCACCGTCAGGATGTTGCGGCCGTGCCGGTCCTTGATCGGGTCGACGACGACGTTGGCCAGCGGCTCCTCGCCGTCACCGTAGATGCCGAGATCCAGCACATCGGAACCGGCCCGGCGGGGACGCAGCTGTACCCGCAGGTTCTCGCCGAGCTTGTAGTGGTCGCTCCACAGCGCCAGCCACTCCTCGAGCAGCTTCTTGGGCACCTCGGTCTGCACCAGGTGCTGATGCTGCGTCGAGCCCTTACCCATGGCCTTGGTGGTTGCGGTACGGCCCGAGGAGGCCGCCAACGCGGCATCGCTGCGTGGACCACCGACCAGGGTTTGCGGTGTGCGGTAAGGAGATTCGACAAGGCGCATCTTGCGTTGCAGCCGGGCCAGGGCCAGCATGCCCTCCTGCTGCAGGGAGGTGGCGAACTCCTCGCACGCTACGCCGTCGACCTGATGGCCGCCGTAGGTGATGAAGTTGAAGACGAAGCCCATCTTGCCGAGTTCTTCGGGGAAGGCTCGCATCTCGTCGTCGGTCATGCCGGTGGTGTCCCAGTTGAACGACGGCGAGAGGTTGTAGGCCAGCATCTGGTCGGGATACTCGGCGTGGATGGCGTCGGCGAACTGCTTGGCGTCGGCCAGATCGGCGGTCTTGGTCTCCATCCACAGGATGTCGGCGAAGGGTGCTGCCGCCAACGATTTCGCGATGGCATACGGAATGCCGCCGCGCACCTGGTAGTAACCCTCCGGGGTCTTGACGCGCTCGCAGTCCCAGGCCACGTCGGCCCCGAGTTCGTGGGCCTTCTGCTGGGCGGTGTAGAGCGAGGCCCGGGCGGCGAAGGCGCGCCAATCGGCCGCGCTCATCGGCCCCGGCTCACCTTCGCGTTCCCGGAACTCCAGAACTTCGGCGACCGCCTCACCGTAGGTGTTCAGTCCGGCGTCGTCCTGCCACGCGTCGACGAACGCCGACTCGACCTTGTCGAACAACGCATCCACCGAGTCCCCGTCGCGATGGCTCTTGGCGGCCTCGGCGATCTGGGCCGTGATGCCCTGGCGTTCCAGCCACGCATCCGCGGTCGCGTATTCACCGTCGGGCAGGGCATACAGCAGGTGGCCGTTGAGCTCGGTGATGCCCAGCTCGTAGAACCGGCGCACCATCGCCAGGAAACACGACTTGTAGGTTGGTACCGACAGGTTCGTCGCGCCCAGCAGGAACGGCTGATCACGCTCGTCGGCGCGGCTGTCGATCAGGTTGGCCGCCTCGGCATCAGTACGCGCCACGATGATGCCCGGCACCCGCATGATGTCGAGTTGGAACCGGGCGGTGTTGAGCCGTTTGATCTGCTCGTCCGACGGCACCAGCACCTTGCCGCCCTGATGGCCGCATTTCTTGGTGCCCGGACGCTGATCCTCGATGTGATACCCCGGCACCCCGGATTCGACGAACCGCCGGATCAGGTTGCGAACGTGCGGATCGCCGCCGTGGCCGGTGTCGGCGTCGGCGATGATGAACGGCCGGTAGTCGACCGCCGGTGTCGACGCCTGTTGTTCCGGGCTCATGCGCAGCCGCAGATACTGCTGATTGCGGTCGGCGGTCAGCAGTGCCCGCACCAGCCCCGCGGCCTCGTCGGGCACCTGGCTCAGCGGGTAGCTGGCCAGATCGGGGCCGGGATCCTCACTGATCGAGCCTTTGGCCGAGGTGGCCCACCCCCCGAGATAGATGCCGCCGATGCCCATCCGTTTCATCACCACCGCCTGGCCCGGCGAGTACGGGCCGAACGTGGTGATGCTCTTCTTCTGGGCGAACAGTTCGCGCAGGTAGGGGTAGAACGCTGTGGCGGCCTCCCGGGCCACCGGATAGTCCGACGGTATGGTGCCGCGCTGCTCGGCGACCTGACGGGCGGAGTAGAGGCGGATGATGCCCTCGAAGCGAGGGCTGTCGAAATAGGCCTGGGTGGCCGCGACGTCGTTCTCGAATGACGAGTCGGTCTGTGCGTTGGCTTCGATGGTGGCCATGTCTCTCGCTCCTCAACTCGGGTACTGCTGATTATCGCGGCGTGCAGCCCGTGAGGTACCCAGTTGGCGCAAATCGACGCGGGGGCCGGGGCGGCTCGTCAGCTCCCGCCCGGCCGCTGGTTGAAAGTGGGCCTCCGGCAGGGTGTTTGGCCAGAGTCGTGGGATGGCGGGGGCTTCCGACCTAGGATCGATGGATGTCGAAGCTCACGAGGAAGGTGAAATCAATCTTCAGTCGGCGCCGCCCGGTCAGCCCGGAGGACGCCGCCGAGATCAACGACTGGGTCGGCGAGGGTGGGGCGCTTCACCCCGACGGGCCGCCGGAGATTCACGATCCGAAGAAGAAGAGCTGATGGCGGACGTGGCCGCGCTGGCCGCTGGGGCGATTCGGTTCGCGTCGGGTGTGTCATTTCTCGTCGACCCCGCACGGGCCGACCGGTGGTGGGGCGCACGGAAAACCCCTGACGCCACCGCGCAGCTGCTGTGGCGGTCGATGGGATACCGCGACGCGCTGATCGGCGGGTTGCTGCTGGCGGCCGCGCTGCGCGGCACGAACACCCGCGGCTGGTTTCTGGCCTCCGGCGGTGCCGACGCCGCCGACCTGCTCGGCGGGATGGCGGTCCACGACCAGCTGCCGCGATCGCAGCAGGTCGTGGGCCTCGGCGGCGCGGTGGTCGGTATCGGGGTCGGGCTCTGGGGTGCGACGCGTCGACGGCGCCCGGCCGAGAAGACCTAACCCTCAACTAACCCTGGATTAACCCGCAGCTTCGACGATGTCGCGGCGGTACCAGCGCGCGGCGGCGAGATAGCAGCCCATGGCCAGCAGTTGCAGGGCCGGCACCAGGATCAGCAGGGCCCGGCCCAGTGCCTGCACGCCCAGCTCGTCGGTCAGCGCATCACTGATCACGCCGGTGACGAACGGGCCGACAGCGCCCAGGGTGGCGTTGAAGAACAAGAAGATCGCCGACGCGGTGGCCCGGTGCTCGGGCAGCACCAGCCGGTGGATGGCGGCGATCGACGGGGCCATGTACGCGGTGCCGATGACGTAGCTGAGCGCCAGGAACCACACACACGCCGTACGGCTTTCCACGGTGAACGCCAACACCGAGGCCGGCAGCAGCAGGGCCGTGGTCACCACGACGATCCACAGCAGCCACCGGGGGTCGCGCACCGCGAGCCGGTCGGCCAGCCGGCCCACGATCAACAAACCCAGCACTCCGGCCGCGCCGGTGGCCAGGCCGTACTCCACACCGACCTCACCGAGCGACATGGAGCGGGTGCGCATCAGGAAGGCAGGGGAGAAGGTGGTCAGCGAATAACCGGCGGCCGAGATGCACGCGGTGCCACAGACCACTGCGATAAAACTCGGCTTGCGAAGCAGATGCCACCATCTGACGGCGGAGCCCGGCTGCGGTGACGGCGCCGGCGGCAGCGACTGGCGGGCCCCGACCACCACGAGCACCAGCGGAGCGAACACGACGCTGAATGCGCCCATCACGACGAATGCTGTACGCCAGCCCAGGTTTTCGGCCAAGAGCCCACCGCCGATGAGGCTGGCGCCGCTGGCCAGGGGAATGGCGAAGGTGATGACCGCCAGGGGTGCGGCGCGACGCCGGGGCGGGAAGTTGCGGGCCACGTAGGCGTGCGCGGCCGGGGTACTGCCGGCCTCGCCGACCGCGACGCCCACCCGGGTGAGGGCAAGCTGAAATCCGGATTGGACTGCGCCGCCGAGCATGGTCATGCCACCCCAGAGCGTCAGGCAGGCGGCAACGACGGCGCCGAATGCGCCGCGATCGGCGATCCGGGCCACCGCGACACCGAGCACTGCGTACACGATCAGGAAGCCGAACCCGTTGATCACCCCGATGGCGGTGTCGGACAGCGCCAGGTCGTGTTTGATCGGCTCAGCCAGCACCGAAGGAAGGAATCGGTCGACGTAGTTGAGGGTTCCGACGAGCGTCAGCAGCGCCACCGCCGCCCACGCCCGCCGCGGACCGTGCACGTCTGCGGGCCCCGGCGCCAGGACCGTCACTGGGGACGTGCCGATGATCTCCTCCTCGCGGGCCGACCACGGGGCGGGTCGGCGGCCAAAGATAACATCCGAGGCATGACCGACCTTGCCAAATACGGGCCATGGGCCGTGATCGCCGGCGGTTCGGAAGGGGTGGGTGCCGAGTTCGCCCGCATGCTCGCCGAGGACGGATTCAACCTCGTGTTGCTGGCACGCAAACCCGCGCCGCTGGAGGCCACCGCACAACGCTGCCGGGACCTGGGCGCGCAGGTGCGCACGTTGTCAGTCGACCTGGTGGACGCCGCATCGACCACGCAGATCGCCGAGGCCACCGCCGACCTGGAGGTCGGTTTGTTGATCTACAACGCCGGAGCCAACACGTGCAGCGAACGCTTTCTCGACGCGCCGCTGGCCGATTTCCAGAAGGTCGTCGACCTCAACGTCACCCGGATGATGGAGCTCGTCCAACACTTCGGGCGGCCGATGGCCGCGCGCGGCCGGGGCGGTCTGCTGTTGGTGGGCTCACTGGCCGGGTATGCCGGGTCGATGCGCCACACCGTCTACGGCGGGGTGAAGGCCTACGGCCGGTTGTTCGCCGAGAGCCTGTGGTTGGAGCTGCGCGAATACAACGTCGACGTCCTGGAACTCGTGCTCGGGGTGACCCGCACCCCGGCGATGCAGCGCGCGGGCCTGAACTTCGAGGCACCCGGCATGCTGATCAACGATCCGGCCGACGTCGCCCGCGAAGGTCTGGACCATCTCGGCGACGGGCCGGTTCACGTGGCCGGAGGTAATGCCAAGCGCGCGGAGCTGAACAGTGCGCCGGACCGGGCGCAGGTGGTGCTCAAGTCCGACGCCGCGATCCGTAACCTGATCAACCGGACGGCGCCCGACGCCCCTTAGCCCTGCGCGGCCTGGCCCGCCGCGGCGGTCCGGGCGATCGCGCGAACCCGATCCTTGGCGACCTTGCCGTTGGCGGTCAGCGGGAGTGCCTCGGTGAACACCACCAGCCGCGGTTTCTTGAACCCCGCGAGCTGACCGCGCACATGGTCGATCAACTCCTCGGCGGCCGGGCGAGGGCCCGAGGCCGCGACGACCACCGCGCACACCGCCTCGCCCCAGTAGTCGTCGGGCACCGCCACCACCGCCACCTGGTCGACGCCGGGGTGGCTGGACAGGGCGTCCTCGACCTCGCGGGAGGAGACGTTCTCGCCGCCGGTGACGATGATGTCCTTGAGCCGGTCGACCACGTAAAGCCGGCCGTCGGTGTCGAGGCGCCCCATGTCGCCGGTGTGCAGCCAACCGTCGTCGGTACTGGTGCCGTCGGGCCAGTATGCGGGTGTCACCTGCGGGCCGCGTACTAGGATCTCGCCGACCTGCCCGACGGGGGCGAGGCCGCCGGAGGCATCGGCGATGCCGATCTGCACGCCTCGATGCGGATGGCCGGCGCTGGTCAGCAGCTCCGGATGGCCGTGTGCGCCGGCCCGATGGTCCTCGGGTCCGAGAAACGTGACGTTGCCGCCGGTTTCGGTCATCCCGTAGCCCTGGTGGAAGTCGACGCCGAGGGTGTCGATCGCGCGACGCAACAGGTCCAGCGGCATCGCCGCCGACCCGTAGGCGATCGCGGTGAGCGACGGCAGCGCCGTGCCGGTGCGCTCGAGGTGGGCGAGCAGGGAGTGCAGCATGGTTGGCGCCAACGAACATGAGCTCACCGCGTGACGGTGTACCAGCTGGGCAAAACCGTCCGGCCGGAACTGGGCGCACAGCACCACCGTGGCGGCGACCGCGTGCTGGACCAGCATGTTGTACCCGGCGATGTGACACATGGGGAACGGCAGCAGGTACACCCCGCCCGGCGGCACCGAGCGGCCCTCGACCGAACCCCACACCGCGGCCAGGATCGAACGATGGCTGTGCACAACGGCTTTCGGTACGCCAGTGGATCCACTGGTGAACAACAGCCAGGCCGGATCGTCGGGATTCCCGGCGGTGGGGCACGGTAGGTCGGCTGCCGGTGCGGCCCGCCACCGGTCGGATTCGAAGGCGACGGCGTTGGTCACTACGTCATCGGGCAGCGCCGACAGATACCGCTCATCGCCCAGCACCAGGCGCGGCGCCGCAGTGGCCAGCTGAACCGCTTGCTCGGCGGGGCTGAGCCGCTGGTTGATCAAGGTCAGCACGCGCCC
>NZ_MBEJ01000140.1 GCF_001953975.1 Mycobacterium sp. NS-7484
GGCGCTGGAGCCACCACCAGTGTTTCAGCCAGGCCCACATGCGACCTGAATCTACGCCCGCGGGCATCGAAGAGAGGGTGCAAACCATGGAATCACTCGCCATCGGGGCGCTATGTGGCGTCGCCGCGGCTGTCGTGATCGGCGCCGCGTTCTGGTTCGGCATCGGCCCCGTCGAGTACTTGATCGACCGCGACACCCTCCACCACATCTGACCAAAACCCCCTCGGCCCCGGCACTTCGGTGACCGGGGCTTTGTCATGAAAGGACACCCCCACTGATGACCGAAAACGGTTGGCCTGCTTGCGGGCCCGAACTGCTCGACCGCAGCGCAGTGCCCGGCACCAGCATCGTGATCCCGCTGCAACGCGGCATCCCGAGCCGCATCATGAAGGCATTCGCCGCCGACTTCCACGCCTACGTCGAATCGCTGTACAACGCGCGCGGCGGCACCGACGAAGGTGGCTGGACCCCAACCAACTCCGTCGCCACGAGCAACCACCTCGGCGGCACCGCGATGGACCTCAACTGGTCCGACCACCCGATGGGCACGGCATACGTCGGCTACACCGCAGCCGAAACCGCCGTCGTGCGTGAACTTCTCGCGTTCTACGAAGGAATGATCTTCTGGGGCAACGACTGGAACAGCCCCAAAGATTCGATGCACTTCCAGATGGGGTACAACACCTACAACAACCAGGCCAAGTGCAACGACTTCATCAAACGCAAGATCCGCGCCGACGGATTCTCCACATTCCGGCGCGGCGGCACCGGTGGCGGCACCACCCCCGCGCCCACCCCGGCCGAGAACATCTACGCCCAGCTCGGCGACAACAACGACCGCGTGAGCAGCCTGCAGCAGTTCCTCAACGACAACTTCGGCAGCTACTCGAACCTCGACGTGGATGGCGACTTCGGGCCGGCCACCGAGCAGGTTGTGCGCGAATTCCAGTCCCGGGTCAGCGTCGCGGCCGACGGCATCGTCGGACCGGTCACCCTGGCCAAGCTCGTCGAGCACGGCTACGTCCCACTCGGCACGATCTCAACCCCGCACCCGGCGCCCGCCGGGTTCACCTATCCGTCGCACGAGGAAATGGTGAAGCAGTTGTGGGAGCAGGCATTCGGCCCCGAGGCCAAAGGCTGGCCGGAACTGTTCGGGAAGCTCGCCGACGGCAGCCGCGGCAAGTTCACCGTCGAGGGCATCGCCG
>NZ_MBEJ01000141.1 GCF_001953975.1 Mycobacterium sp. NS-7484
GCGGCGGATCTGATCGCCGTGAGCGCGGCCGGACTGGCTCGGACAGCGCCTATGTCGTCTACTTTCTCGGCGCCGCCGACGTGGTCAGCGACGATGAGCTGACGGTCCGCGGGCAGCGGTACCGGATCACCGTCAACGACTGGCATCAGGGTGGCCGCGGCGGCCTGGAAGTGCTGTGCACCCGAGGCCAGGGCTGATGGCGTTCGAGCTGAATCTTGAGGGCGGCGCCGAGGTGCTCAAGGAGCTGGTGGCCGACGAGATCGCGGCACTAGCGCAGCAGATCGCTGGTGACGCGGGCGATGGCGCGAAGGTCAAGACGTACACCACCGACCGGGCAGCGGCGACGGTGAGCGTGCCGGCCGAAGCTCAGGCCAAGGACGGCGTGCTGACCCGCGCTGCGTCGGCCGCCGGCCTAGAGGTGAAGCTGCGCCCGGAGAAGCCGCGCAAGGCCCGGCCGCGCAAGAACAGGAAGGGTGCCGCCGGTGGCGCTGCCAGTGACTCGTGAACCGGTCGACGTGGCGCTGCTGGTCAAGGATTGGCTGAAGGCTGATCTGGCTGAGCGGTTCCCGGAGCTGACCGTGGCCCTGGAGCTGCCGTCTGATTGGTCGCTGGGGTCGGACCCGGTACTGATCGTCGCCGATGACGGCAGCACGTTGGACATGTGGCCGGCGGCGACTGATCCGACGATCCGGTGCACGTCGTGGACGTCGGGCCGGGAGACGAAGTACGCGTACCGGGCGATGGCGCGGCTGCTGACCGCCCGCATTCCCGGTATCGCCGCGGTGCTGCCTGGCACGGGTTTCCTCGAAGCGCGTGACAAGGCGACCGGCGGCGACCTCTGCTCGTTCACGGTGCTGACGCGGGCCAAAACCCAGTAGCGCGCAGTCACATTCGACCCCTGCTCAATCCCGGGCCGGGGTTCTTTTGGGCCCCCACCTGGGGCATGTAAACGCCCTTTGAAGGAGGGAATTCACCATGGCTGAAATCAATCCCGCTGCCAGTCTGATCCCGGACGAGGCGGAGGTCTACATCAAGCTCAAGTCGGACGTGACCAACATCGAGGATCTAATTCCGGAGTCGCCCGACGACGACCCCGAGGCTCTCGGCTGGGAGTACTCCGGTCTGGTCGATGACAAGAAGGGCATCCCGGTCACGCCGAACATCGAGGTCAAGCCCTACGACGCGTTCGGCCACCCTCGATTCCGCGTCAAGCTGCGCAAGGGCACCCTGGAAACCGGGTTCACCGTGTTCGAGATCAACGAGACGACAAAGAAGTTCGTGCTGCCGGGGTCGACGAGCAAGCGGATCGGCATCCCGAAGGATGTGCAAATCTACGTGCTGTACCGGTACGTCGACGAGGACCGCGCCACGATGTGGGTGTCGCTGACCCCGGCGCCGGTGGAGGTCAAGAGTCACGGCGGCGTCGTGGACGGCGAGCTGTCTTTCGCCGAGTGCATCGTGCACCACACCGCGACGTCGGAGGGTGACGTGTTCGAGGTCGTCGACGACACCGCCGATGACGTGGCCAAGACGTTCACGATCCCGGTGGGCGTGACCGCGTACACCGTGACGGTGGACGGCGACACCACGACGTCGATCACGACGAAGACGAAGGCGGCGTTGCAGTCGGCGCTGCGGGCGCTGGACAGCGTGCAGGCCCTCGACGCACCCGGCGTGACCGTGGATGGTCCCGACGGCGGCCCGCTGGTGGCAGTGTTCACGGGCCCGGTCACCACGGTGACGGCGGCAGGCACCGGCGGCACGGTCGCCGTCGCGTAACCCCAAGCTCCCCAGCCCGGTCGGGCCCGACTCCCCGGCCGGGTCTGGGGCCTCGTCATATCTGAGTCGGATCACCATTCGAGGAGTCGGAACAATGGCAGCACCACGCAAACGCGCCGCGCAGAAGTCCGCACAGGCCCGCCAGGCCGAAGCCGGCGACGGGTTCGTGACCATCGAGCACTGCGGACTGAAGCTGCGAATCCCGGTCGGCGACAACGTCCCCCTGGACCTGATGGAGCAGATCGACGCGCCGCAGCCGGAATCTCCGACCGAGGCCGATGACCGGCGGCGGGATATCGCGTTGACGCGGGCGCTGCTCGGTCCGGAGCAGTGGGAAGCGTTCAAGGCCACTCAGCCGACCTGGCGTGAATACCGCGAGCTGGGCACCAAGATCAGCGAGGTCTCGGGAAACTAGTCGGCCTCTTTCGCCTGCTCGCTGAGCATGGCGATGCGATAGAGGCAGATCTGCAGCGGTACTACCACCTGGACCTGTGCG
>NZ_MBEJ01000142.1 GCF_001953975.1 Mycobacterium sp. NS-7484
CGGATCCGCTTGTTGTTGACGGTCCAGCCTTCTCGCCGGGCCGTCTTCGCTGCTCGGCGCCATCCCCATCGTGGCCGGTCGATGGAGAACTTCGACAGCCAGGCCCGCAGCTCAGCTTCCTCATCAGTGATCGCCGGTGGTTGCAGGCGCATCGTGGAGCGGTGAATGCCCACCACCTCACACGCCCGCCGCTCAGAGGCCCCGAACCGCTCGCGCAGCATTGCAGCTGCGCGGCGTTTGCGGTTCGGGGTCAGAGGTTTCCCGAGGAGATCTCCTTGAGCATGTCGATGTCGAGGGCCTGGTTGGCGACCAGCTTCTTGAGCCGAGCGTTCTCGGCTTCGAGTTCCTTGAGCCGTTTGGCGTCGTTGGCCTTCATCCCGCCGTACTGGGCCACCCAGCGATGCCAGGTCGACTCGGTGACCTCCAGATGCCGGCACACCTCGGCCAGTTCCTGCCCGGTCCCGAGCAGCGTGTTGCCCTCGGCCAGCTTGCGGATGATCTGATCCGGCGTATGCCGCCGGCGCTTGCTACCTGCCATGTCGTCGTCGATTCTTCCTGCCCAAACACTCGGACAACAGAGTCCCACAACGACTGGACCACTACGAAGGGCTCACCTCACAGGGTTCACTCCCGGACGGTACTGATGCACCGGACGTCCCGCCCTGCCAGCGCCGATCCTGCCGATCCGATGCCCCGTGATCGTCTGAAGCTACTTTGGATTAGGTCGTGTCTGTTAATTGCGGACGCGGTAGAAGGTGATGATGGCGGCCAGAGTGACTCCGCCGAGGTAGCTCAGG
>NZ_MBEJ01000143.1 GCF_001953975.1 Mycobacterium sp. NS-7484
GGCCTGAGCGCCCGCGCCACTTCTGCGTAGGCGGCCGCCAGCAGTGAGGGGTCCGGCCCTTCCAGACGGCCCGGTTTGGCCAGCCCGTCGAGCACGACGAACCGCAACACACCCGAGCGGTTCTTCTTGTCGCCGGCCATGTAGTCCAGCAATTGGGGCAGCGCGTCGCCGTCGTAGGTGACGGGCAGCCCCAGCGCGGTGAGCACCTTTCGGTGCCGGTCTGCGGTCTCGTCGTCGAGACGTCCGGCCAACCGGCCCAATTCGGCGGCGAAGACCAGGCCCACCGACACCGCGGCGCCGTGACGCCACTTGTACCGCTCGCGACGCTCGATCGCGTGCGCCAGGGTGTGCCCGTAGTTGAGGATCTCGCGCAGCTGCGATTCTTTTTCGTCGGCAGCAACCACCTCGGCCTTGACCGCGATCGCGCGGCGGATGAGCTCGGGCAGCACCGTCCCGGACGGATCGAGTGCGGCTTGAGGATCGGCCTCGATGAGGTCGAGGATCACCGGATCGGCGATGAAACCGGCCTTCACGATCTCGGCCATACCCGCGATGATCTCGTTGCGCGGCAACGTTTCCAAGGTGGCAAGATCCACCAGCACGGCGGCCGGCTGATGGAACGCCCCGACGAGGTTCTTGCCGGCGTCGGTGTTGATCCCGGTCTTGCCACCGACCGCCGCGTCGACCATCCCCAGCAGGGTGGTGGGCACGTGCACGATGTCGACGCCGCGCAACCAGGTGGCCGCGGCAAAGCCGGCGACATCGGTGGCCGCTCCCCCGCCCAAGCTGACGACGGCGTCTTTACGACCGATGCCGATGCGCCCCAACACTTCCCAGATGAAACCGACGACGGGCAGCTCCTTGCCCGCCTCGGCATCCGGGATCTCGATGCGGTGGGCCTCAATTCCCTTGTCGGCCAGGTGTTGTCGCACTGCCTCAGCGGTCTCGGTGAGCACCGGCTGGTGCAGAATCGCCACCTTGTGGCGGCCCTCGAGTGTGCTGCCGAGTTCACCGAGCAGGCCGGTCCCGATGATGACCGGGTAGGGCCGATCCACCAGTACTTCGACGATTACCGGGTCAGTCATCATGTCGCTCCGCGTTGCGAGCGGCCAGGGCCGCGGGGGTGGGTATGGCGGTAGAGCCAGGGTTGGAAGAGCTGGTTGCGGCCTTGTCGTCCTTGGTCTCGGAAGCGGACGAGGCTCCCGAGGCGACCCCGCGCCGCCACGGCGGACGCCGCCGGCGCCGCTTGGCCGCGCGCGACGTCTGGGCCTGCTGCTTCTGGGGTTGTTTCTGGACCGGGGGGTTTTCCAACCGCGTGACGATGGTGCGCACCACCGCGCCCGGATTGCGCCGGTTGGTGTTGATCCGCATGGTCGCCACCCGACGGTAGAGCGGCACCCGCTCCGACATCAGGGCGCGGTACTTCTCGGCCCGGTCCGGGCCGGCCAGCAGCGGCCGAACCGTGGAACCCCCGGTGCGGCGCACACCTTCGGCCGCGCTGATCTCCAGATACACCACGGTGTGCCCGGCCAGTGCCGAACGCACGCCGGGGGTGGTGACCGCACCGCCGCCGAGCGACAGCACGCCATCGTGGGTGGCCAGTGCCGAGCGGATGACCTCTTCCTCGATCCGGCGGAACTCCGCCTCGCCGTCGGTGGCGAAGATGTCGGCGATGGTGCGGCCGGTGGTCTCCTCGATCGCGGCGTCGGTATCGAGCATGGTCAGGTCCAGCGCTTTGGCCAGCCGGCGGCCGATGGTCGACTTGCCCGAACCCGGCAGGCCGATCAATACCGCCTTGGGCGCCATCAGCCCAGGGCCTGCGCCGCCGGCTCGCGCTCGGAGACAGCCCGCAGGTAGGCGTCGATGTTGGTGCGGGTCTCGGCCAGCGAGTCCCCGCCGAACTTCTCCAGCACCGCGCGGGCCACGACCAGCGCCACCATCGTCTCCACCACGACCCCGGCGGCGGGGACGGCGCACACGTCCGAACGCTGATGGATGGCGACGGCCTCCTCCCCGGTGGCCATGTCGACGGTGGCCAGTGCCCGGGGCACGGTCGAGATCGGCTTCATCGCCGCGCGCACCCGCAGCGGCTGACCGTTGGTCATGCCGCCTTCCAGCCCGCCGGCCCGGTTGGTCGACCGGAGCACACCGTCGGGACCGGGGTACATCTCGTCGTGGGCCACGCTGCCGCGACGGCGCGCGGTCTCGAAACCGTCGCCGATCTCGACACCCTTGATGGCCTGGATGCCCATCACCGCGGCAGCCAGTTGGCTGTCGAGACGGTTGTCGCCGCTGGTGAACGAGCCCAGCCCGATCGGCAGCCCCTCGACCACGACCTCGACCACGCCGCCGAGGGTGTCGCCGTCCTTCTTGGCGTCCTCGATCTGGGCGATCATCGATGCCTCGGCCACCTCGTCGAACGCGCGGACCGGGCTGGCGTCGATCTTCTCCAGATCGGAGAACTGCGGGGGCGGGCCGTCATAGGGCTCCGACGCGCCGATGGAGATGACATGGGAGACCACCTCGACACCGAGCGCGGCACGCAGGAAAGAGCGCGCCACGGTGCCTGCCGCCACCCGTGCGGCCGTCTCGCGGGCGCTGGCGCGTTCCAGCACCGGCCGGGCGTCGTCGAAGCCGTATTTGAGCATGCCCGCGTAGTCGGCATGGCCCGGCCGGGGACGGGTCAGCGGGGCGTTGCGTGCTGCATCTTTTTCGGCGAGGAGGCCTGGGTCGACCGGGTCCGGCGCCATCACGGTTTCCCACTTGGGCCATTCGGTGTTGCCGATCTCGATCGCGATCGGCCCGCCCAGGGTGGTGCCGTGACGGACCCCGGCCAGCATGGTGACCTGATCCTGTTCGAACTTCATCCGCGCGCCCCGCCCATATCCGAGGCGACGGCGCTTGAGCTGCGCGGCGATGTCCTCGGATGTGATGGGGACGCCGGCAACCATCCCCTCGAGCATGGCCACCAGGGCGCGGCCGTGAGATTCACCTGCTGTGGTCCAACGCAACACGGCTGTCATTCTCCCACGTCGGGGTTTGCCTGCTGAAATCCGTGGTCGTCGCGGCCCAACGCTCGACGGTCAGAGCAGCACCAGGGCCACTGCGGCCGCCGTGGCCGCACACATCGACGGCCCGTGCGGCACGGTCCGGATTCCGTGCACGGCCGCACCCAGTGCCAGCCCCGCAGTGAACATCGGCGCGGCCAATGCCGCCAACAGCCACACGTCGATCCCGAAGGTGCCACTGAGCGCGCCAAGGCCGACCGCGAGTTTGACGTCGCCGCCGCCCATCGCCCGCGGCGCGAGCAGGTGCACGACCAGATACAGCGACGCCAGAGCCACCGCACCGGTCAGGGCGGCGACCCCATGGCCGGACGCCGCCGCGCCTGCGAGAACCAATGCGGCGCCCGGCAGCGTCAACCAGTTGGGCAGCCGCCGTTCGGCGATGTCGTAGCCACTGAGCGCCAATAGCCAGCCGGCCGCAATCACGGTTACCCCGACCCCCATCCACCGAGGCTAAGCCCCGAGCAGCGCAGCCCTCATCGCCTCTTTGGGGGCCGGCATCCCGGTGAACTGCTCCACCTGGGCGAACGCCTGGTTCAACAGCATCTCCAACCCGTTGATCGCCTCGCCGCCGACTGCCTCGACAGCCGCGGCCAGCGGTGTCGGCCACGGGTCGTAGATGGCGTCGAGCACTCTGGGCACCCCGGCCAGGGTGCGAGCATGGCCCGCCGCGGCGTCGGCCGGAATCGTGCTGACCGCAGCGTCGGCGCCGGCCGCCACGTCGGCCAGCGCGGCGTCGTTGATGTCGCACCAGCTGCTCTCGGCGCCACACCGGCCGGCCAGATCCACCAAACGAGCGGCCTTGGCCTCGTCGCGGGCCACGATGACGATCTGCTGTACACCGAGCTCAGCCAGGGCGACCACCGCGGCCGGAGCGGTGCCACCGGAGCCGATCACCAGTGCCGAGTTCCCGGCCGTGCCTAGTGCCCCGACGACGCCGTCGACGTCGGTGTTGTCCGCCCGCCAGCCCCCCGAGGGCATCTGGACCAGCGTGTTGGCCGAACCGACCAGATCGGCACGGTCGGTGCGCTGATCGGCGAATTCCAGGGCCGCGAACTTGCCCGGCATGGTCACCGACAGCCCGACCCATTCCGGGCCGAGATCGCCGACGAACCCGGGAAGTTGTTCGGCCGTGCACTCGATGCGCTCGTATGTCCACTCCGGCAAACCCAGGGCGCGGTAAGCGGCCAGATGCAGTTGCGGCGATCGCGAGTGGGCGATCGGCGAGCCGAGAACTGCGGCCCGGCGCCTATCTGGCACTGTCGAGGACACCGTTGTGTTGGGCCTGTTCGATGTTGGCCAGGTGTTGTTCGTAGTCCCGGGTGAACAACGTCGTGCCCTGCATGTCGATGGTCACGAAGTACAGCCAGTCCCCGGCCGCCGGATGCTCGGCCGCGGCGAGCGCGTCGGTGCCCGGCGAGCAGATCGGGGTCTGCGGAAGGCCTTGGCGCATATAGGTGTTCCACGGGGTGACCTGAGCCCGGTCGTCGTCGGTGGTGGCGACTTCCTGGCGGTCCAGCGGGTAGTTCACCGTCGAGTCGAACTCCAGCTTGCGTTGTTCGGCCAGCCGGTTGTAGATCACCCGGGCCACCTTGTCGAAGTCCTGGGGTTTGGCTTCGCGCTGTACCAGGGATCCGACGGTGAGGATCTGGTAGGGCGACAGTTGCATGGCCGCCGCGGTGTCGAGCAGGCCGCTCTGGGTGTAGACGGCGGCGCTGCCCGCGATCAGGGTGGACAGAATGTCCTGCGCGGAGCCGGCCGGGTCGACGTTCCAGGTGCCCGGCGCGATCAAGCCCTCGAGCCGCCGATGGTCGTTGGGCATCGCGGCGACCGGGCCGCTGGCCCAGTCCGGTACCGCCAGCGCGGCCGCCGGTGCCGACTGGGCGGCCGCCCGCAACGCGTCGACCGGTACGCAGCGCTTCTTACCGTCGAGCTCGACGCACGAGGCGTGCGAGATCAGGGTGAAGATGCCTTCGGTGACGGCATTGGTCTTGACGTCGGCGATGTCGTCGAGCTGGCGTCCCTCCGGGATCGTCAGCTTACCCACGCGGCTCTGCGGATCGGCAAGGCGCTCAACGGCATTCGACGCGGGGATCTCGGTCCGCACCTTGTAGAAGCCTGGCTGTATCGCCGAGATCGCCTCGTTCTTGTGGGCCGCCTCGACGAATGCCTTCACGGTGGCGACCACCTTGTGGTCCTGCAGGGTCTTGGCGATGGCCGTCGTGGAGTCACCGTCGTGTACCTGGATGACCACGTCGGCCACGCCGTCACCCGCGTAGTCGTTGGCGCTTCCGGACATGCCGTGCCACAGCTTGGATCCCAGGAATACCGCACCGATGAGCACCACGATGAGCGCCGCCAGCGACAGACCGCGGGTGGCACGTCGCTTGCGGTCATTGCGGGCCTTGCGGGCCCGCTGGGCGGGGCTCATCCCGCGGCGCGGAGGGCCCACCGCCTCGGGCTCCGCCTTGTCGGCACCCCACTTCTCAGCCATCCATGCCCTCTCCGCGTGCGGCCAGTGCCGCCCGCCGCTGATCGAGCCAGCTCTGCAGAATGCCAACCGCAGCGGCCTGGTCGATCATCGCCTTCTGTCCCCTTGCCCGTACCCCCGCTTCGCGCAACGACCGTTGTGCCGACACAGTAGTGAGGCGTTCGTCGGCCAGCCGCACCGGTATTGGGTCGATGCGCCGGGTCAGCTCGTCGGCCAGCGCGATCGCATCGACGGCCGAGGTGCCGGCCCGATCGGCGAGCGTGCGGGGTAACCCGACGACGACCTCGACAGCCTCGTACTCACCGATCAGTGCCACGAGTCTGCGTAGGTGTTTGCCTGAGCGGTCCCGCTTGTCCCGCTGCACCGTTTCCACCGGTGTGGCCAGGATCCCGTCGGGATCACAGCTGGCAACGCCGATCCGCACGGTGCCGACGTCGATGCCGATGCGCCGGCCGCGTCCTGGGTCGTCGTCCCCCGGACGGTCCGGCTGCCGGTCTGCGACCGTCTCGGACACGAAGTCAGCCTCGGCCGATCTCGGCGCGCAGCGCGGCCAATGCCGCGTCGATGCCCGCCGCCCCCTTACCCGAACCTTGTGCCATGTCCGCCTTGCCGCCCCCACGGCCGTTGACCGCCGCACCGAACGGCTTGACCAGTTCGTTGGCCCGCAGTCCCAGATCCTGGGCGGCCGGATTGACCGCCACCACGAAGGGCACCGAGTCGTTCTCCCCCTCGGCGATCAGCGCCACCACGGCCGGGTCGGCGCCGAGCTTGCCCTTGATATCCCCGACCAGGCTGCGCAGATCCCCTGCCGACATGCCGCCGGCCATGCGCTGCGCCACCAACCGCACCTTGCCGACGGTCTCGGCGCCGGCCGCCGCATTCGCCGCAGCGGCGCGGGCATTGGCCAGCCGGACCTTGTCCAGTTCCTTCTCGGCCGCCTTGAGCCGCTCCACCAGGTTGGCCACGCGGGCCGGCACCTCTTCCGAGGGCACCTTGAGTGACGAGGCCAGGCCTGCCATCAACGCGCGTTCCTTGGCCAGGTGCCGGAACGATTCGAGGCCGACGTAGGCCTCGACGCGGCGCACGCCGGAGCCGACCGACGATTCTCCGAGGATCGTGACCGGACCGATCTGGGCCGAGTTGTGCACGTGCGTACCGCCGCAGAGCTCCAGTGAGAACGGACCGCCGATCTCGACCACCCGCACCTGATCGGGATAGTTCTCCCCGAACATCGCCATCGCGCCCATGGCCTTCGCCTTGTCCAGCGCGGTGGTGAAGGTGTTGACCTGGTAATCGGCCTCGACGGCTTCGTTGGTCACTTCTTCTATCTGCGTGCGCTGATCGTCGGTGAGTGCGCCCTGCCAGTTGAAGTCGAATCGCAGGTAGCCCGGACGGTTCAGCGAACCGGCCTGGACGGCGCTGGGGCCCAACACCTGTCGCAGTGCGGCGTGCACCATGTGGGTACCGGAGTGCCCCTGGGTGGCGCCGTGACGCCACTTGGGATCCACTGCGGCGACGACGGTGTCACCTTCGACGAATTCGCCGGACTCCACCGACACCCGGTGCGCCCACAGGGTTTTAGCGATCTTCTGCACGTCGGTGACGGCCGCCCTGGCGGTACCCGACGAACCCGTGCCGGAAATCGCGCCCTCGTCGGCGATCTGGCCGCCGGCCTCGGCGTAGAACGGGGTGCGGTCCAGGATCAGCTCGACCCGCTCGGCGTCGACGTCCCCGTGGGTCACCACCGGCACCCGCTTGCCGTCCACGAAAATGCCGAGAATGCGTGCCTCGGTGGACAATTCGTCGAAGCCGGTGAACTCGGTGGGCCCGGCGTCGACCAGCTCGCGGTACGCGGAGAGATCGGTGTGGGCCTGCTTGCGCGCGGCGGCGTCGGCCTTGGCGCGTTGCCGCTGCTCGGCCATCAACGACCGGAAACCCTGCTCGTCCACGGACAGGCCGGCTTCGGCCGCCATCTCCAGGGTGAGGTCGATCGGGAAGCCGTAGGTGTCGTGCAGGGTGAACGCGTCACTGCCCGACAACACCGTGGCACCGGACTTCTTGGTCGCGGCCGCGGCGTCGTCGAACAACCGCGAACCCGAGGCCAGGGTGCGGTTGAACGCCGTTTCCTCGGCCACCGCGATGCGGTTGATGCGGTCGAAGTCGGTGACCAGCTCGGGATAGGCGGGGCCCATGGCGTCGCGCACGGTGGCCATCAGCTCGGCCATGATCGGCTGCTCGACACCGAGCAGCTTGGCGGCGCGGATGATCCGTCGCAGCAGCCGCCGCAGCACATAGCCGCGGCCCTCGTTCCCGGGGCTGACGCCGTCGCCGATGATGATCGCCGCGGTGCGGGTGTGGTCGGCGATGATGCGGTAGCGCACATCGTCCTCGTGGCTGCCCTGGCCGTACCCGCGTGGTGCCACGGCCGCGACCGCGTCGATCACCGGCCGCAGCAGGTCGGTCTCGTAGACGTTGTCCACGCCTTGCAGCAGACAGGCCACGCGCTCGACGCCCATGCCGGTGTCGATGTTCTTGCGCGGCAGCGGGCCGAGGATCTCGTAGTCCTCTTTCGAGGTGCCTTCGCCCCGTTCGTTCTGCATGAACACGAGGTTCCAGATCTCGATGTAGCGGTCCTCGTTGGCGACCGGGCCGCCGTCGACGCCGTACTCGGGACCGCGGTCGTAGTAGATCTCCGAGGACGGTCCGCAGGGGCCGGGGATGCCCATGGACCAGTAGTTGTCGGCCATACCGCGGCGCTGGATGCGCTCGGCGGGCAGCCCGGCCACTTCCTGCCACAGCTCGATCGCCTCGTCGTCGTCCAGATAGACCGTTGCCCAGAGCTTTTCCGGGTCGAATCCGTAGCCGCCCTCGGATACCGGGTTGGTCAGAAGACTCCAGGCCAGCTCGATGGCGCCCTTCTTGAAATAGTCGCCGAAGCTGAAGTTGCCGGCCATCTGGAAGAAGGTGTTGTGCCGGGTGGTGATGCCCACCTCGTCGATATCGGGCGTGCGGATGCACTTCTGCACGCTGACGGCCCGGTTCCAGGGCGGGGTCCGCGCACCGAGGAAGTAGGGCACGAACTGGACCATGCCGGCATTGACGAACAGCAGGTTGGGGTCGTCGAGGATCACCGAGGCGCTGGGCACCTCAGTGTGACCCGCCTTCACGTAGTGATCGAGGAAGCGCTTCCTGATCTCGTGGGTCTGCACGTCGTCTCTGTCCTCGTGTTCGTGGGTGGCCGGCGTTGCGTGGGCAACCACCGGTTCGACCGCTTCACATTACCGTTGCGCGCGTTCGCCCCGAAAAGGCGACGAGCGTCACGCCCCCAGGAAGCTCAGCCGCACCGAACGCTGTGGGTTGTCGCGGTTGAGGTCCACCAGCACCACGCTCTGCCAGGTGCCCAGCAGCACACGGCCCGACTTCACCGGCACCGTCACCGAGGGAGACACCAGGACAGGCAGCACGTGATCGGCGCCGTGGCCGAACGAGCCGTGGCTGTGCCGGTAGCGGTCGTCGCGCGGCACCAGCCGTTCCAGCGTGTCGACCAGATCCTTGTCCGACCCGGCGCCGGTCTCGATGATCGCCACGCCCGCGGTGGCGTGCGGGACGAACACGTTGCACAGGCCGTCGTCGTGCGCGCCGCAGAACTCGCGCACCGCGTCGGTCAGATCGACGATGCGCCGCTGCGAGGTGTCCACGTCGATGACGTCGGTGTCCATGCGTTCAGCGTACGAGCCGCATGCGTATCCCATTGCCACCCGGGACGCAGCGGAGGAGGGTGGGAGTGGAACCGGTGGCGCCACCGGGGCGCCACCCTGGCAGGAAGGGGTGGATCGTGTTCGCACGTTCAACCACGATCGCCGCGCGCACCCAGGCACTCAACGCCGGTATCGCCCACGTCCGCGACGAGGTGATGCCCGCCCTGGACGCCGTGGACGGCTGTGTCGGCCTGTCGTTGCTGGTGGACCGGGAATCGGGTGAGTGTGTCCTGACCACGGCCTGGCGGTCCGAGCAGTCCATGCACGCCAGCGCCGCGGCAGTGGCTCCGATGCGTCATCGGCTGGTCGAGATTTTCGCCGGTACCGCGACCATCGACGAATGGGAAATCGCGATGGTGCACCGCGAGCAGTACTCCGCACCGGGCGCTTGCGTGCGGGCCACCTGGCTGCGGACTCGCCCCGAGCTGTTCGACCGGGCCGTGGAGTTCTACCGGAGTTCTGTGCTGCCGGCGATGGAAGAGCTCGACGGCTTCTGTAGCGCCAGCCTGATGCTCGACCGCTCCTCCGGGCGAGCGGTGTCCACGGCCACCTTCGACAGTGCCGAGGCGATGGACCGCAACAGAGACGAGGCCCGGTCACTGCGCACGGCCCGGTTGCGGGATCTGAGTGCCGAGCAACTCAACGTCGGTGAGTACGAATTGGTACTGGCGCACCTGCGAGTTCCCGAGATGGCCTGAACGAGAACGAGTCCAGAATTGACGGCGCCGTTTGAGCGCTGACAGTCCCGGGTATCTCCGTTCCAGTCCAACACAGCTCTGGAGGAGAAATGACCATCACCGGCATCATCAGCGCGATCCTGATCGGCATCGTCGTCGGCCTGATCGGCCGGCTGATCGTCCCCGGCAGGCAACCCATCGGTTTTCTGGTGACGATCCTGGTCGGCATCGTGTCGGCCTTCATCGGCAGTGCGATCGCCCGTGCGCTCGGCATCCCGACGATGACCAGCGGGATCGACTGGCTCGAATTGCTGGTTCAGGTCATCGTCGCCGCCATCGGTGTGGCGCTGGTGTCGGCGTTCATGGGACGCCGGCGGACCGGTCTGCTGCGCTGACCACCTAGCCCACGCACCACGGCCCCGGTTTGAATTCTCAACCGGGGCCGTGGTTTTCGTTTGCGCTCAGCGCCGGATGCGACGGATTATGGCGCGCAGTTTGTCGACCCGGGACAGGAGTTCGCGCTCGAACCCGCGTCCGGTCGGCTGGTAATAGTCCACGCCCACCAGTTCGTCCGGTGGATACTGTTGCGGCACAACCCCGTCGGGATGGTCATGGGCGTATTTGTAGCCCACGGCGTTGCCGAGTTTCTGGGCACCCGAATAGTGGCCGTCACGCAGATGCGGGGGCACCAGGCCGGCCTTCCCGGCCCGGACGTCGCTCATCGCTGCCCCGAGAGCGGTGGTCACCGCATTGGACTTGGGCGCCGTCGCCAGATGAACCGTCGCATGCGCGAGTGTCAGTTGCGCCTCGGGCATTCCGATCAGTTGCACGGTCTGGGCGGCGGCCACCGCAATCTGCAGCGCGGTGGGATCGGCCATCCCGATGTCCTCGCTGGCCAGGATCATCAGTCGACGCGCGACAAAGCGCGGATCCTCCCCCGCCACCAGCATCCGGGCCAGGTAGTGCAATGCCGCGTCGACGTCGGACCCGCGCACCGATTTGATGAAGGCGCTGATCACGTCGTAGTGCTGATCGCCGTCGCGGTCGTAGCGCACCGCGGCCTTGTCCAACGACTGTTCGATGACGTCCACGGTGATCACGCCGCCGGGGCCGCCGGCCGTTTCTGCGGCCACCTCCAGGGCGGTCAGGGCCCGGCGGGCATCGCCGGAAGACAGCCGCACCAACAGGTCGACGGCCTCGTCGTCGGCCTGCACTGCCCCGCCCAGACCGCGCGGGTCGGCCAGCGCCCGGCGCACCACGGTGCCGATGTCCTCGGCGCTCAGCGGCTGCAGCTGCAGGATCAGCGAGCGTGACAGCAGCGGCGCCACCACCGAGAACGACGGGTTCTCCGTGGTGGCCGCCACCAACAGCACGACGCGGTTCTCCACGGCCGCCAGCAAGGCGTCCTGCTGGGTCTTGGAGAAGCGGTGCACCTCGTCGATGAACAGCACCGTCTGTTCACCGTGCAGGAGCGCCCTCCGCGCGCCATCGATGACCGCACGGACCTCTTTCACCCCGGCGCTCAGCGCCGAAAGCGCCTCGAAGCGACGACCGGTGGCCTGCGAGATGAGCGAGGCGAGGGTGGTCTTGCCGGTGCCGGGCGGGCCGTAGAGGATCACCGACGCCGCGCCGGACCCCTCCACCAGCCGACGCAGCGGCGACCCGGCCTTCAGCAGGTGGGACTGCCCGACGACCTCGTCGAGATCGGCGGGACGCATCCGCACCGCCAGCGGCGCCGACGAGCGCTCGCGCGAGGAGCCGACCGACCCCGAAGCAGGAGGCGCGCCCGGACCCGCGGGTGCGGGTTCACCTGGCACGTCGAACAAACTGTCAGGCACGTCTTCTGCTTACCACGCCGCCATGACCGACTATTCCGGCGCGGTGACGAAGTCGATCAGTTCCTCGACCCGCCCGATCAGTGCGGGCTCAAGATCGTTCCAGTCCCGGACCCGACTCCGGATCTTCTGCCAGGCCCCGGCGATGTCGGCCTGATCCCGGTGTGGCCAACCGAGCGCCGCACAGATGCCGTGTTTCCACTCCACATTCCGCGGAATGGTGGGCCAGGCCTTCATCCCGAGCCGGGCCGGTTTCACGGCCTGCCAGATGTCGACGAAGGGGTGTCCGACCACCAGGGTGTGCGCACCGCCGGGGCCGCGTCGGACCGCCTCGGCGATACGCGCCTCCTTCGACCCGGTGACCAGGTGATCGACGAGGACTCCCAGCCGCCGGCCGGGCCCGGGTGCGAATTCCGCGACGATGTCGGCCAGGTCGTCGACGCCGCCGAGGTATTCGACGACGACGCCTTCGATGCGCAGATCGGCTCCCCAGACCTGCTCGACGAGCTCGGCGTCGTGCCGGCCCTCCACATAGATCCGGCTGGCCAGTGCCACCCTGGCTTTGGCGTTCGGCACCGCGACCGATCCGGACGCCGTGCGCGCCGGCGCCGCCGAACGCTTGGGCACGACGAGGCTCACCGGCTTGCCGTCGAGCAGGAAACCCGGCCCCATCGGGAACGTCCGCACCTTGCCGCGGCGGTCCTCCAGTTCGACCCGACCGCCTTCGATGCGGACCACCGCTCCCACATAACCGCTATGGGCGTCCTCCACGACGAGGCCCTTCTCGGCGGGCTGTTCCTTCGAACGGGTCATCTTGGGGGTGTGCGGGTTTCGGGCCAACACGTCGGAGCCATAGCGATCAGTCACGCGGCGATCCTAGGAAGACGTTGCGGCCGGGCCTGGTTGCGACATTCGATCGTGACCGTGCTGTCACTTTCTGGGCGGGGAGCCTACGACGTGGTCTCGTCGATGACCGTGTGCACGAACCGCATCTTCTCCAGCACCGCGGGCGCCAGCACGAAGGGGTACAGATCGCTGTGACCCATCGACCGGTTCACCATGTTCAACGCCCACGCCAGCGGGAGCCACATGTCGATGATGGTGTCGAAGCCGCTGGGCCCGAGCACCCGCCGTTCGAATGTGGCTCCGGCGGGGGCGAATCCGAAGGCCGCCGAGGTATCCAGAGTGTCGCGGATGTGCAGGTAGTGCGCGAAGGTCTCGGCCCAGTCCTCGGCGGGGTGCATGGTGGCGTAGGACGAGACGTAATCGTCCTCCCAACCCGGCGGGGGCCCCTGGTCGTAGTGCCGGTCCAGGGCGGCCTGATAGTCGGCGTCAGCGTCCCCGAACAGCACGCTGAACCGGTCCCGGTAGTCCGGTGACGCTTCGACCAGGCGGTAGTAGTAGTAGTAATGCCCGATCTCGTGACGGAAGTGACCGAGCAGGGTGCGGTAGGGCTCGTCCATCGCGATGCGCAACTGCTCGCGGTGCACGTCGTCGCCTTCGGCGAGATCCAGTGTGATGACGCCGTTCTGATGGCCGGTGAACACCTTCTGGGCCTCGCTGGACAACAGATCGAAAGCCAGCCCGAATTCCGGATCCTCGTCACGACCGACGATCGGCAGCTTGAGCTCGTGCAGTTCGGCGATGAGCCGACGTTTGGCCCGCTCGGCTTCGGCGAACGACGCCAGCGCGGCGGTATCGCCGTCGGCGGGCCGGGTCCGCGTGAGGGTGCACGAAGCACACAATTGGTTGTCGTCGCCGGTGCGTACCAGCCAATTGCATTCCGCCACATGAAGGTTTGCGCACAAACGGTAGTGGTCTTCGTCGACCGCGCCGGCATGGCCGCTGCGCGCAGTATCGGTGATCACCAGCAGCGCCATGTCGTCGAGGGAGAAGCCCAACGCACTGCCGCACGACAGACACAGGGAGTTCTCGAACGCGAGTCGCTGGCCACAGGTCGGGCAGTGGAAATCACGCATGCAGCAAGCCCCCTCGATCCGGCGGACACGGTGCCACGTCGACCGACACTTCGATCACACTACTGTCGGAATCGGTGAAGATGATGCCGCGCAACGGAGGCACGTCGGCGTAGTCGCGGCCGAAACCGGCCACGATGTAGCGCTCGTCGACCAGCTGGTCGTTGGTCGGGTCCAACCCCAGCCACAGATTCTGCGGCGTCCACACCGCCGCCCAGGCGTGCGTGGCATCCACCCCGATCATGCGTTCCTTGCCCGGCGGCGGGTCGGTGGCCAGATAGCCCGAAACATAACCGGCGGCCAACCCGTTGGCCCGCAGGCACGCGATGGCCAGCCGGGCGAAGTCCTGACACACCCCCGCCCGGGCTGCCAGCACCTCGGCCACCTGGGTGGACACCGTGGTCGAGCCCGACCGGTAGGTGAAGTCGGAGTAGATCCTCGAGGTCAGGTCGCGCAGTACCTCGATCAGCGGTCGTCCGGGAACGAAACTGGGCGCGGCGTATTCGCGCACCACCTCGGTGATCTCCGGCGGCGACAGGTCGAGGGTGAACTCGGCGGCCAGGGCGCCGTCCCCGCCGACCGGACGGGCCAGCTCCCACGGCGCCCTGGCCGAGGAGCCGGAATAGTATTCGGGCCCAAATGGATCCACTTCGACCACCGAGCTGCTGGTGATGCTCAGGGTGCGGTGCGGTTGGGTGACATGGAAATACGAGCTGATGTTGCCGTACGCGTCGCGGCTGGTGGACCTGTCGGCCGGCCGCGGTTCGATCACGAGCTCGTGCGACCGGCAGCGCTGCCACGCCAGCTCCCGAGGGGTGAGGAAGCCGCGACCGTAGGAGTTGGTGACATCGTCGGAGTATCGATAGACCGTACGGTGGGTGATCTCATAGCAGCGGGTGCCCGCGGCGCCGGTGGTCCCCGTCACGGCACCAACCGCCGCTCATCGGGCCCCCACAGAGGCTGCATGCCGCCGGGCAGGGACAGATGCGCCGCGGTGATGACTGTCGAGAGCTCCCTGAGACCGGCGTGGACGCCGTCGAGCAGATCGGCCAGCTCGACGCGCCTCCCGTTCTCGCCCACCTCCTCGAGATCAGCCGGATCGAGCCGGCGCAACCGGGTGGCCAACTCGTCGGCGAGACGTTCCGAACGCGACGAACCCGACGACCCGGGCAGGGCCTTGAGATGTGCGCGGATGCGCTCCACCTGGTAGATCAGCGACCTCGGGTTCTCCGCGTCGACCAACATCAGTTCGGCGATCGCGGTCACGCTGATGCGGCCCGGATTTCGCCGTCGGTAGATCACCGAGGATTCGCACACCACCAAGACCGACTCGACCACCGCGCGTTCGGCTTCGGCGCCGTGCACTGTCGTGAGGGTGGCGCTCAGCAAGGCGGTCAACCCGAGCCCACGCTCGATGCGCTTGCCGAGATCCATCATCGTCCAACCGATGTCCTGCACCATCGATTCGGCGGCCACGCCCGACAATGCCAGCATTCCGGCCAGGGTTCGGCTGTGTGCGGCGGCCAGGTAAGCCTCCGCCGTCGCCGGCGATCGAGGCCGGGCCGGTGGTTGACCCAGTACCGCACGTTCCACGCCGGCCAGCACCATCCAGGTGTCGTTGGACATCTGGTCACGCACCGAACGGGCCGCTGACCCCAGCCGATCCACCGACTGTGCCAACGAGCCCGGCCGGTGTCGGTCAGCGGTGCTCGCCCACAGTGTGTCGTCGACGTCTCCACTCTCGACACCGGTGATCGTCCCGACGGCGGCCAGCAGCACCGGAACACACTGGCTCTCTTCGAGATCCGGGCGGTACCGGTATTCGTGGTAGCGCTCCCGGGTGACGGTGAGCAGCCGGGCCATGGCCTCGGCACGTTCGCCGTAACGACCGATCCAGAACAGATCCGAGAGCACACGGGGCGAGGTGACGGCCCGCGTCGGACTGGGCGCCGCGGCCGACACAGCCCGTTCGACCGAGAGCGGGGCGTGCTCGACGCCGACCCGCTGGGGCGTGCGGATCCAAACATCTTTGGCAGCAAGGGTGTTCATCCGAAAGGCGGCGTTTCCCGGGGCGACGACATAGCCCAGTCCACCGATCATCGGCGCATACCCGCCACGTTGCGCGACCGTGAACAGGCGCATGCCGACGTTGCCCGAAACCAACCCCTTGGCCCGGTAATTGGTTGGCGCGGTGGAGAATTGCGGCAACTCCTGGCCGATCCAGTTTTCGGGTTCAGCTTCGATTCGTGCCGCCAGCCGTTCCCGGTCCGATCTCGACAGCGTGGGACCGACGATCGTCCGTCCTCCGTTCACCGGACGGATCAGCAGCGACGACAGCTTCGTGAGCAGATGGGAACGCTCGATGTCGATGCCGCCCCAGTACATCGGCAGCGTCGGCAATGTCGGTGTCTCGCCCAGCAACAGTTCGGACAACTGCGGCAGAAACCGTGCCAGTCCAGGGCTTTCCAGGATTCCACTGCCCAGCGTGTTGACCACGGTCACGGCACCGCGGCGCATCACCTCGACCAGGCCCACCACGCCGAGCCGGGAATCAGGACGCAGATCCAGCGGGTCCACGTAATCGGCGTCGACGCGACGCAGCACCACGTCGACTCGTTTGAGGGTGCCCAGCGACCGCATCCACAGGGCGCCGTCGCGTACCACCAGATCGGCGCTTTCCACCAATGGGAAGCCGAGCACGCCGGCCAGGTACGCCTGGTCGAAGGCCGTCTCGGAGTGAATCCCGGGACTGAGCACCACCACGACGGGCTCCACTGCGGCCTCCGGGGCCGCGTCGAGAAGGGCCAGCCGCAGCGCCTGGGCCCACGGTGACGCGGGCCGGGGGCCCACCCTCTCGTAGAGATCCGGTGCGGCATGGGCGATGACGCGTCGGTCGGCCAGTGCGTATCCCGCGCCCGAGGGCGCTTGCGTCCAGTCTGCGTTGACGGCGAAGCCGCCATCGTTGCCCCGGCTGACATCGCACGCATGCAGGAAGAGCTGATGCCGCCCGGGTACCACGAGACCACGGGCGGCGCGCACGTATCCGGGATGGCCGAACAGCAGGGCGGGCGGCAGCACCCCGCTGGTGATCGAGCGGCGGTCCCCGTAGAGGTCGGTGAGCACCGCATCGAGTAGCCGGGAGCGTTGCACCAGGCCCGACTCAAGGGGATCCCAGTCTTCGGCGGAAAGCACCAGCGGCAGCGCATCGAGATGCCACGGGCCTGCCAGCGCAGTGCCATCGTCGTCGGTGACCACCTCGCCGTGCCGGTCTACCTGCAGGTAGGTGATGCCGTCGTTGTCGACCAGCCCACGCACCATCGCGCGTAGCCGGTCCAGGCCGTCGCGGCCCCGATCACCGATGCCGTCGGCCAGCTCCCGCCACGCCGGGCGGACGTCACCGGAGGCGTCGACCATCTCGTCGAATCCGGCGCCGCCGTCTTCGCGCACATCGAACAGCGCACGCTGGGCATGTGACCGGCAATAGCCGGACAACACGCCGTCAGCGTCCGCACCGAGATCCATCAGTGAAGAACGGTACGCACCCCGGGAGTAGCGGTGCGCGGCGACGCGCGGCGCCCGATACGGCCGGAATCGGGTAACGCTGGTTGAATTCAGCGGTGGGGTAATCGAACGAAGGGATGTGGCCGCCGGCGATGTGGAGCACCGTGCTGGTGATGGCCGTCGTGGCGGCGTGCGACCCCCTCAGGATCGGGGTGATCGCCTTCATGCTGTCGCGAAGGCACCCGCTGCGACTATTGCTCCCGTTCTTCCTCGTCGCGTTCACCGCCAATGTCGCCGTGGGTGCAGCGGTGGTGTCCGGATTCAAGAACGCCACCGACGACGGCCCGCACACCATGTCCCCCGCACTTGAGCTCGGTGTCGCCGGGGTGGCGCTGACGATCGCCGTCCTGTCGGCAACCGGCATGTTGGAACGCCTGGTCGACAAGGTGCGCTCACGTCGATCCGTGCCTGTCCCCGTCGGTACTCCCCCGACACCGTCCACCGTGCCGGGACTGTCCCGACTGCCGGCCGGCCTACAGTCCGCTCTGCGCGGCGAGGCGCCCTGGGCGGCGGCGTTACTCGGCCTCATCAACGGTTTTCCGACCCCGTACTACCTGGCCGCCATGGCCGCGGCACTCACCGCGGGCGTCACCGCCGCCGAGCAGATGGCCGCTCTTGTCGTGTTCAACGTGGTGGCCTTTCTCGCGGCGCTCGCGCCGATCATCAGCTTCTGGATCGCCCCAGAAGCCACCCGCTCGGCGGTCGAGCGGATCTACGCCTGGATGAGAATTCACCATCGACTGGTGGTGGCAGTCATCGCCGGCGCGGTCGCGGTGTTCTTTTTCGCGATGGGCCTCAGCCACCTGTGACGGGACGTCGCGACCTGGTGCGACGGTAGACCGCGAGCGTCAGGACACCGGCCAGGGTGATTCCGACGAGGTTGACCACCAACTGCAGGACCGACTCGGCGGCGACATGCCAGTCGCCCACGGTCGCTGCCACCACCGCGAAGCCGGCGGCCGGCACCGTCGTCACCGAGATGAACACGCCCACCAGAGCCGCCGATTTCGACGACACCAGCGACAACATTCCGGCCGCCCCGGCCAGCAGCGCCACCACGAGCGAGAACGGGCCCACCTGGAAGATGAAGTCGACTTGGGTGAGCTCGCTGAAACTCCTCACCTGAACCCACCCCAGGGTTTCGAAGGCCAACACCCCGAGACCGGTGACGATCATGGCCACCGGAAACCCGACCAGCAGCGCCACCCCGGCCTGTCGCGCCAGCGACACGCGGCCTTGGACCAGGGAGACGGCCAACGCGGCCAAGGGTCCGAACTCCGGGCCCACGACCATCGCCCCGACGACGGTCACGGCCGAATCGGTCACCACACCGATCGCCGCGAGCAGGCAGGCGATGCACAGGAACACCAGATACGTCACGCTGAGGCTGGACTCCTCACGTGTCCGAGCGATCAGCTCGTCCCAGATCACCGCGTCGGCTGCATCCCCGTCGGCGACATCCTCGGCGTGGTGGGCCGAGGTGGACAGCACGGTGTCGAGCGGCTCCAGGGTGATGGCGCCGAAGTGATGCACATCGAGGGACTTCAGCCGCTCGACGACGTCGTTGCCGGCTTCTCGGGCGACGTCTGCGGTGATCTCGTCGCCCGCGGGATCGACGGCGGCGCCGGTGTGCACCACGATGTGGGCCACGCCCGGCTCGGCGTGCAGGACGTTGAGGATCGGGTCACGCAGGTCCACCGGCGCGATGACGCGTAAGTGCAGCACGGGCCGAGAGTAACGCCGATCAATCCCACCAGAACGTCCATAGCCGGTCCGTCAATGCGACGGCCAGCGCATCAAGTGAGCCGGTCTGGGTGTTGACGGTGTCGTCGCAGTACAGGTAGGCCTCCAACGCGGCGGTGAGCGCCTCATGCTGGGTGCGCGGCGGCTGGTTGGCCACCAGGACGAGGTATTCGTCGTCGAGGGCCAACACCTCGGTCTGGTGTCGCACCGCCCAGCGGCGCAGGATCGCGGCATGGTCGATGCCCGAGACATCGGAGTTGACCGCACCCGACCACTGAAGCAATCCGGGCACCAGCCAGTCGGCCGGGGTGGGCACCAATGCCAGCCGGGAATACTTGCCGCGGGAATCGAACCGGACGAAGCTCTGTTGCCAGTCCCCCGAATCCAGGACGTCGAACTCACGCCCGTAGCGCGGCACCGGATATTCGGACGTCCGCTCCGCGAACTCGCGTTCCAGCCAGCCCACACCGTTGAATTCCCCTGCCAGAAGCGGGGTTTCGTCGGCTAACCCGTCCATCCCAATCCGGTGCCACGCCAACTCGGTCAGCAGCACCGGCCACAATCCCGTCATCGGAAACTGTGCCCGGACAGCCAGCCAGGCCTCGATGGCCGGGACGCCGGGCGGCACTGGCGTCGACCACATGGGCGCCCGGTGCGCCAACACATCGTCGTGACGTTGCAGCTCCCCCAGATCGACGCCGAGCTCGGCGAGGGCGGCGCCGGGATCTCGCGGCGGCAGCACTGCCGTCAGCGGCGGCATGACCGGGTCAGGCGGAAACGGTGGCACGTCGAGCACCGCGACGTCGGGCTCGGGTTCCGGTTCCGGCAGCAACGGTGGCGGGCCGGCAGATTCCGGCGGGGTCACATTCTGTCCGGTGAGCAGGCGGGCCAAGCCGAGCACATTCGACGCCACCGCCTGGACGCCGGCGTCCTGGACCGCCCACACCGTCGCATCGGTCGACCCCTGGGTGAGGAACGCGACACCGTAGATCGGGACCACCCGGGGTTGACCGGCCAGCGCAGCGCTGGCGATTTTCCATGCCGCGTCACCGCCGGGATTGTCACCCCAGGCCGGGTGCCACAACTCCCCTGTGCGCACGGCGTGCAGCAGCTCGCGCACCGGACGCCCGATATGTGACCGCAGCGTCACCTCGTCGGCGTTTCGCCAGTCCGGCCAGCCGGATCCGATGGGTAAACCGGCCGCCAAGAAGTCACGGTGGTCCGGGTGCAGCCACAGGGAGAACCGGGTTTCGAGCGCGTCGAGTTCCGCTTCGGTGAGTCCGGGTTCGATGCGCCAGCGGCCGTCGTCGGCCAGGATTTTCAGCGCGTCCGCGCCGGTGGTCACGAATGGTCGCGTTCGACGCGGATGACGAGTTCGTCAGACGGTACGAGATGACCTTCTTCACAACGGATTTCGACGCCGGCCAGGGCGCCACACTCGTCATGCGCCAGGCGCAGGCCGGTATCGCCGAGGTGCTTGCGACCCCACTCGAACATGGCCCACACCACCGGCATGAAGTCGGTCCCGGATTCGGTGAGCACGTATTCGTAGCGCTCCCGTTGCCCCGGCTCGCGGTACGGCTTCTTGGCCAGGAGTCCGGCCGCCACCAGGTCTGACAGCCGCGCCGAGGTTGCCGCCTTGGTGATGCCGACGCGACGGGCGAAATCGTCGAACCGGGTGGTGCCGTAGAAGGCCTCGCGCATAATCAACATCGCCGACTTGGTACCGGCGAACGCCATCGTCCTCTCGATCGGGCACCGCCCCACCGCCGACCACGCGTCACGATCGGCCAACTTGCCCTGCAGCATTCCCACGGAATCAAACTCCATACCTGAGTTGTTCTTACTATACCCAGGTGCTATACCTGGGTAGTCATAACAATACTCAGCGTGGAGCATCAGGAGGCCCAGATGAGCGGATACTCAGACCGCGACGCAGTGATCGTCGGAGCGGTCCGCACCCCGATCGGCAAAGGCAAGGCCAACGGCGCCCTGCACGGCGTCCTGCCGGCGGACCTGCTGGCGCACAGCCTGCGCGAGCTCACCACGCGCACCGGCGTCGACCCCGTGTTGGTGGACGACGTGATTGCCGGGGCCGTCACGCAAGTGGGCGACCAGGCGGTGAACGTGGCCCGCAACGCCTTACTGGGCGCAGGCTTTCCCGAGAGCGTGCCCGGCACCACCGTCGACCGCCAATGCGGCAGCAGCCAGCAGGCGATCAGCTTCGCCGCCCAAGGCGTGCTCGCCGGGGCCTACGACATCGTGATCGCCGCAGGGGTGGAGTCCATGTCCCGGGTTCCGATGGGTTCATCGGTACTGCCCGGCAGCGACCCGTTCGGCCTGGCATTCGCCGAACGCTACTCGGACGGGCTTGTGCCCCAAGGGATCAGCGCAGAACTGATCGCGGCCAAGTGGGGCTTCTCCCGTGCCCAGCTCGACGAGTTCTCGGCAGGCAGCCACGAGAAGGCGGCGCGGGCCACCAAGGATGGTCTGTTCGATGCCGAGCTCGCCCCGATCACGGGGCTGAGCACCGACGAGATCATCCGGCCCGGCACCACCGTCGAGACACTCGCCGGACTCAAGCCGGCGTTCTACCACGAGTCGTACGCGGCCCGCTTCCCGCAGATCAACTGGGAGATCACCCCGGGCAACTCGTCACCGCTGTCCGACGGCAGCGCGGCAGTGATGATCACCAGCGGAGCGGCCGCGCGCAAGCTGGGCTTGAAGCCCCTGGCTCGGATCCATACCACCACCGTCGTCGGTTCCGATCCGCTCTACATGTTGACCGGTGTCATCCCGGCGACCGAAAAGGTGTTGGCGCGGGCCGGTTTGACGTTGGCCGACATCGACCTGTTCGAGGTGAACGAGGCGTTCGCGCCGGTGGTGCTGGCCTGGGCGCATGACACGGGTGCGGATCTTGACAAGACCAACGTCAACGGTGGCGCCATCGCGATCGGGCATCCCCTGGGCGCCAGTGGTGCGCGCCTCATGACCACCCTGGTCAACGCCCTGGAGCAGCGCGGCGGCCGCTACGGATTGCAGACCATGTGCGAGGGCGGCGGGATGGCCAATGCCACGGTCATCGAGCGGATTGGCTGAATTGGCCTAGAAGGGTGGCGCTTTGCCGCCTTCGGTGTTGACTCCGCCAGTATCGACAGCGGGTGGGGCGTCGCCGCCTTCGGTGTTGAGTCGGCGTTCGG